>NZ_QUZU01000028.1 GCF_004682055.1 Pseudomonas kairouanensis | reverse complement strand
TGTTGATCTTCACTTGGCTCGATTACAGCGTCGCTGGCGCCCGTTCACACAGAGTATTGAGCGCCACCGCCCACTGCGGATCATCATTCAAGCACGGCACCAGCACCAACTCCTCGCCCCCCGCCTCGCGGAACTGCTCCAGCCCGCGATCCCCAATCTCCTCCAAGGTCTCGATACAATCGGCCACAAACGCCGGGCACATCACCAGCAGCTTTTTCACACCTTGCTGGGCCAACGCTTCCAGGCGCGCCTCGGTGTAGGGTTCGATCCACTTCGCCCGGCCCAGGCGCGATTGGAACGCCACCGACCATTTGCCCTCCGGCAAGCCCAAACGCTCGGCAAAGTCGCGGGCAACGCTGTAGCACTGCGCGCGGTAGCACGTCTTGAGCACTTCGGCCGATGCGTTCTTGCAGCAGTCAGCGTCCTTGAAACAATGCTGGCCGGTAGGGTCGAGCTTGGTCAGGTGACGCTCGGGCAAGCCGTGGAAACTCAGCAGCAAGTGATCGTAATCCTGCTCCACGTACTGCCGTGCACTGGTTACCAACGCGTCGAGGTACTCGGGCTGATCGTAGAAGGGTTGCAGGATCGAGAACTGCACATCGAGCTTTTTGTCGCGCACCACGCGGCGTGCTTCTTCAATCACGGTGGTCACGGTGCTGTCGGCAAACTGCGGGTACAACGGCGCCAGCGTGACCTTGCGAATACCTTGACCCGCGAGGCGCACCAGCACACTTTCAATGGACGGTTCGCCATAGCGCATCGCCAACTCCACCGGGCCGTGAGCCCACTGCGAAGTCATCTGTTGCTGCAGGCGGCGACTGAGCACCACCAGTGGCGAGCCTTCGTCCCACCAGATGGAGGCGTAGGCGTGAGCCGACTGCTCGGGGCGCTTGATGAGGATCAGCGACACCAACAAGCGCCGTACCGGCCACGGCAGGTCGATCACATAAGGGTCCATCAGAAACTGATTGAGGTAGCTGCGCACATCGGCTACCGAAGTGGACGCCGGTGAGCCCAGGTTGACCAGTAACAACGCGTGATCCGTCATGCAACATCCTATCTCTAGAGGCGGCTGGACAAGTCGTCCAGAGCCGCACGCAACTCAGTGAACTGAAAAGTGAAACCCGCGGCCAGCAAGCGCTCGGGCAGCGCCTTCTGCCCACCCAGCAACAGGCCGGACAATTCCCCCAGGCCCACCTTCAAAGCAAACGCCGGCATGGGCATGAACGCCGGGCGGTGCAGCACCTGGCCCAGGGTTTTGGCGAACTCGCGGTTACGTACCGGGTGCGGCGCGCAGGCATTATAAGGACCACTGGCGTCAGGCTTGTGCAGAAGAAAATCAATCAAGGCGATTTGGTCCTTGATATGCACCCACGGCATCCACTGCCGACCATTGCCGATAGGCCCGCCCAGCGCCAGTTTGAACGGCAGCAACAGCCGCGACAAAAAGCCGCCCTCGGCCGCCAGCACCAGGCCGGTTCGCACCAGCACCACGCGGATGCCCAAGGCTTCGGCGCGCTGGGCGGTTTCTTCCCAGGCGATACACAGTTGGCTGGGGAAGTCGTCCTGCACCGGGCCGCTGGCTTCGGTCAGTTCGCGCTCGCCGCCGTCGCCATACCAGCCCACGGCAGAGCCGGAAATCAGCACGGCAGGTTTGTGCTCCAGCCCTTCCAGCCAGGCCAGCAGGGTTTCGGTGAGGCTGATGCGGCTGCTCCACAACAAGGCCTTGCGCTTGTGGGTCCAGGGCCGATCGGCAATGGGCGCACCCGCAAGGTTAATGACCGCGTCAACCGGGCCGATAACCTGTTGTAGGCGGTCGACTCCCGACACCTGAGCACCGCATACCTTGGCGACCTGTTCCGGGCGGCGACTCCACACGGTCAGGCGATGGCCCTGGGCAAGCCAGTGTTGGCACAGTTGACGGCCGATCAACCCCGTACCGCCGGTCAGCAAAATATGCATGGCACGTTCCTCATGTAACGTTCGCCGCCGATCACTGGTCTATTTTATAGGCAGGGACAATTTTTGTTACGAGGCGTCACGTTGGTTTAGGTTTCAGCATTAACCATAGGTCACGCCTTAAGAACAGGTAAGCCAAAACTTATACCAAAAAACAATATTGTACAGCTATTGGTGTCAGCGTAGTCTGTGCACAACGGTAAAACGAGGCCCCCCATGACTGTTCCCATCGCGATCATCGGCACCGGCATCGCCGGTCTCTCCGCCGCCCGAGCGTTACGAGGCGCGGGGCACGTTGTACAACTCTTCGATAAAAGCCGCGGCAGTGGTGGCCGCATGTCCAGCAAGCGCAGCGATGCAGGCTCCCTGGACATGGGCGCGCAATACTTCACCGCCCGCGACCGGCGCTTCGTCAACGAAGTGCAACGCTGGCAAGGCAATGGTTGGGTCGAGCAGTGGAAGCCCCAGTTGTATAACTTCAAGTCCGGCCAACTCACGCCCTCCCCCGATGAGCAGATCCGCTGGGTCGGCACGCCGCGCATGAGCGCCATCACCCGCGCCCTGCTCGATGACCTGCCAGTAGTGTTCGGCTGCCGCATCACCGAAGTGTTCCAAGGCAAACAGCACTGGAACCTGCTGGACGCCGACGGCGAAAACCACGGCCCCTTCAGCCACGTCATCATCGCCACCCCGGCGCCCCAGGCCACCGCGCTGCTTGCCGCCGCGCCCAAGCTGGCCAGTGCCGCTGCCGGGGTGAAGATGGACCCGACCTGGGCCATTGCGCTGGCTTTCGACACCCCTTTGGATACACCCATGGAAGGCTGCTTCGTACAGGACAGCCCGCTGGACTGGCTGGCACGCAACCGCAGCAAACCGGGACGCGATACCACCCTCGACACCTGGGTCCTGCACGCCACCAGCGCCTGGAGCAAGGCCCATCTGGACCTGCCCAAAGAGGCCGTGATCGAACACCTGCACGGCGCGTTCGCCGAATTGCTGCACAGCGCCATGCCGGCGCCGTCGTTCAGCCTGGCGCACCGCTGGCTCTACGCACGGCCGTCCAGCAGCCATGAATTCGGTGTACTGGCCGACGCCGACCTGGGCCTGTACGTGTGCGGCGACTGGTGCCTGTCTGGCCGCGTGGAAGGCGCATGGCTCAGCGGCCAGGAAGCGGCGCGACGTCTGATCGAACACCTGCAATGAACCGCATCAACCCGTCCAAACTGCTGCTGTCGAAGTGGACAGCAGCCCGCCCTCGCAACAAGGAAAAGCACTTTCTGGTCACCGAACTGTTCCGTGACGACGAAGGCGTGGTGCTGGAAGTCGAGCTGCAAGCGGTGATGACCCGGCGCGCCGAACGCCTCGCGTGGCAAACCCTGCAAAATGCCGAGGACTGGAAAATCGGTTGGCAATAACCTCTGCGCAAAAACCTGTACAAATAATTTGACTTGTATAACCCCGCATCTATGATGAGATTTAATTGTACAAGCTTTAGATCTTGTACAGGAATCTTGCAGGGGTTCGAGCATGTCCAGCATCCGCAAACCGAAGATCGCCATCAGCGCCTGTCTGTTGGGCGAGAACGTGCGCTTCAACGGCGGACATAAACAGTCGCTGCTCTGCAGCCAGACCCTCGCCGATTATTTTGACTTTGTACCACTGTGCCCCGAAGTCGCCATCGGCCTGGGCATCCCCCGCGAACCGATCCGCCTGGTGGGCGACCCCGCCCACCCGCAAGCCGTCGGCACCGTGCACCGTGAACTCAATGTCACCCAGCCGCTGCACGACTATGGCCAACAAATGGCCACGGAACACACCGACCTGTGCGGCTACATCTTCATGCAGAAGTCACCCTCCTGCGGCCTGGAGCGGGTCAAGGTGTACCGCGACAACGGCACTCCGGTAGATGGCGGTGGGCGCGGTATTTATGCCCAGGCTTTTTGCGCCCGTCACCCCAACCTGCCGGTGGAAGAGGACGGTCGCCTGAATGACCCGGTGCTGCGGGAAAATTTCCTTACCCGCGTGTTTGTCTACGCCAGCTGGCAACACCTGCTGAGCGAAGGCCTGACCCGTCACCGCCTGCTGGCCTTTCACTCGCGCTACAAATACCTGCTGATGGCCCACAGCCCGGCGCATTACAAAAGCCTGGGTCACCTGCTGGGCACGATGGGCAAGAGCACCCACCTCGATGAACTGGCCACTTGTTACTTCAGCGACTTGATGACCGGCCTGACCAAATGCGCTACCCGTGGCACCCACACCAATGTGCTGCAACACATCAGCGGTTACCTCAAGCAGGCCATCAGTGCCGATGACAAACAGGAGATGCAGACCGTCATCGGCCAGTACCGCCACGGCATCGTGCCGCTGGTGGTGCCGTTGACCTTGCTCAAACACCACTTTCGCCAACACCCGGACCGCTACATCGCGCAGCAGGCCTACCTGCAACCGCACCCGGAAAACCTCAGCCTGCGTAACGCGATCTAACCCATGAAAGCAGCCCTGCAAGAAGACATCAGCCAAGCCCTTGAAGAGGGTTGGTTGCCGATCCGCGAAGTGGCGCGCCAGACCGGCGTCAACGCCGTGACCCTGCGCGCCTGGGAACGGCGCTACGGCTTGATCGTGCCCCAGCGTACGCCCAAGGGCCATCGGCTGTTCAACGCCGAACATGTTCAACGCATCCACACCATCCTCACCTGGCTCAACCGCGGCGTGCCGGTCAGCCAGGTCAAAGGCCTGATCGACTCCGCCCAACCGATGCCCGATGCCGTTGAAAATGAATGGCACACCTTGCGCCAAACCCTGATTCAGGCCATTGGCGAACTGGCCGAGCGCCGGGTCGACGATGCGTTCAACCAGGCCATGGCGCTCTACCCGCCGCGCACCCTGTGCGAGCAATTGCTGCTGCCGCTGTTTCAGGCGCTGGAACAACGCTGGCAGGGCCAGTTCGGCGCGCAGATGGAGCGGGTGTTTTTCCTGTCCTGGCTGCGCAGCAAATTCGGCGCGCGCATCTATCACAACAATCGCCAGTTGCAGGGGGCGCCGCTGTTGCTGGTCAATCAGTCCGACCTGCCCCTGGAGCCGCACCTGTGGCTCAGCGCCTGGCTGGCCAGCAGTGCCGACTGCCCGGTGGAAGTCTTTGACTGGCCGCTGCCCGCCAGCGAACTGGCCCTGGCGGTGGAGCGCCTGCAACCGCGCGGGGTGCTGCTGTATTCGAGCAAAGCCCTGCCTTTGCCAGCGCTGGGCAAATGGCTGGGCAACGTCGGCTGTCCAACCCTGATCGTCGGACCAACGGTCTGCATCCACCAGGCCGAGTTGGCCGTATTAACTTGCGACACCCCGCAATTGTTCGTGGCCCAAGACCCGTTATTGGCCCACCAGCTCCTGATCCAGCATGGAATCGTTTAAATGCATTTGATCTGGCTGCGCACCGACTTGCGCCTGCATGACAACACCGCCCTGGCCGCCGCGAGTCAGCGGGGCCCGATGGCGGCTGTCTACCTGATCACGCCCGAGCAGTGGCTGGCCCATGACGATGCGCCGTGCAAAGTGGATTTCTGGCTGCGCAACCTGCAGCACCTGAGCCAGGCGCTGGCCGACCTGAATATCCCGCTGCTGATCCGCACCGCCCCCACCTGGGACCAGGCGCCTGCCGTGTTGAGCCAGCTGTGCCGGGAACTGTCGGTCGAATCGGTGCACGTCAACGAGGAATACGGCATCCACGAAAGCCGCCGCGACGCGGCCGTGTCCAAGGCCCTGCAAGCCGATGGCGTGAGCATGCACAGCTACCTGGACCAACTGTTTTTCCAACCCGGTAGTGTGTTGACCAAGACCGGCACGTACTTCCAGGTGTTCAGCCAGTTCCGCAAGGTTTGCTATACGCGCCTGCACAGCAGCCTGCCGCGCTTGGTAGCAGCGCCCAAGGCCCAGGCGAAACTCGACCTTCAAAGCGATGCCATCCCGCACACCGTCGAGGGTTTCGCGCCGCCCGGCGACACCCTGCGGGCCCTCTGGCCGGCTGGTGAAGACGAAGCCCGCCGCCGCCTCGATGCCTTCGCCGACCAGCAGATCAGCTACTACAAAGACGAACGCGACTTCCCGGCCAAACCGGGCACCAGCCAGCTCTCGGCTTATCTTGCAGCAGGCGTGGTCTCGCCGCGCCAATGCCTGCATGCCGCGCTGCAAACCAACCAGGGTGAGTTCGAAAGTGGCGACATGGGCGCCATCACCTGGATCAACGAGTTGCTGTGGCGCGAGTTCTACAAACACATCCTGGTGGGCTACCCACGGGTATCGCGCCACCGCGCGTTCCGCCCCGAAACCGAAGCGGTGGCCTGGCGCGATGCCCCCAAAGACCTGGCCGCCTGGCAAGAGGCGCGTACCGGCCTGCCGATCATCGATGCGGCCATGCGCCAGTTGCTGGAGACCGGCTGGATGCACAACCGCCTGCGCATGGTGGTAGCGATGTTCCTCACCAAGAACCTGCTGATCGACTGGCGTGAAGGCGAGCGTTTCTTCATGCGTCACCTGATCGATGGCGACCTGGCCGCCAACAACGGCGGCTGGCAGTGGAGCTCATCCACCGGTACCGACTCGGCGCCGTACTTCCGGATTTTCAGCCCCTTGAGCCAGTCGGAAAAATTCGACGGCGAAGGCGTCTTTATCAAGCGCTGGCTGCCGGAATTGGCCGCACTGAACAAAAAGGAAGTGCACAACCCCGAAGCGGCCGGCGGCCTGTTCGGCGTGGCCGACTACCCGCGTGCGATCGTCGACCTGAAAAAATCCCGGGAACGCGCCCTCGCCGCCTTCCGCAGCCTACCCTCGCGGGAAGCCGCCGGAGGTGGCCATGAGTGACTTCCTGCGCCAGTTCGCCCAGACCTTCGCCACGCTGGACAAGCACAACCTGCACCTGCTCGACAGCCTGTACAGCCAGGACATCGCCTTTACCGACCCGCTGCATGAGGTCCACGGCCTGACCGACCTGCACCGCTACTTCGCCGAGTTGTACAGCAACGTCAGCCAGCTACGCTTCGATTTCCACGGTTTCGATCAAGTGGCGCAAGGCGAGGGTTACCTGCGCTGGAAGATGAGCTTTTGCCACCCGCGCCTGGCCAGCGCCAAGGTAATCCGGGTGGAAGGCTGCTCGCACTTGATGTGGCGCGACAAGGTGTACCGCCATCGCGACTATTTCGATGCCGGCGCCATGCTCTACGAACACCTGCCCGTCCTGGGCAGCGTCGTCGGCTGGCTGAAAAGGAGAGTGGGATGAACGCAGTGTCTCCCCGTCGTTACTGGCTGACTGGCGCCAGCAGTGGCATTGGCGCCGCACTGGCTATCGAGTTGCTCAACAGTGGCGCCCAGCTTGCCGTCAGCTCTCGCACCCGCGCGCCATTGGACACGTTGGCCGAACACTATCCAGGGCAGGTGCTGGTGGTGGCCGGTGATCTGACCAACAGCCAGACGGTGCGCGAGATCGGCGAACAGATCACCGCGGCCTGGGGTGCGCTGGACACGGTGATCCTCAACGCAGGCACCTGTGAATACGTAGACGCCCGGCAGTTTGATTCCTCGATTATCGAACACGTTGTCCGCACCAACCTGCTGGCCAGCAGCTATTGCATCGAGGCCGCGCTGCCGCTATTGCGCGCAGGGCGCACGCCGCACCTGGTGGGGGTCGCCAGCGCCGTGACTTATCTGCCAATGCCACGCGCCGAAGCCTATGGCGCGTCCAAGGCCGGCTTGCGCTACCTGTTCGAATCGCTGCGCATCAGCCTGTCGCCGGAAAATATCGACGTCACCGTGGTCAGCCCAGGCTTTGTCGACACGCCGTTGACCGAACGCAATGACTTCCCCATGCCCCTGAGCTGGCCGGCGGACAAAGCCGCCAAGCATATTTTTGCCAAGCTGGAAAAACGCCCGCTGGAGATTGCCTTCCCGGCGCTGTTTATCGCCACCCTATGGCCACTGTCGAAACTGCCCAACCGTGCGCAACTGATCATCGGCAAGCGCATGCTGCGCAGCCCGCCGCCGAAAAAGGACGACCTGTGAAGATCGCCATTATCGGCAGCGGCATCGCCGGGCTGACCAGCGCTTATCTGCTCAGCCGCCAGCATGAGATCACGCTGTTCGAAGCGGGCGACCGCATCGGCGGGCATACCCACACGGTCAATGTCACTGTCGAGGGAAAAAGCTATGCCGTGGACACCGGTTTTATCGTGTTCAACGATTGGACCTACCCCAACTTTATCCGCCTGCTGGGGCAGATCGGGGTGACGTTCAAACCCACCGAGATGAGTTTTTCGGTGTGCGACGAAAACACCGGCCTCGAATACAACGGCAACAACCTCAACAGCCTGTTTGCCCAACGGCGCAATCTCCTGTCGCCGGGGTTTTGGGGCATGTTGCGCGATATTTTGCGCTTCAACCGCCAAGCCCCGCTGGATTTGCACGAGCAGCGCATCAACGCCGAGATGACCCTGGGCGAGTACCTGCGCGCCGGCGGCTACGGCGAGCGGTTTATCCGGCATTACATCGTGCCGATGGGCGCGGCGATCTGGTCGATGTCGTTGGCGGACATGCTGGGCTTTCCGCTGCAGTTCTTTGTGCGCTTCTTCAAGAATCACGGCTTGCTTTCAGTGAGCAATCGCCCGCAGTGGTGTGTGATCGAGGGCGGTTCCAGCCGCTACATCGAACCGCTGACCCGCAGCTTTCGCGAGCAGATCCGCCTCAACTGCCCTGTGGATAAAGTCGAGCGCACCGACGACGGCGTGGTTATCCACAGCCCTGCCGGCATCGAACACTTTGACCGCGTGGTCTTCGCCTGCCACAGCGACCAGGCGCTGGCCTTGCTCGCCGACCCCAGCCAGGCCGAGCAAGAGATCCTGGGCGCCCTGCCCTATGCCGACAACGATGTGGTGCTGCACACCGACACCCGCCTGTTGCCCGACCGCAAACTGGCCTGGGCCAGCTGGAATTATCGGCTGAGCGGCAATGCCCAGGCCCAGGCTGCCGTCACCTACGACATGAACATCCTGCAGGGCATCGACAGCCCCACCACGTTTTGCGTGAGCCTCAACCAAACAGCGGCGATCAACCCGCTCAAAGTCCTGGCCCGCTACACCTACGCCCACCCGCAATACAGCCTGGCGGCGGTGGCAGCCCAACAACGCTGGGATGAGTTGTGCGGCACCCGCAACACCTTTTATTGCGGCGCCTACTGGGCCAACGGTTTTCACGAAGACGGCGTGGTCAGCGCCCTGCGCGTCGCCCAAGCCTTTGGGGAAAGCTTGTGAACAGCGCCCTGTACAGCGGCTGGATTGCCCATCGTCGGTTTGCGCCCAAGGCCCACGCCTTTCGCTACCGCATCGGCTTGCTGTACCTGGATTTAAGCGAAGAACACCAGGTGCTGGGGCTTTCGCCGCTGGCCGGGCGCAGCCGTTTCGCGCCCTTTGGTTTTCGCCAGCAGGATTACCTGCGTGAATTGACGTGCACCGGCATGAGCTTGAGCGATGCCGTGCGCCAGGAAGTCGGCAAGGCACTGGGGCGTACACCCCAGGGCGTTATCTGCCTACTGACCCAGGCCCGCAGTTGGGGCCTGGCTTTTAACCCTGTGAGTTTCTTCTACTGTTTCGAGGCCGACGGGCAACTGGTCGCGATCCTGTGTGAAGTGACCAACACCCCATGGCGCGAGCGCTATCACTACGTGCTGCCCGCCCAGGCGCTGGGCGCCGATGAGCACCAGCATTTCGCCGTGGCCAAGGCCTTCCATGTGTCGCCATTTTTGCCCCGCGACCTGGAATACCGCATGAGCTTCAGCCCACCCGCCGCCCGGCTGGGCGTGCACATGGCCGACTGGCAGGGTGCGTCGAAAGTTTTCGATGCCACCTTGAGCCTGCACCAGGAGCCCCTCGACCGTGCCAGCCTGCATCGCTACCTGTGGCGCTTCCCCTGGATGACCGCCAAGACCTGCCTGGCGATTTACTGGCAGGCCCTGCGCCTGTTGCTCAAACGCATACCGATTTTCCCCCACCGGGCCGCCGATGGCGTCTCCAGCACAGCAGTCGGGTACCCCAAGGATCGCCGCCATGAAAACCCCTAGCTTATCGGTCAAGGCCAACCGCCTGAACGTCAACGGCATGACCAGTGCACTGCTGCGCAAGGCCGTGCTGCGTCAACTCAGCCACCTGCGCCACGGCCAGCTGGTGGTGATCGAGGACGGTGAACGCCAAGTGTTCGGCGAGCGGGAAGCGCACTTGGTGGGGGAAATCCAGATCCTCGACCCGGCCGTATGGGGGCTGGTGGCGGCCAACGGTTCCATCGGTGCGGGCGAGGCATTCATCCACGGTTACTGGAGCAGCCCGGACCTGACCGCCGTGGTGCGCGTGATGGTCAGCAACCTGGCCGTGCTCGATGCCATGGAAGGCGGCCTGGCACGCCTTGCGCGTCCCCTCACTCAGGGTTTGCACTGGCTGAACCGCAATACGCGTAAAGGCTCGCAGAAAAACATTGCCGCCCATTACGACCTGGGCAACGACCTGTTCGAAGAATTCCTCGACCCCACCATGATGTATTCAGCGGCGCAGTTCCTCACGCCCGATGACAGCCTGGAGCAGGCCCAACTGAACAAACTGGAGCGTATCTGCCAAAAGCTTGCGCTCAAGCCCGACGACCACCTACTGGAAATCGGCACCGGCTGGGGCAGCATGGCGCTGTATGCCGCCCAGCATTACGGCTGCAAGGTCACCACCACGACCTTGTCCAGGGAACAGTTCGCCTATACCGAAAAACGTATCGCCGCGCAGGGGCTGGGTCATCGAGTGACGCTGCTGCTGCAGGATTACCGCGACCTGACCGGCCAGTACGACAAGCTGGTGTCCATCGAGATGATCGAAGCGGTGGGCCACCGCTTCCTGCCCACCTACTTCAAGCAATGTGCGCACCTGCTCAAGAGCGATGGCCTGATGTTGCTGCAAGCCATCACCATTCGCGACCAGCGCTATGAGCAGGCCACGCGCAACGTCGACTTTATCCAGCGCTACATCTTCCCCGGCGGCGCCCTGCCCTGTGTGCGAAAGATGCTGGAGATCGTCGGTCGCGACACCGACATGAACCTGATGCACATGGAAGACTTCGGCCTGCACTACGCACGCACCCTGCGCCTATGGCACGAGAACTTTCGCCGAGCCCACGGCCGTCTCGGGGAGTTGGGCTACGACGAGTACTTCCTGCGGCTGTGGGAGTTCTACCTGTGCTACTGCGAGGGTGGGTTTATGGAGCGCACCATCGGTACCGCACAATTGCTGCTGGCCAAGCCGGGGGCGATCAACCCGCCGTTGCTCGGACGTTTCAGTGCTTAAATTGCTGGCCAATGCCGCGCTGTTCCAGTGCGGTTGGTTTGCCTGTGTGCTCGCAGGCAATAGTGGGTGGCTGTTGGTGGGCGTGGCGGTGCTGGCCATCCACCTGTTGTGGATAAGCGCCTGGTCAAAAGAAGGGCAAGTGATCCTGGCGGTGACCTTGCTGGGAACCGTGGTCGACACCTCGTTGCGCGCCTTCGGCGTATTTCATTTCAATATGCCGGGCCCGCTGATTCCGTGGTGGCTGATCCTGCTGTGGGCCTTGCTGGCAACCACGTTGCGCCATTGCCTGGCCTGGAGCGCGCTGCCCTGGTGGCGCGCCAGCGCGTTGGGCGCAGTAGGTGGGCCGCTGTCGTATTACGCGGGCAGCCAGTTGGCCGGGGTAGGTTTCGGCTACGGCACAACCCCCACCCTGATCGGCCTGGCGGTGCTTTGGGCCATGTTGTTTCCCTTGCTGCACTGGATCGCCGATCAACTTGGGCACTGACGCCCGTCAGTGCATTCATACGTCCGCCCCCCGCTTGCCTTACACTGCGCGCCTATGACCAACATCCCCCACACCCAAATCGCCGAACCCGCCGTCACCTGCTCGACCTGCGCGGCCTGCTGCTGCCAGTTGGAAGTGATGCTGATCACCGACACCGGCGTGCCGGAACGCTATATCGACACCGACGATTGGGGCGGCGAAGTCATGCTGCGCCTGGACGACGGCTGGTGCGCGGCGCTGGACCGGGACACGATGATGTGCACGATCTACGAGCGACGGCCGTTGATTTGCCGGGAGTTCGAGATGGGCGCGCCGGAGTGCCTGGAGGAGCGGCAGGGTATTACCACTGCCTACCGCTGAGAATCAGGCCGTTGGAGATCCAAATGTGGGAGCGGGCTTGCTCGCTCCCACAGGGGATCTGCTGTGGTCTTTAGACCTACAGCGGCAAGGTGTAGTGCAGCGAGTAGCTCTCTACCCCGTCGTTATTACTGCTGATACCGGCATTGGAATAGTGCGTGGCACGAATCCCCACCTCATGCCCGCCGGCAAAGCGCAGGCCGAAACCCAGACGGTCTTCGAACTGAAAGGCCTGGCCGATATTGTTGTCTTCGACCTTGGTGCGCGAGAACACCGCCACACCGATCCCCGCTTCGATGTAGGGCTTGACCTTCTCCCCGGCGAATTCATACACAAATACGGGCGAGAACGACAGGCTGCTGACACTGGCGCGTTTGTCGCCATCCCAGTACGTGTAGGCGCCGCTCCAGTAACCGGTCAACCGACCGGTATCGCTCTGCCACCAGCTTTTGTCCCAGTCCGAAGTCAGCCCCAACCGATAGGTCATGGTCGAATCACTGGTGCTCCCCACACCCAATTCCAGGCCTGCGGCCTGCGCCGAAACCGAGTGTCCTACAACAACGGCCGCAATCGCAGCCAAACAGAACAAGCGCTTCATAAGAAACATCCTTTCCGAACGAAGTTATATGGTTTTGTACAGGCTAACTCGCTATAGAAGCTGGCGAATAGACGGAAGTTCCAGCTTTAAACACCGGTATTTCACGAATTTTTCACGCACCGAAGCTTCGCACAACGCCCGGATGTTTCCAAAGTGTCGGTAGGATATTTCTTAGGTGATACACATCGCCGCTGGTCCAGAACTGTGCCGGCTCAGGATTACCAGTGGCCAACAGGCCGCGCTCGCCCAATAAACGCTTGAGCTGGCGCGCCACGGCGGCGCCGGTGTCGATGAGAATAATGCTGGGGGGCAGCATCTGTGCCAGGAGCGGCTTGAGGAAGGGGTAATGGGTGCAGCCGAGGATAATGGTGTCGCACCCGGCGCTGAGCAGCGGTTCGACGTAGCCCTGCAGCATCTGGCGCAGGACCGCACTGTTAAGGTCGCCGGTTTCAATCAACTCCACCAGGCCTGGACAAGGCTGGGTGATGACCCGGACATCGGCGGCAAACCGATCGAGCAAGGCCGCAAACTTGGCGCTTTGCAGGGTGCCGGTAGTAGCGAGTACACCGACCACGCCGCTGCGAGTGGCAGCGGCAGCCGGCTTGACGGCGGGCTCCATGCCCACCAACGGCCACTGCGGGAAATCCTGGCGCAAATCGGCAACGGCTGCGACCGTCGCCGTGTTGCAGGCAATCACAAACGCCTTCGCGCCCTGCTCGCGGAAAAACCCGGCGACCTGTCGCGAACGCTCAAGAATAAAGGCCGGGCTTTTCTCGCCGTAAGGGATATGCCCGCAATCGGCCACATACAGCAGCGACTCGTGGGGCAGCAATTGCTGGATTTCTTCCAGCACCGACAAGCCGCCGACGCCGGAGTCGAACACACCGATGGGCGCGTCCTTAACCATGGGCAGTCCCGCACACACTGCAACCGGGGTCGCGTTTGACGCGCAACTCGCGAAAACGTGTGGTCAGCGCATCGATCAACAATAAGCGGCCCACCAGCGGCTCGCCGAAGCCGGCCAGCAGTTTCAGAGCTTCAAGGGCTTGCAGGCTGCCGACCAGGCCCACCAACGGGCCGACCACACCGGCTTCACTGCAGGTGAGCTCGGTGTCGCTGCCATGCCCGTATAAACAGTGGTAGCACGGGCTTTCGGCGCGACGCGGGTCGAACACCGAGAGCTGCCCTTCCAGGCGAATCGCCGCACCGCTGATCAACGGCTTGGCGGCAGCCACACAGGCGCCGTTGACGGCTTCGCGGGTGGAGAAGTTATCGCTGCAATCGAGCACCACATCCACGGCTTCGACCGCCGCCGCCAGGGAATCGGCATCCAGCGCGGTGCGATGGGCCACCAGCGTGATCTCGGGGTTGATTGCGGCGAGGCGGCGCAGGGCCGAATCGACCTTGGTCTGCCCGACGCTGTCGGTGTCATGGATGATCTGGCGTTGCAGGTTGGTCAGGTCAACGGTGTCGAAGTCCGCCAGGTGCAGTTCGCCCACCCCTGCCGCTGCCAGGTACAACGCTACCGGCGCGCCCAGGCCACCGAGGCCGATGATCAGCGCCCGAGCGTTTTTGAGGCGCAATTGGCCTTCGATGTCGACATGCTGCAACAGAATCTGTCGGCTATAGCGCAACAGCTCCTGATCGGTCAGCACGGCCGGCGCCCCAGGGTGATGCGTTCATGCCCGCCCAAATCAATGCGGCTGTGAACCTCTTCAAAACTTTCGCTCAGCAACAAGTCACGCACGGCCGGGGCCTGGTCGTAACCGTGTTCGAGCAACAGCCAGCCACCGGCGTTCAGGTGCGCGGGCGCGGCCTTGATGATCAGGCGCAAATCGTCCAAGCCATCGGGGCCCGCCACCAATGCACTGGCCGGTTCAAAACGCACGTCACCGGCTGCCAGGTGCGGGTCGTTGGCGGCGATGTAGGGCGGGTTGCTGATGATCAGGTCGTAGGTATGGCCTTGCAGGGCACTGAACCAGTGGCTGTTCAACACAGTGGCGTTAGTGAGGCGCAGGCGCTGGCGGTTGCGCTCGGCCAGTGCCACGGCTTCCAGCACCCGGTCTACCGCCGTGACGTTCCACAGCGGGCGTTCGCTGGCCAGGGCCAGTGCGATAGCGCCGCTGCCGGTGCCCAGGTCAAGGACCTGAGCGGGCGTGGCTGGCAACACTTCCAGGGCCGCCTCCACCAACAACTCGGTGTCCGGGCGCGGGATCAGCGTGTGGGGTGCGACTTCCAGGTCAAGCTTCCAGAAGCCCTGCTGGCCGAGGATATACGCCACTGGCTCACCGCCACGGCGGCGTTGCAGGTAGCCGGCAAATGTCAGGGCATCTTCGCTGCTGACGATTTTTTCGGGCCAGGTGTGCAGGTAGCTGCGGGACTTGCCCAAGGCCGCCGCCAACAGAAGCTCGGCATCCAGGCGCGCCGTAGGCGAGTCGGGCAGGTCGGCGGCGCGCAGCAGGCTGGCGATGATGGTCATTTATTCACCTATCGCTGCTAACTGGTCGGCCTGGTATTCAGCGAGCAACGGCTCGATCACCGCATCCACGCCACCGGCAAGGATCTCGTCAAGGGAATACAGGGTGAGGTTGATCCGGTGATCGGTCACCCGGCCCTGGGCAAAGTTGTAGGTGCGGATGCGCTCGGAGCGGTCGCCCGAACCCACCAGCAACTTGCGCTCGCTGGCAATCGCATTGGCGGCGGCGCTGGTTTGCTGGTCGTTGAGCTTGGCCGACAGCCAGGACATGGCCCGCGCCCGGTTCTTGTGCTGGGAGCGCTCTTCCTGGCACTCCACCACGATCCCCGACGGCAAGTGGGTGATGCGGATGGCGGAGTCGGTCTTGTTGACGTGCTGGCCGCCAGCCCCCGACGAGCGGTAGGTATCCACCCGCAGGTCGGCCGGGTTGATCTCGATGGCTTCCTGCTCGTCCGGCTCGGGCAATACAGCCACGGTGCAGGCGGAGGTGTGGATACGACCCTGGGATTCGGTCGCCGGAACGCGCTGCACGCGATGGGCGCCAGACTCGAATTTCAGCTTGCCGTAAACGTTGTCGCCTTCAACCCGGGCGATGACTTCTTTATAGCCGCCATGCTCGCCTTCGTTCTCCGACAAAATCTCCACCCGCCAGCCGCGACGCTCGGCGTAACGCGAATACATGCGGAACAGGTCGCCGGAGAAGATCGCCGCTTCGTCACCGCCGGTACCGGCGCGGATTTCGAGGAACACGTTGCGCCCGTCATTCGGGTCCTTGGGCAGCAACATGCGTTGCAGGTTGCCTTCCAACTCCACCAGTTTTTCCTTGGCCTCGCGGACTTCCTCCACGGCCATTTCACGCATGTCCGGGTCGCTGTCCTTGAGCAGCGCCTGGGCGCCTTCGAGGTCGGCCTGGGTTTTCAGCCATTGGGAGTAAGTGGCCACAATCGGCTCAACTTCCGCGTATTCCTTGGAATAGGTGCGGAACTTGGTTTGATCGGCAATGACTTCGCCATCACCGAGCAAGGCGGTCAGTTCTTCGAAACGGTCCTGGAGCACGTCCAGTTTATTGAGCAGTGACGCTTTCATTGCGGTTTTTTATCCGAAGAGCTGTCTGACGCGCCCTCACCGAGGGCAAAGAGTTCCTGGGCCATGGCCAGCGCATCGAGGCGGCCTTCGGCGGTAAGCTTTTTCAACTGAACGCTCGGTGCATGAAGCAACTTGTTGGTGAGGCCACGGGCCAGTTGCATCAACACCTCTTCGGCGCTGCTGCCGTTGGCCAGCAAACGCTGGGCCTTGATCAATTCCTCGTCGCGCAGGCGTTCGCCCTGCTGACGATACGCCTTGAGCACATCCACCGCGGCCAGCTCGCGCAGGCGCACCATGAAGTCTTCGGCGCCGGTGCTGACCATCTCTTCGGCCGCCTGGGCAGCGCCCTGGCGACTCTTGAGGTTCTCGGCGACCACTTCGTGCAGATCGTCGACGCTGTAGAGGTAAACGTCGTCCAACTCGCCGACTTCTGGCTCGATGTCCCGAGGAACGGCGATATCCACCATGAAGATCGGCTTGTGCTTGCGCAGCTTCAATGCGCTTTCCACCGCGCCCTTGCCCAGGATCGGCAACTGGCTGGCGGTGGAGCTGATGACGATATCGCTGCGCACCAATTCGGCAGGAATATCCGCCAGCAGCACAGCATGGGCGCCGAACTGTTCGGCAAGGATGCTCGCACGCTCCAGGGTACGGTTGGCCACCACGATACGCTTCACACCCAGGTCGTGCAGGTGGCGGGCGACCAGGGTGATGGTCTCGCCGGCGCCAATCAACAGCGCCTGGCTGCGCTGCAGGTCGCTGAAAATCTGTTTGGCCAGGCTGACAGCGGCAAATGCCACGGACACCGGGTTTTCGCCAATGGCAGTATCGGTACGTACCTGCTTGGCCGAATTGAACGTGGCCTGGAACAACCGCCCCAACAACGGGCCGACGGTACCGGCTTCACGCGCCACGGCGTAGGCGGACTTCATCTGCCCCAGGATCTGCGGTTCACCCAGCACCAGCGAATCGAGACCGGCCGCCACACGCATCATGTGACGAACTGCCGCATCTTCTTCGTGCACATATGCGCTGGCACGCAGGTCATCGAGGCTCAAATGGTGGTAATCGGCCAGCCAGCGCAGCACCACATCCGCCGAAAGATGCTCCTGCTCTATATAAAGCTCGCTGCGATTGCAGGTCGAGAGGATCGCAGCTTCGCGACTGTCGGTGAGCCGGCAGAGCTGCTGCAAGGCTTCAACCAACTGCTCAGGCGTAAACGCCACGCGCTCGCGCACGTCTACAGAGGCAGTCTTGTGGTTAATACCGAGTGCGAGGAAGGCCATTCAATATCGCTGATGATGTCGGGAAGCCGACAATTGTCCTACTTCGAAAGATTCAGAACAACCACCGTAAGCTATTGTCCTAATGCCTTGTGCCTATAAAGGCGCCAACTGAGACTCGGTTATGTTTGGCCGAAGGCTTGTGTCATGATGATCCGACCGCAGGTTAGTCGTCCTCTTCCTATATGAATAGATCCTCCGCGTTGCTCCTTGCTTTTGTTTTCCTCAGCGGCTGCCAGGCTATGGCCCCCGTGTCGCCGGACGGTACACCGCCGGTGGAAGACACCACTCCCGCCCCTGAAAAGCCCAAGGTTTATTCCTCGTTCAGTGAAGAAACGGTGTTCAGCCTGCTCAGTGCAGAGCTGGCCGGCCAGCGCAATCGTTTCGATATTGCCCTGGATAACTACGTGACCCAGGCCATCAATACGCAGGATCCGGGGATTTCCGAGCGGGCGTTTCGCATCGCCGAATACCTGGGGGCCGACCAGGCCGCGTTGGATACTTCGCTGATCTGGGCGAAAAACGCGCCGGACGACCTGGAGGCGCAACGCGCAGCAGCCATTCAACTGGCACGCGCGGGGCGGTACGACGACTCCATGGTCTATATGGAGAAGGTCCTGCAGGGCAAGGGCGACACCCACTTCGACTTCCTCGCGTTGTCGGCGGCCGATACCGACCAGGACACGCGCAACGGTCTGATGAAGAGTTTCGACCGCCTGCTGCAAAAGCATCCAAAGAACAGCCAGCTGATTTTCGGCAAGGCCTTGTTGTTGCAACAGGACGATGAAGCGGACGCCGCCCTCAAGTTGCTGGAGCAGAACCCGCCGGAAGAAGGCGAGATCGCGCCGATTTTGCTGCGCGCGCGCCTGTTGCAGAACCTCAATCGCGGCAAGGAAGCGATTCCGCTGCTGGAAAAAAGCATCAAGAAGTACCCGGACGACAAACGCCTGCGCCTGACCTATGCGCGCATGCTGGTAGAGCAGGACCGCATGGAGGACGCCAAAGTGCAGTTCGCCAACCTGGTCCAGCAATACCCGGACGACGATGAACTGCGTTATTCCCTGGCGCTGGTGTGCCTGGAAGCCAAGGCCTGGGACGAGGCCAAGGGTTACCTGCAAGAGCTGATCGAGCGTGAAAGCCACGTGGACTCGGCGCACTTGAACCTCGGCCGCATTGCCGAAGAACGCAACGACCCACAGGCCGCCCTGCTCGAATACGCCCAGGTGGGCCCTGGCAACGACTACCTGCCTGCCCAATTGCGCCAGGCCGATATCCTGATGAGCAATGGCCGCACCGACGAGGCAGAAAAACGCCTGGCCGCGGCGCGGGATGCCGAACCGGATTACGCGATCCAGCTTTACCTGATCCAGGCCGAGACCTTGTCGGCCAACAATCAGGGCGAGCGCGCCTGGAAACTGCTGCAACAAGCCTTGCTGCAATTTCCCGACGACTTGAACCTGCTGTATACACGCGCCATGCAGGCGGAAAAACGCAATGACCTGGCCCAGATGGAAAAAGACCTGCGCCTGATCATCAAGCGCGACCCGGACAACGCCATGGCGCTCAATGCCCTGGGCTACACCCTGTCCGACCGCACCACGCGCTACGACGAAGCCAAGGTGCTGATCGAACAAGCCCACAAGCTCAACCCGGAAGACCCGGCCGTGCTCGACAGCCTGGGCTGGGTCAACTATCGCCTGGGCAACCTGGACGAGGCCGAGCGTTTGCTGCGCCAGGCGCTGGAACGCTTCCCGGACCAGGAAGTGGCCGCGCACCTGGGTGAAGTGCTGTGGGCCAACGGCAAACAGCGCGAAGCGCGACAAATCTGGGAAAAATTCCTCAAGGAACAACCCGAAAGCCCCATCCTGCGCAGCACCATCAAGCGCCTGACCGGATCCGAGACCCTTTAAGCTTATGTTCTTGCGCCACGTTGTAGTGTTCAGTCTTATTGCCCTGCTCGCCGGTTGTGCGGGCTTCGGTGCCCGTGAATCCGTTGAAGGCCAGGGCAACCCGGCGCAATGGAAACAGCACAAGGACCAGCTCAGCAGCATTGACGGCTGGCAAATCGAAGGCAAAGTCGGGGTGCGCGCGCCAAAGGACTCCGGCAGCGGCACCCTGTTCTGGCTGCAACGCCAGGACTATTACGACATTCGCCTGTCGGGCCCGCTGGGCCGTGGCGCAGCACGCCTGACCGGTCGGCCGGGGCAAGTGAGCCTGGAAGTGGCCAACCAGGGCCGCTATGAAGCGACATCGCCGGAGGCCCTGCTGCAAGAACAGATTGGCTGGAAACTGCCGGTCTCCCACCTTGTGTGGTGGGTGCGCGGCTTGCCCGCACCTGACAGCAAGAGTCGCCTGGGCCTCAACGGCGACAGCCGCCTGGCCACCCTTGAGCAGGATGGATGGCAGGTCGAGTATTTGAGCTACGTGGAACAAAGCGGTTATTGGCTGCCCGAACGCATCAAGCTGCATGGAACCGACCTTGACGTCACGCTGGTGATCAAGGACTGGCAACCGCGCAAGTTGGGGCAATAACGTGACCGTAGAGCGCCTGACCCTGCCCTCCCCGGCAAAACTCAATTTGATGCTGCACATTCTCGGTCGCCGTGAAGACGGCTATCACGAGTTGCAGACGTTGTTTCAATTTCTCGACTACGGCGATGAACTGACATTTGCCGTGCGCGACGATGGCGTGATCAAGCTGCACACCGAATTCGAAGGCGTGCCCCACGACAGCAACCTGATCGTGAAAGCGGCGAGAAAACTCCAGGAGCAATCCGGGAGCCCACTCGGCATCGACATATGGATCGATAAAATCCTGCCCATGGGCGGCGGCATCGGCGGCGGCAGTTCGAACGCGGCCACCACGTTGCTGGGTCTGAATCACTTGTGGCAGCTGGGTTGGGACCATGATCGCCTGGCGGCACTGGGCCTTACGCTGGGGGCGGACGTACCCGTTTTTGTGCGTGGACACGCCGCATTTGCTGAGGGTGTCGGGGAAAAACTGACCCCCGTAGAGCCCGAGGAGCCGTGGTATCTCGTGCTTGTGCCGCAAGTATCTGTAAGTACAGCAGAAATTTTTTCAGATCCGTTGTTGACACGTAACTCTTCTCCCATTAAAGTGCGCCCCGTTCCCAAGGGAAACAGTCGAAATGACTGCTTACCGGTTGTAGCAAGGCGTTATCCAGAGGTACGTAACGCTTTGAATTTGTTAGGTAAATTTACCGAAGCAAAATTAACCGGAACTGGAAGTTGTGTGTTTGGGGGCTTCCCAAGCAAAGCTGAAGCTGATAAAGTCTCGGCCCTTCTTACAGAGACCCTTACAGGGTTTGTAGCAAAGGGAAGCAACGTTTCGATGTTGCATCGCAAGCTGCAAAGTCTGCTCTAAAAGGAACCGAGTGTTAGGCACTCGTTGCAACAGATACAGGGGCGTCGCCAAGCGGTAAGGCAGCAGGTTTTGATCCTGCCATGCGTTGGTTCGAATCCAGCCGCCCCTGCCATTTTCTATACTCATCCAGGTTACCCTCAGCCTCTAGGTACTGCGCGTGTCCAAGATGATGGTCTTTACGGGGAATGCTAACCCCGATCTGGCTCGGCGTGTCGTACGTCAGCTGCATATCCCTCTCGGTGACATCTCTGTCGGTAAGTTCTCCGACGGTGAAATTACAGCCGAGATCAATGAAAACGTCCGCGGTAAAGACGTCTTCATTATTCAGCCGACTTGCGCTCCGACCAACGATAACCTGATGGAACTCGTCGTGATGGCTGATGCCTTCCGCCGCTCCTCAGCGACTCGAATCACAGCTGTAATCCCTTACTTTGGTTATGCCCGTCAGGATCGCCGTCCGCGTTCCGCTCGTGTGGCTATCAGCGCGAAAGTCGTCGCTGACATGCTGACCGTGGTAGGTATCGACCGTGTTCTCACGGTTGACCTGCACGCTGACCAAATCCAGGGGTTCTTCGATATTCCGGTAGATAACATCTACGGTTCGCCAGTATTGGTGGATGACATCGAAGACCAGCGCTTTGAAAACCTGATGATCGTGTCCCCGGACATTGGCGGCGTCGTGCGTGCACGGGCTGTTGCCAAATCCCTGGGCGTGGACCTCGGGATCATCGACAAACGCCGTGAGAAAGCCAATCACTCTGAAGTGATGCATATCATCGGTGATGTCGAAGGGCGTACCTGTATTCTGGTTGATGACATGGTCGACACCGCCGGCACCTTGTGCCATGCGGCAAAAGCCTTGAAAGAGCACGGTGCAGCAAAAGTCTTCGCCTACTGCACACACCCTGTGCTGTCGGGCCGAGCGATCGAGAACATCGAGAACTCCATGCTGGACGAACTGGTGGTGACCAACACCATCCCGTTGTCCGCAGCTGCTCAAGCCTGTTCGCGTATCCGTCAACTGGATATCGCACCGGTAGTTGCCGAGGCGGTTCGCCGCATCAGCAATGAAGAATCGATCAGCGCGATGTTCCGTTAAGGGTCAAACCTTCGGATCATCCCTCTGACGAAAAGCGCCCCGCCCCGACATTCTGTTGGGGCGGGGCTTTTTTGCCCATATCGAGCCAGGCGCTGGTCGCAAACGCCACTCGATGATGGCTATTTTGGAGATACAAAATGACTGACTTTACTCTGAACGCTCAAGCGCGTACTGACCTGGGGAAAGGTGCGAGCCGCCGCCTGCGTCACGCCGCCAACATCCCTGCCGTTGTATACGGTGGTGACAAAGCTGCTGAATCCGTGACCATCCTGGCTAAAGAAATCGCCAAGCTGTTCGAAAACGAAGCTGCCTACAGCCACGTTATCGAACTGAACGTCGATGGCAAAAAGCAGAACGTCATCGTTAAAGCGATGCAGCGTCACCCGTCCAAGCAATTCATCATGCACGCTGACTTCATTCGCGTTGTAGCTGGCCAGAAACTGACCGCTATCGTGCCTGTGCACTTCATCGGTGAAGAAGCTCCGGTCAAGAAAGGCGGCGAGATCTCGCACGTCCTGAACGAAGTTGAAGTGACCTGCCTGCCGAAAGACCTGCCTGAGTTCATCGAAGTCGACCTGTCGGCTGCTGAAATCGGCACCATCGTTCACCTGTCCGACCTCAAAGCCCCTAAAGGCGTTGAGTTCGTTGCACTGGCTCACAACGATGACAAAGCTGTTGCCAACGTTCACGCTCCACGCGTTGCACCAGAAGCTGAAGAAGGCGCTGCAGAGTAATTCACTCTGTATTGCCGGAGCTTGAGGAAACATCGCGGACCGAAACGTAGCGAGAAAGCGGGCGATAACGCGGCGTTTACTCTTGAGTAAATGATCTCTTGTCGTCCACTTTCGCCGCACTCCGGTTCGGCGATGTTATCCACAACTCCAAAGGAAGGGCCCCTGTCGTGACTGCCATTAAACTGATCGTTGGCCTGGGAAATCCAGGCGCCGAATACGAACAGACCCGGCATAACGCGGGGGCCCTTTTTGTTGAGCGTATCGCACGGGCTCAGAATGTGAACCTTGTGGCCGATCGCAAATATTTCGGCCTGACCGGGCGCTTCTCGCACCAGGGTCAGGATGTTCGTCTGCTGATTCCCACCACCTACATGAACCGCAGCGGCCAGGCTGTCGCGGCGCTTGCGGGTTTCTTCCGGATCAAACCCGAAGAGATCCTGGTGGCCCATGACGAACTGGACCTGCCACCCGGCGTTGCCAAGCTCAAGCTCGGCGGCGGGCATGGCGGGCACAATGGCCTGCGTGACATCATCGCGCAGTTGGGTAATCAGAATAATTTCTACCGTCTGCGGCTCGGCATTGGCCACCCAGGCGTTGCCAGTATGGTTTCAAATTTCGTCCTGGGTCGTGCGCCACGCGCCGAACAGGAAAAACTCGATGCCAGCATCGACTTTGCCCTCGGCGTGCTGCCGGATATCTTCGCCGGTGAATGGAACCGCGCGATGAAAAACCTGCACAGCCAGAAGGCCTGACTCTTACCGAGGGGAAACACCATGGGATTCAATTGCGGCATCGTCGGCCTGCCCAACGTCGGCAAATCCACCCTGTTCAACGCCCTGACCAAGTCCGGTATTGCGGCGGAGAACTTCCCCTTCTGCACCATCGAACCCAACAGCGGTATCGTGCCGATGCCGGATCCACGTTTGGACGCCCTGGCGGCCATCGTCAATCCAAAGCGCATCCTGCCGACCACCATGGAGTTCGTCGACATCGCAGGCCTGGTTGCCGGTGCTTCCAAAGGTGAAGGCCTGGGCAACAAGTTCCTGGCCAACATCCGCGAAACCGATGCCATCGCCCACGTGGTCCGCTGCTTCGAAGACGAGAACGTGATCCACGTCTCCAACAGCGTCGACCCGAAACGCGACATCGAGATCATCGACCTGGAATTGATCTTCGCCGACCTCGACAGCTGCGAGAAGCAACTGCAGAAAGTCGCGCGCAACGCCAAGGGCGGCGACAAGGATGCAGTGGTTCAGAAAGGCCTGCTGGAGCAATTGATCGCTCACTTCACCGAAGGCAAGCCTGCACGCAGCCTGATGAAGAACATGGGCGCTGACGAGAAGGCCGTGATCAAGGGCTTCCACCTGCTGACCACCAAGCCGGTAATGTACATCGCCAACGTGGCCGAAGACGGCTTCGAGAACAACCCGCTGCTGGACGTGGTCAAGGCCATTGCCGACGAAGAAGGCGCGATCGTGGTTCCGGTGTGCAACAAGATCGAAGCGGAAATCGCCGAACTGGATGACGGCGAAGAAAAGGACATGTTCCTGGAGGCCCTGGGCCTGGAAGAGCCTGGCCTGAACCGCGTGATCCGCGCCGGCTACGAAATGCTCAACCTGCAAACCTACTTCACCGCCGGTGTCGAAGAGGTGCGTGCCTGGACCGTCAAGGTCGGCGCCACCGCGCCACAGGCGGCGGGCGTGATCCACACCGACTTCGAAAAAGGCTTTATCCGTGCCGAAGTGATCGCCTACAACGACTTTATCCAGTTCAAGGGTGAAGCCGGTGCCAAGGAGGCCGGTAAATGGCGCCTGGAAGGCAAGGAGTACATCGTTAAAGATGGCGATGTGATGCACTTCCGCTTCAACGTGTAAGCGTCACCGCTGCGAATAAAAAGCCGATGCTCTGCATCGGCTTTTTTGTGTACTCATTATTATATCGACATACTCAAACACACTTTCAACCAAACCTTAAACCAGCCATTTTCAACTTAATCACAGTAACAACCCGAATAACTCCTCGGTTTTTTAAGACTTACCCTACACTAAGAAGATCACAAGCCAGCCACCACACCTTGCACTTTCTGGAAACTTTCCTATCCCGAATCTTGTACGCCCGCCTCTTCTTGCAAACACGATGACAACATTGATATTTTCCGATTTACTTTGCACCCCGCGAGGTGGCAACAGTATTGGAGCACTAACAATATGTCGGCCCTTGATCAACACATGTCCGCTACCGATGTCTCTTTCATTGACTGCCCTCTGATCGAGTCCACAGTCAACAGCACAGCCCCACTTAATATTGATGTTCTGTTACTCGGAGAAACCGGCACGGGCAAGGACACCTTGGCGCAACGCATACATTGTTTATCCGGTCGTAAAGGAAACTTTGTTGCGGTCAATTGTGCCGCTATCCCGGAAACCCTGGCCGAAAGCCAATTGTTCGGCGTCAACAGCGGCGCCTATACCGGTGCGATGCAATCGCGAGCCGGCTTTGTAGAAGCCGCCCACTTGGGCACTTTGTACCTCGATGAAATCGATAGCATGCCACTGTCGCTGCAAGCCAAGCTGCTGCGGGTGCTGGAGTGTCGTGGTATCGAGCGCCTGGGCTCGACCCGGTTCATCCAGGTGGATATGCGCGTCATCGCCTCGGCCCAGCACTCCCTGCATGACATGGTGGAACGCGGGACCTTTCGACGCGATCTGTATTTTCGTCTCAATGTGGTCAATATCCAGCTTCCCCCATTGAGCGAGCGCCGGGAGCGCATCATTCCCTTGTTTCTCGCCATGATCAAACAAGAGGCCGATGCGTTCAAATGCCCGGTGTTGACACCTGCCGGCACGCTGCTTCAGCAACTCCTCTGCCACCGGTGGCACGGTAATGTCCGTGAGCTTCGCTCAGCCGCCAAACGCTTCGTATTGGGCTTGCCTCCCCTCCCCTTGGGAAACACCTACCAGGCCAACACAAACTTAAAGGCGCGCCTGCAACAAATAGAGAAAGCATTGATTGAGGAATCATTACATCGCCATGAGCACAAAGTCGACAGTGCGGCAGAAGAACTAGGCGTCGCCAAGCGCACGCTCTACCATCGGATGAAACAACTGGAAATATCACTTTAACAGCGAACGGGAACGCTCTGAAAAATACCGTTCACACAGTGTTTACACCGATCCATTTTCACCGCACCTCGCCCACCAAAAACAGGACATTAACCATGTGCCTTATATCCATCAGCAACTTCATAAACTCATTCACCAGCATCAACAAAACACAACAACAGCCAGTGCAAACCAACCCAAAAAATCGTTGCAATAAACCACCAGAAAAGCCCTGCTACGAACAAGAAAAAGCAACTAAAAGCATCCAATACGAACTCACTTACATCGCCATATCCAGCAACAACACATATAGATAAGAACCCGAACCTAAAGAGAAATATTTTCATATAGTTATCTTAGATGAATCAGGAACGAACCACGGGCCCATGACCACGCAAAAAGCGAGCACGCTCAAGGTTGCTCAAAACGCTGGCGATGCCTCACAAGCGCTGTCAGCACTCCCATCAGAACGTACACAAAGGTGACCCTATGTCCTCTATCGCTCCTGTTGGCTCTGGCGTGAACAGTGCCGGCAACCAGGCAAAACTTGACCAAATCAACGCAGAGAAAGAAAAGAAAATTGTGGACGAAGCGGCAAAAACGGCCGAACAGGAACTCACCACAGCAAAAGCGGGCCGTGTGAAATCGCTGCGATTCGCCTAAGCACCATCGACCTCCTTGGCAGATCCGGTTGAGGAGGTCGTCACGATCATCGGGGGCAACGACCGATAGATGTTCTAGGGAGGTTCATATGTACATTAACAGCACAGAGCTTTCGGAAAACGACACCTCTACGACCCAGTCTCATACGCCTGCTGCCCTGGACGAGACTTCGGACATCAGTTTTTTCAACGCGCAACTGAGCACTACCGGACAAACCGGCAACGGCGTTGCGTCCGGCCTGTTTGCCGCGCACGCTCCTGAGTCGACGGCGGCTTCCAAACGCATAAAAAGAGGCACACGCGACACGATGCTCAACAAAAAAACCAAGGAAGCCCACGCATTGCCCGAGTTGATGGCCACTGCAAATCTTGATGTGGTGGCACGCGTCAAGATGCTGGGCCTATTGGTCAAGAGCGTCGATAAAGTCGCCACCATGGGATAGCCGCATGCATCGCAATCTCTTCATCGTACTCATGTGTTCATCCATGTTAATGCTGACGGCCTGTGGTGAAAGCGTGGAACTCCATCGCCAGCTTTCGGAGCAGGAAGCCAACGAAGTCATCGCTGAGCTTGCCGACAAGCAGATCCGCGCGCAGAAAATCCCGGCAAAAGATGGCGTGGTCGTTCGGGTCCGCGCCGATGACATCAGCCGGGCTGTGCGCACACTGGAGGCCGTCGGCCTGCCCAAGGTCGCCCGTTCGACATTGGGCGATATCTTTCGCAAGGAGGGGGTAATTTCCACGCCACTGGAAGAGCGGGCTCGTTACATCTATGCACTGTCCCAGGAACTGGAAGCCACGCTGTCTAAAATCGATGGCGTGATCGTCGCGCGCGTGCATGTGGTGTTACCCGAGCGCGTGGCACCCGGCGAACCCGTACAGCCAGCGTCCGCCTCCGTGTTCATCAAGCATGATCCGCGCCTGGACCCCGATAATATTCAACCTCGTGTGCGCAGGATGGTGGCCAGTAGCATTCCCGGCATGGCTTCAGCAATAGAAAACACACAAAAGCTGACCGTTGTCTTCGTGCCGGCAACGGCTTATCAAGAGCAGCAACAACTAAGCTATCTAGGGCCTTTCCTGGTACCGGAGCAAGACCTCGGTTTCTGGCGCACCAGCCTTATTGCCCCCCTGATCGCACTCGTAGCGGGCGGCTCTGGTTGGTTATTCTGGCGTCGCAGGGTTGCAAACACTTCCCCACCGCAGCCCGCCATCGCACACATTCATGAGTAACGATGTCACTTGGGTACGCTGGTGGGCTTTCCCTTGGAAGCACGCTCATCGCGACTGGAGCAGGCAGATTGGTTTTGATGACACGGCCGAACTTTCACGCAGCCATCATCAACAGGTAAGCCGACTCTTCGGGATAGTACCTGAGCTTCCCCCTCCCCCTTGTGCCGTCGTGTTGCAACTGGTGCTGCTCGACACCCTACAGCGGGACCTCGTGCTTATGCTGGTTAAAGAGGTGTGCAATTGCAGCCACGACAACCGATTGAACGAGGAACAGCGCCTCTGGTGCCAACGCCTGACCAAGGCACTGGCGCCCGACCCTATTCCAGTGAACTTCGACGATCCGCTGCATTGCCTGCGCGCCTGGGTCTCACCAGCACTCTGGCAGCGGCTGCGCTTGAGCTTTGCATGCCAACGGGTGCTGGAGCTGGAAAAACTCCCCAGGCTGGCCACCACCCATGATCGTCTGACCACGCTTTGGCAAGCCGCGCTCTGGCGTGCAACCTCAACCACTTTCGATGAAATCCCACGCCGGCCTTAGTGAGAGCCCCCTTATGATCTGTGCCCACAGAATCGAGCTTCACACCGTTACCACCAACCCACCAACGACACTGGTTCCTCGGGAAATGCTGAAGGACTACACCCAGGCCTGTCAGTTGCTCGAACACACCAAGGCCCAGGCACAAACGCTTTTGCGACAAGCTCAAGACCAGTGCCAGAGCGTGCTCGACAGCGCGGGCGAGCAATTCTGGCAGCGTGCCAATGCCCAGCTACAACGCTGGGAGGCCGAACGCCAGGCGATGCACAAAAACCTGGAACAGGTTGCCACGTCGGTGATCAACACGGTTATCCGGGGCTTGCTCGATGAAACGCCGCCCGCTCAACGCGTCACGGCATTGCTCGACCAATTGCTGGCTGCGCAACTGCCCCCCATCCAGGCGACTCTGCTGTGCCACCCACTGGACCGGGACGCTGTCGAGCAATGGCTTGCTCGCCTGGGCGAGGTGCCTTGGACACTCCGAGTCGAAAGTGAAATGGCCGCCCAATCGTTGATGCTCGAAACAGACGACGGCGGGTTTCATATCAATTGGGTCGACGCACTTGACCAACTGATACCCAAGTCGTCCAGCCACCATGAGTCGGCCGATGGAACCCGTTACACATCAGCGGCCACACATGAGGTAGCAACCTAATGGAGAAAATCCCGTGATTGGTGATGACCGCATACTGCCAAGGCTCTACAAGCAGATGGCACAGGCCGAAAAGCGCTTCGGTGAAATCAGTGCCGGCGCTCAAGACGCTGAAGACAGCGAAGAAAGAGCGATGCTTTTTCAACAAATGATCGAGATAAAATCCAGCCTTGTTTCCGACATGGCGCTGAGTTCGTCCTATCAGACCTACCTGCAAGAGACGATGAAGTTTGCCATCACTAACAGCGCCTAGCCGTTGGCTCCAACCCCTTGCCGACTGCCTGGACGGCCGCCAACCGCACGTCCAGCTGTTTGAACAGGACGACGAGCTGAGCTTGCAGTGCCATGAGCTTCAGGTAGTGCTGCGTGTTCAATTGACGCATCCAGGCCTCGACATCTACCCGATGCAGGCCTGGCAACGTCTTGGGCAAGCCAGCCTGGCCCATTTCAAGGGGGCGCTGGCTCTTTCTCCGGTCACCGGCCAACTCTGGCTGGTGCAAGGGCTGGCACGAGACTGCAGCCTGAACCATCTGATGAGCGCACTCGAAGCACTTCTCAACCAACGCGACACCTGGCGTTGCATCGTTGCTCGCCTGGCAAAACCTGCGCACACGCGCCAGGCCTTGGCGCTACGTAAGCCGCTGCACTGAAACCGAGAACCTGCCATGTACAACAAGACCCCCAAGCACGCTGGCTTGCACTCACGCTTGCTCGCTGCGGTTACAAAACCCGTCGGCTGGCGCAGCCTGTTCGCCCTGCCGTTGTTGCTGTTGCCGGTGCACAACAGCCTGGCGGCCATCCCCGCCGAATGGAAAAACACGGCCTACGCCTACGAGGCCGAGCACAAACCGCTGCGCGAAGTGCTCGACGATTTCGCCCAGACCTTCGGCATCCAATTGCAGATCGAAGGCCTGCTGGATGGCAACGTCAATGGCAAGATTCGCGCAAATACCCCGCAGTCGATGCTCGACCGCCTGGGGGTGGAACATCGCTTCCAATGGTACCTGTACAACAATACGCTCTACATCAGCGCCCTGGACCAACAGGACTCCGCACGCCTGGAAGTGTCGAGCGAAACCGTGAGCGACCTCAAGCAGGCGCTCACCGATATCGGGTTGCTCGACAGCCGCTTCGGCTGGGGGGAGCTGCCCGAGGACGGCGTGGTGCTGGTGTCCGGCCCCAGGCGCTATATCGAGCAGATCAAGCAGTTCAGCAGCCAGCGTCGCTCAACCGACGAGAAGCACAGCGTGCTGACCTACTCGTTGAAATTCGCAAACGCCGCGGACCGTCAGATCGATTATCGGGGTGAAAAGATGATCATCCCCGGCGTCGCCAGCATGCTGCGCGGGCTGCTCGAACCTCGCTCGGCCACGTCGCAGGTCACCCAGGCGCCGTCATCGGGCGCTGCGGCGGCGGTGCCCTTGGCCCAGGGTTTCCCCAGGCTTGGCAACCCGCTGCTGGGCCAGATGCTAGCCCAGCCGACCAGCCAGGCGCCGCTCAACAACGCAGTGGCCGTCACCCCCCGGGCAGCGGTAGCGCCTGGTCGTATTCGGGTTGAGGCCGATGTGCGCAACAACGCGGTGATGATCTATGACTTGCCGGAACGCCAAGGCATGTACCGCGACCTGATCACCCAGCTCGACGTGGCGCGCAAGCTGGTGGAAATCGACGCCATCATTCTGGATATCGAACGGACCCAACTGCGGGAACTGGGCGTGAATTGGGGCTTTCGCAACGGCAACTTCCAAGGTGGCGTCAACAACATTGCACCGGGCACCTCATCGCAACTGTCGATCAACAATCGGGACGGTTTCTTCGCTGCGGTAAGGGCCCTGGAACAGCGCGGCCTGGCGACCCTGGTGTCCAACCCCTCGGTACTGACCCTGGAAAACCAACCGGCGGTGATCGACTTCAACCGCACGCAATACCTCACCGGGGGCAGCGAAATCGCAACCATCCTGCCGGTCACCGTTGGCACCAGTTTCCGGGTGGAGCCTCGCGTGATCACCTCCCGTGGCAGCCACCAGATTCATTTGTCGGTCAACATCGAGGATGGCAATTTCGATGAATCCAACCCCAACCGTACCCAACTCGATGTGCGCAAGGGCTCGGTCAGTACCCAGGCGGTAATGGCGGAAAAACGCTCGCTGGTGGTGGGTGGTTTTCATGTCACGGACAACACCGACCAGCTCAACAAGATCCCACTTCTGGGTGATATTCCCCTGCTGGGCAAGGCCTTGTTTTCATCCACCGAACGAAAGAACAACCGGCGTGAGCGCCTGTTTATCATCACCCCGCGCGTCATCGGTGATCAGGCTGACCCGTCGCGCTACTTGCCACAAGCCGACCAGGCAGAACTGCAGGCCGCCCTCAAGCCCCTGGCCCGACGCATGGCCCCTCACGCCCCCGAGATCAAGCGCAATGACCTGATCCACGCACTGGCCACCCTGGTCAGCGGGCAAGTGCCCAAGGCCTTCATGGCGGCGCCTATGCCGCTGGGCCTGAACACCCTGTGCTCGACCCGTGACCTGCTCGCGCTCAACCCCGAGCGCAGCCAGTGGTACAGCGGCCCGCAGTTCAACGTCGCGGTGGTGGTGCTACGCAACCAACACGACCGGCATGTGCGCATCGATGAAAAAGAGTGCAGCAACTCACAAACACTGGCAGTAACGGCCTGGCCACGGGCCTGGCTCAAGCCGGGTGAAGAAGCGGAAGTGTTCATCGCCATGCGGCCAGTGGTCAAAGACGAACACATCGGCGTCTCGCGCCCCTCCTTGATCGTACCTACCGGAAAGAAACCAGAATGATCCGCCTACTGCGTTGCCTCACGCTGATAAGCCTGCTGCCGGTCGTGGCCAGCTGTACCTCTACCTGCCGCGGCGACTCCTGCTCCCGTCCGCAATCGAGCGCCGATACGATGGTGATCTGGTGGCCCGAACACATGCGTACCCAGCCCGGCCCTTCCGGCGAACGTTCGGATCACCAGACGATTTCTCTGGAACGATGACCCCTGGCCTGCATGACCTGGTGAGTGGCGCGACCACTCACCTGCCCCTGTCAAAAGGCATCGTGTTGCGCATGCTGAACGCCGGAGCGCAACGAGGCCTGGCGCTGCAGATCAACCGCGAGGCATTGCAAGCCAGGCAAGTGCAACGGGCGCTGGAACGGCGCTTTGAACAAGCCCTGGCGTACGACGGGTGTTTTGTATTTTCCACTGCCGATGACGCCCTGGTGCTTTGGCACAACATCGACCCTGCGGGCACGGCGCCGGAAGGCGTCCTCGACCGCTTACTGTCGCTGGCGGGGCTGGACCACGGCTGATCAACGTTGATCCAGTTCGGGCAACTCCAGGGTTTCGCGCTTGGCCTGCGCGTCCAGCTCACGCAAGGTGCGGTAGATGAAGGCAACCGCTTGAAGCGTATCGCGAGGAATGCTCTTGCCCAGTGCCTGCTTGTACAGCGTACGCGCCAACCACACGCATTGGATCACCGGTATATCCGCCGCCTTGGCTCGGTCGATCAATCGACGGGCCTGGGCATCGGTGCCTTTTTCCACTAACCGCGGCAAGGGTGTCTCGCCGGGTCGGTAGTACAGGGCAACGGCAAAGTGCGTTGGGTTGACCACCAGCATGTCGGACTCCTCAAGCTTGGGCAGCTTGACCTTAGGTTCCTCATTCGCCAGTTCGTAGGCCAGCTGGCGGCGCTGGCCCTTGACGTGAGGGTCGCCCTCCATGTCCTTGTACTCCTTGACCACCTCCACCTGGGTCATGCGCATGCGCTTGGCAAAAAAATACTTCTGCAGGGCCAGGTCGATCAGCGCCAATACCAGCAGCAGCCCGAGGCACACATGCAGCAGGTGGCGAAACAACGCGATCAAGGCCCGGACATAGCTCTGTAGATCGCTGTTGGCCAGACTGATCAGCACCCCCAATTCCGGACCAATCACCACGTATAGAATCAGGCTCAGCAGCACCGCTTTGGCCAAGCCCATCAGCAGGGTCATCAAGGACTGGCCAGAAAACATCTGCTTGGCTTGATTGAGCGGATTGAGCCGATTGAAATCAGGCTTCAAGGTGTGCGGTGCGAACAGCAGCCCGAACTGCATCCAACTGCTGATCAGTTTGACGGCAATCGCCACCCCAGCCATCAACAAGGCAAAACCGATAAAAACCAGCAAGCCCTCCACCAGCACTTCTTCCAGTGCCCGTACAAAGGGTTGGCCCATGCGGTTCATGGGCAGCACCAGCAATTGTTGAAAACGCTGCATGCTGGGCTCGGCAGTGAACAACGCGATTTCGCTAAGGGCGGTGAGCACCAGCAACTTGCCGACGTCCTGGCTCTGGGCGACCTGGCCCTTCTTGCGCTGATCTCGAAGTTTTTTGGCCGAGGCCGGGTGTTTTTTCTCGCCGGAATCGCTCAAGGTTGTGCCACCCGAAACATCACGCCAAGGGCATGCTTGAGGTCGCCCAACAGGCTCATGCGGCCAACGATCAGGTCTTGCAGCAACGGTAGATACAACAGCAGGAACGCCAACCCGGCCAGGCATTTTACCGGCATCGCCAGCGACGATACCTGCAACTGCGGGCTGTAGAGGCTCAGCAGCGCCACGCCGAACTCCAGCAACAGCAACACCGCGATAAAGGGCGCCGCGTACAGCATCATGTGGGTAAAGGTATCGCCCATCACCCCCAGGAACACCGTGAAACCGCCCACTGCGGGGAGTGGCAACCAGCTCGTGGCGGGCCAGATCAGGTAGCTGTCCCAGATCACCTGGGTCAGCACGCCCAACCCCAAGGTGACCATCAACAAGAAAATCGCCAACTGTTTGAACATATGGCCAATGGGCGTGGCGTCCGGCCCGAGGGAAGGGTTGATCTGCCCCCCCGTCAACGCGCCGCGCTGGTTGTCCAGCAAAGCCCCTACCGACTCGAACAACCAGAACGGCATAGCCAACAACACGCCGAGCAGAATGCCCAGGGCAGTCTCTTTCAACACCAGCCCGGCAATCATCGCGGCTGAATGATCCTGGTCTTGCAAAGCCGCGTGGATACCCGGCGTCGGCAGCAATGCCATGACCATCACGATGACGTGGCGGGGCATGCCGCGAATATGCTGAAAGCAAAACGCCGGCACCAGAATCGCGCAGGGATAGATACGCGCCATGCCGATCACGAGGCTGGGCAGATATTCAAGATAGGCCTGCAAGCGTATTTACCTCAGTTCAATGCCGAGCGCGCGATCATGTCGAAGGTCAGGTTGATCAACTGGATCAATTCCACGCCAATCCAGCGGCCCGTCATCACCAGCGTGATGCCCACTGCGACCAGCTTGATACCAAAGGGCAAGGTCTGGTCCTGGATCTGCATCAACGCCTGCACCAGGGAGGTGAGCACCCCCACGATGACGGCCACAATCAGCGGTGGCGCCGAAAGCACGACCACCAGCAACATGCCCTGTTTGAACAGCATGGTCGGGTCCATAAGCGCCTCAAAGGTAAGACAGGAACAGGCTGTCGAGCAGCCGAGACCACCCGGAAACCAGCACGAACAGCAGCAGTTTGAGGGGCAGCGAAATGGTCATGGGCGAGACCATCTGCATGCCCAGTGCCAGCAGCAGGTTGGAGACAATCAGGTCGATGACGATAAACGGGATGTAGATCAGGAACCCGATCTCGAACCCCGACTGCAACTGCGACAGCACGTAGGCGGGAATCAGCAGGACCAGGTCGTCACGATGCGTCGCCTGGGCCATTTCCGGTGGCCACAGGCGCACGCTGCTTTCCACCAAGTGGGTAAGAATGTCGGGGTCGGTATTGCGTGCCATGAAGGCGCGTAATGGCTGGATCGCGTGGCCACTCGTGTCCTGAAATGCTTGCACACTGCTCATATCCACCGGCGTGGCCTTGACCGCCTGTGCGATTTCATGGCCTACCGGCGCCATGATGAACAGCGTGGCTGCCAGGGCGATGCCATTGATGGCCATGCTCGGCGGCACCTGCTGCACGCCGAGGGCGTTGCGTGTGATCATCAGCACAATGACGATCTTCAGGAACGCCGTGCACACGATCAGCAGCATCGGCATCAGTGACAGCGCGCCGAGAAACAGCGCCAGCAGAACGGGATCGATGCCCTGCAAATTCATCGAGAAAAAATCACGCGGGACAACTGCAGACCCAAGCGGCCATCCACGTCCACCAATTTGCCGTGGCCGATGGGGCGGTCACCGTAATACAGCCCGGCCATCCCCGGCGCATACCCTGTAACCCCCACAATCGCACCGGGCGCCAATTGGCGTAATTCCCCCAGGGACAACTGCAACGCACCACAGCGCACGTTCAAGTTCATCGCCAACTCATCAAACGGCTCATGCCCGAATACATCCACCGGTGCCCGATCCCCGGCAGACGATGCGTCGGTCAAATCGTAGCCCTGGCCCTGGTCTGTCAACACCTCATCCACACACATGTCCTCGATAGAAATAAGAGTGAACCGCAAGGCGCCCTGGTCATCGTCCAGGCGCCCCTGCAGGCGATGGCGGCCCAGCCGCACATGCCCTTCGCCGCTGGGGTAAAACATCGGGTGTTGCACCATCAGCACGTCACCGCAGCGTATGCAGCTGACCTGGCTGATCGGCAACTGCGAATGCCCAAGTAGCAGTGATACCGAGAGCGGCAACGACGTCGGTAGCGGTTGCGCCAGCGGTTGCCAGGGGCCAGCCGCGCACAAGGCCAGGAACGTATCCGGGGCCAGCGCCAGGCAATCGACCACCCGCGACGCTCCCAGCCTCACTGTCAGCCGACAGCGGAACGCGGCGGGCCGCACACCTGCTTGCAAGCGTATGAAGCCGAGCAGCGACTGCACTTGAGGGCTGAGCTGATGCTGGAAGAACGCCCAGAACCAGGCATCCGGGTCGTTGCCCTGTGCGGCCAACGTCACCGGGCAATCCCCAAGCAAGCTGAGCACGGGGCCCGGCTCACCGAATACCAACACGCCACAGGCGGTTTCAAAACCAAAGGAGGCCCGCCCGGACGGCGCAATGCCCGGTTCCATGATCAACTCGCCGTGCTGGCCCGCCACCTGAAAGGGCATGCGCAAACCACGCCCAAGCCGACGTAGGGCGGCTGCCGTCATGCTGTCGACCACAGGCAATGTCAGCGCAGAAATCCTCATGAGCGAACCGCATCTGCCAGGGACAGATGCACAGGCCCTCCAAGATCGGCGCTCAAGCGGTCCTGGCAGTGCTGTCGCAGGCCTCCCAGCCATGCACGCGTGCGCTCCTCCTCTGCGGCCATCTCCAGGTGCCAGGCCCCTTGCTCGCGCCGCACGCTGACATCGACCCGGCCCAGGCGCGGTAGAAAAAAAGCCGCCTGCAAGGGCCATTGGGTTGCGGTGGTGAGGCGTGGCACCAGTTGCTCGGCAAAGGCCTCGACCAGTGCCAGGTCGGCAGTGGCTTTTGCCGCCCCCAGGGAACGGCTGGAGCCTTCCCTTTTGCCCTCGCCGGCAAACAGTTGGGAAAAGAGGCGCCCCTGCTGCTCCCACGGCAACACAACGCCTGGTCCCGACTCGCGCTCATCACGCGGCGGGCGCTCCGTTTTGCTGGACGCGACCTGAGTCATGACGCCTCCTGTGCCAGCAGCGTCGAAAGCTCCTGGAGTTTTTCCACTTGGCGCAGGCATTGGCTGACCTGCTGTTGGGCGACTTGCACTTCGCTCACCTGTGCCGCCTTTTGCCCGTGCAGAGCCTGCAAACGGCCCTCCTCGCGGCGCGTATCGGCGGACAAGGTGTGCTCCTTGGCGGCCCAGGACTTGAGCGCCTGCAACGAAACGACCTGGCCCTGATGCGCGTCCAGCAACTGTGCGCTTTGCAGGGCTTGCTGTTGCCGCGTCTGCTCCAACGTTGCCTCGGCGTGTTGAATGTGCGCGAGCAAGGTTTGCTGTTGTCGTTTTGCCTCACGCAACGTGCGCTCGGCACGGTCGGCCCGGTGCCTGCGCAGGCGCCTTAGGGTCTCCAGTTCAGAAAGGGACATACGCCGTCAGCTCCGTCAGTTGTTCAAGGGTCGAGGCCAGTGGCGAAGGCTCGCGCAGGTCCTGGCGCAAAAAGTCATCAACCGCCTGCCGGGTTTCCACCGCCTGGTCGGTGAGGGCATCGTTACCGGCCTGGTATTCCCCCAGCTTGAGCATCAGTTCTATTTGCTGATACGCCGATAACAGCCGCCGCAGCGCAGTGCCGGCCTGTATGTGCGCGAGCTCGGCCACATTGCCGAGGATCCGCGAGAGGCTGGCCAGCACATCCACCGCCGGGTAATGCCCGCGCTCGGCAAGCTTGCGCGACAGCACGATGTGGCCGTCCAGCAATGAGCGCACTTCATCGGCCACCGGGTCGCTCATGGAGTCCTGTTCGATCAGCACGGTGTAGATCGCCGTGATCACGCCCTCCTGAGTCAAGCCGGCGCGCTCCACCAGTCGCGGTAGCAGGCTGTAGACCGACGGCGGCAGCCCCCCTCGGCCCAACGGCTCGCCCGCCGCCAGACCGATTTCTCGCTGGGCTCGCGCAAAGCGGGTCAGGGAGTCAACCAGCAGCAGTACCCGCAGGCCCTTGCGGCGAAACCCTTCGGCCAGGGCCGTGGCGGTAAACGCGGCACGCGCGCGCTCCATGCTGGAGCGATCCGAAGTGGCACATACCAACACCGCCTTGGCGCGCAGTTGCTCGTCCAGTTCATGATCGAGAAATTCACGCAGTTCGCGACCGCGCTCGCCTATCAAGCCAAACACAATCACGTCGCACGTCACGTTACGGGCGATCTCCGCCAGCAAGGTGGTCTTGCCGCAACCGGCACCGGCAAAGAGGCCAACCCGCTGGCCTTCGCCCAGGGTCAGCAACCCATCGATCGAACGCACGCCGGTGGCCAGCGCCTGGCTGATCCGGGGGCGCTCGGTGGGCAGCGGCGCCTCACACAGCACGTTGGTCGCCGCCTCGGTGTCGCCATCGACAAATGCACCCGCGCCCTCCCCCGAAATGGGTCGCCCAAACCCATCGAGCACCTGCCCCAGCAGGTCATCGCCCACCCGCACGCGATGGGGTACGCCGAGGCGCTCAACGCTGGCGCCCACCTGCACGCCTTCCAGGTTACCCAAGGCGCTGAGCACCGCATCTTGCTGGTCGAAGCCGATGATTTCGGCCAGCATGCTGTCACCGCCCGCCTTGTCCACTTTGCACAAATCGCCGATGCGCGCCTGGGGCAATCGGCATTGCAACAACATGCCGTTGACACGCTGGATGCGGCCTCGCACCGCCACCGGTGCAAACGCGGCCAGATGAGTGGCCTGGCGCAGTTGCCAGGCATCAAGACGAGCCTGCAGGTCCTGGGTCACCAGCGCACCTCGTAGCGCTGATGGCCGTCGAAGACCAATCGCCCGTTGTCGATGGACACCAGCCGCAAGCCATCCACTTCATCCCCCAGGAACAGACGCTGCCCGTCCTCCAGGACGACGTGGCCGTTCGGTCCACCGACGATCTGCACAATCTTGAACGGCGGCTGGCTGCTGCCCTCGCGTACGCGGCTCAAGACCGGTACCGGGCTGTCGAACTGCTCGGCAAAGCGCACGAGCATGCGTGACAGCAATGCCATTTGTTCCTGGGATACATCGCCACTGAGGGCAACCTGGCCATTGACCACCTGCAACGTGACGCGCTGCGCCAGATCGCGCTCGCTGAGCATTTTGAGCAACTGCTGGCGCACCTCGGGCACCGTGGCCAGCTCAATGCGTGATGACGCCGCCGGCATCAGTGAGGCTTGGGGCTGACTGTCTGAGGCGTTCATCATTCCCACCACCGTGACCAGCACGGCGACCACCAGCAGCCCTCCCAGCCAGCGCGTTTGGGTCGACTTGGGCATCGTGCTCAACGGCAGGTCCTGCGGTGTATCGCGGGACGTTTCCAATACCGCTGGCTCAGGCTCTGCGGGCCACGGTCGATCCGCAAGGGACACACACAGTCGAATGCCGCTGATGGAAAACGGCAGGTCCGCCGCCAGGTCGGCGATCTGCGCGACCAACGTTCCCGAAGCGTCCAGTACCAGCCCCGCCTCGGCTTGCACACTCCAGCGGTCCGCCACCCGGCGCACCCACACATGGCGCTGCGCAATGGCCGGATCGTGAAGCACCAGGTCGGCTTCCGGACTGGCCCCGATGCACCACTGCTCTCCGAACAACGGCAAGGCAGCGCCCTGTTGCGAACCGTTGAGCACGCGCAACTCAAACATCGTGCCCCCTCATGCCACCGCCTCATGCAATTGACCGTCACCGTCCAGGTCAAAGCGCCCCAGCACTTTCACCTTGGAGGCACTGCTCAACTCGGCAAAAGACAGCACCGGCACATGGTTGAATTCTTCGAGCAACAACGTGCGCAGAGGGCTGCGCAGGTCTTGCGCCACAAGCAGCACACGCTTGCTTTTAACCCGCAACGCGAAAGCCTGTTTGAGCAAGCTGATCAGCACCGCGCTGCTGTCGTTATCGAGGGCGAAGAACACCCCGGTCTGAGTCTGGCGCAGGGCTTCGCGCAGGATGTTCTCGGTTTGGGGCGACAGCAGCCAGGCATGCAGTCCGTCGGCTTCGCTGTATTGGTGGAAGATATGGGCCTTGAGGGCGATACGGGCATAATCGGCCAGGGCTTCCGGCTCGCGTTCGTGCTGGCCGTACTCCACCAGTGACTCCACAATCAGGCGCACGGCGCGCAGCGGTACACCCTCACTCGCCAGGCGTTGCAGCACGGCGGAGAAACGGGACAACGGCATGATGCGCTGCACCTCCTGGACCAACTCAGGCTGGCTGGCTTCTAACCAACTGAGTATCGACTTACTCTCCTGCACGCCCAGAAACTGCGGGCCGCTGAGCATCAGCGCCCGGCTCATGCGCTCCAGGAGCAACGCCTCTGCCGTAAAGCGCTCCACCTGCGGGTCATCGAACAACGGATGATCCGGTGCCAACCACGTCCATGCCTCTTCTTCTCGGCAGACCTGACCCCTTGTGCCCTGTTCCACCGGCGTCGCCAGGGCGGCGTGCTCCACCGCGACCCAAGGGCCGATGGTTGCTCTGAGCACGGGGATTTCATGCACGCAAAAGCACAGCTCATCGTCCTCAAGGGTTGGCAGGAACTCGACTTCAAACGCCGGCAGGGTCAGGCCCAGGTTGGTCACCAGGCCATTGCGGGTCTGGCGAATGCGCTGCATCAACTCCGTTGCAAGGCGGCTGCCGTGCAGCCGGGAGGGAAACTGCAGCACATAGGGCCGTGAAGGATCGAAGGCGCGCAAGTCTTCATCGCCATTGTCGTGTGGCGCCACGGCGTGGGTGTCCGCCATCTCGGGCATGTCCTGTTTTTTACGCTCCTGCGCCAGGTAATACCCCAGCAAGCCGGTCACCAGCGCAATGAGGATAAACACCAGCGTCGGCATCCCCGGCAACGTGGCAAACGCCAGCATGCCTACCGAAGCGATCATCCAGCTCTTGGGTTCACTGGTCATTTGCCGGGCAATTTCAGCGCCCATGTGGGTCACGCCACGGCGCCCGTCCGGGGCGACGCGGGTGATGATCATGCCGGCGGTCAGGGAGATCAGCAGCGCGGGGATCTGCGCGATCAGGCCGTCACCGATGGTCAGTACCGAGTACAGCGCCATGGAGTCGCCGGCACTCATGCCGTGCTGGAACATGCCGGTGGAGAAGCCTCCCAGCAGGTTGATCAGCACGATCACCAGGCCCGCAATCGCGTCGCCCTTGACGAACTTCATCGCGCCGTCCATGGCGCCGAACAACTGGCTTTCACGGGATAACTGCTCGCGCTTGTCCCGCGCCTGCGCACCGTCGATCAGGCCGGCGCGCAAGTCGCTGTCGATGGACATTTGCTTGCCCGGCATTGCGTCCAGGCTGAACCGCGCGGCCACTTCGGCCACCCGTTCCGAGCCCTTGGTGATCACCAGGAAGTTGACGAGGGTGAGGATCATGAAGATCACCAGGCCCACTGCCAGGTTGCCGCCCACCACAAAATTGCCAAAGGCCTCGACGATGTCACCGGCGTCCTGCTCCAACAGGATCAAACGCGTGGTAGCGATCGACAACGCCAGGCGGAACATGGTGGTCAGCAGCAGAATCGATGGGAACGACGAGAACGCCAAGGGCCCGGGCAGGTACAACGCCAGCACGATCAACAGGCAGGAGATACAGATGTTGAGCGCGATCAGGATGTCCACCAGCCAGGTGGGCAGCGGCACAATGAAGATAAACACGATGGCCATGACCACCACCGCGCCCAGCACTTCGGCACGTTGCGCCACCTTGAGCAGCATACGGTTGACGCTCGCCAGTGCCGTCACCCGTTGGCCCTCGATGCATCAGCAAGGCGCGGGGCCAGTTTTTCCTGGCGCGTGAGTTCGTCCATCACCAGCAGAACGTTATGCAAGCCCTCTTGGCGCCCACGGTTGTCGCGCCACAACGCCAGCGGCAGGCTCTTGAGCATCGGGTACAACCCGTTCAGCGTGGTCAACTGGCCCGCAGGCGCGGCACCGGTCAAGTCTGCGGCCAACCGCTGAACCTCGGCACACGCGATACCGCCACCGGCATACCCCAACAAGCGCTGCAACAACACCACCGCGTCGTGCTCGATCTTCAGGCGCTGGATCAACAGCCCGCAGTCGCTCAAGACACTGCCCAGTTGCCCGCAGCTTTGCAGCCCCAGCAGAAGCGTGCGCAACTTGGCGCTGGGAATCGATGAGGCCTGCGCGGCGATATCGTCCGCCAAGGCCCGGCGCATCACATTGAGCCCGGCCGCGAACTGCTCGCCCCCATACACCCCCAGCAGTGACTGCATCATGGTCGCCAGGGATTGACGCACCACCACGCTGGCGTAGTACAGCGCACGCATCGCCTGGCGCTCTTGAGGGTCATCACTGGCGGCTTGCAATGCCAGGGCGATGTTGAGGCCGGCCTGTATCTCGCGCTGGTACCGGGCCTCCAACCGGGCCAGGGCATCCCGGGCCAGCGCCGCTTCGGTCTTGCGCACCTCGGCTTCGGCCTGGGCCGTCACCTGGCGCAGCACAACGTAGGTGCGGGCCGGATCATTGCCGGTGAGGTCCAGCAGCTTGTCGACGCTGGGCTGTTGCAACAGTTGCAGGCGCACACGCCGCGTGATTGCCGCAAGGCTCGCCTGGGCAGGGTGCCCCAACTGGTCATACAGCTGCGACAGCTGTTCGACCGGCGTTACGCGTGCGCCGATGGCGCGCTGGCTCAGGGCCTTGCTGTTGAGCGCCACTTCCTGGCTGAACAGATTGGCCAGGTGATCGGCACTGTGCGCTGGCGCCGAGACGGAGGAACGGGCCGCGCTGCCAGCGCCAACCAGGTCAAGGCTTGGGAGCGTTTGCACATCGCAAATGGATTCGATTTTCATGGGCGTGCCGCACAGGAAGTGTGTGCTTGTGTGGCAAGCCCTCTTGATTCGGTTCCACGACGCTCAACTTTACCCGGCACATTGAAAAGGTCGGCACAGCCTTGGGCGGCCTTGTGCAAACAGTTGCACGAAAAGCATCAATTTCAAGATATTTATTTATATAAATCAACTAGTTATGCGGTTTTTCCATTTGGCACAACCAGTGCTAAAGGGCTTTGCGTCGAACCCGTTTCGATCGCGTCTACCCTGAGGAAAAAATCATGGATATCCCTATTGGTGCTTTAGCTCACCTTGTTGGCGGCTCGCCTCAATTCATGCTCCACCTGACGGACGACCATCAGAAAAAACTCCGACGTTTTATCCACAAACGCGTACTCAACCCCGAGGATGCCGATGACATCCTGCAACTGACCTACCTGGAAGCCTGGCGCAACCGCGATCGCTTCAGCGGCCAGGCCACCCTCAGCACCTGGATGTGCGGGATCGCCCAGAACCTCATACGCAACCACTTCCGGCGCTTGTATGCCAAACCGGTGCATTGCGAATTCGATGAGGCGCTCTGGCATGGACAAGAGGAAAACAACAACCTGGACTGGGAGTTCGAGATCAACCGTCGACTGGAAAAAACCCTGATCGCCATAAAGCACCTGCCATTGGAAATGCGCAGAACGCTGTACGCCTCCCTTGAGACCGATGGCAGCTACCAGGACACTGCCGACGCCTTGGACATCCCCATTGGTACCGTGCGCTCACGCCTGTCGCGAGCACGCGAGCAGCTCAAACGCGTCACCCACACCCCGCAGCACCGGTAAGCCCGGCTAACCGGCAGTCGTTGGGCGGCAGGGATATCTGCCCAACTCGCACCCTCTGAAAACCACCGCTGCCACAATCGATCGCCCTCACCGCAAAGCCCGCCGCTCGTCGCCCAATCGGCTGTTTTTTCTTAAACAGTTGAAAGCGTAGATAAAAATTCAAATTAAACGCTTGACGCATTCCCGTTCTACGCGAATAATGCGCGCCACTTGGCTACATAGCTCAGTTGGTTAGAGCATAGCATTCATAATGCTGGGGTCCGGGGTTCAAGTCCCTGTGTAGCCACCAAGTACCGATCCATAGATGTCTACAGCAGTCTATGGATCACCTCAAGAAGCCCGCCTAGTGCGGGCTTTCTTGTGTCTGGCCATCTCTGTTTGTATTGCCCTGTACCCTCTCTCCCTGTAGCGCGCAAGCAGCCCTGCCCCTAGCGCCGCTGATCCGCAATGGTGCTGGGGCGGGAAACTGGCCAGAACGCCTCTGGTACGCCACTCACTCCCGCCGCAACGAAGACGCCACCAACAAGTCCCGCGTATAGGGGTGCTGCGGCGCATCGAACAGTTGCTCCGTACTCCCCGCTTCCACGACCACGCCGTCCTTGACCACGATCAGGTCATGGGCCAGGGCGCGGACCACGGCGAGGTCGTGGCTGATGAACAGATAGGTCAGGCCGTGCTCTTCCTGCAAGCGACGCAGCAGGCTGACCACTTGTTTTTGCACGGTACGGTCGAGGGCCGAGGTGGGCTCGTCGAGCAGGATCAGTTCGGGCTTGATCACCAACGCCCTCGCGATGGCGATGCGTTGGCGCTGGCCGCCGGAGAATTCGTGGGGGAAGCGGTGCCGGGTATCCGGGTCGAGTCCAACATCCTTCAGGGCCACAATCACTTCGGCCTCCCGTTGCGCCGCGTCCAGGCTGGTGTGCACGCGCAAGCCTTCCTCAATGATCTGCTGCACGCTCATGCGCGGGCTGAGGCTGCCGAACGGGTCCTGGAACACCACTTGCAGTTGCCGACGCCACGGGCGCAAGGCCTTGCCCTTGAGCCGGTCAAGGGCCTGCCCCTGGAAGCGGATGCTGCCTTGGGCGTCGATCAAGCGCAGGATCGCCTGGCCCAGGGTCGACTTGCCCGAGCCGGACTCGCCGACAATGCCCAGCGTCTTGCCGCGCTGCAGGCGCAGGTCAATCCCGTCTACGGCTTTGATCGGCGGTTTGCGCCGCAACAGGCTGCCCTGGGCGAACCACACCCGCAACGCGTCCACTTCCAACAGGTTGGGCGCCGGCGCACGACTGACCGCACGCCCCTGCGGCTCGGCCTCCAGCAGTTGGCGGCTGTAGGCATGCTGCGGCGTAGCGAACAGCACCTCACAATCGGCCTGCTCGACGATCTTGCCCGCCCGCATCACCGCCACGCGCTGGGCGATGCTGCGCACCACATTGAGGTCATGACTGATCAGCAGCAACGCCATGCCCAGGCGCTGCTGCAGGTCTTTGAGCAACGCCAGGATGCGCCGCTGCACTGTCACGTCCAGTGCCGTGGTGGGCTCATCGGCGATCAACAACAGCGGCTCGCACGCCAGCGCCATGGCAATCATCACCCGCTGACGCTGCCCGCCGGACAATTGATGCGGGTAGGCATTTAGGCGCTGACGCGGTTCGTGGATACCCACCAGTTCCAGCAATTGCACCACCCGTTCGCGTGCGGCGCCGCCGCCCACCCCCTTGTGCAGCGCCAGGGTTTCGGCCACTTGCCGCTCCACGGTGTACAGCGGGTTGAGCGAGGTCATTGGCTCCTGGAAGATCATCGCGATGCGATCACCGCGGATCTGGCGCAGGCGTTGCGCCCGTGCTCCGAGCAGTTCCTCACCCTGATAGCGAATGCTGCCACGGGTTCGGGTGATGTGCGGCGGCAACAATTGCAGGATCGAATGGGCCGTCACCGACTTACCCGAGCCGGACTCGCCCACCAGCGCCAGGCACTCGCCCGCGTGAATATCCAGGTCAATGCCCCGCACGGCTTTATGCCCTTCGAAGGCCACCTGCAAGTTACGGATTTGAATCAGTGCATCGCTCACACACACGCTCGCTTATCAGGATCGAGGGTCGAAGGCATCGCGGCAGGCTTCGCCGATAAATACCAACAGGGACAGGATCAGCGCCAACGCAAAAAACGCGGTCAGCGCCAGCCACGGGGCTTGCAGGTTGTTTTTGCCCTGGCCGATCAACTCGCCCAGGGACGCGGTGCCCGTGGGCATGCCAAAGCCAAGGAAATCCAGGGCGCTCAGCGTGGAAATCGCACCGGTCAAAATGAACGGCAAGTAGCTCAAGGTGGCCGTCATCGCATTCGGCAGGATATGCCGCAGCATCACCTGAAAGTCGCCCACGCCCAACGCCCGCGCGGCCTTCACGTACTCCAGGTTGCGCCCGCGCAGGAACTCGGCGCGCACCACGTCCACCAGGGCCAGCCAGGCAAACAGCGCCATGATCCCCAGGAGCCACCAGAAACTGGGCTCTACAAAACCCGACAGGATGATCAGCAGGTACAGCACCGGCAGCCCGGACCAGATCTCGATCAGGCGCTGGCCCAACAGGTCGATCCAGCCTGCGTAGTAGCCTTGCAGGGCGCCGGCAGCCACACCGATCAGCGTGCTCACCACGGTCAACGCCAGGGCAAACAACAACGACACCCGCGTGCCGAAAATCACTCGCGCCAATACATCCCGTGCCTGATCGTCGGTGCCCAGCCAGTCTTGCGCGGAGGGTGGTGTGGGCGACGGTGCGTTGAGGTCGTAGTTGACCGTGTCATAGCTGAACGGTATCGGCGGGAACAGCAGCCAGCCACCCTGCCCTTCAATCAGTTCACGCACGTAGGGGTCGCGGTAATCCGGTTGAAATGGCAGCGTGCCGCCAAAGTCCTGTTCGGTGTAGCGCTTGAAGGCCGGGAAATACAGCTCGCCCTGATACGACACCACCAGCGGTTTGTCATTGGCCACCAGCTCACCGCCCAGGCACAGCGCAAACAGCGCGGCAAAGATCCACAGCGACCACCAGCCCCGACGGTTGCGCTTGAAATGCAGCCAGCGTCGCCGGGTGATCGGAGAAAAAACCGCCATCAATGGGACCTCCCGGCAAAATCCAGGCGCGGGTCCAGCAGCCGATAGCACAGGTCGCCCAACAGCTTGATCACCAACCCCACCAACGTGAAGATAAACAGCGTGCCAAACACCACCGGATAGTCCCGTGCCACCGCTGCTTCATAGCTCAAGCGCCCCAACCCATCGAGGGAAAAAATCACCTCGATCAGCAGCGAGCCGCCAAACAGCATGGTCGTCAGCGCCTGGGGCAGGCCGACCACGATCAATAACATCGCATTGCGGAACACATGCTTGTACAGCACCTGTTTTTCGCTGAAACCCTTGGCCCGCGCGGTCACCACATACTGGCGACTGATCTCATCCAGGAAGCTGTTCTTGGTGAGAATGGTCAGGGTGGCAAACCCACCGATCACCAGCGCCAGCACCGGCAGCACTAAATGCCAGAAGTAATCCACCAGCTTGCCTGCCCACGACAACGCGGCGAAGTTTTCCGAGACCAGCCCGCGCACTGGAAACCAGTCCAACAGGCTGCCGCCACCAAACATCACGATCAGCAGCAAGGCGAACAGAAACGCCGGCATGGCATGGCCGATGATGATCGCCGCACTGCTCCACACATCGAAGCGGCTGCCATGGCGCACCGCCTTGCGAATGCCCAGCGGGATCGACACCAGGTAACTGATCAGCGTGGCCCAGATGCCCAGGGACAAGGTCACCGGCAGCTTCTGCAGGATCAGGTCGGTGACCTTTGCACCACGAAAAAAGCTGTCGCCGAAATCCAGCCGTGCATAGCTGCTGAGCATCAACCACAGGCGTGCGCCCAAGGGCTTGTCAAAGCCATATTGGCGCTCGATATCGGCGACCAGCGCCGGGTCCAGGCCCCGCACCGAGCGCGACTCCCCGCCGACGCTTTCCACATGGCCACCGGCCAGCGAAGCCTGGCCGCCAATACCCTGCAAGCGCGCGATGGCTTGCTCCACCGGCCCACCGGGCGCGGCCTGCACGATAAAAAAATTCACCAGCAAGATGCACAACAAGGTGGGCACGATCAGCAGTAATCGACGCGCGCTATAGGCCAGCATGTTGGCGCTCTCCAGTGTGTTGGCGCATTTGCGCGGTGGTCAGCGGGCTTGGGCTGATTTCCCACCAGGTATCAATGCCCACATCGTTAAGCGGCGCGGTCTGCGGGCGGCCGAAGCGGTTCCACCACACCGACGACGTACCCGGCGGGTAGTAGTTGGGAATCCAGTAGAAGCCCCACTGCAGCACGCGATCCAAGGCATGGGCGTAACGCACCATGGTGGGCCGGTCGTTGGCACGCACCAGGCCATCGATCAAGGCATCCACTGCCGGGTTGCGCAGCGCCATGAAGTTGTTGGAGCCCGGATCATCGGCACTTTCCGAGCCGAAATAATTGGTCAGCTCACGGCCCGGCGAAAGGCTGACCGGATAGCCATTGACGATCATGTCGTAGTCGCGCGCACGCACGCGGTTGGCGTACTGCGCTGCATCGATCAGGCGGATATGGAAGCCGATGCCGATCTGCGCAAGGTTGCGTTTGTAAGGCAACAACAAGCGCTCGAAACCCTTCTGGTTGCTAAGAAAGGTGAACTGCAACGGTTCACCCTGGGCATTCACCAACTGGTCGCCCCTGGGCGTCCAACCGGCTGCCTCCAGCAGCTTTAACGCCTGCGCCTGTTGCGGGCGTATGCGCCCGCTGGCGTCGGTGTGCGGGGGCTCGTAAACGCGGTCAAACACCTCATCGGGGACTTGTCCGCGCCAGGGTTCGAGCAGCTTGCGTTCCTCGCTATCCGGCAGTTGGCTGGCGGCCAGTTCGCTGCGGGAAAAGAAGCTGCGCTGGCGCAGGTACATGCCGTGCATCATTTGCCGATTGCTCCAGTCGAAATCCCACAGCAGGCTCAACGCCTGGCGCACACGGCGGTCCTGGAACTGCGGCTTTTGCAGGTTGAACACAAACCCCTGGGTGCCCTGCACCGCTTCAGGCGCCAGATGTTCACGCTGGAGGCGGCCGTCGCGCAGGGCCTCCCCGTCGTAGCCCACGGTGTAACTGGTGGCCGAGAACTCGCGATTGAAGTCATAGCCCTGGGCACGCAGGATCTGGCGCGCCACGTCGGTGTCGCCAAAAAACTCCAGGCGCAAGGTGTCGAAGTTGTACTGCCCTCGATTGATCGGCAGGTCGTTGCCCCACCAGTCCTTGACCCGTTCGAACGTCACGCTGCGGCCGTTGTCCACCGCACTGATGCGATACGGGCCGTTGCCCAGCGGCGCTTCAAAGCCACCACCGTTGGCGAAATTGCGCGATTGCCACCAATGCTGCGGCAGTACCGGTAATGACGCGATGTCCAACGGCAAGGTGCGGTCGGCCGTGGTTTTGAAGGTGAATCGCACCTGGCTGGGCGACTCCCGCAGCACTTGATCGACATCGGCGAAACGCTGGCGGTACACCAGGCTGCCTTCGCGGCGCAGCAGGTTGAAGGTGTAGATCACATCCTCTGCCGTCACCGGTGTGCCGTCGGCGAAACGCGCCTTGGGGTTGAGGTAAAAGCGAATCCACGAATGGTCATCTGCCAGCTCCATGCGTTGTGCGACCAGCCCATACACGGTGTAGGGCTCATCCTGCGAGCGATAGGCCAATGGGCTGTAAAGCCAGCCCTGGATCTGCGCGACACCCATGCCTTTGTCGACATAGGGAACCAGGTGATCAAACGCGCCATCCTCCATTGACGAACGTCGGAACGTGCCGCCCTTGGGGGCCTGTGGGTTGACGTAATCCAGGTGACTGAAACCCGCCGGGTACTTGGGCGCCTCGCCGTACACCGTCAAGGCATGCACCGGCTTGGCCAGCAGCGACGGCGCCCACAGGCCCCATAACAACGCCCAAACCACTGAACGAAACAGAATCACAGACGCAGCTCCACGCAATAGTGGCCGACACCCGCGTGGGTGTCGGCCATGACCTGATCAAAAGTTGTAGGAAACCCGGCTGTATAACGTGCGGCCAAAGGGGTCTGAGTAACGCGGGTCGTAGCCGCTCTGGAAGGTTGAGGTCTGGTTGCTGAACGGCGGCTCCTTGTCGAACAGGTTCTGCACGCCGACGGTGATCTGCGCGGTGTCGCGCCAGGTGTAAGTGCCAGCCAGGTCCCACACGCTCCAGGCGCCGACCTTGTCGTGGAACGCACGGTTGTAGTCGTTGTAGCCACTGGTGTAGCGGTTGGTCAGGGTTGCGCCGAGCGGGCCTTTGTTCCAGGTGCCGTTCCAGCTGTGGCGCCAGCGAGCCACGGCACCGGCCGAGGCAAAGTCGCCACCGCGATAATCACCGGCCTTGTCGATGTAGGCGCCCTTGATCTGCTGCTGGTACACATAGCGGTCGACATAGGTGCCTTGCAGGTTGGTGCCGAACTGGCCCAGCCTGGTTTCGGGCAAGCGGTAGTCAAAGGTCACGTCGACCCCGTTGGTCTTGACCTTACCCAGGTTGGCCAGCCCGGTGACGATGTGATCGATGGAGCCGTCGGCCTTGCGTACGATGCGGTCGGGGTACAGGTCTGGCTGTTCAAACACCGCCGATTCCGGGAATTCGGCGATCTGATTGGCGATCTTGATCCACCAGAAATCCAGGCCCAGGGACAGGTTGTTGATGGGCTGGTAGACAAAGCCCAGCGTCACGTTGCGTGCGGTCTCGGGATTGAGGTCCGGGTTACCGCCACTGCGGCTGAAAAACTGTTGCGCGCAATCGCGGTTGGCCAGGCCGCCGTTGCTCGGCGTGCCGCCGGCACACAAGCGCGGGTCGTTGTAGTTGGCCACGGTGAAGGTGGTTGCGGTGGGGTTGTAAAGCTCATACAGGGAAGGCGCGCGGAAGCCTTCGCTGTAGGCGCCGCGCATCACCAGTTCGCGGAACGGCTGGAAGCGGAACGAGTATTTCGGGTTGGTGGTGCTGCCAAAGTCACTGTACTTGTCGTGCCGCACCGCCGCCGACAGTTCCAGGCTATCGAGTACCGGCACGTTGACCTCCGCGTATTGCGCCGACACCGAACGGTCGCCGGCCACGCTGGCGGCGGGGTCGATGCCAAGGCTTTGCACATTGGCGGCGAAGTCTTCGAAGTTTTGGTGAAAATCCTCCTTGCGGTACTCGCCGCCCAGGGCCAGGGCCGATGGGCCCGCACCGAACCAATCACCGATGTCGCGGCTGATGCGACCATCGATGCTTTTGACCCGGCCAACACCGGTGGCGTAGTCGCCGTCCACCGCATTCGCCGCCAGCAACGCGGCACCCGCCGCCGACTGTGGCCCGAACGGGTTGATGATGCCGTTGTTGATGCCGTCGGTAACGGCGCGGTCATCCACATAACCGCTTTTGATCGTGTTGGTGACCTTGTTCTGGTTGTAGGCGGCCCCGACGTTGTAGTCCCAGCCGAGCAGCGTGCCTTCGAAGGTCAGCAAGAGGCGCTGGCCGACGTTATCGTCTTCATGGCGGCGCGGGCCCACTTCGCTTTCACGCCAGTTCGTGTCTACCGGCTGAGTGGGGTCGAGGGCGAAGGTGGTGGGGCCGGGGATAATGCCGTTGCCAGGGTAGTACGGCGTACCGGGTTGCACTTGCAGCCCTTGCAGCAGGCCGGGGCCGATCTGGGTACGGTTCTGGTTGCGCGCCCAGAAGTATTCGAGGCTGACGCTGTGGTCGTCGGCAAACTGGCCGGTGGCCTTGCCGAAAAACGAGGTCTTTTCCGTCTCGGGCACCAGGTCCAGATAGCTCCACAATGACTGCCGGCAAATACCGCTGCGTGAGATAAGACCTGGCGCATTGCAACCGGACGCCGCCAACGGGTTGCTGGCGTTCGAGCCCTGGCTGTAGTTGGCCGGCGAGGCGATCCCCGAGGAATAATCCAGGCCCTTGCCCGGCTGATAGTTGTAGGTGTAGTCGCGGTCGCGGGCCTTGAGGCTTTGCTGCTTGTCATGGCTGACCACGCCGAACACGTTGAAGCGATCGTCTTCCAAATCGCCAAAACCCCAACTGCCGCTGAAGTTGCTGGTGTCACCGCCACCTGCGTGGGTGGGGGAGCTGCCGCCTGCGGTGAACTGGCCCTCGGTCACGCTCTTTTTGGTGATGAAGTTGATCACACCACCGATGGCATCGGTGCCGTACAACGCTGAGGCACCGTCACGCAGCACTTCCACGCGGTCGATGGCGGCAAACGGGATGGTGTTGAGGTCAACCCCAGAGCCGTTGATGGCGGTGGTGGCGTTGTTGCTCAAGCGGCGCCCGTTGAGCAGCACCAGGGTTTTGTTCGGGCCGATACCGCGCAGGTCCGCAAACGACGCCCCGCCACTGCTGGAACCCACCGAGCGGCCCGAGCCGACCGAGGACTGGTTGGCCGAAATGCGGTTGATCAATTGTTCGGTGCTGGTGACGCCCTGCTTTTTCAGCTCTTCGGTACGCAGGATCGTTACCGGCACTGCCGTCTCGGCATCCACGCGGCGGATCGCACTGCCGGTGACTTCAATCCTTTGCAACTGCGGGATCGCCGCAGCGGGCGCAATACTGTCCTGCGGGCTGGCTTGGGCGGGCACGGCGCTGACCACAATGCCGTTGGCGCCTTCGCTGTCGCGCAGGTCGGTGCCCTGCAAGGCAATCTGCAACGCCTCGCCCGCGCTCAGTTCACCTTTGATCGCAGGCGCATTCAAACCGTCCACCAGCGACTGATCGAACGAAATGCGCTTGCCGCTTTGCTGGGAAATGCTCAGCAGGGTCTGGTCCAGCGACCCGGCGGGAATATCCAGCGGGCTGGCGGCCACCGTACCTGCGGCAATCGCGGCGGCAAGCGAAAGTAATAATCGGGGGGGTCGTGCATTCATCATGGCGTCGCGGGCTCCCTGTTCTTTTGTGTAGGTGTGCAGGGTTGTGCGTCGATGTCGGATTTTTTATAGAGCGGCCGTTAGATCGATAACGCATGTCCTTATGCGTTGCTCAACCGTCAGTTGCCGAAGTGGTAGCTCACGTCCAACCAGAACTGGCGACCATAGGGGTCGTAGTTGCCCGTGGGGTAATACGGCCATCCGGCAGAGTCGTCGTGCTTGACCTGATTGAGCAGGTTGTTGACGGTCAATCCGACACTGGCTTGGTCATTGACGCGATAACGCGCACTGGCGTTGAAGGTTGTCCAGGGCGAACACGCCGTCGAAGTCACCCCCAACTGTCGCCGCCGCAGATCTGTAGACGCTGGTTGTCACCCCCGCCGCGCTCGGTGGTGCCGCCACGCAGGTTGACGTCGACATCACTGATTTTGTCTTTGAGGATGATGTTCACCACCCCGGCAATTGCATCCTAGCCATACACCGCTGACGCGCCGCTGCTGAGGACACGCTGCAACACCCAACCGCCTTCGCTTTGCAGCGCCTCCAGGCCCGAGCCACGCAACGCCTGTTGCAGCGCTTGCTCAATGCTCAGACGCCCGCGCACGGCCGTACTATTGAGCCCCTGCACCAGGTCCTGCTGGAACGAAATACTCAAGCCACTTTGCCGGGAAATACTCAGCAGCATGTGGTCCAGTGGCCCGGCGGCGAGGTCGAACTCGAAGGTCTGGATGTGGCCTGCATGGGCGGGTGATGGCGTCGAAGCAGTCGCGCCATGGGTAAAAAGCATCGCGCCAATGGCCAGGCACAGCGCCGCTGGCAACCGGCGGCGGTAGGGGGTATGCATGATTGAGCTCCCATCATTGTTGTTGAGTTGATGGGTTGAACAATCCGAAGGGGTTTTTTATAGGCCCGCACTAGGCCGTTTAAGCATGAGTTTATAACGGCAGATGGCGAGCGATACCCGTGGGCGAAACCGTGCTTGCATGCTGTTGTGCAACAACCACGGCGTTTTTATAGGGCGGCGTGCATTTATTTTTCAACGCAACTCGATACTGACCCAGTATGCGCTGTGATAGTCGATCTGCACGGGCAACGATTTGGCCAGCAATTGCAGGGCGCTGTTGGTGTCGTCCAACGGGAAAATCCCGCTCAGGCGCAGGTTTGCCGCCGCCGGGCTGACGCGGATTATGCCGTGCCGATAGTCCCGCAGCGTCTGCACCACCTCCCCCAGGGAACGGTTGCGCACTTCCAGCAGCCCTTGGGTCCAGGCCGCCTCATCCCCCGTCGCCGCGTGCAGCGACACAATGCCCTGCGCATTGAACGTGGCCTGTTCGCCTGCCTGGATGACTTGCTTGGCGCCCTCACGGGTGGTGATTTCCACCTGGGAATGCAGCAGGGTGATCTGGGTCTTGTCCGGCAGTTGTTGCACCAGAAAGCGCGTGCCCAGGGCGCGCATGAATCCGTCAGCGGTTTGCACAATGAACGGCCGGGCATTGTCCTTGGCCACGTCCACCAGCAATTGCCCATCGAGCAATTTCAGCAGGCGCCGCTGACCATCAAACAACGGCACCACCTTGCTGCGCGGGGCCAGCGCCAAGGTACTGCCGTCGTCCAGTGTGAGGTTCAAACGCTCACCGGTCCCGGTACTCAGCGTTCCCACCGACGCCCAATTATCCGACAACCGCGCGACCAACCCCGCCAACGAGAAAAAGCCCGCCACGGCCAAGGTTGTGCGCAAAAATTTGCGCCGCCCCGATGGCGCATTCAAGGTGTGCAGCAAGCTGTCCCTGGGCATGCGTCGCAAGTCGTCATTGCCCAACACCGCAGCGCCCGCACCCATGCGATTGAAAATTTCCTCGCGTCGGGGGTCTGACTCGCGCCAACGCCGAAACGCCACCTGTTCCTGCGCGCTGGCATGCCCCGACTGCAATAACGCCATCCACTGCGCGGCCTCGTCGATCATCACGTCATCTGGTGCACCGCTGGTCATGGCTGTTCCATCGCCAGGTAGCAGCGCTTGAATGCATCGGCCATGTATTGCTGAACCCGACTCACCGACACCTGCAAGCGCTCGCCGATCTGTGCATAGGTCAAGCCGTCCAATTGGTGATACAGGAACGCCGCCTTGGCCTTGGCCGACAAACCATTGAGCAGGCGATCCACCTCCAGCAGCGTCTCGATCAACAACAAACGCTCCTCCGGCGATGGATGCACCTGCTGCGGCGCCAGGGCCAGCGTCTCCAGGTAAGCCCGCTCCAGGTCCTGCCGACGCCACCCCTCATACATCAACCGCCGCGCAATCGTGGTCAACAACGCCCGTGGCTCACGAATCGCCGAGGGGTCCGGCAACGCCAATACGCGCAAAAACGTTTCCGACGCGATGTCCTGGGCGCCATGGGGGCAGTCCATCGCGCGGGCCACACGCGCGCATAACCAGCGGTAATCGCTCTTGAACATCTGCCCAATCAGACCAAGGTGCAGGTTCTGATTCACACTCATTGCGTGCTCCGTGCGCAAAGCGGCCATTCAGCCTTGCCATTAAGAAATGATGAAAATCCATCGCATAAGGGCGGACTCTGCATGAAGGGCGCGTAGATGAGGAAAGAATAAAAAATTGCAAAGACCTTCATAATGAACATATAGGTGTCCCGCGCCGACCCGGCTAATCAGCGCCACGCAGCCGGTCGTCGAGACCCGCACCCAGCACTCCCCAGGCCGGTTGATGCGCTCAAAAAAAACCACTGTCTGTACTTTGCGCTCCACCGAACCCACTGTTAGTGTCCAGCCTCCCCCACAACGGAGTGCTGCACGGTGAAACTGGATATCTACCAAGTCGATGCTTTCAGCCAACACGTTTTTGGCGGCAACCCCGCCGCCGTGTGCCCGCTCACCGAGTGGCCGAGCGATGATCTGTTGCAGAGCATCGCCGCTGAAAACAACCTCTCGGAAACCGCCTACTTCGTGCCCCGTGGCGATATCTATGAGCTGCGCTGGTTTACCCCTGAAGTTGAAGTGGACCTGTGCGGGCATGCCACCTTGGCGGCGGCTTGGGTGCTGATTCACCAGTTGCAGGGTGCGCCGCACGTGCTGCGCTTTGCCACTCGCAGCGGCGAGCTTCGGGTAATGCGCAACGGCGACGAACTGGCGATGGATTTCCCGGCCAGGCAACCCGAACGCTGCGAGCCGCCTGCTGGCCTGTTGGAAGCCCTGGGGATTGAACAGGCCGAAGTGTATGGCACCGACGACTACATCGTGTTGGTGGACGATGAGGCCCAGGTGGCGGCACTGAAGCCCGACTTCGCACGGCTCAGGGGCCTGCCCAGGCGCGGGGTTGCCGTGACCGCCAAAAGCGCACGGTTCGACTTTATCTCGCGCTGGTTCGGCCCGAATGTCGGCGTAAACGAAGACCCGGTTACCGGTTCGGCCCACACCTCGCTGGCACCCTTCTGGGCCGAGCGCCTGGGCAAATCCCAATTGAGCGCCGAACAGGGCGGCCAGCGTCGGGGCCAACTGCGCTGTGAACTCAAGGGCGAGCGCGTGATCATTTCCGGCCACGCGGTGCTCTACCTGCAAGGCACGATTTACCTGTAAACAGCAGGCCCCAAGGACAACAGATCATTCTCAAAATGAACGGAGTTCAGCGCGTGTTTTCGATTTCCTGCCGGCGGTTGTCGGTGATTGCGGCCACCCTCACCCTGGTTGCCTGTCACCCCCCGATCCACGAACAACCACCGGCCCCGGAATTGGGCTCGGGTTATCGCAGCGACCTCGCCACGCGCCACGCCGAGCGGCATATGGCCGCCGCCGCCAACCCGCTGGCCGCCGAAGCCGGACGCGAGATGTTGCGCCAGGGCGGTTCGGCCATTGATGCAGCGATTGCGATGCAGGCCGTGCTGACCCTGGTGGAGCCGCAGTCGTCCGGCATTGGCGGCGGCGCGTTCATCCTACTGTGGGACGGCAAGGACGTGCACGCTTATGACGGTCGCGAAACCGCACCGGCCGGGGCGACGCCGCGGTTGTTCCTGAGGCCAGACGGTTCGCCGATGACATTTGCCGAGGCGCAAATCGGCGGGCGCTCGGTGGGCACGCCGGGGGTATTGCGGGCGCTGGAGATGGCCCACAAAAAAACCGGACACCTGCCATGGGCCAAGCTGTTTGAGCCGGCCATTGGCCTGTCTGAACAGGGCTTCGCGATTTCCCCACGCTTGCATGCACTGATCGCCGCCGACCGTTATATCCCCCAGTCGCCCGACCTGGCGGCGTACTTTCTGAATACCGATGGCACGCCGAAAGCCATCGGCACGCGACTGAAAAACCCGGCGCTGGCGGCCGTGTTCAAACGCATCGCCAAGGAGGGTCCGGACGCGCTGTACCACGGGCCGATTGCCGATGAAATTGCGCGCAAGGTCCAGGGCCATCGCAACGCGGGCAGCCTGTCACTGGCGGACCTCAAGGGCTATGCCGCCAAAGAACGCGCACCACTGTGCACCGACTACCAGCAATACCGGGTGTGCGGCATGCCGCCGCCGTCGTCGGGTGGAATCGCTATCGCGCAGATCCTGGGCACCTTGCAAGCCCTTGAAGCCCGCGACCCCGCATGGGTGATTGCATTGATGACGCCCGTGAAGAGCGCGTCGCCCGCAGGCCTTGAGCCCACGCCCGAAGCCGTGCACTTGCTCGCCGAAGCCGGGCGCCTGGCCTTCGCGGACCGAGGGTTGTACGTGGCCGATAGCGACTTCGTGCCGGTACCGGTCGCCGGCCTCGTCGCCCCTGGCTACCTGGCCCGGCGCGCCACGCTGATTGGTGAGCGCAGCATGGGCATCGCCAAACCGGGCACGCCTGCGGGTATCCAGGTGGCGTATGCGCCGGACCGTTCGCCGCTACGCATTTCCACCTCACAAGTGGTGGCGGTGGACGATGCCGGCGGTGCGGTGTCGATGACCACCACGGTGGAAGCGGCGTTCGGTTCGCACCTGATGGTCCAGGGCTTTTTGCTCAATAACCAGATGACCGATTTCTCGTTTATCCCAGAGGAAAACGGCCAGCCGGTGGCCAATCGCGTCGAGCCGGGTAAACGCCCACGCTCGGCCATGGCGCCCACCCTGGTGTTCGACCGCACCAGCGGCGAATTACTGGCCACCGTGGGCTCGCCCGGCGGCTCACAAATCATCGAATACGTGAGTAAGTCCCTGGTGGCGATGCTCGACTGGAAGCTCGACCCGCAAGCAGCCATCAGCCTGCCCAACTTTGGCAGCCGCAATGGCGCGACCGAACTGGAACAGGGGCTGTTCAGCCCCGCGTTGAAACAGGCGCTCAAGGACAAGGGTCACGCAGTAAGCGAAATGGACATGACCAGCGGCATCCAAGCCATCGTGCGCACGCGCGATGCCCAGGGCAAAGTGTCGCTCAGCGGCGGCGCAGACCCACGGCGTGAAGGCGAAGCGGTCGGTGACTGAAACCGCTCACTACAATCAGCGGCTGATCTTCAGGCCCTTACGCCCCGCATGCCGCTCCAGCGCCAATTCGATCAAGCGGCTGACCAGCTCGCTGTAGCTCATGCCCGCCGCCTGCCACAGCTTGGGGTACATGCTGATGCGGGTGAAGCCTGGGAGTGAGTTGATCTCATTGATCAGCACTTGGCCGTCATCGGTAAGAAACACGTCGACCCGCGCCAGGCCAGCGCAGCCGAGTACTTCGAACGCGTCGATGGCCAGGCGACGGATACGTTCGCTGGCCTGGGCACTGATAGCCGCCGGCACCACCACTTGGGCGGCCTGCCCGTCGATGTATTTGCTGTCGTAGGAATAGAAGCCGTTGCTCACCACGATCTCACCGCAACCACTGGCAATGGGATCGTCGTTACCCAGCACCGCACATTCGATTTCGCGCCCTTTGACGGCGGATTCCACCAGCACTTTTTCATCAAAGCCCAGGGCCAACTCGACGGCGGCGTGGTACTCGGCTTCAGTGGCAACTTTGCTGACACCCACCGAGGAGCCCTGGTTGGCCGGTTTTACAAACATCGGCAGGCCGAGCGTGTTGACCGCCGTCTCAAAGGACGTGCGCGCAGCATTGCGGCGGGTCAGGGTGATGAACGGCGTCACGGCGATCCCCGCATCGCGCAGCAGGCGCTTGCTGATGTCCTTGTCCATGCACACCGCCGAGCCGAGCACGTCGGAGCCGACAAAGGGCAGGTCGGCCATGCGCAGCAGGCCTTGCAGGCACCCGTCTTCACCGAGGGTGCCGTGGACGATGGGGAAGATCACGTCGATGTGTTCCAGCAGGCCGCTGCCGGTGGTTTCCACCACTTGTTGGCTGGCCTTGCCCGGCACTACCGCCAGTTCACGGTTGGACTGGTTGAGGGCGATCAGGGCCGGGTTTTCCTGGTTGATCAGGAAGTTGGAAGTGTCGTTGAGGTGCCAGTGGCCGGCCTTGTCGATGCCGATCAGCACCGGCTCGTAGCGCGTACGGTCCAGCGCATCAACGATATTGCGCGCCGATTGCAGCGAGACTTCGTGCTCGGCCGAACGGCCACCAAAAATAATCCCCACCCGCACCTTGCTCATGACCCTGCCTCACTGTTTGACGTTGCGCTTCTTAACATGGTCCGTCAGCGATTCGCTACCAGATGCGCGCCGAACAGCACATAGCAACCACCGGCAAAACGGTCGAGCCACTTGCGCGAACGGCTATAGAGGTTGGCCATGCGCTCACTGGAAAACACCAGGGCGACGCTGGAATACCAACTGAACGACAAGGTGGCCATGGTGATCACCGCCAAGGTCAGCAGCATCGGCGATGGCGACGGCGGCATGGTGGAGGCGAAGATGGTGGCGACGAACAGTGCTGCCTTGGGGTTGGACAGGTTACCCAGCAAGCCCAGGCGCCACGCGCTGAACAGCGAACGTCGAGGCTCGTCGGGCAATAGGCTTTGGCCCATGGCCGGTGCCGAGCGCTTGAACAGTTTGAGCCCGAGGTAGATCAGGTAGCAGCCCCCGAGGATCTTGAACGCCAGGTACAACATGGGCGCTGCGGTAAACAGCGACTTGATCCCCAGGCCGCCCGCCAAGCCCCACATGATCGTACCAGTAGCCACACCGGCCGACGCCACCACACCATGGCGGCGCGAGCAGCTGGCGGCCAACTGCGCCGTATTGAAAAAATTCGGGCCGGGTGTCACCACGGCGACGGTCCAAAGCAACGCCAGCGACAACAACGGTGCAGCGTATGGCAGGTCAGAGAACATTGATGATCCCTCTTATCGGTAGCCGTTATGGCTCAGCCTCAGGCTCGGGAATGTGTACAAGCAAGTCACCCGGTTGGCATTGCAGGTGGGTGCAGATGGCGTCCAGCGTTCCCAGGCGTATGCCCTTGACCTTACCTTGTTTAAGCAATGACAGGTTCTGCTCGGTAATTCCGATGGCGGCCGCCAAGTCTTTGGACTTGACCTTGCGCCGGGCAAGCATGACGTCCAGTTCAATCACAATGGGCATGTCGGTCTCAAACAAAAGTGCGGTTTTCAGAATCCACTTCACTGGCCTGCCACAGGATACGCGCGATCACCGCGATGCAGGCGGCCAGAAACAGTGCAACAAAGCTGGGGGCAGTCAGGCTCAGGGTGATTAGCCGCTCGCCGACCGGCGCGTGCATTGTTACCCAGACGCTGAGCAATGGCTCACATAAAAAATCCAGCAGCACCCAAATTGCCACTGCCTTACCGACTTTGCCCAGGTGCATCGCTGATGTACTGGAGAAATATTCGCCACGGGCGTAGCTCTTGAACAACTTGCGCAGGTGGTTCAAGCCAGACGCCAGCGCCATCAACGGGATGCTGGACAGCACGATGCCCCCCACCACTTGCCACAAAGGAAACTCGGCCACTTGCTCGGCCCGGCCCTGAATCAAGCGGTCGCTCAACGCAAAGCCAAGCCCCAGCCCGTCGGCGGATGAGCTCAGCACAGGAAACAGCCATACAGCGGCATTCAAGGCCAACATGGTGATGATCAATAGCAGTGTGAGCAGCGACATGCGCTGGCTAAGCTGAGCGAGACGTTGGGTATTCATATAAAACCTCAAAGAGCGTGAATGTGGGGGCAAGATAGCTAATTAATTATCGTAAAACAATAATAAATCACCTCAAAATAATAACTACCCATTCATCACGCAATGCCGTCGCCAGCGAAAAAACCTGCACAATCGTTCAAGACCTCAACAGACAACCCACGCCACACTGGGTTAACGTGTTTCCACCTCTTCTTGTGACAAACCACCATGGGCACCCCCACCGCCAACATTGACTGGATGCACCGCGCCCCGCATGCCAGCGGCCTGGACCGTATCGAGGCGTACTTTGCCGGCTTCGCGTTCGACCCGCATCGCCATGACACCTACGCCATTGGGCGTACCTTGTTTGGCGTGCAGAGTTTTCATTATCGCGGCAGCATGACCCACAGCCTGCCCGGCGCGACCATGGTGATCCACCCTGATGAAACCCATGACGGCCGCGCCAGCAGTGTGGAAGGCTTCAAGTACCGCATGATTTATGTGGAGCCGGCGCTGATCCAACAGATCCTGGGGGGCAAGCCGTTGCCGTTTATCCCCAGCGGGCTGACCAACGACCCAAGGCTGTTCCGCGCCAGCGAAGTGCTGCTGCAAGGGCTGGACTGCCCCATTGATCCGCTGCAGGAACAAGATGCGCTGTACGACGTGGCCCAGGCGCTCAGCGACGCATCTGGCGTGATTACCACGCGCAAGACGTTCGACTACGTGGCCGCCGAACGCGCCCGGGAGTTTATCCACAGCGCCCTGGGCCGTAGCATCACCCTGGAGGAAATGGCCGACCACGCGGGTCGCGACCGCTGGGCGTTATCGCGGGATTTTCGACTGTTGTTCGGCACCAGCCCCTACCGCTACCTGACCATGCGCCGCCTGGACCTGGTGCGCAGCCTGCTGGCCCAGGGCTATTCGCTGGTGGATGCGGCCATGACCGCAGGTTTTACCGACCAGAGCCACATGACCCGGCAATTTCGCAGCACCTACGGCATGCCGCCGTCGCGGTGGGTGAAGATGTTGGGGCGTTGATACCTGCCAGATTTGAAATGCGATAAAAATGTGTAAGCGGGCTTGTTCGCGAAGGCGGTGGGTCAGTTTGCACATGTATGACTGATCCACCGCCTTCGCGAGCAAGCCCGCACATTTGGAGCTACGTTGTTTCCGGAATCGCGCTCGGCTGGGCACCGCTTTCCCTCAGCCCCAAGGCCACCACCGCCCCCACCAACGCAACCCCCGCACTCCACCACAGCGCCAGCTCGATCCCCGCGACATTGGCCACCGACACCAACACCGCCAAGCCCAACGCCCCGCCAATCTGCTGGCTGGTGGAGGCCATCCCCGCCGCCACACCCTGCTCGCCCGGCCGGATGCCAAGGCCCGCCGCCACCCACATTGCGGTCCAAGTCATGCCCTGGCCAATGCTCAAGATGAAGATCCCCGGCAGCAACGACCAGAAGCCCACGCCCGTCGGCAAGGCCCAGCACAGCAGTGCGATGCCCACCGCGCCCGCCAGTTGCCCGCTGACCAAGGTGTTGCGCAGGCCAATCCTGGCCAATGAGCGCTCCGCCAGCCAGATGCCGAACGTGCATATCAGGGTCGCCGGCAAAAACGCCAGGCCCGCCTGCAACACGCTGTAGCCGTAGACCTGTTGGTAATACAGCGCGAGAAAATAGTACTGCACGCCAAAGCTGCTCATGAATACCGCTGTCAGCACCATGGCCATACGCAGCTCGCGGTAGGCAAACAGGCGCAACGGCATCAGCGGGTCGCGGCCGCGATGTTCGATCCAGGCGAACAGCCCCAGCAGCGTCGCGGCCACGGCGATACAGCCCAGGGTCGACGGCGCGGTCCAGCCCCACTCCGGGCCTTGCACCAGGGAGAACACCAGCAACGTGCCGCCCACGGTCACGGTCAACGCACCACTGATATCGAAATTGCGCCCACGCACCCGCTCACCATCGGCTGGGATCCAGTAACGTGCCGCCCACGCACAGCCGCCTGCCAGCGGTACGTTTACCAGGAACACCGCCTCCCAGCCCCACACCTGGGTCAACACGCCCCCCAGCAATGCGCCCAACGCCAGGCCCGCCGCGGATGCTGCGCTCCATACCGCAAACGCACGGTTTCGCTCAGGCCCCTCGGCGTAGTGGGTGTTGATCAATGCCAGGGTCGCCGGAAACAACAATGCCCCGCCCACGCCTTGCACCGCCCGCGCCAGCACCAGCAATACCGCGCTGCCACCGAGCACCGCCGCCAGGGACGCCAGCGCATACAGTGACTGCCCCACCCGGTACAAACGGCGCTTGCCCAGCAAGTCCGTGGCCCTGCCGCCCAGCAGCAAAAAGCCGCCAAAGGCCACGCTGTAGGCGCTCACCACCCACTGCAATTGCTGGGCAGAAAAATCCAGATGGCTGCCGATTTGCGGCAGGGCCACAAACACGATGGTGGCATCAAGGGCAATGATCAGTTGTGCAGTGGCCAGCAGCGCCAGCATCCAGCCTGAGGGTCGAGAGGGAGACATCACAGCGTCCTGTCCGAAAATGAAGTGCGGCCAGTGTCTTTTATGCGCACTAGATGATAAATAGCGCTATCACTCTTTCAGTAATGACTTTAATCATGGATCTGAACGCCGTTCGCCTGCTGGTCCGCGTCGCTGAAACCCGCAGTTTCACGCGCGCGGCCGGTGATCTGGGGCTGACCCAATCCGGCTTGTCCCGCGCCATTTCGCGCCTGGAGAGCGAATTGGGCGTGCGCCTGCTGCAACGCAACACGCGCAGCGTGAGCCTCACCCCCGATGGGCAGATGCTGTACGAGCGCAGCGCGCCGTTGTTGGCAGAACTGGCCGAAGCGGAAAAACTCATGCTCGACCGCCGCAGCACGCCGTCCGGCCTGTTGAAGATCAGCACGCCGTCGCTGTTCGGGCGCAAGGTGGTAATGCCGGTGATCGGCGAGCTGACGCTGCGCTATCCCGAGTTGCGCATCGAAGCAGTAATGACGGACCGCCTGGTGGATATCGTCGATGAAGGCTTCGACGCGTTGCTGCGCACCGGGGAGATCCAGGACCAGCGCCTGATCGCCCGCACGCTGACGCCGCTGCGGTGGGTCACCGTGGCTGCCCCGGCTTACCTGGCACGCTTGGGCACACCGCAGACCGTCGACGAATTGAAGGACCACCACTGCCTCACGGTGCGTAATTTACGCAGCGGGCGCATGGTGGACTGGCAGTTCATGCTTGATGGCAAGGTACGGGATGTCAGCGTTGAAGGGCGGTTGATCTTTGATATCGGCGATGCGTTGGTGGATGGCGCCGTGGGTGGTTTCGGCATCGCCCAAGTGATGGACTTTGCCGTACGTGACGACCTGGACGCCGGGCGCCTGGTGCCAGTACTGGAGGACTTCGCCGGGCGCAGTCGGGCGATCTCGTTGGTGTACCCGCCGTCGCGGCAGTACTCGCCGAAGCTGATGGCGTTTGCCGAAGCGCTGGCAAACGCCCGTTGGTAAGGCTTACAACTGACGCCCGGTAATCGGCTCACCAATGCTCAGGAAATTACCGCCCGCGATGTGGTGCAACGTCCGCAGAGGGTCCTGGCCTTCGAAGTGCCAATGGCCCTCGCTGAACACTCGTTCATCGGCATAGGCCGCGACCACTTCGCCCAGGAACAGGTCGTAGGTTTGCTGGTTGTGGGGCTCGGGCAGCAGGCGGCATTCCAGCCAGGCCACGCAGCCTTCCAGCAACGGTGCCTCGGTGTGTTCGCCGTTGAAGGTGTGCAGGCCGTAGGTGGCGAACTTGTCCGTTTCGGCGCCCGTGGTGCTGCCGACCGTTTGCACCAGGTCGGCCTGGGCCACACACGGTACCTGGAGCACGAAGGTGCCGCTGGCTTCCAGCAATTGGCGGGTCCAGGTGGCCTTGTCCAACACCACCGCGACTTTCGGCGGTTCGAAATCCAGTGGCATGGCCCAGGCGGCGGCCATGATATTGCGCCGGCCGTTGTGCGCTGCGCTCACCAGCACGGTCGGGCCGTGATTGAGCAAGCGGTAGGCCTTGGACAGCGGAACGGGGCGACGGTGGGTAGGGCTCATGGACAGTCGGCTCTTAAGACAAAAAACCTACGATACCTGAGCCCTGGGCTCAGCTCGACAGTTGGTTGGCGAACTGTCCTACAGCGCTCACAACTTTTTGCGCACCATCCTGAATCTCCACGATCACCGTGCCCGCCTCGGCCGCCAGGGCCAGGCCTTGCTCGGCTTGCAGGCGTCCGTCGGTCATCAGGGCCACGGCATCGCGGGCCATGTCCTGGTTCTGGCGAACCACGCCGACGATCTCCTCGGTGGCCTTGCTGGTGCGCGACGCCAATTGGCGCACCTCATCGGCCACCACCGCAAAGCCACGACCCTGCTCGCCGGCACGCGCCGCCTCAATGGCCGCGTTGAGGGCCAGCAGGTTGGTTTGCTCGGCAATCCCGCTGATAGTCTTGACGATGCTGCCGATCACCTGGGATTGGGCGTTCAGCGCCTCGATGCCCTCGCCCGCTTGCTGCATGTGAGTGGCCAGGTCGCGCATCACGTCCACCGCCTGGGTCACAACCGTGGTGCCGCGCTGGGCACTGCTGTCGGTTTGCAGCGAGGTGCTGTAGGCAATGTTGGCGGCCTCGGCGACGGCTTGTTCCTGGTTGACCTGGTCGGTGATCACCGTGGCGAACTTGACCACTTTGTACAGGCGGTCGGTGGCGTCCATGACTGGGTTGTAAGTAGCCTCCAGCCACACCACGCGGCCATGACTGTCCACGCGCTTGAAGCGCGCCGCCACGTACTCACCGTTGTTCAAGCGCTGCCAGAAATGCTGATACTCGGCGCTGGTGTGCTCCTGCGGCTCGCAGAACATGCGGTGATGCTTGCCCTGGATCTGCGCCAGGCTGTAACCCATGCCAGCCAGGAACCGGTCGTTCGCAGTAAGCACATGGCCACCCAGGTCGAACTCGATCACCGCCGTGGAGCGCACCAGGGCGGTAATCAGGTTTTCGTGCTCGCGAGATGCCTCGATGGTGCGGGTGAGGTCGCTGGAATAAATCGAAAAATGCTTGATGCGCCCGTCCGCCCCCCGCACCGGCTGCACGATTGAGCGCAGCCATGCTTCCTGGCCGTTACCGCGCAACAGGCGCACGGTCCCCGCGAAATGCTCACCGCGTACCAGCGCATTCTTGAAGCGCAACTGGAACTCATCCTTGCGCGCATGCACCGGTACCAGGTCTTCGATAGGACGCCCCTGCAACTGGCTGCCCTGATAGGCCAACTCCTGCAAAAAATTGCTATTGGCCCATTCAACACGGCCTTCGGCATCCAGCGTCAGACACAACATTTCGCTTTCCAGGCTCTCCTTAACCTGTTGCAAGCTGGACAATTCTTCGCGAAGAGCCGACAGCTCCTGCTTCAAACGGGTGTTGAACATTGGGCACCGATGGTCAATTGGAGAGAGATCTGACCTGCATCGGCGCTTCGGGCGTTTTCTGAAGGCTGTTGGGCCTATATTTTCGGGTTCATGAACCCTCGCACCAAAACGGCACAACAGCGCTCTGGAACGGTGTTATCCGGTATGCTTTTGGAACAGGAAACAAAAAGAAACAATTTCCCTAACCTGTTCGATAAGGAGTCCCGTCTTGGAGTTATCGACTGCCGCGTGGATGGTTCACGACACCCGTCTCATGTTCTGTGTGCTAATGGCCATTGCCAGCATTATCGTGTTGATCAGCGCGACCAAACTACCGCCTTTCCTGTCGATCCTGATCGGCACCTTTATCGCCGGTGTGGGCGCCGGGTTGCCACCTGAAGAAGTGGCCAAGGCCTTCAGTAAAGGCGCCGGGGCAATTCTGGGTGAAGCCGGGATCATCATTGCCCTGGGGTCGATGCTGGGTGCGCTGATGGCCGAGTCCGGCGCGGCCGACCGCATTGCCACCACGCTGCTCGGGCTGGGCAAAGGCAAGTCATTGCCTTGGGTGATGGCGCTGGTGGCGATGGTGATTGGCTTGCCGTTGTTCTTCGAAGTGGGCCTGGTGATGATGGTGCCGATCATCTTTGTGATGGCCAAGCGCTCGAACCAGCCCTTGCTGAAAATCGCCATCCCGGCACTGGCCGGCATGACCACCCTGCACGCCCTGATGCCACCGCATCCGGGGCCGCTGATTGCGGTCGGGGCGTTGCATGCCGACCTGGGCTTGACCATGTTGCTGGGCTTTTGCCTGGCGGTACCTGCGGTGATCCTGGCGGGGCCGCTCTACGGCAATTGGCTGTCCAAACGCTTGCACGTAGATGAGCCCGCCGATATCGGCGCACTGTTCAGTGCTCCGCCCAAGGCCCCGCGCCAGCCGGGTTTTGCGGTGTCGCTACTGATTATTCTGTTGCCGGTGATTTTGATGCTCGGCAGCACCTTGGCCAAAGTCGCACTGCCCGCCGAAAGCACCCTGGGCCTGACCTTGAAATTCCTCGGTGAACCGCTGATCGCCCTGGGCCTGGCGGTGATCGCCGCCGTGATCTGCCTGGGCTGGGCCGCGGGCATGCCGCGTGCGGAAGTCGGCAACACCTTGCGCAAAGCCCTCGCCCCCATCGCCGTGCTACTGCTGACCATCGGTGCCGGCGGCGGCCTCAAGCAAACCCTGCTGGACGCGGGCGTCAGCCAAACCATCAGCAAGGTCGCCGAAGGCGCCCACATGCCGTACCTGCTGCTGGCGTGGTTGATTGCCGTAGCCCTGCGCCAGGCCACCGGCTCGGCCACCGTCGCCACCACCACTACGGCCGGTATCCTCGCCCCAATGATGGCGGGGCTGGCCGCAACCCAAAGCTCACTGGTAGCCCTGGCGATTGGCGCAGGCTCGGTGTTCTTCTGCCACGTCAACGACGCCGGGTTCTGGATGGTGCGTGAGTACTTTGGCTTGCAATTGAAGCAGACGATTTGGGTGTGGTCGGTGTTGCAGACCATTGTTTCGGTGGTGGGGTTGATCGGTACGTTGGTGCTCTGGCACTTCCTGACCTGAAAATGCTGTATCGAGGGGAGGTGATCTTCCCCTCAACGACTTCATTGATGCAAAACAAAGCGAGCATCAAGTTTGCCGAGCAGCTCAAATGTATTCATGTACGGCACACCAAAGAGCGAACACACGTTGGGAATCGTGAATTTGCGTTTGATGTCGGGGTTATAGACCTCATGGGTGACAACCACGGCGCCTGTCGTCATCGCCTTGGCAATCAACCAGGGATCAGCCCCCTCAAGAAACTCTTCGAACGCTCCAGCCTTCATGACAGACGCCTGCTGCGCAATCGTCGCGACAACATGCCCAAAGGCAGCCTGTGTTGGCTCATCGCTTGCGTCTTCAAAAAGCTGCGTGTTTCCTTTTACCCACTGCGTCAGATCATCATTGCCTCTGGCCAGTTCATCACGGACCTGCACGATACTGGCAATCTCCAGCGCCTGATGCTGTTGAAGAATCCATGCCCAATAGCCAGGGCAAATTGTCATCCCGTAATACCGGTTCTTGGCCTCGATCAGCGTATTCGAATCCAGTAGGTGCTTCATGCCGATAGCTTCATCCCATAAGCCCTCAACTTGGCGGGCTGCACACCCAGCAACTTCCCGGCGTCCCGCAGCAAAATCCTGCCACTTTGCGCCTGCGCAAGAACGGCCTTGCTCAACCGGGTGCTGTTTCTGACGGCGGCCGTGCGGTAGTAGTCCCCTCCGGTACCGCCTTTATCTCGATACGCCTGCAAAACCTGACGGTAATAAGCGCCGTACTGATCATCACTGATATAGCCAAGATCACGGGCACGACGAGCAATCACTAGCGCACTGACGTGAAAGAGTGCGGCCAAGGGTGCAAGGTTTTCTTCCCAGTAAACATCCGAAACCCAGTTCGATCGAAAAACGCGTTCCGGCGCCAGAAACTCTCCCGCCACTGCATTGCAAAAAGCTTCTTCCTTGCGGGGATTTTGATTGCCGCCATCAGAGATACCCGTGCGGCCGATCCAGATATGCGCCAGCTCATGTATCAACGTAAAAAGCCGTGCCGATGGCGCATCCGCACTGTTGATGAAAACCACGGGCGCCATAGCGTTGCTAATCGCAAACCCTCGAAATTCGCTGACATCTAGTTTGCGATGGGTATTCCCCAAAGCAACGCCACTGCGCATCACAAGAATTCCGGCATCTTCCGCACCCATGACCAATGCCCTCACATAGTCCTCATAGCCCATGCGTGCATAAGCATCCGTCACGCCGAGGACACGACGGATATCTGCAACAACATCGTTGATGGGCGAATGGCTATTGAAACTTGCGACGAAGGGCAGCGGGGAGCTCTCGTGACTCTGCAAGTGTTCCAGGTACCAGTCCTGCTTGCGGAGCACGTCTCTGATGGTGTCCATTAAGTTCAGGCTGGGTTTTTCGGGCATCACGCCACTGACTGTACGCAGGTCTGGAAGCGGAAGTTGATCCTGGGGTGGCGTCTTGAGAAAGAGGAAACCGAAAGGGACATGCACAGTGGCCGCCCACCTTTGCGCTTGGGTAAAGGTAGGCAGGCTCTCACCGCCTTCCCACTGCACGACCCTTTCCAATTTGACCGTCATGCCCTTGGCAACTTGCGCCTCAGTCAACCCAGCCCGCTGGCGAGACCAGGACAGGATTGCAGGGTTGATAAAGGCGGTCTGGGTCATGGATAAAAAATCGCTAGTCAGAAGTGGACGTGACTATAGGAGTGGCTACCCGGCTCGTCAATTGATGGCCCCTAGGCCCCATTTGTAACTGTATCCAACGCATTGCGCTTGCCAAACAGCGCCACACACCCCACCCCCACCGCCCCCATCACCACGCAGTACCCCACGCAAATCCACGGACTCGTCGGCATCAGCGCAATCAACAGCAGCGGCGTAGTACTCGCCCACAACGCATAGGCAATGTTGTAGGTAAAGGAAATACCCGACACCCTGACCTGCGCCGGAAACAACCCGACCATCACCGACGGCACCGCGCCCACCACCCCACAACTCAAGCCCGCTACCGCATAGGCCGCGCCCAACCAGAGGCCGCCGCTGATCAGGCTGGCGTACAACACCGCCACCCCCACCGGCAACAACAGGCTGTAGACCAGCACCGCGCGCCAGGCGCCGATGCGGTCCACCAGCAGCCCGGCGAGGACGCAGCCGATGTTCAGGAACACGATACCCAACGCGCTCAAGGCGAAGGTGTGGCTGGGGGTCATGCCGAAGGTTTTCTGCATCATGGTCGGGGTGATGACCACCAGGACTACCACGGCGGACGTCAGCACGCAGGTGAGGATCATCGCCGGCAGCAACACAGCGCGGTGGTCACGCAGCACGGTCCGCAGGGGCAGTTCGGCGGCAGCCTGGCGACGGGCCTGCATGTCGAGGAACACCGGGGTTTCGCTGAGCCAGCGGCGCAGCCAAACGCCGATCACGCCGAACACACCGCCCAGCAGGAAGGGGAAGCGCCAGGCGTAGTCGAGGATTTCGGCGGGGGTGAAGACTTGCGCCAGCAGTGTGGCAGTGAGGGCGCCCAGCAGGTAGCCGAAGGTCAGCCCGGCTTGTAGGAACCCCAGAGCGTAACCCCGATGATTCGTCGGCGCGTGTTCGGCGACGAAGGTCCAGGCGCTGGGCACCTCACCGCCCACCGCCGCGCCTTGAAGTACGCGCAGTACCAACAGGATCAGCGGTGCGAAATAACCGATTTGCGCGTAGGTCGGCATGACCCCGATCAGCAGGCAAGGCAAGGCCATCATCAAGATGCTCAAGCTGAACACCCGCTTGCGCCCCAGGTGATCGGCAAAGTGCGCCATCAGGATGCCGCCTAGCGGGCGGGCCAGGTAGCCGGTGACGAAAATGCCAAAGCTTTGTAGCAGGCGCAGCCACTCGGGCATTTCCGGGGGGAAAAACAGTTGGCTGAGGGTCAGCGCAAAAAACACGAAGATGATGAAGTCGTAGATTTCCAGGGCGCCGCCCAAGGCGGCCAGGCCCAGGGTTTTGTAGTCGGAGCGGGAAAAGCGCTGCGCCTGTGGAGAAAAGGTGGCAGTCATGGTGAGGCTCGGCAGAGAAACAAAATGGCGTGCAGGTTATGAGGTGGGCCGGATGATGGCAATCGCGACAGATATATTTGTTTTCCTCATGGATCGATGAAGATAACTGCATTCCCATATCAATGGGGGTAGCGGAACATGCCGAAAAATTGCCCGCACCCTAATAATTACAAGAGGAAAGACTCGTGGCCGATGCTATCGAAGAAAGCCGCTATGCCCGTTTCGCCCTGCGCTGCTCCAACTTCGCCGAGCGCTGGTTCCCCGACTCGTGGGTGTTTGCCGCCCTCGCCGTGATCATCGTCGCCGTGGCGACCCTGGGCATGGGCGCGGCGCCGACCGAGGCCGCCAAGGCGTTCGGCGATGGGTTCTGGAGCCTGATCCCGTTCACCATGCAGATGGCCTTCGTGGTGATCGGTGGGTATGTGGTGGCCAGTTCACCACCGGCGGTGAAACTGATCGACCGCCTGGCGCGCATCCCTAAAAACGGCCGCTCGGCGGTGGCCTGGGTTGCCTTGATATCCATGGTTGCCTCTTTGCTGAACTGGGGGTTGTCGCTGGTGTTCGGCGGTTTGCTGGTGCGGGCGTTGGCCCGTCGTACGGATTTGCGCATGGATTACCGCGCGGCCGGCGCGGCGGCCTACCTGGGTTTGGGCGCGGTGTGGGCGCTGGGGCTGTCATCGTCGGCGGCGCAGTTGCAGGCCAACCCGGCGAGCTTGCCGCCGTCGATCCTGTCAATCACCGGGGTGATTCCGTTCACCGACACCATCTTTTTGTGGCAATCGGGCGTGCTGTTGCTGGCGCTGATCGTGGTGTCGCTGATCATCGCCTATGCCACCGCACCCGGCCCGAACAGTGCGCGTGACGCCAAGGCCTGCGGCGTTGACCCGGCGTTCAATTTGCCCAAGATTCAAGCGCCGACTCGCCCAGGTGAGTGGCTGGAACACAGCCCGTTGCTGACCATCTTGCTGGCCCTGCTGGCGGCCGGTTGGCTGTTCCACGAGTTTTCCACCAAGCCTGCGATCAGCGCCATTTCGGGGCTGAACACCTATAACTTCCTGTTCATCATGGTCGGTGCGCTGCTGCACTGGCGCCCGCGCAGCTTCCTGGATGCGGTGGCCCGTGCGGTGCCAACCACCACCGGCGTGCTGATCCAGTTCCCGCTGTATGGCTCGATTGCTGCGCTGATGACCGTGGTCAAGGGCGGCGACGGCCAGACCCTGGCGCACCATATCTCCACCTTCTTTACCTCCATCGCCTCCCACGACACCTACGCCCTGTTGATGGGCGTGTACTCGGCGGTGCTGGGCTTCTTTATCCCGTCGGGCGGCGGCAAGTGGATCATCGAAGCGCCTTACGTGATGCAAGTGGCCAACGACCTGCAATACCACCTGGGCTGGGCGGTGCAAATCTATAACGCAGCCGAGGCGCTGCCGAACCTGATCAACCCGTTCTACATGCTGCCGTTGCTGGGGGTGTTGGGGTTGAAGGCGCGGGATTTGATCGGGTTTTCCTTTGTGCAGTTGCTGGTGCACACGCCGCTGGTGTTGTTCCTGTTGTGGGCGTTGGGGACGACGTTGAAGTATTTGCCGCCGGTGATGCCTTAATTCCGTCACATTGCATTGCTACCGTCCTGCGAAATATCTTGCAACATCTCGCCAGCAAGGACCTTCCGCAATGAGTGATGAGCACGAAGACCGCCCTTCCCCCGATTCCACAGCCCAAACGCCGGTAGACACCAGCCGCCGGCGCTTCCTGGGGGGCGCGGCGGTGCTGGGGGTGGGCGCGACGTTAAGTGCCTGCGGCAATACCAACCAAGCGCCGGACAAGCCTGTGGCACGGCCGCTCACGCCACAGGAGTTGGACAAAGCTCTGCACGACCAGGTGAAAACCGTGGTGGTGATCTATGCCGAGAACCGCAGCTTCAACAACCTGTTCGCGAACTTCCCCGGCGTGGAGAAACCGCTGTCGGCACTCAGCCCAGCCGACGCCCAGCAACGCGACCGCGACGGCAGCCTGCTGACCACCCTGCCCCCGGCGTGGGGCGGCGTGCTGCAAGTTGGCCCGCAAAGCGTCGACGGCGTGACCTACCCCAGTGAGGTGCAGTTCCAGCAAAACCTGCCCAACGCGCCGTTCGCCCTCAAGGGCCCGAACGCCGAAGACCTGCCGCTGAGCCTGGTCACCCGCGACTTGTGGCATGTGTTCTACCAGAACCAGATGCAGATCAACGGTGGCAAGAATGACCAGTTCGTCGCCTGGGCCGATTCCGGCGGCCTGGTGATGGGCTATTACGCCCAGAGCCGTTACGCCCTGCGTCTGTGGGACGTGGCCAAGGAGTTTGTACTCTGCGATAACTTCTTCCAAGGGGCCTTTGGCGGTTCGTTCCTCAACCACCAGTACCTGATCAGCGCCACCGCTCCAATTTATCCAAACGCCGCACAATCGGTGGCCAAGGCGCAGATCGCCACCCTGCAAAGTGACGACCCCACCGACCCGCGCCTCAAGCCGCTGGAAAAATCCCCAGCCAGCGCCATGACCGGCGCACCGCAATTCGGCCCCAGCGCCCTGACCCCGGACGGTTTCGCCGTAAACACCCTGGCCCCGCCCTACTGGCCCACCTGGATCCGCGACCCGGAAAACCCGGACTACTCAAAACCTGACCTGCCCAACGTGCTGGTGCCCCAAACCCACGAGCATATCGGCGACAAGCTGTCGAAAAAGAACGTCGACTGGGCCTGGTATGCCGGTGCCTGGCAGGCCACGCTGGACCAGTTCAAGGACTCGGGCGGTATCCCCAAGATCCCGAACTTCCAGTATCACCACCAGCCGTTCAACTATTTCAAGCAGCAGGGCCCCCAGAACCGCGCCGAGCGGGATAAACGCTTGCGCGACGGCGGTTTGGGGGATGAGTCCAGCACCAACAGGTTTTTTGCCGATGCCCAGGCCGGCAAGCTGCCCGCCGTGAGTTTCTACAAACCCCAGGGCAACCTGAACATGCATGCCGGTTACGCGGATGTCGCCTCGGGCGACCGCCATATCGCCCGCGCCTTGAAGGTGCTGCAAGAGAGCCCGCAGTGGAAAAACATGGTGGTGGTGGTGACTGTCGATGAAAACGGCGGTTGGTGGGACCATGTGGCGCCGCCCAAGGGCGACCGCTGGGGCCCTGGCACGCGGATTCCGGCACTGGTGGTGTCACCTTTTGCGCGCAAGGGCACGATGGACCATACGGTGTATGACACCGCGTCGATCTTGCGGTTGATTACCCGTGTATTCCAACTGGAGACACTGGACGGCCTCAAGCAACGCGACGACGCCATGATCGCCCGCGGCCAGAAACCCATGGGCGACTTGAGCAACGCCTTGCAGTTCGACGTGTAGGTTTTCTTATCCATTAGCGACACGCCTGGCGATTTTGCACGCGATTTCACTCGTCAGCCGCTACTGTGTGGAGGTGGGCTTTCACCCCGCGCAGACGGGCTTTCGCTGACAAGGAATCACACATGTTTAAACCGACCAGGCTGTCCTTCACCCTGGCCGCACTGATGGCCAGTGCGGTCGTACAGGCCGACATCGAGGTACCGCTGGGGAGCACGCAACGTGTCACCCAGCTGTTCGCGTTCCCCAATAACTGCAATGTGATCTGCTTTCGGCCATGGACGCTTGAGCAGACCGCCGAGCATTACCTGGCCCAGAGCCTGCAGCGTGACGGCTACAGTCGCGCCAAAGTCAGTGTGAAGATCCACGACGGGCAGGTGGCGGCAACGTTTACCGGCGTTCCCGACCGCTACGGCCAGCCCTTGACCACGCTGCTCAATACCGCCGACCTGGCCTACCAAGGTGCCAGTAAACTTAACAGCGACGGCAAGTGGGCCTACAACTGGTACCTGTTCCTGCCACTGGGCATGGCCCTGGAAAACCGCAAGAGCATCGAACTGCTGCACTTCCCGCCGGACTATTCGCTGACCCAGGCCCAGGACTACCTGGAATCGGCCACCACCGACCGCTGGGCCAGCCTGCTCACCGACAATGGCGTCCCGGCCACTGAAACCCCGGCCTACCAGACCATCATCGATATCGCGCCCATCGCCGCGCCGTCCAATGCCGGCAAAGACCTGGAAAGCGTCTACGGCTACTTCACCGACTATCAGACCCGCATGGTCAAGGAACTGAGCCTGCTGCCCAACGGCTCGTTGCCGATGGTAGCGTTCGGTTCGCCGGTGCGCAGTTGGATCAAGCAGCAATACGGGCAGAGCGTAGGTGTACTGGGCCTGGCGCAGATCAGTCCGGAGGCGGGCAAAACCGTCTCGGTACTGGGGGCCAACCACCCAAGCTACATCTGGTATGCCGCCGACCCCGCAACCTATGACGGCAATGAACAGCAAGCCGATGAGGCCGGCTTGAAGGTGATGGGCCAGGACTTGAGCGCCGCCTGCTGGCAGGCCGGCATGGGGCAAAAGCCCGCGAGCGATCCGAATGTGTTGCTCAAGGCCTGCATGAATACCTGGCAGGTCACGCGCAAGGAACAGACCTGCGAACTGTTCTACACCTCAGTGCGCAACCTGCCAATTGAAAAGGCCAACGCCAAATGCGCCACGCCCGCCATCAAGGCACAGTTGAAACAGCTGAAAAATGAAGTGCCAGTGCCAGCAGTAGCGGTTCCGGTGCCGTGACTGAGAAGGCTTATCCACAAAAGAACATCTATTTCTACTGTCAACTTTGACAGTAGAAATCGGATCCAACATCAGCAAGTCTTGAGCCGCGTCCATTCGCTGCAAGACTGGTAGTCAGGTTCCACCCGCAGGTCGATGCAGCCGAGCCCAGGAGAGTTATGAAAACTCAAGCCATGGATAAGGCTAAAACCGTCACGCCTGCCTGCCTGTACCCGTTCAAGTCCCTGACGGTTGAACAGGGCTACCCCTCGACCCGGCACTTTCAGGTATCGGATAACGGCGTCAAGGCGCGTGTCCCGTTTGACAGTCGCGTGCGTATTGCCAGGGTCTCCGGTTGGGCCGTGGGCGAACGACGCCTGCACACCTTGCAGTTATCGTCGCGTATCCACCTGTACGACTGCTGGTTCTGCGGCCTGCTGAAGCACTCGTGCAACCCGAACGTTTTTTTTGACTCAACGTACCTGGAACTGTGGACCTTGCGACCCATTGCTCCCGGCGACCCCTTGACCATGGATTACGCCAGCACCGAGGAGGTGCTGGCGCGCCAATTCCCCTGCACCTGTAGCGAGTTACGCTGCCGGCGCTGGATCACCGGCAGCCAGGAACCGCTGAATGCCGAAGGCCAGGCGTTCATGGCCCAATACCTTGAGCGGTGATCGCCTCAGGCTTCGCCCAGCGGGCGCAGGCGATATTGCGGTGGCAACTGCTCAAAACCACTGATGGTGGTGTTCAAGCTCTTCCAGCGGCCGTCCTTGATGCCATAGATGCAACCATGGATCGACAGGCTCTGCCCGCGGTGCCAGGCGTTTTGCACAATGCTGGTGTGACCGACGTTGGCCACTTGCTGGATCACGTTCAGTTCGCACATGCGGTCGACACGTTCTTCTTCGGTCGGCAACTGGGCCAGCACGTCACGGTTTTCGTAGTACAGGTCACGGATAGTGCGCAGCCAGCCGTCGATCAGGCCAAACTGGCGGTCTTGCATCGAGGCACGCACGCCGCCGCAGCCATAGTGGCCAGTAACCAGGATGTGTTTGACCTTGAGCACATCCACTGCGTACTGGATTACCGACAAGCAGTTGAGGTCGGTGTGCAGCACCACGTTGGCGACGTTGCGGTGTACAAACAGATCACCGGGCAGCATGCCCACGATCTCGTTGGCCGGGACACGGGCATCGGAGCAGCCGATCCACAGGTACTCGGGGGTTTGCTGGCGGGCGAGCTTGGCGAAGAATTCGGGATCTTCCTGTTTGATCGCATCCGCCCAGCGTTCGTTGTTATCAAGCAGGTCTTGTAGTTCGTTCATCAGGGAAAGCCTCAGGAATGATGCGCAGGTTTGTGACTGACATCCCTTCGTCCGGGTCACGCCAAGCGCAAATTAGCTTGAATCTTTGGGGCGCGAAGCCTGTCCACACACTATAAGCCCCACAGTATGAGGATTGGCCATGACTGAATCACGACGTCCCTACGGTGCTACACAACCCGAACCGATCGATGACAACGAAGACCGCATGGGTTCGATGCGCGAGCTGGATTTTGATAAAGACACACCGACGGCGCAGAGCGGCGATGAATTGACCCCGCAAACGCTGACGCCTGAAAGCGGGGCGCGGGATGCGCTGGAGGAAGGGGATGATGATCCGGCGGATTATGATCTGAGCATCGTTGATGAGAATGAGATTGGCGGCGGCAATGGGTTGGATGAGGCTGAATTGGCTGACATTGACCCAGTAGACGCAAACCGCTGAGACGACGCCATCTAAAATGTGGGAGCGGGCCTGCTCGCTCCCACATGGGATCATCGCTTAGTCGACCAGCGTGCAGGCCATGACGACTGCATCTTCGCGGCCACCCACCGCGGGGTAGTAGTCCCGACGACGGCCAATCTCGTTGAAACCGTAGCGTTCATACAAACGAAACGCCCCGGTATTGCTGTCACGCACTTCCAGGAAACACTCCCGCGCACTGGCGGCATACGCCCGGGACATCAGATGCTCCAGCAGTGCCAAGCCCAGCCCACGCCCCTGGTTTTCCGGCTTGACGGTGATGTTCAGCAAATGAGCCTCATCGAGGATGATCTGCACCACCCCGTGCCCCACCTGCTGCTCACCTTCAAACATCAACCAGATCTGATACTTGCCCAGCCCGTCGAGAAAAATCCCACGGGTCCAGGGATGGCTGAACGCCGCGTATTCGATTTTCAGCACGGCGTCGAGGTCAGCCTCGGTCATCGGGCGGAAGGATAAAGCCTCACTCATCGGTTGTTTTCCAGCGCGCCATCAGCCGGCGCATGGCTTGCCAGACATCAGCCTTACGCTGTGGCTCTTCCATTAATAATTCCAGGCCCGGCAGGGCCCATACCGAACCCAGGCCTTCGACCTGCAGCTCGCGGTACCAGGCTTCGGCATTGGCCTCACCGGCAAAACGCACGGCGGGCAGGCCGATCAGCCACAGGCATACGCAGGGTTCGTCTTCCAGGCGCGCAGACACAAAACCTTGCACAAAATCCCGTGCAGCCTCCGGGCCCTGGTCCATGTTGCCGCGCACCAGCAACGGCCAGCGCACCGGGTCACCGACGATCTGCGGGCTGTCGGGCAGGCCGGCGGCGCGCAGCATGTCCTTGAGTAACAGGTAGGCCGGGTCGCGGCTCTGGAAGCGTTCGCCGGTGGGCAACTCCACCAGCAGCAGGCAGCGGCCGGCGCGCAGCAGTTGCAGGGCAAAGCGCGGCGGCGCAACGACCGGGGCCTTGACCACCGCAGCCGCTGCTTCGGCCACCACAGCCGCCTTGGCCACCGGCGACGGGCGCGGCACTTCGATCTTGGCCCGTTCTACCACCGGGCGCACGGGCGTTTCGGTCTTGACCACCGCTACCGGTGCAGCCGCCTCTTCGCCGGAAGACTCGAATGCCTCGTAGGGTTCAAGCGCTTCGAGCAACTCAGGCCGCGACGGCGCGGCAAACGGCAGTTCGGTGCGGGGCAGCCAGTTGACCACCTGCATGGCGGTCAAGTAAGCGCGACGTCGGGACTCGATAAGCACAGCTCGGCCACTTGTGGATAACTAAAGAGCGGGGATTCTACCGCTGTTCGGTAACAATCGCCCACTGCGCACTGACCGGCTGTGGATAAATCCCGTGCCTGATGCAGTACAATCGCGACTTTTCGTCGCCAACCAACCGGCCATTCCCATGATCGAACCCAAGCGCGTCCTACGCGCCCTCGCCGAACACTGGGCCTTACTTGAGCCTTTGTGCGAACACTTCGACCAAGGCACCTTGAGCCTTGGCGAGCTGCGCGCACAACTGGCCGCCCAACAACTGGACAGCACGCCACAGGACATCACCAGCCTGTTGGACGTGTGGATTCGCCTGGATATCCTGGTGCCTGTCGCCAAGAGCCCGAACCGTTTCGAGCTCAACGCGCAGATCCACGATTTCCTGGCCTATCTTCGCAAGGAGCACCGGCTTGGCCTGTGCCTGGAAATCGAAGCCTACCTGCGCCACCTTGAGCGCCTGGCCGGCTACATCCAAGACGCCTTCGACATCCGTGATGGCCACGACCTGGCCCGCCAACTGCGCCTGCTGGATATGCGCGTGCGGGATGTGCTGAAAAAACTCGCCAACGACGAACAAGCCCTCGCCGCCGTGGCCGACCGTGCCAAGACCAGCGACCGCCAGATCCCGTTGCGCCAGCGTTATGCAGAAGTACTGGCAACCTGGGACGAATACGTCGAACCGATGATCCAACTGGTGAACGCCGACGGCGCCTTCGAACAAGGCGTGCGCAAGGTTGAAAACGTACTGTTGCGCCTGCTCACCGAGCAACAACGCCTCGGCCACCTGGTGGACGACGACATGCTGCTGCGCACCCACGCGCGCATTCTCGAAATGCAGACCAGCGCCCAGTTGACCTTGCGCCATGCGCGGGAGCTGCTGCTGCCGCTGCGCGAAGAAGCACGTCGCCACAATGCCGTGACCCGTGGCGCGGCGCTGGCCTTGTCGGCAATTCGCCGCAAAGGCCTGGACGCGGTACCGCAAGCGGCCATGCCGATGTTTACCCGCCCGCAAAGCACCTTCCTGGGCAGTGCCAGCCAGGTGGAAGCCTATGTGTACGCCCTGGCGAATTTCGAGCCGAAACCGGCGCGCTTCCCCAAGGCCCACAAATCCCACAAGGGCGAAGCCCAACGTGCACCGCGCACGGTCAAGGAAATGCTCGAACGCTGCGAAGACGCGCTGCCGATGCCCGACCTGATGACCTGGCTGCTGGAGCAGGAACCGAACGGCGCCACCGACGAATTGCTGTACTGGTTCTCGCGCCTCTCGCGCGAAAAACGCTTCAAGCGCGAACGCCTGGAACGTCGCGATTACCACACACACGAGCACCAGGTCAGCCTGCGCTCCTTCGCCCTGCTCCCGGCCTCTTCTGATGTGGCCGAGCAATCTGCGAGTACACCTCATGCATCTTGATCTATCCGAACTGTCCCAGCTGGCGCCGATCTTTCGCGAGCTGTTCAAGGGTTATCACGTCAGCCGTCGCGACCCGGAGCTGTACGCCCAACTGTCGAACTTCCAGGACCAGTACCGCACGCTGTTCAAGGCCCTGGGTTTTGAGCTGGTATGCGACACACGGGGCTTCTACTACTTCGTGCCGGACACCGCCGTGGCCGCCGCGCAAGTGAACAAGACTGCCCAGCGCCTGGCGTTGTTCACCTTCATCATCGTCGAGCACTTGGCCGACCAGGGCCGCGACCCGATTGCCGTGCTCGACGGCGGTAGCCTGGGCCGTGATGAATTGCCGTCGTTGCTGGAAAAATACCGCGACCTGTTTATCCAGGCCGAAGTGCAGACCCAGGAAGAACTCGAAGAGAAAATCATGCGCCGCATGACCCAACTGGGTTTTGCCAGCGAAGATAACGGCGTTTATCGCTTCCTGCCGCCGATGCATCGCTTCCTCGATGTGTGCCTGTCGGTACAGCAAGACCGCGACCTCGCCGCCAGCGTACACAGCGTGTTGCCACTGCCGGCCCCGGTGATCATCGACGAGGACAGCGATGAGAAACTGCTGAAAACCGATGACCCGCTGGACCTGAGCGACTTTGCTGACGAAAGCGAAGAAGACGCCCTGGCCCGCGCCATTGCCGAAGAACAGGAGACCGACGCATGAGCAAGGAACGCTACGGCATCCGCCGCTTTGCCCTATTGAACACCGCCGGCTACAGCCTGGGTTTGTTCCCGCTGGAAGAACCGCTGTCGGTGTATGGCGCAAACAACCTGGGTAAATCCGCGTCGATCAACGCCTTGCAGTTCCCGATTTTGGCGCGCATGTCGGACATGAGTTTCGGCAAGTACACCCTGGAACAATCGCGGCGCTTCTACTTTGCCACCGACACCAGCTACATCCTGGTGGAGGTCTCCCTGCCCCACGGCCCCCACGTAATCGGTGTGGTCGGCCGCGGTCCGGGCGGTGGTTTCGGCCACCAGTTCTTTGCCTACGCCGGCAAGCTGGACCTGGCCCACTACCAGAAGAACGACACCTGCCTGCGCCAGAAAGAGCTGTTCACCAACCTTGAGCGCGAGGGCCTGAAAGCCTACGAACTCAAGCCGGACGAACTACGCCGTCTGCTGGTGGGCGGCCACACGTCGATCCCGCTGGACCTGACGTTGATCCCGTTGCGCTCTACCAGCGAGCAGAGCCTCAAGACCTTCCGCGCGCTGTTTATCAACCTGCTGCACATGCGCGAAATTACCGCCGCCAAGCTCAAGCAGTTGTTCCTGGATGCGTTCGAACACAGCCTGCGTTCCGGCAGCGTGGATTACATCGCGGCGTGCGAAGAAGCCTTCCGCGATGTACGACGCATGGAGCAGGACTACAACTCGCTGGTCGCCGCAGGGCCACTGGTCGAAGCACTGGCCAATGGCGTTCGCGTACGTGATGTATTGCGCGGCAAGTTGCATCGTTTGTCGCCGTTGCTCGACTCGTTGTTGGGCACCTGGTCGGACTACGCCAGTGCGCGCAAGGAAGAGCTGACCATCCAGGCCGAGCACTACCGCAACGAGCAGGATGCATTGCAGAACGACCAGCGCGGCGGCACCCAGGAGCTGATGCGCCTGGAACGCGAGATCAGTGGCATCCAGCGTTGGTTGGGCGAGTTGTCGGTGCTCAAGCATCGCTTTGCGCTGGTGGATGACGTGAAGGTGCTGGAGCAGCAATTGCTGGCGGCCAAGGATGCCCACGATGAACTGGCGGGCGCTTTGGCGCAGTCACGGCAGTTCAGCGCCGAGGACCTGGACGAACGCCTGCGGGATCTGGAAAAGCGCTTGAAGTCGGTCAAGCAGCAACTCGACCATGCGGACAACAACAGCTACGCCAAACTGCGAGAAGAATTCTCACAGCAGGATGTAGAGCGTCTGATGCGCCTGTTCAACAGTTCGCTGTTCAGCCTGCCGCTGGGCGAGCATGGCATCACCCTGGATGAGGAAGGCCAGTGGGTTAAATCCCTGGAGCAGATTCTCGATGGCTTCAAGGGCGAGCGCTTTGAAGTACCGGGGCTGTCCATCGACATCTCCCACATCGAACCGCCGGCATTGCAGGCCCTGGCGGATCGCGCCGCGTTGCGCGACCAGAAAGAGCGTCTGGAAAAAGAACTCAAGCAGCTCAAGACCCAGCAAGCAGTCGCCTCTGACCGCGCGGCGAGCAAGACCCAGACCGAAGCGCTGTACCAGCAGGTGCTGGATGCGCAGAAGGCGTTGGAAGACTTCCGCCGTGCGCAGACCCTGAGCGCCGAAGAAGGCGAGAAGCTGGAAAACCTGGCGCAGATGGAAGCGGCCCAGGACGAGTTGAAGCGTTCCAGCGATGCGTTTACCGAACGCGTCCAGCAACTGTCCGCCAAGCTGCAACTGGTGGGCCGCCAGATTGGCGATATGGAAGCCAAGCAACGCACTCTGGATGACGCACTGCGCCGTCGCCAGTTGCTGCCGGCGGACTTGCCGTTCGGCACGCCGTTCATGGACCCGGTCGACGACTCCATGGACAACCTGCTGCCGCTGCTCAACGACTATCAGGACAGCTGGCAAGGCTTGCTGCGCGCCGATGGCCAGATCGAAGCGCTGTACGCCCAAGTGCGCCTCAAGGGCGTGGCCAAATTCGACAGTGAGGATGACGTGGAGCGTCGTCTGCAACTGCTGATCAACGCGTATGCGCACCGCACCGACGAAGCGCTGACCTTGGGCAAGGCGCGCCGCGCGGCAGTTACCGATATCGCACGGACCCTGCGTAACATCCGCAGCGACTACGACAGCCTTGAGCATCAACTGGCGCTGTTCAACCGCGAGATCAACAAGCGCCAGGTGTCCAACCTGCAGAGCTTCCGCATCGTGCTGGCGCCGAACAAGGAAGCCCTCAAGCATATCGACCAGATCATCCACAGTGCCGGTCAGTATGAAGAAGGCGAAACCCTGTCGGTGTTCGACCTGAGCCAGAGCGCCGAGCAAGACAACAAGAACGAAGAGGCCAAGGAATACCTGGCCCGCCTTGTGGCCGCCAACCATAACCAGTTGGGCCTCAAGGATCTGTTCGAACTGGCGTTCGAGATCACCAAGGTACATGGCCAACCGGTGATCCACACCGACATCGACGGCGCCGCGTCCAACGGCACCACCATGACCATCAAGGCGCTGACCAACATGTACTTGTTGCTGCACTTGATGGACCGCGACCAGGCCGGGCGTGTGCGTTTGCCGTACTACCTCGACGAGGCGGCGGATATCGATGAGAAGAACCAGGCGGCGTTGCTGGAAACCAGTTTGCAGTTGGGTTTTGTGCCGATTTTGGCCAGTGTGAAGCCGCAGGTGTCGGCCCAGGTGGCGATCGACCTGGAAGGCGGCAGCGGGCCGAACGGGATCTATATCGATGAGGCGGATTGGAAGTACATCCGTCGTCATGATGTGGTTAAGGCGACGGTGAATGAGGCGGAGTTGGATGAGGTCTGATTTGTTTCGCTGAAATACGAAAGGCCCCTGGATGAGAATCCAGGGGCCTTTTTGTTGTTTGTCCTGGCCTCTTCGCGAGCAAGCCCGCTCCCACATTTGACCGAGTACATCCTTTGGAAAGCGGTCGAGTGTGGGAGCGGGCTTGCTCGCGAAGGCCGCGCTTCGGTCTACTTACCGAGCGGAATCTTCGGCGCCCAGGTCAGCCATTCCTCTTCAAACTTGTCGAATAGCGGGAACGTCTGCTGCGGCCGCGCCGCATTGCCCATGCGCTCGCCGTCTGGCGTGGCGAAAGCGATGCCACCGGCGACCAGGGTTTCCAGGGATTCGGTGCGTACCGTCGCGCCTTTAAACAGACCGAAGTCCAATCCAAAACCGCTGGTGTTCCAGAAGCGGCTGCCACCGCGAACCAGCGGAGCATATTTAGGCTCGATCAGGATGTGGATAAGTACACGGTCGGCGGTCTGGCCCAACTCGTAACCCGTGACTTTACCGACGGTGACTTCACGGTACGTGACTGGAACACCTTCCTTCAACGAACCACGACGTGCGGCACTGAGCGTCAGGCTCAAACCCTCTTCCCGGTGTACCGCCTCTGGAGGCTGGTCCAGCGCAACGAAGTTCTTTTGCGGTCCGGCATTTTTTGCCGCGGGTTGCACTTCGATGTACTGGCCGGTGACCAGGGTTTCCAGGTTCGACGTTTTCATCAGGCCCAACTCCGGCTTGACCACCCAGAACTGGCTGCCAACCCGCGCAATACGGTCTGCCACTTGGGTAATGCGCGCACTGAGCAGCACCGATTGCATGTCGGCACTCAGGTCCACACTTTCGATCTTGCCCACGTCCAGGCCCTTGAAGCGTACTGGCGTGCCAGGGCGCATGCCATCGGCACGGTCGACCTTGATGGTCACCAGGGTGCCATGTTGGTTGGCAGCTTCGCGGTCGGTGAACAAACGGAAACGTGGGATGCGTTTTTTCAGCGGTACGTTCGGCTCAGGGGTTTCGAAGGCAATACCGCCGGCCATCAGGCTGGCCAGAGATTCACTTTTCACCTGAATGCCGCCAGTAAGGCCACCCGTCAACGTGACACCGCTGGCATTCCAGAACCGCGTGGAGCCATTGACCAGGTTTTCGTATTCCTTCTCGATATGGACGCCGATCACCAGTTGCTTGTTCTTGCGCGAGAACTGGTAACTCTGCACCGAGCCGACCTTGACCTGTTTGTAGAGGATCGGGCTACCGACATCCAGGGAGCCCAGGTTGTCGGTGAACAACACCATATGCAGGCCAGGGGAACGCAGGTCCAGCGGTGGCGCTTTGGCACGGGCGACGAATTCGCGCTGGGGGGCGCTGCCTTTGTCGCCGGGGCGGATGGCGATGTAATTGCCTTTAACCAGGGCTTCCAGGCCGGTGATGCCCGCCAGGGAGATAGACGGCTTCACTACCCAGAACTGGGTGTCTTGCACCAAGTAATCTTCAGCGAGCGGGTCGAGGGTCAGTTCGGCATTGGCGCTGGACAGGTCCGGGTCGATCTTGAGGGTTTTGAGGCTACCGACCTGGATGCCTTTGTACATGACCGGGGTACGCCCGGCTTGCAGGCCTTCGAAGTCAGTGAGCTTGACCTTGACCTTGATACCGGCCGCGGCGGCGTCGAAATCCTCATATAAGCGGAACGGTAGGCTCGGATCAGTCGGTGGGCTGTCCTTGCGGTTCTCCGGCGTGGCGAAGGCGATGCCGCCGGCGACGATGCTGGAGAGGGATTCGCTGCGCACCTTCACACCCGAGAGGTTAGCGTCGATGCTGATGCCGCTGGCGTTCCAGAAACGCGTGTGTTTGCGCACCAGGTTGGCATAAGTCGGCTCGATATAGACCTTGATCTCTACAGTGCTCTGGTCTTCGGAGAGCAGGTAGCTTTTAACCTGGCCGACCTGGATCTGCTTGTAGAACACTGGGCTGCCGCGATTGAGAGAACCCAGGCGGTCAGCCTTGATGGTCAGGTGCAGGCCGGGCTTGGCATCGGACAAAGGCGGCTCTTCGGAGAGCGCCTTGAATTTGCGCGTGGGCTCACCGTCGCCTGGGCTGGCGGCGATGTAGTTGCCCGATACCAGGGTTTCCAGGCCGGTGATGCCCGCCAGGCTTACGCTGGGCTTGACCAGCCAAAAGCGCGTATTGGTCTTGAGGTATTGATCGACGTCCTTGTTCATCTCGATGGTGGCGATCACCCCGCGATTACTACCCTCGTCATCCAGAGCTAAGGCCTTGACCTTGCCCACAGGCATGCCCTTGTAGACGACTTCGGTCTTATTGACCTGGATACCTTCGCCACTTTCAAAGCGGACCTGGATCTCGATGCCTTGCTGGGTATAGGCACGCCACCCCAGCCAGCCGCCGATGATCAGGGCAATCAGGGGTAATACCCAAATGGCAGACCAGTTTGAGGCCGGGCGGGTTTTAGCTTTTGGCAAATCACTCATGGTCGTCGTCCGACTCCGTGTTATCCCAAATCAGTCGGGGATCAAAAGTTACTGCGGCAAGCATCGTCAAGATCACCACACTGGCGAACGCCGCAGCGCCGAGATTGGCCTCGACACTGGCAAGCCGCCCAAAGTTTACAACCGCCACCAGGATGGCGATCACGAAGATATCCAGCATGGACCAGCGGCCAATGAATTCGATAAAGCGGTACATCACAATGCGTTGTTGCGCGGAGAGCGGTTGGTGACGCTGCACCGAAAACAGTAGCAGACCTATGCCCACCAGTTTGAACGTCGGCACCAGGATGCTGGCGATGAACACGACTGCCGCAATGGGGTACATGCCGTGCTGCACGAGCTGGATCACGCCGGCCATGATAGTGCTCGGGTCACCCTGACCGAGAGAGTTGATGGTCATGATAGGTAACAGGTTGGCGGGGATATATAAAATGGCCGCCGTGATCAGCAATGCCCAGGTGCGAGTGAGGCTGTTGGGGCGGCGGGCATGAATCAAGGCACCACAACGGGTACAGATTTGCTCATCGCTCTGCGGGTCTTGTTTGTTCAATTCATGGCATTCGGTACAAATCAGAATGCCCGCATCAATCGCCCGCATGATCGTCCTCCCCAGACAGTGCTTGCCAGATCTGGTGGGGCGACATCACCACCTCAAGTAATACCTGGACCATTAATAGGCTGATGAAACAGACCAAGCCCAACCCAATCGTGATGGAGGCCATGTCGGCGAGTTTCACGATCGCTACCAGGACGCCCATCAGGTAGACCTCCAGCATTCCCCAGTCTTTCATATGGTGGTAGATGCGGTAGAGCAACAGTCCATAGCTGCGGCCAATCTTCCAACGAATGCTGAGGAGTACGGCCAGTTGGCAAAGTAACTTGAGCAACGGGATCCCCATACTGCAGAGGAATACTACGGCAGCCACGCCTTGCATACCGGTGTCGAACAGGCCGACAACGCCACTCCACACGGTATCTTCAGAGGACTGCCCAAGTAGATTGAGCTGCATGATCGGCAAAAAGTTCGCTGGTATGTACAGAAGTAGCGCGGCTATTACCAGCGCGAGACTCCGCTCAACGACATTGTGGCGGTGAGCGTACAGCTCATAACCGCAACGCGGGCATTGGGCCTTTTCGCCAAGGGCGAGCGCAGGCTTGCGCATCAGCAAATCGCACTCATGGCATGCCACCAGGTCGTCCAGTGGTAAATCCGATACCTCAAGGGCATCAACCGGATCGGGCATAAGTAGGGCTCGGACTCTAAAAAGGTTAGGTGCCTATTCTAGTGGTCTGGTTCAGAAATAACTGAGCAAATTTTTGCGTGCTTGGTCCGCTTTTCTCGCGTCC
>NZ_QUZU01000027.1 GCF_004682055.1 Pseudomonas kairouanensis | reverse complement strand
CCTATGATGCTCTTGGCGACAAGCCTGCGGCATTGTCTGAGAACCACAAGCCGCTACAAGAGTTTTGCGGGTCGTTGGTGGACTACGTGTCTGCGGGGCACTTCGAGATCTACGAGCAACTGACTGGCGAAGCAAAAGCCTTCAATGACACACGTGGCCTGGAGTTGGCTGACACTCTCTACCCGCGTATTGATGTGATCACCGAGAAGCTGCTGGCATTCAACGATCTGTGCGATGAAGGCAAATGTGTTGCTGAAAAATTCAAGGAGCTCGGCGGTCTGCTCCATGAGCGTTTCGAGTTGGAAGATTGCCTGATTGAAGTGTTGCATACCGCCCACAGCGAAGAGCCTGCCACCCAGGCGTGACCTACGGTGGTGGTAAAAAAAAACGGTGCGCATGGCGCGCCGTTTTTTATTGGGTCAGTGGCGAGTGCCGAGCAATTCGATCTCGAACACCAGCGGCGTATAGGGGGCAATCAACTCGCCTGCACCCTCAGCTCCGTAGGCTTGGGCCGATGGAATCACCAAGCGCCATTTTGCACCTACCGGCATCTGTTGCAGCGCACTGCTCCAGCCGCTGATCACACTGTCCAGGCGAAACCACTGCGGCTGGGTGCTCTGATCGAACACGGTTCCATCGGGTAGACGCCCCACATATTTCACCTGAACCTGATCGCTGGCCAACGGCTTGGTGCCAGTGCCGGCAGTGAGTTCGGTGAGCAGGATTCCATCTGCCAGTTCGCGTACGCCTTTGACGGCTTTTTCTTTGCTTAGGAATTGTTGTTCGGCCACCAGGGCTTTTTCGCTTTGAGGTGCCTGGGCGTCGGCTTCGCTTTGCGCTTCGTGCTGGGCGAGAAGCTGTTCGATACGTGCGTTTTCCAGCGCCAGGGGCTTGCCTTGGTAGGCTTGCTTGAGGCCATCGATCAGGGCTTGGATCTGCAGGTCGGGAACCTCCTGGCGCAGGCGTTCACCGAGGCTGGCGCCCAGGCTGTAGGCGAGGTCGTGCTGATCCTGCTCAGTGGTTTTGGTAGGCGATTGCTCGCTGGCATTGGCCACTGAAATCGCCAGGCCCAGCACAAGAAAAAGGTAACGCGACATGGGGCATTCTCCCGCCGAAAGTGCGACGGATTATGCCAGTGTGAATGAGTAAAAAGTGCCGCGTATTTTCGTTATAACGATAAGAATTTTCGCGTGGTGCAACGCAAGGCAAACGATACTGTCAACATGCCCTAGCGGCGGTAAGAGCAGAGGGCTAGTATGAGCCGCACCCACGTCAGCCAGGAGGTAAACCATGTCGGCCAAACAGAAGCCTGTTAATACCCCGTTGCATTTACTCCAACAACTTTCGGGCAGCTTGCTCGAACATCTGGAAAGCGCTTGTTCCCAAGCCTTGGCCGATGCAGAAAAGCTGCTCGCCAAGCTGGAAAAACAACGCGGTAAAGCGCAAGAGAAGCTGCACAAATCCCGCACCAAACTGCAAGACGCCGCCACTGCCGGCAAGGCCAAGGCACAAGCCAAAGCCAAAGACGCCGTCAAAGAACTTGAGGACCTGCTGGACGCCCTCAAAAATCGCCAAGCTGAAACCCGCACCTACATTTCCCAACTCAAAAAAGATGCTCAGGAAAGCCTGAAACTGGCCCAGGGCGTTGGTCGTGTGAAGGAAGCGGTCGCTAAAGTACTGGGCGCTCGTACCCCGGCAAAAGCAGTTGCCAAGCCAGTCGCTAAAACCGCTGCTGCCAAACCAGCCGCTAAGCCAGCTGCCAAAACTGCTGCTGCCAAACCAGCCGCCAAGCCAGCCGCCAAAACTGCTGCTGCCAAACCAGCCGCCAAGCCAGCTGCCAAAACTGCTGCTGCCAAACCAGCCGCCAAGCCAGCTGCCAAAACTGCTGCTGCCAAACCAGCCGCCAAGCCAGCTGCTAAAACTGCTGCTGCGAAACCAGCCGCCAAGCCAGCGGCTAAAACCGCTGCTGCCAAACCAGCCGCCAAGCCAGTAGCTAAAACTGCTGCTGCCAAACCAGCCGGCAAGCCAGTAGCTAAAACTGCTGCTGCGAAACCGGCCGCGAAGCCAGCGGCTAAAACCGCTGCTGCGAAACCAGCCGCGAAGCCAGCTGCCAAACCTGCTGCTGCCAAACCAGCCGCGAAGCCAGCCGCCAAACCTGCTGCTGCCAAACCAGCCGCGAAGCCAGCCGCCAAACCTGCTGCTGCCAAACCAGCCGCGAAGCCAGCCGCCAAACCTGCTGCTGCCAAGCCAGCCGCGAAGCCAGCTGCCAAGCCTGCTGCTGCCAAACCAGCCGCGAAGCCAGTAGCCAAGCCAGCTGTTGCCAAGCCTGCGGCCCCTGCCGCTGCACCGGCAGCATCCGCCGCTCCGGCCGCACCGGCCAGCAGCACCCCTGCACCGGCAGCGCCAAGCACCACCCCAACCAGCGCTTCCTAAGTGCTGGTGGCCACGACGCGCAGCTGCTGCAGCGCGTCGTGGTCAAGGTTGGCGGCATCTTCGGCCGCCAGTCCTTCAAGCCATTGCTGCTGACCTGCCACACCCGTCGTCCATCCCTGGGCAAGCGCCTCCAAGCGCGTCAGCAACTGTCGCTCGGCATCCAACTCCAGGGCTTTGACCCGCTCGCGCAATGCTGCCAACGGCTCATCCTGCTGCGCCAGGGCACGCCACTGCACACGCACGCGTCGCAAGGGTTCGATCACGTCAGTGCGCCACGGCCGGGCAAGCTGTTGCAGCGCCTGCACGCGCTCACGCTCAACCGCCACACCGCGCTGCTCCAGCCACAGGCCACACAGCAACAGGCACACATCCGCGCCTTGATCCTGCAAGCGCAGGCAAGCGGCTTCGCACCCTGAGCGGGCGTAAGTCGAGAGGGCAAAGCTCCACAGGTCAGCGCACATATTCACACCCAAGCCAGCGGCCAACGAAGCTGGTAGACTCCGCCGCCATTATGATCCGACTTCAAAGCCTAACATTACAGCGTGGCCCGCAACGTCTTCTTGAAGACGCCGAGCTGACCCTGCACGCCGGTCACAAAGCCGGCCTGATCGGTGCCAACGGCGCCGGCAAATCCACGTTGTTCGCCCTGCTGCTGGGTGAGCTGACCCCGGATTCCGGGGACTGCTTGCTGCCCGCCGACTGGCGCATCGCCCATATGCGCCAGGAGATCGACACCCTGGACCGCATCGCGATCGACTACGTGCTCGATGGCGACCTGCGTCTGCGCCAGGTGCAACACGACCTGGCCGAGGCCGAGAAAACCCAGGACGGCGCCGCCCAGGCACGCCTGCACGCGGAACTCGACAGTGCCGACGGCTACACCGCCGACGCCCGCGCTCGCAAGATGCTTGCCGGCCTTGGCTTTACCAACGAACAGATGGACCGCCCGGTCGCCGACTTCTCCGGTGGCTGGCGCATGCGCCTGAACCTGGCCCAGGCGCTGATGTGCCCCTCGGACCTGTTGCTGCTCGACGAACCCACCAACCACTTGGACCTCGATGCGATCCTGTGGCTGGAAGACTTCCTCAAGAGCTACCAGGGCACCTTGCTGCTGATTTCCCACGACCGGGACTTTCTCGATGCGGTGGTGGACAACATCGCCCACGTCGAACAAAAGAAGATCACCCTCTACCGTGGCGGCTACACCGCGTTCGAACGCGCCCGTGCCGAACGCCTGGCCCAGCAGCAACAAGCCTACGAGAAGCAACAGGCGCAGCGCGCGCACATGGAAAGCTACATTGCCCGGTTCAAGGCCCAGGCCACCAAGGCCCGCCAGGCACAAAGCCGGATCAAGGCCCTGGAGCGCATGGAAGAGCTGTCGGCGGCCCACGTCGATTCGCCGTTCGACTTTGTATTCCGCGAGTCGGTGAAAATCTCCAGCCCGCTGTTGGACCTCTCGGATGCGCGCCTGGGCTATGGCGACAAAACCATCCTGGAGAAGGTCAAGCTGCAGCTCACGCCGGGTGCCCGTATCGGTTTGCTTGGCCCTAACGGCGCGGGCAAGTCGACGCTGATCAAAAACCTGTCGGGCGAACTTGAGCCTTTGGCCGGTCGCCTGACCCGTGGCGAGAACACGGTGGTGGGCTACTTTGCCCAGCACCAGTTGGATTCCCTCGACGCCAAGGCCAGCCCGTTGCTGCACCTGCAACGCCTGGCGCCGACCGAGCGCGAACAGACCCTGCGCGACTTCCTCGGTGGCTTCGACTTCCGTGGGGCGCGCATCGACGAGCCAGTGCTGAATTTCTCCGGTGGCGAAAAAGCCCGCCTGGCCCTGGCGCTGATCGCCTGGGACCGTCCGAACCTGCTGCTGCTCGACGAACCCACCAACCACCTGGACCTGGAAATGCGCCTGGCGCTGACCATGGCCTTGCAGGAGTTCAGTGGTGCGGTACTGGTGGTGTCTCACGATCGCCACTTGCTCAAGAGCACCACCGACAACTTCCTGCTGGTGGCTGACGGCAAAGTCGAAGAGTTCGACGGCGACCTGGACGACTACGCTCGTTGGCTGACGGACTACCGCCTGCGCAACGCGCCGGCCAGCAACACGCCGGTCAACCCGGACAAGACCGACAAGAAAGCCCAGCGCCAGGCTGCCGCCGCGTTGCGTCAGCAACTGGCGCCGCACAAACGTGAAGCCGACAAGCTGGAAGCCGAGCTTGGCAAGGTGCATGAGCGCCTGGCCAAGATCGAAGCCAGCCTGGGCGACAGCGCCGTGTATGAAGCCGCCCGCAAGGATGAGCTGCGTGACTTGCTGGCCGAACAGGCCAAGCTCAAGGTACGTGAAGGGCAGTTGGAGGAAACCTGGATGGAAGCCCTCGAACTGCTCGAAACCCTGCAAGCGGAGCTGGAGGCGTTGTCCTGATGGAGGCGCTGCAACTGCCGCTGCCGGCGCAATGGATCGAACCGATCTGGATCGGCGTGCAAATCCTGCTGATCCTGCTGGCCGGTTACCTGGCCCAGCGTTTTGTCGCCAAAGGCCTCACGCGCCTGGGCGAGCGTTATCCGCTGCCGCCGCAATTGCTGATGCCGCTGCGCGGTGGCTTGCGCTGGTTGATCATGGGCAGTGCGCTGATCTTTGTGCTGGGTCGCCTGGGCGTCTCTGCCACAGTGTTGTGGACCGCTTTGTCGGGGTTTGTGGCGGTCGCCGCCGTGGCGTTTTTTGCCATGTGGTCGGTGCTGTCCAACCTGTTGTGCGCCATTTTGATTTTTACCGTAGGGCCTTTCCGTATTGGCGATATCGTCGAGTTGGTGGACACCGTCGACAAACCCGGCGTGAAGGGGCGGGTGGTTGCGATCAATCTGCTGTACACCACGCTGATCGAAGTGGCCGAAGCCGGCACCGACAGTGCGATGGTGCAGGTGCCCAACAGCCTGTTCTTCCAACGCTCTGTACGCCGCTGGATCACCCCCGCGTAAAAATTCGATAGCCAGGCCTCGCTGCTCGGAGTTAGCTTAACGCTCACGACGAATTTGAAACGAGGTGTGTAATGGCACTCGATACATGGCTGGCCTTTTTCGTGGCCAGTTGGATCATCTCCCTTTCCCCCGGCGCAGGCGCCATCGCCTCGATGTCCAGCGGCCTGCAATACGGTTTTGTGCGCGGCTACTGGAACGCCATTGGCCTGCAAATCGGCCTGGCGATGCAGATTGCCGTGGTCGCCGGCGGCCTTGGCGCCATCCTGGCCACGTCCTCTACAGCGTTTTATGCGATCAAATGGTTCGGCGTGGCGTACTTGGTGTACCTGGCCATCAAGCAGTGGCGTGCCCTGCCCATGGACATGACCGATGACGCGGCTGTGCGCCCGATCGGTAAGCCGATGGCGATGATGTTCCGAGGCTTTCTGGTCAATGCCAGCAACCCCAAGGCCTTGGTGTTCATGCTGGCGGTGCTGCCGCAGTTCGTGAACCCGCAGGCGCCGTTGTTGATCCAGTATGTGATCCTGGGGGCGACGATGATCGCCGTCGATATGATCGTGATGGCGGGGTATACGGGGTTGGCGTCGAAGGTGCTGCGGTTGTTGCGCACGCCTAAGCAGCAGAAGCGGATGAACCGTACGTTTGCGGGGTTGTTTGTGGGGGCCGCCGGGTTCCTCGCCAGCCTGCATCGCGCGACAGCGTAACTGAAGAAACGGGGTTAAAAATGTGGGAGGGGGCTTGCTCCCGATAGCGGTGGGTCAGCTACAGATTAGCTGACTGATACACCACCATCGGGGGCAAGCCCCCTCCCACATTGGTTTTGTGTTGCTTGATCTAATGAGTGTCAGCGCAAGATCTTCGGCGCTTCATCCCTTGGCAGGTTGTTACGCAACACCGGCTGGCCAGGCTCCTGATACCCACCGCCCAACTGCTCCGCCAACTGGCGCGCCACATCTTCACCCAGCGCTTTCGACACTTCCTTCACCACCCGCGGCCGGTTCAGGCTCACGCGCACATCGCGGCTGTTCACCAGCTTGGTGTCCTGGCCTTCACCCATGGCGGTGAACGCCGAGGTGATCTCATAGGTGCGGGTGTTGATCAGGCTGAAATCCGCCACCAGCGTCAGGCCCAGCACGGCTGAGTAGCTGTTGGTGTGGTCCAGGGCGTTGATGTCTTGGGTAAAGTCGATGTCCGACAGTGTGCCGAACAGCACGTAGTCCGCACCTTTGAAGTTGCCAGCCTTGATGCGCTTGATCACGTCGTAGACGTCACCCTTGGCATCGGCAGTGTAGGGCGTGCCCTGCACCAGCTGGAACTGGCGGGACTTGAGGATCTCGCCCTTGATATCACCACTGAATTTGCGCAGTTCAGTCTGCTCGATATAGCTGGTACGGCTTTCGTACTCGCTATAGTTCGACGCGCCGCTGGCGTGGTAGGCGCTTGCCTGAAAGTTATTGCTGGCCGATACCTGGTGAATGTATTCCTCGACCCGCGCCTCGTAGGCCAGGTCGGTCACCGCGATTTTCGGGGCGGCCGAGGCGCCAAAGGCGCACAGCAAGCCGATCATGCCGATCCATGCACGCATTGCTTAGCGCTCCGTGGTCTTGCGGATTTCTTTTTCGTCCATCCATTCGGCCAGGCCGCTCTCGACGTCGACCAGTTGCAGGCTGAATTTGTAGAACACGTCCTTGTAGTCCGCGCTGCGCTTGACGATCGAGCTGATGGAGCCTTCCAGGCGGTACTTGGCGGCGACCATGTTGCCGGTCTTGCTCACGGTGGACTTCTTGTACAGGCCACTCTGGTTTTGCAGCTTGAGCTGGTCGACCTGGCTTTGCATGTCGGTGTTATCGCTGGCGAAGCGGGCGGTGCCGGTTTTCATCAGCTGGGTCTTGATCGAGGTGGTGATCTCACGGGTATCGATGTACTCGCTGGTCTTGTTCTTTACGTCGTACACCTGCACCACAGGGCGGCCTTGCAGGATGCCGGACTGAGCCAGGGAGCGGGTCATGCCTTCGGCGATCATCTGCAGGTCGGTGGAGCCGAACTCGTTGGTCACCGTTTCCACGGCCTTGGTATCGCCGTAGCTGATGTTCTTGCTGCCCAGTACCGGCGACGTGTTGGAGCAGCCGCTGGCCAGGACGGCAACGACGGCAAGGATCGAAAAGCGTGCAAACATGGGGACATCTCTCCAGAGCTGAATTGGGGTGGGCGTCAAGGCGTCTTCACTTCAAGGCGGAAGTCCGCAGCTTGAGGCAGGTTGGCAATGGCCGGCAGGAAGGTGGCCTGGTTGGCGTACAGGTTCAGCACTTTCCAGGTTTCTTCATCGCCTACTGGGAAGCCGTCGGCGCCCAGCCAGGCAAAGCGGTAATACATCGTCTGGTTGCTGCTGGTGATGTTGCTCAACTGCACCTTGGCGGTGAGAAAGCCGTTCTCGCGTGCCACGCGGATGGCGCCGACGGCGATGCCCTTGAACTTGCCCATCACTACGATTTTGCTGGCGGCACTGCCAGGTTCCGGCGGCGGCGGTGTGGCGCAGCCGGCAAGCAGGACCAGCGCCAGGGCGCCGAGGATGAAATGACGCATAGCGTGCTCCTTAAGGTTGTTTGAGGGCGATGGCTTGGGTGGCCTGGCTCGGTACCACGTGCGCCGCAAGGCCGCCGGCGAACACTTGATTGCCGACCACGCGCAAGGTGATCACTTGGTAGCGCTGATCGGCCTTGACCGTCACCAGCGTGCCGCCCAGGGCATTGGGCAGGCTGACCTGGTGCTCGCCATGCTTGAGGCGCAGGCGGGTCACCTGGGTCATGTCCGGCAGGGTGCGCCAGGTTCGGGTGTCGGCGCCTTCGGTGACGGCCGAGGCGATGCCCAATACCAGGCCGGCCATGGGGTTGGTCTTGTTCAGGTTGTTTTGCGCCACGCCACGGGTCACCGCACGCACCGTGGTACGCAGGATGATCCCGGGCATGTCGTCACGCAGGGCGCGGCGGGACATGGCGGTGGTGCTGTTAAGGGCGGTGAGGTTCTGTTGCTGGCCGTCGACGCCGATCTGCGCGAAGGCTGCCGTGGAGGTATCGGCCTTGATCACCGGGAACGACAGCGGGGTGATCACCAGGTTGCCGTTGATCGGGATCGGCAGCGGCAGGCGGATCGAGTCGCGGGCCGGTGCCAGGCCGCTCTGCACGACGATCAGCACTTCACTTTCGTCGGCACCGACCTTGGATTTGTCCAGGTTCAGCAATGCTTGCTCAAGCAAAGGGGTGTTGGGGCGCAATTCGGCGGCCTTTCGGTAGCCGGGGGCGGCCAGGTCTTTTTCACCCAAGGCTTCGTAGACGAAGCCGGCCAAGTAATGGCTGAAGGCACTCTGGTAGCTGTTTTTCAGGCCGACCACCTCGGGTGCATCCAGCGCTTCCACCGGGTAGCCGCGCAGGTCTTTCATCTGGGTGGTCACACCTTCGCGCTCGGCTTCGTTCTCGCGCTTGAGGTATTCCTTGTCCCGCAGGTCGGCGATGACGGCTTCACGCTCGTGGGTTTTCTTGATTTCGGTGCGGGCGCCGTCAAAGTCATTCAGAGCCAGCAGGTTCAGGGCCATCTGGGTGGTGAGCATGACTTTTTCGTAGTCATAGCCTTCGTAGCGGCGCACCTTGTCGTTGACCAGGAAACTGCCGAACTGGGCGAGGTATTTTTCGCTGTCGAACTTGACCGACTCTTCCCACTTGTAGACTTGCAGGTCGGCACTGCGCCAGGCGGTCTGGCTGCCGGTCAGGTCGCCCTTGGCCCGCAGCAACTCACCCTTTTCAAAGAAATAGAGCAGGTCTTTGTCGTCACTGGTGTTGTTTTTTTCCAGCAGGGTCAAGGCGGCATCGACATTACCGGTGGCCAATTGCTGGTTGGTGGCTTGCAGCTCGGTGTCGTAGCTGCGGAACATCGAACAGCCGGAGAGCAAGGTGACCGCCGCGAGTGCGAGCGGAGTCAAGGCGCGGAATGCCATGCTACTTCTTCCCTGAAAGTATTGAATCGGTGTGGTAATTCCTCATAAAAATGAGGAATGAAATTCCCTTTGGCACTAACAGGGCGCGGCATTATAAACCCGGTTACTGGCAAAACAATGGCTTATTGATGTGATGCAATCGACAAAACGCCATCACCGCTCAGCTGAAATACCTTGGCCTTCCAATCGCCAAATCACTAACGCCTTGAGTCAAAGCGTCTAAGGCTTAACAATGTGTTACTTCGTATTTCCCCTTGAGATTCATTCATGACTGCCCCCTTCCGTTTTCTCGCCTGGCTGCTGTTGCCGGCGTTGATGTCGTGCAGCGTCAACCTGATGGCCGCGACGGCCGAAGGCGCCCCGCAAGCCCTGCATTTGCTGGACTACATTGGCGCTGACTACCCTCCCACGGTGGAGGCGGGCAAGGTGATTGATGAGTCTGAATACCGTGAGCAGGTCGAGTTTCTAGGGGTGTTGCAAGGCTTGGTCGCAGAACTGCCGCAACGCCCGGAGCGCGACGCGTTGGTCAAAGGCGTCGACGAACTGAAAGCCGCTGTAGTCGCCCATCAGGATGGCGCGACAGTGGCCCGTCAGGCCCGGCAATTGGGCGCCCAACTCGCGGTTGCCTATGAAGTGAGCCAAGCCCCGGCCATTACTCCCGACCCCACCCGTGGCGCCCCGCTCTATGCCCAGCATTGCTCGGTGTGCCACGGCGCTGCCGGTGCAGGCGATGGCCCGGCGGGCATGGGCATGACGCCGCCGCCCGCCAACCTCACGGACGCCACGCGCCTGGATCGCCTGAGCCTGTACGCGATCTACAACACCCTGGGCCTGGGCGTCGAAGGCACCGATATGCCGTCGTTCGCCGACCAACTGGACGACCGCCAGCGCTGGGACCTGGCCACTTACATCGCGGGCTTCACCGCCGACCCGGCAGCAGCGAAGACCGAGCAGCCATTCAACCTTGCTGACTTGGCCCGCCAAACCCCCAATGAAGTGCTGGCCGCCAACGGCCCAGCCGCCGCGGCGACCTTCCGCGCCCAGCGTGCGCAACCGCCCCAGGTCAAGCGCGGCCCCGCGCAGTTGCTCGACTATACCGCCACCACGTTGGACAAGAGCCTCGCCGCGTTCCGCAATGGTGACCATGAACAGGCCTACGACCTGTCGGTTGCCGCGTACCTGGAGGGCTTCGAGCTGGTGGAAAGCTCCCTGGACAACGTCGACGCCAACGTGCGCAAGGACACCGAGAAGGCCCTGATGGCCTACCGGCAGTCGTTGCAGGACGGCTTGCCCGTGGAGCAGGTGCAACAGCGCCTGGACGTGGCCAAGGGCAAACTCACCGAATCTGCCGGCCTGCTGGGCAGCGACGGCTTGAGCTGGTCGTTGAGCTACATCTCCGGCTTGCTGATCCTGCTGCGTGAAGGGCTGGAAGCGATCCTGGTACTGGCGGCGATCCTCGCCTTCCTGCGCAACACCGGCCAGCAGTCGGCGGTGCGCAGCGTCAACGTGGGGTGGGGCCTGGCGCTGTTGGCGGGCTTGGCCACCTGGGCGTTGGCCGCCTACGTGATCGACGTGAGCGGCGCCCAGCGCGAATTGCTCGAAGGCTGCACCGCGCTGTTCGCCAGTGTGATGGTGCTGTGGCTGGGGGTGTGGATGCACGACCGTCGCCACGCAGCTGCCTGGCAGGACTACATCAAAAGCAGCCTGGTGGGCGGCGGCGGGCGCTTTGGGTTTGCGATGCTGGCGTTCTTCTCGGTGTACCGCGAGCTGTTCGAAGTGATCCTGTTCTACGAAACCCTGTGGCTGCAAGCGGGCCCGGCCGGGCACAACGCGGTGTTGGCGGGTGGCGCTACAGCGTTGGTGCTGCTGGTGGGCCTGGCGTGGGTGATCCTGCGCGGTTCGGCCAAGCTGCCGCTGGCGTTGTTCTTTGGCATCAACGCGGCGCTGTTGTGCGCGCTGTCGGTGGTGTTTGCCGGGCATGGCGTGAAGGCATTGCAGGAAGCCGGCATCTTCGGCACGCGACCGGTGGCGTTCTTTGACTTTGACTGGCTGGGGATTCATGCCGATGCGTACTCGTTGAGTGCGCAGGCGGTGGCGATCCTGGCGATTGTGGTGCTGTATGGCCGTAGTCGATTGGCCGAGAAGCGTCGCGTTACTGCTTAAGTCTTAAGTGGGCACAGTCAGTGTGGGAGCGGGCTTGCTCGCGAAAGCGGTGGGTCAGCCACATATAGGCAAGCTGATGCACCGCATTCGCGAGCAAGTCGAATCGTCGCACCGCCGCTCCCACATTGGATCGATGTTGTTTCTGGAAGGAGTGTTTATGCGCGTATGGATCGATGCCGACGCCTGCCCCCGGGCAGCCAAGGACCAAGTGGTCAAGTTCGCCCTCAAGCGCCAGTTCGAGGTGGTGCTGGTGGCCGGGCAAAGCCAGATCAAACCGAGTTTTTCCTGCGTAAAACTGATCGTGGTACCCAGCGGCCCGGATGCGGCAGATGACTACCTGGTAGAGCACGCGGTGCCAGGCGAGTTGGTGATTTGCAGCGATGTGCCGCTGGCGGATCGCCTGGTGAAGAAGGGCGTCACCGCCCTCGACCCACGGGGCAAGGAGTTCAGCCCGGCGAACATGAGTGAGCGGTTGGCAGTGCGCAACCTGTTCACCGACCTGCGTGAGCAAGGTCAAATGGGCGGCGGGCCACCGCCCCATGGGGAAAAGGACAAGCAGGCGTTTGCCAATGCCCTGGACCGGATTTTGACGCGGCTGACGCGAGCCGGTTAATCGTTCTCGTGGGTCAGCTCCAGCACCCGATCCACCAGCTTGTTGATCCCCGAAGCCACCTCGCTGATGTTCTTGCCCAGCATGTAGGCCGGTGTGCTCACCAGCTTGCGCGCCGTGTCTTCGACGATGTCTTCCACCGCGCACTCCTGGTGGTTGGCGCCCATCTTGTCCAGGGCCGCTGCGGTATCGGGGCAGGTGCCGATGGTGCAGGTCACGCCAGGGCCGTAAATTTTCGCGGCCAGGGCAGGGGAGATGCAGATCAGCCCGACCGGCTTGCCCGATTCAGCAAACGCCTCGGCCAAGGCCAAAACCTCTGGGTTGACGCTGCAACCGGCGCCCTCCACCGCAAAGTTCGACAGGTTCTTCGCCGCGCCAAACCCTCCGGGCACGATCAGTGCGTCGAAGTCGTCGGCGTTGGCTTCACGGATGTCCTTCACTTCTCCCCGTGCGATGCGGGCCGATTCCACCAGCACATTGCGTGACTCGGGCATTTCCTCGCCGGTCAGGTGATTGATCACATGCAACTGCGCAATATCGGGGGCAAAGCATTGGACCTGAGCACCGCGCTGGTCCAGGCGCAGCAGGGTGATCACGCTTTCGTGGATCTCTGTGCCGTCATACACGCCGCAGCCGGAAAGGATCACTGCAATCTTTTTGCTCATGGGCATTTCTCCTGGGGTCATGGCGTTAAATGTCTACTAATTTGTCACCTGTTGCCAATGGGGCTTGGCGGCACTACACCTACTCTAGATGTAACAAAAACAAACCGGACCAGACCATGGACTTCGTGCCTTACGCGGTACCGTTTTTCATCGCCTTGATCGTGGTAGAGCTGCTTGCCGACCGCTGGCGTGGTGAGCGCAACTACCGGGTGGCAGACGCCATCAACAGCCTCAGCACCGGCGTGTTGTCGACCACCACGGGCCTGCTGACCAAAGGCGTGGGGATTTTGACCTACGCCTTTGCCCTCAAGCACCTGGCACTGTTCGAGCTGCCTGCCCAGAGCGTCTGGACCTGGGTGTTCGCCTTTGTGTTCTACGACTTCTGCTACTACTGGCTGCACCGTATGGGCCATGAGCGCAATATCCTCTGGGCTGCCCACTCGGTGCATCACCAGAGTGAGGACTACAACCTCAGCACCGCCCTGCGCCAGACCAGCACCGGCTTTCTGCTGAGCTGGATCTTCTACCTGCCCCTGGCCGTGGTCGGCGTGCCGCTGGTGGTGTTTATCAGCGTGGCATCCCTTAACTTGCTGTATCAATTCTGGGTGCACACCCGCCATGTGCCCAAGCTGGGCTGGTACGAGTGGTTCTTCGTCACACCCTCCAATCATCGGGCCCATCATGCGCAGAACGCTCTCTACATGGATCGCAACTACGGCGGGGTGTTCATTATTTGGGACCGGCTGTTCGGCACCTTCCAGGAAGAAGACGACAACGAACCGGTGATTTTCGGCGTGACCACCCCCCTGGCCAGCTGGAATCCGCTGTGGGCCAACCTGCAGTTTTACGCACAGCTATGGAGTGATGCGCGGCGCACCGAGCGTTGGTGGGACAAGCTGCGCATCTGGTTTATGCGCACCGGCTGGCGCCCGGCGGATGTGAAGGCCAAGTACCCGTTGGCCAAGCACGATTTGAGTCAGTTCCGAAAATTCGAGGTGGCGCTGGATGTGCGCCAGCAGGTGTACATCGCTCTGCAATTTGCTGCGTATGTGGGCTTTGGCAGTTATTTGATGAATGTGGGCGAGGGGTTGCCCACGGCGGCACTGATTGTGGGCTGGGGTGCGATGGCGCTGGGGTTGTTTACCTTGGGCGTGGCCCTGGAGAATCGCCCGTGGGCACTCAAGGCCGAAGTGGCGCGCCTGGCGCTGAATGTACCGCTGGTGTGGCTGGCGCCGCTGGTGGGCCTGTGGCCCGCCAGCAACCTGGGCTGGCTGGGCCTGGCGAGCTACAGCCTGCTCAGCGTGATTGGCCTCTACTGCTGCAGAAGCCGGCTTACTCCACTGGTGTCTTAGGCGCTTCTACCGACGCCGGCTGGGCTGCGAGCCGGGCCTTGGCGTCGGCACAGGCCTGACGGGCAATGCGAGCGTTCTTGAAGCGGCGACGCAGCCACAGGCCAAAGCCCAGCAACAACAGTGCGCCCAGCACCCATAGCTCGTATTTCTTGACGCTGCCCAGCATGCCTTCGAGCACTGCGCCGAAGTGGTAGGCCGCAGCGCCGAGTGCCGCGGCCCAGATCGCCGCGCCAATGCCGTTGAGGATCAGATAACGCAACGGGGGGTAGCCAGACAGGCCAATCGCTACCGGCATGACCGTGCGCAATCCGTAGACGAAGCGGAAGCTCAACACCCACAGATCCGGGTGCTTACGGATGTGCCCCAGGGCCTTGTCGCCCATCAATTGCCAGCGGGGTTTGCGCGCCAACAACTTGCGGCCGTGCTTGCGGCCCATGTAGTACCAAAGCTGATCGCCGGCGTAGCTGCCAAAGAAGGCAACGACCACCACCAGGTTGATATCCATGTACCCACGGAACGCCAGGAAGCCTGCGAGAACCAGGATGGTCTCGCCTTCGAAGAACGTGCCCAAAAAGAGCGCAAAGTAGCCGAAGTCATGCAGAAATTGTTGAAGCATGGTCTGGGGTGCTGGCGAAATGAACGCGCAGCCTACGCCTTCGTGAACATTCATGAAAGTATCGAGATGTGTCACGAAGTGAACAATTCCTACATAAACGACGAATGCGGCTACAGGTCGCATCGGCAAGCACAACTGTCATACCTTCGTCATAATGGCCGCTTATAACTGCAACGCTCGCCCGTATTACGCGGGCTCAGGAGTCTGTCGTGAGCTTTACCCCTGCCAATCGCCTGTTCCCCGCTACCCGCCTGCGTCGCAATCGCCGTGATGATTTTTCTCGCCGCTTGGTGCGTGAAAACGTGCTGACGACCAATGATCTGATCCTGCCGGTATTTGTGCTCGACGGTGAGAATCGGCGCGAAGCGGTGGCATCGATGCCGGGTGTGGAGCGCTTGACCATTGATCAGTTGCTGATCGAGGCGGCGGGTTGGGTCGAGTTGGGCATACCTGCGCTGGCGCTGTTCCCGGTCACGCCTGCCGAACTCAAGTCCCTGGACGCCGCCGAAGCCTGGAACCCGCACGGCATCGCCCAGCGTGCCACCCGCGCCTTGCGCGAGCGTTTCCCGGAGCTTGGGGTGATCACCGACGTGGCCCTGGACCCGTTCACCACCCACGGCCAGGATGGCATTCTCGACGAGGACGGCTATGTTCAGAACGACATCACCGTCGATGCACTGGTCAAGCAGGCCTTGTCCCACGCCGCAGCAGGCGCCCAGGTGGTTGCACCGTCGGACATGATGGATGGGCGCATCCAGGCGATTCGCGAAGCCCTGGAACTGGCCGGCCACGTCAATGTGCGGATCATGGCCTACTCGGCCAAGTACGCCAGCGCCTATTACGGACCGTTCCGCGATGCGGTGGGCTCGGCCCTCAACCTGGGCAAGGCCAACAAAGCCTCATACCAGATGGACCCGGCCAACAGCCATGAAGCCCTGCACGAAGTGGCGGCCGACCTGGCTGAAGGGGCCGACATGGTGATGGTCAAGCCGGGGATGCCGTACCTCGACATCCTTTACCGGGTCAAAGAGGAATTCAAAGTGCCGACCTTTGTCTATCAGGTCAGTGGCGAATACGCGATGCACATGGCTGCAATACAGAATGGTTGGCTGAGTGAAGGGGTGATTCTCGAGTCCCTGACAGCCTTTAAACGCGCCGGGGCTGATGGCATTCTGACCTACTTCGCCGCCCGCGCCGCTCAATTGCTTAGAGAGCAACACTAGCCCTCACAGGAACACTCGATGAATACCGAAGGACTCACAGACGTTGCTGTAAAAGACGCTCACCCGGTGGTTGAACAAGTCACCGAAACCCCGCCGGAGCTGGAGCCAGCCCCGCCCGCCGTGGTGGCCGAGCCGCCTGTGCCGGCGCCGGTGGCCGCGGTGACCAACCTGGATGACAGCAGCCTGTACATCCACCGTGAGCTGTCCCAACTGCAATTCAACATCCGCGTGCTGGAACAGGCGCTGGATGAGTCCTACCCCTTGCTGGAGCGGCTGAAATTCCTGCTGATCTTCTCCAGCAACCTGGACGAGTTCTTCGAAATTCGTGTGGCCGGCCTCAAGAAGCAGATCACCTTCGCCCGTGAGCAAGCCGGTGCCGACGGCCTGCAACCGCACCAGGCCCTGGCGCGCATCAGTGAACTGGTACACGGCCATGTGGACCGCCAATACGCGATCCTCAACGACATCCTGCTGCCGGAACTGGAAAAACATCAGGTCCGCTTCATCCGTCGCCGTCACTGGACCACCAAAATCAAGACCTGGGTACGTCGTTACTTCCGCGACGAGATTTCGCCCATCATCACCCCTATCGGCCTCGACCCGACGCACCCGTTCCCGTTGCTGGTGAACAAGAGCCTCAACTTTATCGTCGAGCTTGAAGGTATCGACGCCTTCGGTCGCGATTCGGGCCTGGCGATCATCCCGGCACCGCGTCTGTTGCCACGGATCATCAAGGTACCGGAAGAGGTGGGTGGCCCTGGCGATAACTATGTATTCCTGTCCTCAATGATCCATGCGCATGCGGACGATCTGTTCCAGGGCATGAAAGTAAAAGGCTGCTACCAGTTCCGCCTGACCCGAAACGCCGACCTGGCGCTGGACTCCGAAGACGTCGAAGACCTGGCCCGTGCCCTGCGCGGTGAGCTGTTCTCGCGGCGCTACGGCGATGCAGTGCGCCTGGAAGTGGCGGATACCTGCCCGAAACACCTGTCGGACTACCTGCTCAAGCAATTCAACCTGGCCGAGTCGGAGCTGTATCAAGTCAACGGCCCGGTGAACCTGACGCGCCTGTTCAGCATCACCGGCCTGGACAGCCACCCGGAGCTGCAATACACGCCGTTCACGCCGCAGATCCCGAAACTGCTGCAAAACAGCGAGAACATTTTCAGCGTGGTGAGCAAGCAGGACATCCTGTTGCTGCACCCGTTCGAGTCCTTCACCCCGGTGGTCGACCTGCTGCGCCAGGCCGCCAAGGACCCGCACGTATTGGCCGTACGCCAAACGCTGTACCGCTCCGGCGCCAACTCGGAAATCGTCGACGCCCTGGTGGACGCTGCGCGTAACGGCAAGGAAGTCACGGCGGTGATCGAGCTGCGTGCGCGGTTCGACGAAGAGTCCAACCTGCAACTGGCCAGCCGCCTGCAAGCAGCGGGCGCGGTGGTGATCTACGGCGTGGTTGGGTTCAAGACCCACGCCAAGATGATGTTGATCTTGCGCCGCGAAGCCGGGGAGATCGTGCGCTATGCCCACTTGGGCACCGGCAACTACCACGCCGGCAACGCCAAGCTCTACACCGACTACAGCCTGCTGACCTCCGACGATGCCTTGTGTGAAGACGTCGGCAAGCTGTTCAGCCAGTTGATCGGCATGGGCAAAACGTTGCGCATGAAAAAGCTGCTGCACGCGCCGTTCACCCTCAAGAAGGGCATGCTCGACATGATTGCCCGCGAAACCCAGTTCGCCCTCGACGGCAAGCCGGCGCACATCATCGCCAAGTTCAACTCGCTGACCGATCCAAAGATCATCCGCGCGCTGTACAAGGCCAGCCAGTCTGGCGTGCGCATCGACCTGGTGGTGCGTGGCATGTGCTGCCTGCGCCCCGGTATCGTCGGCGTGTCGCACAACATCCATGTGCGCTCGATCATCGGCCGCTTCCTGGAGCACACCCGGGTGTTCTACTTCCTCAATGGCGGGGAAGAGCAGATGTTCCTCTCCAGCGCCGACTGGATGGAGCGCAACCTCGATAAGCGGGTAGAAACCTGCTTCCCGGTGGAAGGCAAGAAGCTGATCATGCGGGTCAAGAAGGAGCTGGAAAGCTACCTCACCGACAACACCCACAGCTGGAGCCTGCAGTCGGACGGGCGCTACGTGCGCAACACGCCAACCGGCAACCAGAACCCGCGCAGCGCGCAGGCGACGCTGTTGGAGCGGTTGGGTAGCCCTATTCTGACGGTGAACTAACAGCCCAACTGGGTCTAAAAATGTGGGAGGGGGCTTGCTCCCGATAGCGATGGGTCAGTGCCAGATGTACTGACTGACACACCGCTATCGGGAGCAAGCCCCCTCCCACATTTGTTTTTGCAGTGTTCTTTAGGGCGCGTTAGCGCACGTTCAGCACGAACCCAACCCGCGTCAGCCACTCCGCTTCCTGCGCAAAGTCTGCCTGGGTCAGTTGGTTCTCTTCCAGCCAGCCTTTGGGGAACAGCACGTCCAGGCTCTCGCCATTGGCGCGCAGGGTCACCTGGGGCATTTCCTGAGTGCCACGGATGTGGTGGAACAGGATCGCAAAGCGCAGCAGCACGCACAGGCGAATCAGCTTGATGCCTTCATCACCGAACTCGGCAAACTTGTCCTTGGGGATGTTGCGGCGGTGGCCGCGCACCAGCAAGGCGAGCATTTGCTGGTCTTCGCGGGAGAAACCGGCCAGGTCCGAGTGTTCGATCAGGTAAGCGCCGTGCTTGTGGTAATGGTAGTGGGCGATATCCAGGCCCACTTCATGCACCTTGGCGGCCCAGCCGAGCAGTTCGCGCCACACACCGTCTTCCAGGTCCCAGTCTTCGGCCACCTGGTCGAAGGCGTGCAGGGCTTTGCGTTCCACCCGCGCCGCTTGTTGCAGGTCGACGTGATAACGCTCCATCAGCGAGCTGAGAGTGCGCTCACGCACGTCTTCGTGGTGATGACGGCCTAGCAGGTCGTAGAGCACGCCTTCGCGCAGGGCGCCGTCGCAGTGGTCCATGCGTTGCAGTTCGAGGGCATCGAAGATGGCTTCGAGAATCGCCAGGCCTGCCGGGAAAATAGTGCGGCGGTCGGGTTTGATGCCGTCGAAGTCGATCTTCTCGGCGTCCCCCAGCTTGAACAGTTTGCGCTTGAGCCACGCCAGGCCTTCGGCGTTGACTTCGCCGGTGCCATGGCCGCCGGCCTTGAGCGCCAGGCCGATGGCACGGATGGTGCCGGACGAACCGATGGCTTCATCCCAGGTCAGGCGGTGCAGGGCGTGCTCGATGCTCATGATCTCCAGCCGCGCCGCCGTGTAGGCCTGGGCGTAGCGTGCCGGGGTGATCTTGCCGTCCTTGAAATAACGCTGGGTGTAGCTGACGCAGCCCATTTGCAGGCTTTCGCGCAGCAGCGGCTCGAAGCGCTGGCCGATGATGAACTCGGTACTGCCGCCGCCGATGTCGGCAACCAGGCGTTTGCCGGGGGTGTCGGCCAGGGTGTGGGACACACCGAGGTAGATCAGGCGGGCTTCTTCACGGCCGGAGATGACTTCTACGGGGTGCCCCAGAATCTCTTCGGCGCGGCGGATGAATTCGCCACGGTTGCGCGCTTCACGCAGGGCGTTGGTACCTACGATGCGCACGGCGCCCAGGGGCATGCCGTTGATCAACTGGGCAAAACGCTTGAGGCAATCGAGCCCGCGTTGCATGGATTCTTCATTGAGCTTGCGCTCGTCGTCGATCCCTGCAGCCAGTTGTACTTTCTCGCCGAGCCGCTCAAGGATGCGGATTTCGCCGTTCTGGGCCTTGGCCACGACCATGTGAAAGCTGTTGGAGCCCAGGTCGATGGCGGCGATCAGGGACAGATTCTTGGCTTGGGATTGCGGCATGGTTTGGGGGTCTCGGTCGATAACCTTGTCATCCTGCCACGATCGACCGCTGGCGCCAACGCGTAGTGCCAGGGGATTTCCACTGAGTCTCTCGATAAGAGTGTTCTTAGCAGCGTGTAGGAACTTTTTATGACGAACGTATTACAAGTTAGATAGTTGTTGTGGTCCGCATTTTTTAAAGCCTTTGTTTTCAGGTGCCCGAACTATTTCCTACGCGGTTTCGTATTAACCCTCTTGAAGGGTTTTGCAATTCACACATCTTTCTGGCCCTTCAGGAAGGGTAGTCACTGATTGGTCTTACGCGTTTTGATATTTTTTCCGGCTTTATTTGAGGGGGGAAGTGTTAATACTTTGGCTCGGCATTGATGTCGTGGTGTTATTTATGTGTCGATTCAAATTTTAGTGAGTAGGCAGTTCGGTCATGTGTGCACGGGATCGAAAGTCGCCTTGCTCGTTATCAGCTGTTTTCCCTACGCGAGAGGTGATGCTTCATGAAATATAAAATCAGTGTTATTGCAGGTTCGCTGTTGTTGGCGGCCGTCAGCTTGAGTGCTCAAGCAGCGGACTTGAAAGTCAAAGGTTATATAGCCCCCGCCAGTTGCAGCTTTACAATTGGCAACGCGGTTATCGATTATGGCCGCATTGACCCGAATACCCTCAGCCCGACCAGCTACACCAAGTTGGCGAAGAAAAGTACGCCCTATGCCATTCGCTGCGGCAGCAATGCCAAGGCCAAAATTGGCGTAAAGGTGGTGGACAACCGTTCGAGTACTCGGATACCTGGCCTGATGACTTCGCAATTCGGCACCGGCTACCGGGATAACTACAACTACGGGCTGGGGGCTACCGCGAAGGGGCAAAAGATTGGCGGGTATGTGGTGCACTTGCGCAACTCGTTAGCCGACGGTAAACCCGCTTATGTGATTACCGATGAAGGCTACGGTGGAACTTGGGACCCCCGCAGCACCGAAGCCTTGGGCCACACGGCGAATATATCCACCTGGCGCACAGGTTCGGCGGTTACACCGGCGCAAGTCAATACCGTAACAGGCAACCTGGAAGTTCAGGCGGTCATTAACAAGACCGCCGAGCTTGATATGAGTAATCAAGTCAATCTGGATGGTCAGGCGACACTTGAATTGCGTTATCTCTAAGTGATAGTTGAGGCCGGTACAAGTGGGTCAATGCGATTTTAACTTGTGCCGGCTTTTTTCTGTCCAGCGGTAAATGAAAAGACAGAGGGTTGCCAATTTGCGAATTAAGTTTTTCTTATCGCTGTCGATGGTTGTCGGTTTTTTAGTGGGTACACCCACATGGGCCGATGGCATGGAACCCGACACCACGGTGATTGTGCTGGATGAGGCCGACGGTGAGGTGAGTATCAACGTCCGGAATACTGACGCGGCGCCGGCGTTACTTCATTCGGCGATCGAAGATATTCCGGAAGATGGTGAACCCCTGGTTGTAATCACACCGCCTGTAGCACGGGTTGATGCAGGCGAGCGGCAGATGGTCAGGTTTCTATTTATAGGCAATGCACCGCTTAAAACCCAGCGCCTCAAGCGTGTGACATTCGAAGGGATTCCCCAGGCACGCCCCGGTTCAGGTGCGACCATCGGTATCAGCCTTCGGCAAAACCTGCCCTTGATCCTGCACCCCAAGGGCCTGGCCCAGCACCACGCGCCCTGGGAACTGCTGACCTGGCACTTGCAAGGCAAAACCCTGATTGCGCGCAACGACAGCGCCTATGTGGTGCGCCTGTCTGACGAAGTGGTGTTGAAGCCGCAGCAGCGCAAGGCCTACCTGCCTCGCACCTATGTGCTGCCGGGTGAAACCCTTAGCGTGCCATTGGATACCGCGCCAGTTGGCGCCACCCGCGTTTCGATTTCGCCAGCGACCGTCTATGGGTTCACGGTGGAAAACTACGAAGCGCAGATTGTCGCAACTGCGCCGTGACCTGTTATGAAAACAAACCGCGCTACGCCGCTTAACGTGGGGCTTGTACAGCGGCCCGATGAGCTATTCCGACGCAGTGGGCTGAGCCTTTCGGTGTGCGTGGCCATGATGTCGAGCGTTGTGGACAGCGCGCAGGCTGCGCCCGCCGCTACGACTGTGGGTGGTTTCGACCTCGCGACCCTGCAGGCGCGTGGGATCAGCCCATCGGTTGCCCATTACTTTCGCGATGCGCCGCGTTTCAGTGAGGGTGTTCGCGTGGTGGACCTTACGGTCAATGGCGAGCGCATTGGCTTGACGGATGCCCGTTTCGATCGCGACGGCGACCTGTGTTTTACCCGCAACCTGTTGGACCGGGCCGGCTTGCGTGTGCCCTCTGCGGTAATCGACAAACAGGCTGACCCCGTCTGTTATGACCTGCGGGGCGTTTACCCTAACGCTATTGTCACGCTGCGCCCAGGCAATGAAGAAGTGTCGTTGGTGGTGCCGACGGATGCGCTGCGGGGCCCGCAAAGTGCTTCTGGCAGCTATGCGCGCGGTGGGAGTGCGGCGCTGCTCAACTACGATATCCAGGCCGTCAACAGCCATTCTCGCGAGGATACCCACCGCTATCTGTCAGCCTCTACCGAGGTGGGTTTCAACATGGGCGACTGGATAGCGCGCAGTCGCCAGTTCTTTGTGTCCAATGATCGTCGCTCAACGGCAGAGCATGTGTATGCCTATGCGCAGCGTGATTTCCTGCCATTGGCATCGACCTTCCAGGTTGGCCAGATTTCGGGAAACAACCCGGTCTTTGGCGGCGTGCAACTGATGGGGGCCCAGCTGTTTCCCGATGGCATTGAAGCGCCCGGCAGCAACGCTGGCGTGGCGGTCGAGGGCCAGGCGTATAGCCAGTCGCGGGTGGAGGTGCGCCAGTCCGGTGCTTTGATTTACACCACGGTGGTGCCGCAAGGGCCTTTTTCCCTGAACAACCTGCCCTTGCTCAATGGCACCAGCGACCTTGAGGTCACGGTGATCGAGGCCCGTGGCGGGCAGCGCAGTTTTGTCGTGCCGGCGGCCACCTTTCGTGCGGCGGTACCGGTCAAGGCCGGGTTTACGGCGTCTGTGGGCAAGGTCCGGGATGTGGAGCGCCTCGGGCGCAAAGAGCCTGTGCTGGCGATGGGCAGTGGCACCTGGGCGGTGGGCAGGGGCAGTGCACTCAGTGTGGGCATGCAAGGTACCGATGACTACACTTCGGTGGGCCTGGCGTTGGACAACAGTTTTTCCGAGCGCTTTTCCGTTGGGCTGCGCAACAACCTGTCTCGCGATCGCTCAAGCAAGGTGCAGGGCGCTCGCAACAGTGTTTCCCTCAGCGCGGCTTTGCCGGCAAACGTGCAGATGGCAGTGAGTGCCACCACCCAGACGCCGGGCTACCGTGACGTGCTCGATACGGTAAACCCGGACGTTCGAGGGGGGGCGAATGCACGCTTCAAAAACCAATACACCGCCGGCTTCAGTTGGGCGGACCCGCAACTGGGCGGTTTTTCGGTGGGCTACAGCCGGGGTGCCCATTTCAGCAGCCGCACTACAGAACATGTCTATGGGGCGTGGAACAAGAACTTCCGGCACGCCAGCGTCGGCGTCACCGTCGAGTCCAAGGTCGGGCAATCGCGCCGCGCGGGCGACAGGGAAAAGGATGACGACGGCGTGGGAATCCGGCTGCAAGTTAGCGTGCCTTTGGGTGGCGGCCGCAGCCTCAGCACCTACGCCCGACGCCAGGGTGAGCGCGCCAGTATTGGCGCGGCCTATGACGAGCGTGTCGATGACACCTTGAATTACCAACTGCGCAGTGACCATGACCTGGGTGAACACCGGCAAAACAGCGTCGGCGGGGCACTCAATGCAACGTCCCGTTACGCTCAAATGGGGGTGGGGTTCAACCGGGATGGGGCCAGCACCAGCTATACCGGCCAGTTGCAGGGGGCGGTGGTCGCCCATTCCGGCGGGGTGACGCTGTCACCCTATCGGGTTGAGGACACCTTCGGCATCGCTTCGGTCGGAGATATCCCTGGTGCACGAATCACGACACCTCAAGGGCCGGTGTGGACTGACCTGTGGGGCAATGCCGTGGTTGCCGGGCTTGCGGCCTATCAGAACAGCCTGTTGGACCTGGATGGCAAAAGCCTGCCCCGGCAGGTGGATATCAAGAACGGCACCCAGGCGCTGCAAGCCGGGCGCGGCTCGTTCAGCAAGGTCGACTTCGATGTGGTCAAGGTACGTCGCGTATTGCTGCGTGCCACGGATGCGCACGGCAAGCCGCTGCCACAGGGCGGTGCGGTGCTGGGAGCTGATAACGCCTTGCTGACAACGGTTGTGGGGGATGGGATGGTTTTCCTGAGTAATGTCCAAGCGCCACAAAGCCTGACGGTGTCGTCGTCGAACGGCACGACCTGCGTACTGAAATTGGACCTTCCGGAGCACACTTACAATGGTGGATTCTACGAAACGGCGGCTGCGACCTGCCGCTAGACGGGCGGTTGGATGCATCGTAATGCTGGGCGCGCTGTTGGGCGGTCTGCTTCCGGCAGCGCATGCTGCAAGCTGTCGGCTGTTCCTCAGCCAGCCTGTCATCGACTACGGCCAGCTTCGCCCCGGTGATCGCCCTGCCCACCTGGGCAGGCGTACGGTGCGCCTGAACGTCGTTTGCCCTGAAAGCAGCACGATTGCGCTGCGCTTTCACGCTGACGCGGCGGCTGATCAAGGCTACCGTTTTGGGGCGCAGGGGGTATTCGGCCTGACACTCCTGCATCCCCAACTGGACGGGAAACCGGTCGAACTGGCGCAGTTGTATAACCCTGCCGAGCGCAGTGGCCAGATGCGCCCCGGCCAACCGTTGGTGGTGGTAGTGGGCGGGTTGCCGGCCAAGGGGCGTACGTTTTCTGCCCAGGTACAGGTAGACACCTGGCTGCCGAGCGCGCCCACTGCGGTGCGCGATAAAACCACGCTGGAGGGCGGTGGGCGTTTCGAACTGATGCCGGCCGGCTGAAGGGTCAAGCAGGCGCTTCGGTGGTGCGGATGAAATTGGCCAACTCTGCCGTTTGTGGATCGGCAAACAACACCTTCGGGTCGCCGACTTCATGCACCTTGCCCTGGTGCATGAACACCAGCTTGTCCCCAACCTCCCGGGCAAAGCGCATTTCGTGGGTCACCATGATCAGGGTCATACCGTCCTTGGCTAGTTGGCGCACCACGCTGAGCACTTCGTTCACCAGTTCTGGGTCGAGGGCCGAGGTGATTTCATCGCACAGCAGCACTTTGGGCGACATGGCCAGGGCGCGGGCAATGGCGACGCGCTGTTGCTGGCCGCCGGACAGGCGATCGGGGAACGCGTCGAATTTCTCTCCCAGCCCGACCCGTTCCAACATCTGCTTGGCCAATTGGGCGGCCTTGGCCTTGGGCACTTTCTGCACTACCTGGGGGGCAAGCATGACGTTTTCACCGACCGTCAGGTGCGGGAACAGGTTGAACTGCTGGAACACCATGCCGACTTTCTGGCGCAGGCTGCGCAAGTCGGCGCGGGCGGCGTCCAGGTATTCACCGTCGACCTCGATCACGCCGTCATTGATGGACTCCAGGCCATTGAGGGTGCGCAGCAAGGTGGATTTGCCCGAGCCGCTGCGGCCGATGATCGCCACCACCTGGCCTTCTTCTACCGTGAGGTCGATGCCCTTGAGCACATGGTGATCGCCGTAATACTTATGCAGGGCCGAAATTCTAAGCAGAGGCATGCAGTCTCCTTTCCAGATAGCGCGCACTGAGGGACAAGGGGTAGCAGAGCAAAAAGTAACCAAGGGCCACCAGGCCGTAGACCATGAAGGGCTCAAACGTGGCATTGGCGAGCATGCCGCCGGTCTTGGTCAGTTCGGTGAAGCCGATAATCGAGGTTACGGCGGTGCCTTTGACCACCTGCACCGAGAAGCCCACGGTTGGCGCAACGGCAATGCGCAGGGCCTGGGGCAGGATCACGTAGCGCAGTTGTTCAAGCGGGTTCAGCGCCAGGCTGGCCGAAGCTTCCCACTGCCCGTGGGCGATGGAATCGACACAGCCGCGCCAGATCTCGGCAAGGTAGGCGCTGGTAAACAGGGTCAGGGCAATGGCCGCTGCTAGCCACGGCGAGATATCCACACCCAGCAGGGCAATGCCGAAAAACACCAGGAACAGCTGCATCAACAGCGGCGTGCCCTGGAACAGCTCGATATAGGTACGGGCCACGTTGCGCGGGAACGCCTTGCTGCTGATGCGCATGGTCATCACCAGCAAGCCGATCACACCACCGCCGATAAACGCCACCAGCGACAGCAACAGCGTCCATTGCAGGCCGGTGAGCAGGTTACGCACGATGTCCCAGAACGAAAAATCACTCATCGGCTGTTCCTCATCACGAAGCGACGGCCAATCCAGTTGAGCAACTGGCGAATCATCAGCGCCATGCACAGGTACACCAGGGTGGTCAGCGCGTAGGTTTCGAAGGCGCGGAAGTTGCGGGACTGGATAAAGTTGGCGGCAAAGCTCAGCTCTTCGGTAGCGATCTGCGAACACACCGCCGAACCGAGCATCACGATGATGATCTGGCTGCTCAGGGCCGGCCACACCTTGCCCAGCGCCGGCAGCAGCACCACATGGCGGAACGCCTCGAAGCGCGTCATCGCCAGTGCCGCAGCGGCTTCCAATTGCCCGCGCGGGACAGCCTGGATGCCGGCACGAATAATCTCGGTGGAGTAGGCCCCCAGGTTGATCACCATCGCCAGCACGGCGGCTTGCCACTCGGTAATTTTCAGGCCTAGCGACGGCAGGCCGAAAAAGATAAAGAACAGTTGCACCAGAAACGGCGTGTTGCGGATCAACTCGACATACACCCCGAAGAACCAGGCAAACGGCTGGATTTTCCACGCCCGCACCACGGCGCCTACCGTGCCCAGGGCAACCCCCAGGATGGCGCCGATGGCCGTCAGCTCCAGGGTGAACAACGCGCCGCGCAACAGCAGGTCGGTGTTGGCCAGCACCGGTACAAAGTCAAATTGATACGCCATGAATCAGCTCCGCGTTCAGAGATCGGCAGGCAAGGGTTCTTTGAGCCATTGCAGGGCATTTTTTTCCAGGCTGCCGTCGGCCTTGGCGGACACCAGGATCTGATTGACCTTTTCCAGCAGCGCCGGCTCGTTCTTGTTCACGCCCACGTATACCGGCGAATCCTTGAGTTTTACTTTCAGGGCCGGCACGCGTTTGGGGTTGCGTTCGCTGATCGCCACCATCACCACGTTGCCGCTGGCGATCAGGTCGACCTGGCCGGCCAGGTAGGCAGCGATAGTGGAGTTGTTGTCTTCGAAGCGCTTGATGGTGGCTTCCTTGGGGGCCACGGCGGTCAGCTCGATGTCTTCGATGGCGCCACGGGTCACGCTGATGGTCTTGCCCTTGAGGTCATCGAGGCTGCCGATGGCGGCTTCAGGCGGGCCGAACACCGCGAGGTAGAAGGGGGCGTAGGCTTTGGAGAAGTCGATGACCTTTTCCCGCTCGGCGTTTTTGCCAAGGCTTGAGATCACCAGGTCGACCTTGCCGGTGGTGAGGAACGGGATGCGGTTGGTGCTGTTGACCGGGGTGAGTTCCAGCTTGACCTTGAGCTGGTCGGCCAGCAGCTTGGCGGTGTCGATGTCCAGGCCTCGGGGCTTCATGTCCGGGCCCACCGAGCCGAACGGCGGGAAGTCCTGAGGCACCGCCACCTTCAGGGTGCCACGGGCGACGATATCGTCCAGACCGTTGGCCTGGGCGGGTGCCTGGCTCAGCATCAGGCTGGCAAACAGGGCAGTGAGCAGGGCGCTGTAGCGCTTGGTCATGGCAACTCTCCGAGAAGGGCGAAGGAATTTTCTGGATTTGCTCAGTGCATAGCCCATGCCATGAGCGTGCGAATCGTCTGTAGGGCCGGGATTTATTGAGCTGTCGTGGTCTTACTGGTCTGAACAGTGGCTGGCCTTTTCGCACCCTTTTCGAGCGCTGATAAAACCCCGCGAGCCCCTTTGGGGCGTGGCTTGCCGCCGGCCGCGAATAGCTTTACAACTAGCCGCTCCGTTGACTGCAACCTTGAGTTTTTTATGAATTCCATCGCCCAAGCCGTACCGGAAGCGGCCCTGCAGGCCATCCGCAAACTGATCAAGGAGCAAGGCTTCGGGCCGGGTGATGCACTGCCGTCCCAGCGCGACCTGGCAGTGCAGTTGGGGGTGAGCCGGGCCTCGTTGCGCGAGGCGCTTTCGTCGCTCAGTGCCTTGGGTGTGGTCAGCGTGCAGCCGGGCAAAGGCGTGTTTGTGCAGGCGGCAGAGGAGTCACCGGGGTTTGCCTGGCCGTTTGCGGCCCAGGCCACGCCGCTGGATATCTTCCAATTACGCTACGCCCTGGAAGGCTTTGCGGCGGGGTTGGCGGCGGTGACATTGACCCTTGATGAGCTCGACCGCCTGGAAGATAACGTCGAGGCCATGCGCAAGGTGCTCAAGGCCGGCGACTTTGAAGCGGCAGCGCGGCTGGACTTCGAATTCCACCAGCGCATCCTGCTGGCCAGCGGTAACCAGGCGATGGTAAGCATCCTCAGTGCCAGCGCCGAGGTGTTCCTGGAGAGCCAGAAACTACCGTTCATCCGGCCGGAGCGTGCCATGGAAACCTGGCAGGAACACCGCAAAATTCTGCGCGCCTTGGCCCGACGTGCCAGTGCGACGGCGCAAAAAACCATGCAGGAACACGTACGTAACGCGGCGCTGCGTACCGGCATTGCCTTCGTGACCCCCGTGGCGCCGTGAGCCGGGCGATACCCAAACTCATGCATCTCCATAGCAAGACTCAATCAGAGGCGGCTTCCTGAACGGGGGAAGGGCGGCTATGATGGGCCACGTTTTTTTTGCTTACAATCCGGAGACATCCATGAGCAACGATCTTATCAAGCACGTCACCGACGCGACCTTTGAGGCCGAAGTACTCAAGGCTCAAGGCCCGGTGCTGGTTGACTACTGGGCTGAATGGTGCGGCCCTTGCAAAATGATCGCTCCTGTTCTGGACGACATTGCAACCACTTACGACGGCAAGCTGACCATTGCCAAGCTGAACATCGACGAAAACCAGGAAACCCCGGCCAAGCACGGCGTGCGCGGTATCCCAACGCTGATGTTGTTCAAGGGCGGTGAAGTGGCTGCCACCAAAGTGGGCGCTTTGTCGAAGTCCCAGTTGGCTGCATTCCTCGACGCGAACATCTAAGCGTCGTCAAAAAAGCCCCGCAAATTGCGGGGCTTTTTCGTGAAACAGGGCTAGACGCTCCGAAACTCAGGTGGTACATTCGGCCCCGCACTGGTTTCTCCACTGCCCCCTGCAAGCCGTCGCCGACGCACTCCTTTTCGATTAGTACGCGATCCTGTCGCCTTCTCTGCGGCGCGGCCTCATTAAGCCAAAAGCTTAATTTCCCCCCTCCATAAATGATTACGTCATTCCTATATGAATCTGACTGAACTCAAGCAAAAGCCGATTACCGACCTGCTTCAACTGGCCGAAGAAATGGGCATAGAAAATATGGCCCGTTCGCGCAAGCAGGACGTGATTTTCTCCCTGCTGAAGAAGCACGCAAAAAGCGGCGAGGAAATCTCCGGTGATGGCGTGCTGGAGATTCTCCAGGACGGCTTCGGCTTCCTGCGCTCTGCTGACGCTTCCTATCTTGCCGGCCCAGACGATATCTACGTCTCGCCGAGCCAGATCCGTCGCTTCAACTTGCGCACCGGTGACACCATCGTTGGCAAGATCCGCCCTCCAAAGGAAGGCGAGCGGTATTTCGCCCTGCTCAAGGTCGACACGATCAACTTCGATCGTCCTGAGAACGCGAAAAACAAGATTCTCTTCGAGAACCTGACCCCGCTGTTCCCGACCGTGCGCATGAAGATGGAAGCCGGCAACGGTTCCACCGAAGACTTGACCGGTCGTGTGATCGACCTGTGCGCCCCGATCGGCAAAGGCCAGCGTGGCCTGATCGTCGCACCGCCGAAAGCCGGTAAGACCATCATGCTGCAGAACATTGCAGCGAACATCGCGCGTAACAACCCTGAAGTTCACCTGATCGTATTGCTGATCGATGAGCGTCCGGAAGAAGTGACCGAAATGCAGCGCACCGTGCGCGGCGAAGTGGTTGCCTCCACGTTCGATGAGCCGCCAACCCGTCACGTACAGGTTGCCGAAATGGTGATCGAGAAGGCCAAGCGCCTGGTCGAACACAAAAAAGACGTGGTGATCCTGCTCGACTCCATCACCCGTCTGGCCCGTGCCTACAACACCGTAATCCCAAGCTCCGGCAAGGTATTGACCGGTGGTGTCGATGCCCACGCCCTGGAGAAACCGAAACGTTTCTTCGGTGCTGCGCGCAACATCGAAGAAGGCGGTTCGCTGACCATTATCGCCACCGCACTGGTTGAAACCGGTTCGAAGATGGACGAAGTGATCTACGAAGAGTTCAAGGGTACCGGCAACATGGAACTGCCCCTGGACCGTCGCATCGCGGAAAAACGCGTATTCCCGGCTATCAACATCAACCGCTCCGGCACCCGCCGCGAAGAGTTGCTGACTGCCGACGACGAACTGCAGCGCATGTGGATCCTGCGCAAGCTGCTGCACCCGATGGACGAAGTTGCCGCCATCGAGTTCCTGGTGGACAAGCTGAAAACCACCAAGACCAACGACGAGTTCTTCTTGTCGATGAAGCGCAAGTAATACAGCGTTTCAGGTCCGAAAGAATGGCGCCCTCAGGGGCGCCATTTTTTTTGCGCCCGCTTTTTAAGCACGCCCCGCAGCCAAACACGCCCCGGAGCAGGTAGGATGTACGCCTATTTTACGGGTGGCATGGTTAATGAAATTCAAGGATCTTCGGGATTTCGTGCAGCAACTTGAGCAGCGCGGAGAGTTGAAACGTATCCAGATGCCGATTTCCCCGGTACTGGAAATGACTGAGATTTGCGACCGCACCCTGCGCAACAAGGGCCCGGCGCTGCTGTTCGAGAACCCGACCGGCTACGATATCCCGGTGCTCGGCAACCTGTTCGGCACGCCTGAGCGCGTGGCGTTCGGCATGGGCGCCGAGTCGGTCAGCGAGCTGCGCGAAATCGGCAAGCTGCTGGCTTTTCTCAAGGAGCCTGAGCCGCCCAAGGGCTTGAAAGACGCCTGGTCGAAGCTGCCGATCTTCCGCAAGATCATTGCCATGGCCCCCAAGGTGGTCAAGGACGCGGTGTGCCAGGAAGTGGTCATCGAGGGCGACGACGTCGACCTGGCCATGCTCCCGGTGCAAACCTGCTGGCCCGGCGACGTCGGGCCGCTGATTACCTGGGGCCTGACCGTCACCAAGGGCCCTAACAAGGACCGCCAGAACCTCGGCATCTACCGCCAGCAGGTGATCGGTCGTAACAAGGTGATCATGCGCTGGTTGAGCCACCGTGGCGGTGCGCTGGATTACCGCGAGTGGTGCGAAAAACACCCAGGCAAACCGTTCCCGGTCTCCGTGGCCCTGGGCGCTGACCCGGCCACCATCCTCGGCGCCGTGACCCCGGTGCCCGACAGCCTGTCCGAATACGCCTTCGCTGGCCTGCTACGCGGCAACCGCACCGAGCTGGTGAAGTGCCGTGGCAACGACCTGCAAGTGCCGGCCACGGCCGAAATCATCCTTGAAGGCGTGATCCATCCGGGCGAAATGGCCGATGAAGGCCCTTACGGCGACCACACCGGTTACTACAACGAAGTGGACAGCTTCCCAGTGTTCACCGTCGAGCGCATTACCCACCGGATCAAGCCGATCTACCACAGCACCTACACTGGCCGCCCGCCGGATGAGCCGGCCATCCTTGGCGTCGCGCTCAACGAAGTGTTTGTGCCTATCCTGCAAAAGCAATTTCCGGAAATCACCGACTTCTACCTGCCGCCCGAAGGCTGTTCGTACCGCATGGCCATCGTGACCATGAAGAAGTCATATCCGGGTCATGCCAAGCGGGTAATGCTGGGTGTGTGGTCGTTTTTGCGACAGTTTATGTACACCAAGTTCGTTATCGTCACCGACGACGACATCAATGCCCGCGACTGGAACGACGTGATCTGGGCCATCACCACGCGCATGGACCCCAAGCGCGACACGGTGATGATCGACAACACGCCCATCGATTACCTCGACTTTGCCTCGCCGGTGTCGGGCCTGGGCTCGAAGATGGGCCTGGATGCCACCCACAAGTGGCCGGGTGAGACTACTCGCGAGTGGGGCCGGGTGATCGTCAAGGATGAAGCTGTCACGGCCCGTGTCGATGCGATCTGGAAAGAATTGGGAATAGATTGATGCGTGTAACCCTGCAACCTTCCGGCGCCGTATTGGAGCTGGTCCCTGGCGAGCGAATCCTCGAAGGCGCGCGCCGCCTGGGCTATGAGTGCCCCCAGGCCTGTCGCAACGGCGTGTGCCATGTGTGTGCCGCGCTGCTGGTGGAAGGCCGGGTGCAGCAAGCCGGGGAGGTACGCGACCACGGTGAGTTCTACACCTGCATCGCCGAGCCGCTGGAAGATTGCATTGTCTTGTGGGATGGCGTGTTGGCGCCGGGAGAGTTGCCGTTGCGCAAGTTGTCGTGCCAGTTGAGTGAATGTGTGGATGTAGGCGGCGATGTCTGGCGTGTGCGCCTGCGGGCCCCGGCCGGCAAGGCGGTGCGTTACCACGCAGGGCAATACCTGATGATCGAACGGGAAAACGGCGAAAAGTCGGCGTTCTCCCTGGCCTCGGCGCCCCATGCCGGGCGCGAGCTGGAATTGCATGTACTGGTGCGCGAAGACAGCGCCCGCAACCTGCTTGAGCAATTGCAGCGCAACCAGATGGCACGCATCGAGCTGCCGTTCGGTGACACCCACCTGGCCGAGCTGCCGGACGGGCCGTTGGTACTGATCGCCGCAGGCACCGGCATGGCACAGATGCACAGCCTGATCGAGCATTGCCGTGCTTCCGGCTTCAAGCACCCAGTGCACCTGTACTGGGGCGTACGACGCCCGGACGACTTCTACGACATCGAGCACTGGGACCAGTGGCAGCAACTGCCCAACCTGTTCCTGCACAAGGTCGTCAGCGACCTGTGCGGCTGGGAAGGGCGTTGCGGGCTGTTGCATGAGGCGGTGTGCGAAGACATCACGGACCTCAAGGCTGTGCACGTCTACGCCAGCGGTTCACCGGCGATGATCTACGGCACCTTGGATGCGTTGGTCGAGGCGGGTATGGATGCACACCAGATGCGCGCTGATGTGTTTGCCTACGCGCCCCGGCCATAAATCACTGACGTACACCGATCAAAATGTGGGAGGGGGCTTGCTCCCGATTGCGGTCGATCAGTCACATCTATATTGGCTGACACTCCGCAATCGGGAGCAAGCCCCCTCCCACATTTGACTGTGTGGTGTAAGGGTTAGAACCGCACACCCGTCGTCACCATCGCCGCATTAAACCCCAGCAACACCAACTCCGCCGCCATCGGCCCGTAATGGGTGCCCACCGACGGAATGATCACCGGCGCCACGCCATAACGGTTCAACGGGATCTTGTCACGGTACTTGCCGCGATAACCCTGGATCGCCCCGCCTGTCAGCTTCAGGTACACCGGATAGTCATCCATGTCGTAGCGCTTGCCCGCGTACGCATAGTACGAGCGCTGTCTGAACGAGTTGCGAAACGTCGCCCCGCCATACACCAAGCCTGAGGCCTCGTTGCGCTCCAGGCCTATCAGGTCCTGGTTGTTGTTGTGCTCGGGGTCCGGCGCGAAGTGCCGGGTGTAGAGGCTGGTTTGCGCGTACCAGAAACCTTTGTCGTCTTCGGTCGCTGGTGCTTCGCCCGCCAGTGCAGTGGTGGCCTGGGCCAGGAACAGCAGGCCCGGCAATCGGAATTTTTTCATCGGTGCGACCTCGATAGTCGGTTTGAAGGGCGGCTAAGTGGGTCGTTGTGTGCGCGCCATTTTGACGGTTTGCTGCGCTCCCAGGCTGAACCGGGGCTGAAAGTAGCGGGAATGTCCCCTTCAATCCTGACGGGCGGGGCATCGGGCTTATGCTTTTGCTTATTCTTTTAAGGTATTTAATTTATCTTGAAGATATCTTTAAGCTATATCGCAACGGACTACCGATTTTCTGCCAAACACTAATAACTGACCGCCACCGCCCGCCAGCCGGATCGATCGTACGCATTCAGGGCATGACGCTCTGAGTCTTGATTCCAAGGGGAGCGGTATGGGGAGTTACCAGAAACACGCGCTGTACTCGGCGATTTTGTCGGCCAATTTGCTGACCGCCGCAAGCTTGAACCCAGTCTTCGCGGCCGAAACGTCCGCCACCGATGCACCCGAACTCGACACCGTGATTGTCACCGGCACCCGCGCCCAAGAGCGCACGGCCAGCGCTTCGCTGTCCCCGGTGGATGTGATTTCCGGCGACACCCTGCGCAGCACCGGCTCTGATGAGCTGGGTGCGGTACTGGCGCGCCTGATCCCGTCGATCAACTTCCCGCGCCCAAGCCTGGTGGACGGCGCCGAGCTGGTGCGCGCGGCGCAGTTGCGCGGCCTGTCGCCCGACCAAGTGCTGGTGCTGGTCAACGGCAAGCGCCGTCACACCAGTGCGTTCGTCAACCTGGGTGGTGCGGTGGGCCGTGGTTCGGCACCGGTGGACTTGAATGCGATCCCGCTGTCGGCGGTGGACCATATCGAAGTGCTGCGTGACGGCGCCTCCGCGCGCTACGGTTCGGACGCGATTGCCGGGGTGATCAACGTGATCCTCAAGCACGCCGACCATGGCGGCTCGATCTCCAGCAAATTCGGCGAGTACAAGAAGGGCGATGGCATACAGCGCAATATCAGCGGCAACACTGGCCTGGCGCTGGGCGACAACGGTTTTATCAGCCTCTCCGGGGAAGGTGCCGACAACGATTACACCAACCGCGCCGGCAAGGATTACCGCGCCGCGAGCATCGGTTCCACCACCTATGGCCAACAGGTGTTTCGCCAGGGCGAGCCGGCAACGAACGAAGGGAAATTCCAGTTCAATGCCGAATATGCCTTCAACGACGCGGCCGAGCTTTACAGCTTCGGCGGCTACAGCAAGCGGCGCGGCGAGACGGCGGCGTTCTACCGGGCGAGCAACGCGAGCAATAACATCCCGGCACTCAACCCCAACGGCTACTTGCCGCTGATCAAGGGCAACCTTGAAGACACCTCGCTGGTGGTGGGGCTGCGGGGCTTGCTGGCCTACGACTGGCATTACGATTTGTCGGCCAACTACGGCAAGAACCAATACGACCTGAGCACAGAAACCATCAACACCTCCCTGGGCCTGGCCACGCCGCGCAAGTTCGACAACGGCACCCTGAGCAACGACCAGAAGCAGGTCAGCCTGGACCTGTCCCGTGAGTTCGACGTGGGCTTCCTGCCGTATCCGGTGTCGGTGGCATTTGGCGGCGAATACCTGCGCCAGGGTTATGAAATCGAAGCGGGCGACGCGGCGTCTTACTACCAGACGGGCAGCTCGGGCCTCGGCGGCTTCCGTGAGGCGGACGCCGGCACCAGTTCGCGCCACAACTGGGCGCAGTACCTGGACCTGGAAACCAACTTCACCGACAAACTCAGCGCCTCGGCCGCCGTGCGGCATGAGGATTACAGTGACTTCGGCTCCAATGTCAGCGGCTCGCTGTCGGCGCGCTACGACTTCACCCCGCAGGTGGCGTTGCGCGCCAGCATATCCAACGGCTTCCGTGCGCCGTCCCTGGCCCAGCAGAATTTTGCGTTTACCTCGTCCCAGCTGATCGGCAGCGAAATCCGCGAAGCCGGCACCTTCCCGGCCTCCAGCCAGGTCGCGCGCTTGCTCGGCGCAGAAGACCTGAAGGCCGAGAAATCGCGCAACTACAGCCTGGGCCTGGTGCTGGAACCCGCCGATGACCTGACGGTGACGGTGGATGTGTATCGCATCGATATTCGCGACCGCATCAGCCTGTCGTCCAACCTCAACTTGAGCCCGGCGACCCAGGCCTATCTGCAAGCCAACGGCGTCGGCAACGTCAACTACACCACCGCCCGCTACTTCACCAATGCCACCGACACCAGCACCGACGGCGTCGATCTGGTGGCCAACTATCGTTACCAGTTCGATAACGGCATCCGCTGGAACAGCACGGTGGGCTACAACTACAACCACACCAAGGTGACGGACGTGAAGGCCAACCCGGCCATCCTCGACAGCCTGGGCGCCAACCTGGTACGGGTGGATCGGCGCGAGAAAAGCGGTTTGCTTGGCGATACCACGCCTGAGCACAAGCTGACCCTGGGTAACGACTTCACCTATGGCAATTGGGCGTTGCACAGCAATCTGGTGCGCTATGGTGAGTTCACCAGCTACCAGGCGGACAAGGTCAACGACCAGACCTTCAAGGCCGCCTGGGTGCTGGATTTGTCCGCGGATTACAAGTTCAAGAACTGGACCTTCACCCTGGGCGGCGACAACGTCACCGACAAATACCCGGAAAAGGTCAATGCCTTCGCCAGCAGCGGCGGCAACCTCGCCTATAGCACTTTTTCGCCGTACGGTTACAGCGGCGCGTTTTATTACGGTAAAGTCGCTTACAACTGGTAACACACAGGAGGCGCTCCGCTATTCGCCATGACTGTCATTGAAACCGATCTTATGCAATTGGCTTACCCCCCGCGGCTCGATCTTGGGCCGCAACTCACTCACGAGCAGTTGATGAGCTCAATGCAGGCCACCATGGGGCGGCACAAGGGTGGGCCGGTCTGGCTGTTTGCTTACGGTTCGTTGATCTGGCGTCCGGAGTGCTCCTCCACCAAACGCATGCGGGCGCGGGTTCACGGTTATCACCGGGGCCTGTACCTGTGGTCACACGAGCATCGGGGCACCCCGGAAATCCCGGGCCTGGTGTTTGGTCTGGATCGTGGCGGCTCTTGCAGCGGGTTTGCCTACCAGTTACCGGAAGACCAGCTGGAAGCCTCGCTGTATGCCCTGTGGTGCCGCGAAATGCCCTATCCCTCGTACCGGCCACACTGGCTCAGCTGCCGTCTTGAGGACGGCACCCAGGTGCAGGCGTTGGGGTTTGTGTTGGAGCGGCACTTGCCCAGTTATGCGGGGAACTTGCCCGACCAGGTGTTGAATCACGTTTTGCAAAGCGCTTGCGGGCGTTACGGCACTACGCGCGATTATGTCGAGCAGACCGTCAACGCCCTGCGCAGCCACGCCATGCCAGATAAAAACCTGGAGGCGCGGCTCAAGCGTTGTGCGAAGGGCTGTTCAGGCGGCGATTAACGCGCCGCGCTGACGCTGTTGGTGTGCCACAGCGTGGGGATCAGGAAGGCAATCGCCAGCAGGCACGCGCCCACCAGCAGTACAAAGCCACCGTCCCAGCCGAAATGGTCCACGGTGTAGCCCATGGCCGCGCTCGCGGCGACCGAACCGCCCAGGTAGCCGAACAAACCCGTAAAGCCCGCCGCGGTACCGGCAGCTTTCTTCGGGGCCAACTCCAGTGCCTGCAGGCCGATCAGCATCACCGGGCCATAGATCAGGAAGCCAATGGAGAACAGCGCGATCATGTCGATCATCGGGTTGCCCGGCGGGTTGAGCCAGTACACCAGGGTCGCCACGGTCACCAGCGCCATGAACACCACGCCGGTCAGGCCACGGTTGCCACGGAAGATCTTGTCCGACATCCAGCCACACAGCAGCGTGCCCGGAATACCTGCCCACTCGTAGAAGAAGTACGCCCACGAGGTTTTATCCACGTCAAAGTGCTTGGCTTCCTTGAGGTAGGTCGGCGCCCAGTCCAGCACGCCGTAGCGCAGCAGGTAGACGAACACGTTGGCGAAGGCGATGTACCAGAGCATTTTGTTGCGCAGCACGTACTTGACGAAGATTTCCTTGGCGCTGAATTCTTCCTCGTGGCTGGCGTTGTAGCCTTCCGGGTAATCGTTCTTGTACTGCTCGATCGGCGGCAAGCCCACCGATTGCGGGGTGTCGCGCATGGTGATGAAGGCAAACGCGGCCACCAGCAACGCCACGGTGGCCGGTACGTAGAACGCTGCGTGCCAGTCGTTGAACCACGCCATGCCCAGCAGGAACAGCGGGCCGATCAGGCCACCGCCGACGTTGTGCGCCACGTTCCATACCGACACCACGCCGCCGCGTTCCTTCTGCGACCACCAGTGCACCATGGTCCGCCCACTCGGCGGCCAGCCCATGCCCTGGGCCCAGCCGTTGATGAACAGCAAAATGAACATCATGGTCACGCTGGACGTTGCCCAAGGTGCGAAACCGAAAATGAACATCACCCCTGCTGACACCAGCAGGCCGAAGGTCAGGAAGTAACGCGGGTTGGAGCGGTCGGACACCAGGCCCATCAAGAACTTGGACAAGCCGTAGGCAATCGCGATGGCCGACATGGCCAGGCCCAGCTCGCCACGGGTGTAACCCTCGTCGATCAGGTAGGGCATGGCCAGGGAGAAGTTTTTGCGCAGCAGGTAGTAGCCGGCGTAACCGAAGAAAATACCGGCGAAGATCTGCCAGCGCAGGCGTCGGTAGGTGCTGTCTATTTTTTCTTCAGGCAGGGGCGCCTGATGTGCGGCAGGACGAAAGAAAGCAAACATTCAAGAGCTCCAGATTTCTTGTTTTGACTGCGGATGCGAATGTTACAGTTTCGTTACCGAAAATAGCATCGCCTCTTATCTGCAAACACAGGAAATGGGAGCCAGTGCGTGTTCTTTTACGAACATGTCGCGAATGGGTAAGTGTGGGTCGTTAGATGCGCTCCAGACAGTGGAGATCAAAATGTGGGAGCGGGCTTGCTCGCGAAAGCGGTGGGTCAGTCACCGAATGTATTGACTGACACACCGCCTTCGCGAGCAAGCCCGCTCCCACACTGATCGCATTTCAAAGCTATTAGCGGGTTTGGACGACCACTTTGCCCACCGCTCGACGCTGCCCCAGATCATTGATCGCCTGGGCCGCCTGTTCCAGCGGATACACCTGCGACACCAACGGCTTCAACTTGCCCTCGGCATGCCACCCAAACAACTGCTGGAAATTCGCCGCATTGTCCTGCGGCTGGCGCTGGGCGAACGAGCCCCAGAACACCCCGACCACCGCCGCACCCTTGAGCAGCGCCAGGTTCACCGGCAGTTCGGGAATGCGCCCGCTGGCAAACCCCACCACCAGCAAGCGGCCGTTCCAGGCAATGCTGCGGATGGCCTGGTCAAACAGGTCGCCGCCCACCGGGTCGTAGATCACATCGGCGCCGTTGCCGTCGGTGAGGCGCTTGATCTCGTCTTTCAGGCTGGTTTCGCTGTAGTTGATCAACTCATCGGCGCCGGCCGCCTTGGCCACGGCGAGTTTGTCGGCACTGCTGGCCGCTGCGATGACGCGGGCGCCCATGGCCTTGCCGATTTCCACGGCGGCCAGGCCCACGCCACCGGAGGCGCCGAGCACCAGCAGGGTTTCGCCGGGTTGCAGGTTGGCCCGTTGTTTGAGGGCGTGCATGGAGGTGCCGTAGGTCATGCTGAAGGCCGCGGCGGTGTTGAAGTCCATGCTGGGCGGAATCGGCAGCACGTTATAGCCCGGCACTGCGACCTGCTCGGCAAAGCTGCCCCAGCCAGTCAGCGCCATGACGCGGTCGCCGACCTTCAAATGGCTGACCTTTTCGCCCACTTCACTGACCACGCCTGCCGCTTCGCCACCCGGCGAAAACGGGAAGGGCGGTTTGAACTGGTACTTGCCTTCGATGATCAGGGTGTCCGGAAAGTTGACTCCGGCGGCATGCACCTCCAGCAAAACTTCGTTCTTCTTGATCGCTGGGCTCTCGATTTCTTCCAGCACCAGGGTTTCGGCGGGGCCGAAGGCTTTGCACAGCACAGCTTTCATCGGACTATTCCTTTTGGCGTCGTGGCCGATAAGTGTAGGAGGGTAGGCGAGTGGGTCAACGAGCATGCCCCGGCCTGATAAGTCGCCATAAGCTTGTACTCAGCCTTGCTAGCGTTATGCTACTGGCCACCGAATGAGAGGAATGAACTGTGAAAGCGTGGATCCTGTTGATGCTGGCCCTGACCTTGCCGATGGCAGCCCAGGCCGAAGAGGCCAAAGAAGGCGAGGCGCCGAAGATCAGCTACATCAGCCTCAGCCCGCCGTTCGTGGGTAACTATGGCCTGGACGGCACCGCGAAACTCAAGGTGTTCAAGGCCGACATCGCCCTGCGCGTGACCGGCCCCGAAGCGGCCGCTGCGGTCAAAGCCAACGACGCGTTGATCCGCAACCAACTGGTGGCGCTGTTCACCCAGCAGACCAACGAGACCATGAGCACGGTGGAAGGCAAAGAGAAACTGCGCCAGGAAGCCCTGAAACAGACCCAGCAAGTGATGAATGACGAAACCGGCAAGCCGGTGGTGGAAGACCTGTTGTTCAACAACCTGATCATTCAGTAACGGCGGCGCTTCGCGCCATTCGCGAGCAAGCCCGCTCCCACATTCGATCGCATTTTCATGTTGAAACGCGGCCAACTGTGGGAGCGGGCTTGCTCGCGAAGTGGCCCTGACAGTCACCTCAAGAGGCCAAACTCTTCCTGAACCGCGCCAACGCCACCAGGAAAAACACCAACCCAATCCCCGCCAACGCCAGCAAATCCGGCCACACCACGCCAACCCCCGCATCCCGAAACAGAATCGCCGCGCTCAAGCTCACAAAGTGCGTCGACGGCGACCCCTGCATCACCCACTGCAACCACTCGGGCATGCTGTCCAATGGCGTACTGCCGCCTGACAACAACAGCATCGGGATAATCACCGGGATCGCCAACAAGCCGAACTGAGGCGTCGAGCGGGCGAGGGTGGCCAGGAAGATGCCCAGCGCCGTACTGGCAAACAGATACAGCGCCGTCACCAACAGGAACAGGCTCAGCGACCCTGCCAAAGGCACACCCAGCAAGCCCTTGACCACCACCTCCAGCGACACCCAGGTACACAACACCACCACCAGCATGTTGCTCCAGATTTTCGCCAGCATGATCTCCAGCGCGGTGAGTGGCAGCACCAGCAAATGGTCGAGGGTGCCGTGCTCGCGCTCACGCAGCAACGCGGTGCCGGTGAGCACGATGGCAAGGATGGTGATGTTGTTGACGATCTGGATCACGGCCAAAAACCAGCCGCCTTCCAGGTTGGTATTGAACAACGCGCGGGTGGTGAGCAGCGCGGGTGCATGGCTGGTGGCATCGGCCTGGCCGCCATACGCCAGCAGCTCTCGCTGGAAAATCCGCCCGATATACCCCGCGCCCATAAACGCCTGGCTCATCGCCGTGGCATCCACGTTCACCTGCACGCCCGGTTGGCGCCCGGCCAGCAGATCGGCCTGGAAGTTCGCCGGTACGTTGATCACGAAGGTGTATTCGCCGCTGTCCATGACCTTGTCCAGCTGGTCATACGCCAATGGCACGGGGGGTTGAAACTCGGGCGGCTGCAGTGCTTCGGCCATCTGGCGCGAGAGCGCACTGTGGTCTTCATCGATAAACGCCACGCTGGCGTTGTGCACACCGATCACCGAACCGGCCGCCGGCATATAGATGGCCACCGTGAAGGCGTAGAACAGAAACAGCAGCAGCACGCTGTCGTGGCGCAGGCTGGTCAATTCCTTGAGGCCTAGCCGTAGGATGTGGGCGAACTTAGGCATCAGGCCTCCTGCTTCTTGAGCATGACCAGGCTCAGCCCGGTGAACCCGACAAAGAACCCGAACAACGCCAGGCACTGCGGCCATAACTGGCGCAGGTCCAGGGCTTTGGTGAAGGTGCCTACCGCAATATCAAGGAAATGCCCCGCCGGAAACAGCATGCCCATCAGTGCGGCCGCGCCTTCCAGAGACGAGCGCGGCACGATCAGCCCGGAAAACTGGATGGTCGGCAGGCTGGTGATGATCATGGTGCCCAGGATCGCCGCGATCTGGGTGCGGGTGAACGCGGAAATCAGCAGGCCCATGCTGGTGGTGGCCAGCACGTACAGCAGGCCGCCGAACGCCAGGGTCATACCGCTGCCCTTGAACGGCACGCCAAAGAGCCAGCGGTTCATCGCCACCAGCAGGGCCAGGTTGACCAGGCTTACCGCCAGGTACGGCGCCTGTTTACCCAGCAGGAACTCCAGGCGGGTCAGGGGCGTGGCGTAGAAGTTGGTGATCGAGCCCAGCTCCTTTTCGCGCACGATGCCCAGGGCCGTGAGCATTGCCGGGATAAACGCCAGGATCAGCGCCATTACGCCGGGGCCGATGGCATTCACACTGACCACGTCCTGGTTGTAGCGAAAGCGCGTTTCCAACTGGGCCGCGCCTTGGCTGCTGCGAGGTAGGCTGCTCAGTTCGGCCAGTTGTTGAAGGTTGCCCTGGTGCACGGCCTCGACGTAGTTGCGGCTGGTTTCTGCGCGAAACGGCATGCCGCCGTCGAGCCACGCCGCGACGCTGGGTTGGCGACCGGCGTACAGGTCGCGGCCAAAGCCCGGCGGGATTTCCACCGCCAGTTTGATTTCCGAGCGTTGCAGGCGCCGGTGCAGTTCGTTGGCGTTCTGGATCGGGGACTGCTCGGCGAAATAGCGCGAACTGCGGAACGCCTCAAGGTAGGCGCGGCTCTGCGGGGTCTGGTCCTGGTCGTAGACGGCGAAGGCCAGGTTTTCCACATCCAGGGAAATGCCGTAGCCAAAGATCACCATCATGAACAGCGCTCCCAGCAGGGCGAAGGCCATGCGCACTTTGTCTCGCAGCAACTCCTTGCCTTCACGGCTGGCCACGGCCAGCAGGCGGGCCAGGCTGAAACCGCGTTTGCTCACGGGCGGTGCAGTGGTTTGGTTGACCGTGGTGGCGGGCGCCTGGGGTTCGGGTTCACCTTGGGCTTGTTCCAGGCAGGTGACGAATGCCGCCTCAAGCGTGTCGCCCTGGAACTGCTGTTGCAGCGCGTGTGGCGTGTCGCAGGCCAGCACCTTGCCGGCGTGCATCAGCGAGATGCGGTCGCAGCGCTGGGCTTCGTTCATAAAGTGGGTAGACAGGAAAATCGTCACGCCTTGCTCGCGGGACAGCTCGATCAGCAGCCGCCAGAAATCATCCCGCGCCGCCGGGTCGACGCCTGAGGTGGGCTCGTCCAGGATCAGCACTTCCGGGCGATGCAGCACCGCCACCGCCAGTGACAGGCGTTGGCGCAGGCCCAGGGGTAATTCGCCAGACGGTTGCTCGGCAACTTCACCGAGGTCAAACCGCTGGATCAACTCATCGATACGTGGGCCGCTGTCGGTCTTGGGCAGGTCAAACAGTTGCGCATGCAGCACCAGGTTCTGGCGCACGCTGAGTTCGCCGTACAACGAGAAGCTCTGCGACATGAAGCCCACGCGCTTGCGGGTGGCCAGGTCCTTGGCGTTCACCGGGTTGCCCAGCAGCTTCGCACTGCCTTCGGTGGCGGGCATCAAGCCGGTGAGGACTTTCATGGTGGTGGTCTTGCCGCAGCCGTTGGAGCCGAGAAACCCAAAGATCTCGCCCCGGCCAATGGCGAAACTGACCTTGTTGACCGCCGTGAAGTCGCCAAAGCGCAGGGTCAGGTCGTGGGCCTCGATGGCGATGTCGCGGTTGGTGCTTGCGCGCGGCGGGATCACCAAAGGCTGGCTGTCGTGGGCGCTGTCGCCCTGGAAGTGGGTGAACGCCTCATCGAGTTTGCCGCTGGGTGTGGCCGCAGCCAGGTCGCGGGTGAGGCCGTCGGCGATCAGCTTGCCGCGATCGAGCATCAGGCAGTGTTCGAATTGCTCGGCTTCCTCCATGTAGGCCGTGGCCACCAGTAGCGTCAGTTGCGGGCGCTCATTGCGTACGCTTTCGACCAGTTCCCAGAAGCGGCGGCGGGACAGCGGATCGACCCCGGTGGTGGGTTCGTCGAGGATCAGCAGGTCCGGGTCGTGGATCAGCGCGCAGCACAGGCCGAGCTTTTGTTTCATACCGCCGGAAAGTTTGCCCGCCGGGCGCTCGTCAAAGCGCGCAAGGTCGGTGGCCAGCAGCAGGTTGTGCATGCGCTGGTCGCACTCATCCTTGGACAAGCCGAACAGGGTGGCGAAGAAACGGATGTTTTCGTTGATGGACAACTCGGGGTACAGGTTGCCACCCAGGCCTTGGGGCATGAAGGCGATGCGCGGGTACAGGCTGTTGCGATGGCGCCGGTCGTCAATGGCGCCACCCAGTACGTCCAACTGGCCGTCCTGAAGCTTTTTAACCCCTGCGATCAGGCCCAGCAGGCTCGATTTGCCTGCGCCATCGGGGCCGATCAACCCGCAACGGGTGCCGGCCGGCAGGCTGAAGCGGATGTCGAGCAGTGCCTGTTGCTTGCCGTAGCGATGGTTGATGCCGATGGCGTGCAGCGCCAGGCCGGTCATTGCAGGTTGGCCGGCCAGTCGATGTCAGCCGTACGCACATAGCCAGCGCCGGGCATACCGGGCTTGGCCTGGGGCACGGTACTGGGTTGGGTCAGGCGCAGTTTGACGCGAAACACCAGCTTCTGGCGTTCGTCGCGGGTTTCCACTTCCTTGGGGGTGAACTGGGATTTGGCCGCGACAAAGCTGATCTTGGCCGGCAGCGGTTGCTGGGGCAGGGCGTCGAGCAGGATGCGCGCATCGCTGCCGACGGTCAGGCGGCCGGTGACGGAGGCGGGCAGGTAGAGGTTCATGTACTGGTCATTGGGATCGATCAGCAAGAGAACGCGTCCGCCCGCGCCGAGCACTTCGCCGGGTTCGGCCAGGCGCAGCTGGATGATCCCGTCGATGGGCGCGCGCAGGCTGCTGTCATCAATTTCGCTGGTGAGTTGGGCCACTTGGGCCTGGGCGGCGCCGATGGTGGCCTTGACCGAATTGACCTGGGCTTGCGCAGCGATCACCGCCGCGTTGCCGGTGTTCTGCCGCGCCTGCTGTTGATCGATCAACTGGGTGCTGGCAAAGCCACGTTTGTACAGCTCCTGGGTGCGCTTGAGTTCCTGGTTGGCCAACAGTTGCTCGCTCTGGCGCAGCTGCACGTTGGCCTCGGCGGCGGCGAAGTTTTCCTTGGCACGCAGCACTTCGGCTTCGGCCTGGGCGCGTTGGGCTTCGAGGGTGCGGGTGTCCATGCGCGCCAGCAACTGGCCCTTGAGCACTTTGTCGCCTTCATCCACGCGCACTTCGGCCAGGCGCCCGGGGATCTTGGCGGCGATCTGCACTTCGGTGGATTCCAGGCGGCCGTTGCCCATGCTCAGGCCTTCGGGCAGGCGGTCCTGGGTGGAGCGCCAGTAACCAAAGCCGCCAGCGCCCAGCAGCAGAGCGATCAATGCGATGGCGAAAAAACGGGAGATGTGGTGGTTCGTCGACATGGCGGCTTCCTGCGGCATTAGCGTCCTAGTTTGACCGGTGGGCGCTCCAGGGCGGTTGATGCCGGTCAAATGAACTGTAGGAGCGAGCTTGCTCGCGAAAAACGTCAACGATAGCGCGGTCCGTCTGTAAGGGCGCGGTGACTTTGCGTTTTTCGCGAGCAAGCTCGCTCCTACAGTTAACGCAGTTGGAGCACGGCTGCCCATTGTTCGGCAGTCACAGGCATCACCGAAAGCCGGCTGCCTTTTTGCACCAAGGGCAATTCGGCGAGCGCCGTTTGTTGTTTCAGGTAGCCCAGGCCCAGCACCTTGGGGAAGGTTTTGACGTGCGCCACATCAATGGCGCTCCACGGGTTTTTCTCCGCGCTGGCCTTGGCGTCGAAATAATGGCTTTGCGGTTCCAGGGCAGTGGGGTCCGGGTAAGCCGCCTTGATGATTTTGCCGATGCCGGCAATCCCTGGCTCGGGGCAGCTGGAGTGATAGAAGAAAAACTCGTCACCCTCGGCCATGGCGCGCAGAAAGTTGCGCGCCTGGTAATTGCGCACCCCATCCCAGCGCGCTTGGCCGAGCTTTTCCAGGCCTTTGATGGAGAGTTCGTCGGGCTCGGATTTCATCAGCCAGTAGGCCATTTTTGGGCTCCTGAAAAAGGCAGTGGGCAAGTTGTCTGGCAATTTAATGACAAACCGACAGTCGGTTGGCGCCAAGGTTTGCGTGTTGGTTCACGTTACCGCAGAATGCCGGCTTTTAAAGCTTGACGCAGCTGCAACGGACTACTTTGGAACGTTGTTGTCATCGTGTACGAGGTGCCTGAAGGGGGGCAATCGATGCAACGTAAACCGGATTTACTATGGATTTTGGTTATTTTGTTTGGTCTGGGCGTCGTGACCACCGGGTATGCGCAAAGCTTGTGGTCGAACAAGACCGATGCTCCCGTTGAACTGACCCAGCAACAGCCGCAACCGTTCAAACGCTGACCCTTCTTCCAGGCGCCGCTTTTATTGCGGCGTCTGCGCGATGTACCAACCCTTATCGGTGACGGTGCCCACCAACGGCACATCCCAACTCGCCTGCACCAGCTGCTCGACTTTCTGACATTCGTGGGCCAGGCCCAGCAACGTCGGCTTGCGCCAGCTCTGGCGCCGCGCCAGGTAGGCGAGGCTGCGGTCGTAGAACCCGCCGCCCATCCCCAGGCGCCCACCCGTCTCATCGAACCCCACCAACGGTAGCAGCACCAGGTCCAGCGCCCACACCTTGCGTTGCCGGCTGATGTTTACCCGTGGTTCAAGAATGCGAAAGCGGTTGGGCAGCAGCTTTTCACCGGGGCGCACGCGCTGGAACACCATCTTGGTCCGTGGCCAGGCGCTGAGCACCGGCAGGTAGGTGGCCTTGCCCCGGCGCTGGGCAGCACGCAGCAGCAGGCGCGGGTCGATTTCACCGTCCGTCGGTAGGTATAGGGAAATATGTTTGGCCCGGCGAAACAGCGGGTGCTGTGCCAGTTGCCGATACAGGCCGTGGGCGGCCTTGCGCTGCTCGCTCGGCGTAAGAGCACGGCGGGCCTTGCGCAACATGCGTCGAAGTTGCGGACGGGAAAGCGGCGCAGGTTCGGTCATGGTTTTTGGCTCATAAAACAATGCCAGTCCGAGGACTGGCATTGAGTTTGGGAATTCAGGCTCCCCGACAGAGCCGCTGTCGACTTAGCCCTTGAACCCGAAAGTTCAAGGTGGAAGAAGCAGTAGGCTTTAAGGCTTTCCGTCTAGCGGACATGCACACCAGCCCAACGTGCAACTTCCAGGGTAGTGCGAATCGGCTCAGGGACATCGCCGACTGGCAAACACGCCAGGGAGTGGGGCGAGTATACCTTAAACACTCACGGCAATCAGCCCTTGGGTGCGTCTGAATCGCTGGAAAGCACCAGATCGACACGGTCCAGCAGGTCACGCACCTGCTCACGCGTCGACCCGCTGGCCTGCACGTCCGGGCGTTCCTGCTTATGCAGCAGGTCGTGGGTGATATTCAACGCGGCCATCACGGCAATACGGTCGGCGCCGATCACTTTGCCGCTGCTGCGGATCTCGCGCATCTTGCCATCCAGGTAGCGGGCGGCGCTCACCAGGTTGTTGCGCTCTTCCTGGGGGCAGATGATCGAATACTCTTTGTCGAGGATCTGCACGGTGACGCTATTGCTTGAACTCATGAGTCTTGCTCCAGGGCCTTCAGGCGCGAAATCATCGATTCGACCTTACGCCGGGCGATTTCGTTTTTTTCAATGAGGTGAGCGCGTTCCTCGCGCCAGGTTTTTTCCTGAGCTAGTAGGAGTCCGTTTTGACTCTTAAGTTGCTCGACCCGAGTAATTAGCAATTCGAGTCTGGCCATCAGCGCTTGCAGGTCGGTGTCTTCCATTGGGTTCCACTGGATTTGTCTGATGAATGGCAACTGCAGGATAAACGATCTGACGCCCTTGATAGTCTTGGTACGTCTGCCGGTGCTAGGATACAGCGCTCCATTCTAGACATTGCGCCGTCTGGCGCCTAGCTCACCATGCCCATTCAGAACTCCCCGTACGATGCTTTCTCCAAACTGCTGAGCACCAGCGGCCACCCTTGCTCGCCTGCCGAGTTGCACGGCGTGTTGCTGGGCCGCAGCTGCACCGGCGTTGGCTTTGATGCCGACAACTGGCTGGCCGATGTGGCCGAGCTGCTGGAAACCGAGCCGACCGACAACGTGCGCAACGCGCTGATCGGCCTGCAGGAAATGGTCAAGGGCGAGCTGACCGGTGACGACGTCACTGTGGTCCTGCTGCTGCCCACCGACGACGCACCGCTCGCTGAACGTGCCGCTGCCCTGGGCCAATGGTGCCAGGGCTTCCTCCACGGTTTTGGCGTGAACGCCGGTGGCCTGGAACTGAGCACCGACGCCAAGGAAGTGCTGCAGGACCTGGCGGCCATCTCCCAGGTGCAAGACGCCCTGGAAGAGTCCGAAGACGGTGAAGGCGACTACATGGAAGTGATGGAATACCTGCGCGTAGCGCCGCTGCTGCTGTTCACCGAGACCAAGAAGTCCGCTGAGCCGGCCGCGCCCAAGCCGTCGCTGCACTAAGAAAGGAAGCCCATCTGCCCATGATTCATATCCCCCGAGCGGAATACACCCGGCGCCGCAAGGCGCTCATGGCGCAGATGGAACCCAACAGCATCGCGATCCTGCCGGCCGCCGCCGTGGCCATTCGCAACCGTGATGTCGAGCACGTGTACCGCCAGGACAGCGACTTCCAGTACCTGAGCGGTTTCCCCGAACCGGAAGCTGTGATCGTGCTGATGCCCGGTCGCCTGCACGGCGAATACGTGCTGTTCTGCCGCGAGCGCAACGCCGAACGTGAACTGTGGGACGGCCTGCGCGCCGGCACCGAAGGCGCGACCCGTGACTTTGGCGCCGACGACGCGTTTCCCATCACCGATATCGACGACATCCTGCCCGGCCTGATCGAAGGCCGCGACCGGGTGTATTCGGCCATGGGCAGCAACGCCGAATTCGACCGCCACCTGATGGAGTGGATCAACGTGATCCGCTCTAAAGCGCACCTCGGCGCCCAGCCGCCGAACGAATTCGTTGCCCTGGATCATCTGCTTCACGACATGCGCCTGTATAAATCGGCGGCAGAAGTGAAGGTGATGCGCGAAGCGGCACGCATTTCCTGCGCCGCCCATGTGCGGGCGATGCAGGCCAGTCGCGCGGGGTTGCATGAGTTCAGCCTCGAAGCCGAGCTCGATTACGAATTTCGCAAGGGCGGCGCGAAGATGCCGGCCTATGGTTCCATCGTCGCCGCCGGGCGCAACAGCTGCATCCTGCATTACCAGCAGAATGACGCGCTGCTCAAGGACGGCGACCTGGTGCTGATCGACGCCGGTTGCGAGATCGACTGCTACGCCAGCGACATCACGCGCACCTGGCCGGTCAACGGCAAGTTTTCACCAGAGCAGAAGGCGATCTACGACATTGTGCTGGCCTCCCAAGAAGCCGCCTTTGCCGAAATCGCCCCCGACAAGCACTGGAACCAGGCTCATGAGGCCACGGTGCGCGTCATTACCGCCGGGCTGGTCAAGCTGGGTTTGCTGCAGGGCGACGTGGACGAGTTGATCGCCAGCGAAGCCTACAAGGCGTTCTACATGCACCGCGCCGGCCACTGGCTGGGCATGGATGTGCATGATGTGGGCGAGTACAAAGTGGGCGGTGAATGGCGGGTGCTGGAAGTCGGCATGGCCTTGACCGTGGAGCCGGGCATCTACATCGCGCCGGACAATCTGAATGTGGCAAAGAAATGGCGTGGCATTGGCGTACGCATCGAGGACGACGTGGTGGTGACCAAGCAAGGCTGTGAAATCCTGACCGGCGGCGTGCCCAAGGCGGTCGCCGAGATCGAAGCGCTGATGGCGGCGGCCCGATGAGCCGGGTCAACCTGGCCATTATCGGTGGCGGCCTGGTGGGCGCGAGCCTGGCGCTGGCGTTGCAGGCCGGGGCCAAGGCCCGTGGCTGGAAGATCGTGCTGATCGAACCGTTTGCCCCAGGCGACAGCTATCAGCCGAGCTACGATGCGCGCTCGTCGGCGCTGTCCTACGGCGCCAAGCAGATTTATCAGCGCCTGGGCCTGTGGCAGGCCATCTCCCGCCGCGCCGAGCCGATCAAGCAGATTCATGTGTCAGACCGCGGGCGTTTTTCCACGGCGCGCCTGTCTGCCATGGAAGAAGGCGTACCGGCCCTGGGTTATGTGGTGGAAAACGCCTGGCTTGGCCAATGCCTGTGGCAAGGCCTGGACAAGGACGTGGTCAGCTGGCGTTGCCCGGCCGAAGTCACGCGCATGGAGCCGCTGCCCGATGGCTACCGCCTGACCCTCAACGATGAAACCGTGCTGGAGTGCGACCTCGCCGTGCTGGCCGATGGCGGCCGTTCCGGTCTGCGCGAGCAACTGGGCATCGGCGTGAAAACCCGCCCGTACAACCAGAGCGCACTGATCGCCAACATCACCCCCAGCGAAGCCCACAACGGCGAAGCTTTCGAACGCTTCACCGATGACGGCCCGATGGCCCTGCTGCCGCTGCCGGACAACCGCTGCGCCCTGGTGTGGACGCGCATCGGCATGGACGCCCAGCGCCTGGCCAACCTCGATGAGCGCGCCTTTCTCAGCGAATTGCAGGGCGTGTTCGGTTATCGCCTGGGTACGCTCAAGCAGGTGGGTGCGCGTCATTTGTACCCGCTGACCCTGGTGGAAGCCGAAGAACAAGTGCGCTCCCACCTGGCCATCCTCGGCAATGCCGCCCACAGCCTGCACCCGATTGCCGGGCAGGGTTTCAACCTGTCCCTGCGCGATGCCAATGCCTTGGCCGAAGCCTTGCTGGCCGGGCCCCAGGTGCCGGGCGACCTGGCCACCTTGCAGAGCTATCGCGAACGCCAGCGCCTGGACCAGAAGCTGACCGTGGGTTTTTCCGACCAGGTCACGCGCCTGTTTGGCAGTGCCCAATCGCTGGTGGCGCTGGGCCGCAACATGGGCCTGCTGGGCCTGGACCTGCTGCCACCGGCCAAGCGTTGGTTCGCCCGTCAGGCCATGGGGCTGGGCACGCGTCCCGATGCGTAAGTGGTTGATCGAGCGTCTGGGCAAGGCGCGGTTGTTGCGTTGGATCATGACCCTGTACCCACCGTACTTGGGCGCGGGCGTCAGCGTTCAGCACTTGAGCGCCGATTTTCGTCACGTCAAAGTGCGCATGGGCCTGGGTTGGTACAACCGCAACTACGTCGGCACGCAGTTCGGCGGCAGCCTGTATTCGATGGTCGATCCGTTCTACATGTTGATGCTCATGGAGAACCTGGGCCGCGACTACATCGTCTGGGACAAGGCCGCGAGCATCGATTTCATCTCACCGGGCAAAGGCCCGGTGTTTGCCGAATTTTCCATCGACGACGCCTTGCTCGATGAGATCCGACGGCAGACTGAAGGTGGCGAGAAGTACTTGCCCCACCTCAAGGTACAGATTCATGACGGCTCCGGCACTCTGGTGGCGCGGGTCGACAAAACCCTTTACGTGCGGCGCAAGCCGCCAGCGAGACAGGCTTAAACCATGGACATGCGCGCAGATGTGCTGATTGTCGGGGCCGGAATGGTCGGAAGCGCCCTGGCGCTGGCGTTGCAGGGCAGTGGCTTGCAGGTGCTGCTGCTTGACGGCAGCCCGTTGAGCGTCAAGCCCTTCGACCACGACGCGGCATTCGAGCCCCGGGTGAGCGCCTTGTCGGCCGCCAGCCAGCGCATCCTGGAGCGCCTTGGGGTGTGGGATGGCATCGTCGAACGCCGCGCCAGCCCTTATGGCGAGATGCAGGTGTGGGACGGCAGCGGCACCGGGCAGATCCACTTTTCGGCCGCCAGTGTGCACGCCGAAGTGCTCGGGCATATCGTTGAGAACCGCGTGGTTCAGGATGCGCTGCTCGATCGCCTGCACGACTGCGACCTGGGCCTGCTGGCCAATGCGCGCCTGGAGCAGATGCGCCGCTCCGGCGACGACTGGCTGCTGACCCTGGCCGATGGCCGCAAACTGCGTGCCCCGCTGGTGGTGGCGGCCGATGGCGCCAACTCTGCGGTGCGCCGCCTGACCGGCACCGCCACCCGCGAATGGGATTACCTGCATAACGCCATCGTTACCAGCGTACGCAGCAGCCAGCCGCACCGGCGTACGGCCTGGCAACGGTTTACCGACACCGGCCCGCTGGCGTTTTTGCCGCTGGTGCGCGATGGGCAGGAGGATTGGTGTTCGATTGTCTGGTCGACTACACCGGCAGAGTCCGAGCGCCTGATGGCGCTGGATGACGAGCGCTTCTGCCGTGAATTGGAGCGCGCTTTTGAAGGGTGCCTGGGCACTGTGGTCAGTGCCGACCCGCGAGTCTGCGTTCCGCTGCGTCAGCGTCACGCCAAACGCTATGTGGCCGAAGGCCTGGCCTTGATCGGCGATGCCGCCCATGTGATCCACCCATTGGCAGGGCAGGGCGTAAACCTGGGCTTCCTCGACGCGGCGACCCTGGCCGAAGTGCTGTTGGCGGCTACCGAACGCGGCGAACGCCTGGCGGATGTGAAAGTGCTGAGCCGCTACGAGCGCCGACGCATGCCCCACAACCTGGCGTTGATGGCGGCGATGGAAGGCTTTGAACGACTGTTCCAGGCCGACCAACTGCCGCTGCGCTGGCTGCGCAACGCGGGGCTGAAGATGGTTGACCAGATGCCAGAAGCGAAAGCGGTGTTTGTGCGTCAGGCGCTGGGCTTGACTGGAGATCTACCGGAGTTGGCCAAGCCCTGAAAGGTTTGTGCAACATCTGGTAACGCCTCCGCCAAGCATCACCAAATGTGAGTCCTTATCATTTGCCCTCTTTTTGCAAATGAGAGACCGCCCCCATGTTGGCACCCAAGCGCCTCCTGACTGCTCTGGCACTCATCCTGATCGGCAGCACCACCGTGCAGGCTGCCGACGAAGTGGTGGTCTACTCCTCGCGCATCGATGAACTGATCAAGCCGGTTTTCGACGCCTATACCCAGAAAACCGGGGTGAAGATCAAATTCATCACCGACAAGGAAGCCCCACTGATGCAGCGCATCAAGGCCGAGGGCGAAAACGCCACCGCCGACCTGCTGCTCACCGTCGATGCCGGCAACCTCTGGCAGGCCGAACAGATGGGCATCCTGCAACCGTTCACCTCCCCCGTGATCGACAAGAACATCCCCCTGCAATACCGCTCTTCGGCGCATGCCTGGACCGGCTTGAGCCTGCGTGCGCGTACCATCGCCTATTCCACCGACCGGGTAAAACCGGGTGATCTCACCACTTATGAAGCCCTGGCCGATAAACAGTGGGAAGGCCGCTTGTGCCTGCGCACGGCGAAAAAGGTCTACAACCAATCACTGACCGCCACCCTGATCGAAACCCATGGCGCGGCCAAGACCGAAGAAATCGTCAAGGGCTGGGTCAACAACCTGTCCACCGACGTGTTCTCCGATGACATCGCCGTGCTGGAAGCGATCAACGCCGGGCAGTGCGACGTTGGCATCGTCAACACCTACTACTACGGCCGCCTGCACAAGCAGAACCCGAGCCTGGCGGTGAAGCTGTTCTGGCCGAACCAGGGCGACCGTGGCGTGCATGTGAACCTGTCGGGTATCGGCCTGACCAAACATGCACCGCACCCGGAAGCGGCCAAGGCGCTGGTGGAGTGGATGACCACGCCTGAAGCGCAGAAGATCTTCGCCGACGTGAACCAGGAGTTCCCGGCCAACCCGACGGTGCCGCCGTCGGCCGAAGTGGCGAGCTGGGGCAAGTTCGTAGCAGACACATTGCCGGTGGAAGTGGCCGGCAAGCGTCAGGCCGAGGCGATTCGCTTGATGGATCGGGCTGGCTGGAACTGACACACTGCAAGTCTAAATGTGGGAGGGGGCTTGCCCCCGATAGCGGAGTGTCAGTCTACTCATCAGTGACTGATCCACCGCAATCGGGGGCAAGCCCCCTCCCACATTGGATTGTGGTGACTTCAAGATATCCATTTACTGAGAACCGACTTTGGCCCACCCCGCCCAACGCCGCTGGTACCTGCCGGTCTTCACCGTCGCCGCCCTGGTGCTGCTGCCGCTGAGCGTATTGCTGCTGTCCTGGCAAAGTATCGACGCACAGATCTGGTCCCACCTGTGGGAAACCCAGATGCCGCGCCTGCTGGGCAACACCCTGACCCTGGTGCTGGGCGTTGGTGTCGGCGTGACGTTGCTCGGCGTCAGCCTGGCCTGGCTCACCAGTCTCTGCGAATTCCCTGGTCGGCGCTGGCTCGACTGGGCATTGATGCTGCCCTTCGCGATTCCGGCCTATGTGCTGGCCTTTGTGTTTGTCGGCCTTCTGGATTTTGCCGGCCCCGTGCAAACCCTGTTGCGCGAATGGTTCGGCAGCGGCCTGCGCTTGCCCCGTGTGCGTTCTACCAGCGGCGTGGTCATCGTGTTGGTGCTGGTGTTCTACCCCTACGTCTACTTGCTGGCGCGCACCGCGTTCCTGGCCCAGGGCAAAGGCCTGATGGAAGCGGCGCGGGTGCTGGGGCAGTCGCCGTGGCAAGCGTTCTGGCGCGTAGCGCTGCCGATGGCGCGACCGGCGATTGGGGCGGGGGTGGCCTTGGCGCTGATGGAGACCTTGGCGGATTTTGGCGCTGTTTCGGTGTTCAACTTCGACACCTTTACCACCGCGATCTACAAAACGTGGTACGGCTTTTTCAGCCTATCCAGCGCGGCCCAATTGGCCAGCCTGTTGCTGTTGGTGGTGATGGTGGTGCTGTACGGCGAGCGCCGCGCCCGTGGTGCCAGCCGACCCAGCAATGAGCGGCCTCGGGGCAAGGCGCTGTATCACCTGCGCGGGTTCAAGGCTGCCGCAGCCAGTGGTTGGTGTGGGTTGGTGTTCGCCTGTGCCTTCGTGATCCCGATGCTGCAACTGGTCGCCTGGTTCTGGCAGCGCGGCCGCTTCGACCTGGATGAGCGGTACTCGGGCTTGATCGTCCACACCCTCTACTTGGGCGGGATTGCAGCGCTGATCACTGTCAGCGTGGCGCTGGTGCTGGCATTCGCCAACCGCCTGGCGCCGACGCGGGCGATCCGCTCCGGCATCAGCCTGGCCAACGTCGGCTATGCCTTGCCGGGCTCGGTACTGGCCGTTTCGATCATGTTGGCGTTCAGCTACCTGGACCGTGAACTGGTGGTGCCCTTTTCCGGCTGGCTGGGTGGCGCGGGCAAGCCGCTGCTGCTGGGCAGTCTGTCGGCGTTGGTGTTGGCGTACCTGGTGCGCTTTCTGGCGGTGGCCTATGGGCCGCTGGAAAACAGCCTGGCGCGCATCCGCCCATCGCTGCCTGAAGCCGCCCGCAGTCTTGGCGTGAGCGGGCCGCGACTGTTTTGCAAAGTGTATCTGCCGTTGTTGCTGCCGGGGACGTTGAGTGCGGCGTTGTTGGTATTTGTCGATGTGCTCAAGGAAATGCCCGCGACCCTGCTGATGCGCCCGTTCGGCTGGGACACCCTGGCGGTTCGTATCTTTGAGATGACCAGCGAAGGCGAGTGGGCGAGAGCCTCGCTGCCCGCGTTGACATTGGTGTTGGTGGGCCTGCTGCCGGTGATCGGGCTGATCCGACGCTCTGCCCGGCAAATCGGTTAGGTGCCAGTCCTACGGCTTGCGGCTACAATGCGCGGCATTCGGTGCGCTCCGTCTTTCGGACTGGGTTGCTGTAAGTAGCTGCAGGCCTTGTAACTCAAGGTGTCCAGCGCAAACGGCCACGCTGCGCACCTTCGCCAAGCCCGGAAGGAGAAACCCATGGGACAGCGTACGCCTCTGTATGACCTGCATCTCGCCCTCGGCGCGAAGATGGTCGATTTTGGCGGTTGGGATATGCCTCTGCATTACGGCTCGCAGGTTGAAGAACACCATCAGGTGCGACGCGACTGTGGGGTGTTCGATGTATCTCATATGACCGTGATCGATATCACAGGCCCCCAGGCCAAGGAATGGCTGCAGCACCTGCTGGCCAATGATGTGGATCGTCTGCATGGCTGCGGCCGTGCGTTGTACAGCGCCATGCTCAATGACAAGGGCGGCGTGGTGGACGACATGATCGTCTACCGCACCGAGGCCGGTTATCGACTGGTGGTCAACGCCGCTACCCGCGACCAGGACATTGCCTGGATGCAGGCGCAACTGGGCAGCTATCAGGTGCAACTGCACGAGCGGCCCGAGTTGGCGATGCTGGCGATTCAAGGCCCGCACGCCCGGCAGAAGATCGCCGAGCTGGTCACCCAGTCCCGCAGTACCCTGATCCACCAGCTCAAGCCTTTCGAAGGCCAGGCAGACGGCGATTGGTTTATCGCCCGCACCGGTTACACCGGTGAAGACGGCCTGGAAATTGTGCTGCCTGCCGATCAGGCGCCAGGCTTTTTCAACGACCTGGTAGGCGCTGGCATTTCACCCATCGGCCTTGGTGCCCGCGACACCCTTCGCTTGGAAGCCGGCATGAACCTGTACGGCCAGGACATCCACCAGGATGTTTCGCCTTTGGCCGCCAATATGGCCTGGAGCATTGCCTGGGAGCCTGCCGAACGCAACTTCATTGGCCGTGCTGCGCTGGAAGCCGAACTGGCGGCGGGTGTGCAGTTCAAATTGGTCGGGCTGGTGCTGGAAGAACGTGGGGTTTTACGCGCTCATCAGGTGGTTCGTATCGCCAATGTTGGCGAAGGGGAGATCACCAGTGGTAGTTTCTCTCCTACGCTGAGCAAATCCATTGCCCTGGCGCGCGTACCGACGGCGACTGCCGATCGGGCCGAAGTGGAAATCCGCGGCAAGTGGTACCCGGTTCGAGTGGTCAAGCCGACCTTCGTACGCCATGGCAAAACTTTGATCTAACCTATTTCCGGCAGGCCAAAGGCCGCTGACATTATTTCTTGAGGACACAGACTATGAGCAATATCCCGGCCGACCTGCGTTTTGCCGAGAGTCATGAATGGGCCCGTCTGGAAGCTGACGGCAGCGTGACCGTCGGTATCTCCGACCACGCCCAGGAAGCGTTGGGTGATGTGGTGTTTGTTGAGTTGGCAGAAGTGGGCAAGGTATTTGCCGCTGGCGATACTGCGGGCGTCGTGGAATCTGTGAAAGCCGCTTCGGATATCTACTCGCCGGTTGCCGGTGAAGTGATTGCGGTCAATGAAGAACTGGCCGATAGCCCTGAGTCGTTGAATTCCGAGCCTTACAGCGCGTGGATCTTCAAGCTCAAGCCAAGCAATGCTGAAGGCGATCTGGCCAAGCTGCTGGATGCTGCTGGCTACAAAGCCGCCATCGGCGAATAAACACAGCGCTCATGTGAAAGTGGGTTTGTGTGGGAGCGGCGGTGCGACGATTCGACTTGCTCGCTCCCACATTCAACGGTGTCAGGCTTCAGTATTCAGCTCACTTTCAGCACTGCTTTCACGGCTGCCACCGACCGCTCCACATCCGCCTCCGTCATCGCCGTAAACATCGGCAACGACACAATCAAGCGCCCCACCTTTTCCGCCACCGGGAACATGCCTTCCTTGAACCCTTGTGCCCGATAAAGGCTCAGCAGGTGGATCGGCGGGTAGTGATAGCCAATCCCTACTCCGTGGGCATGCATCTGTTCCATGAACGTGGCGCGGGCGGGCAGGCCGTCTGTACGCTCCGGCAGAACCAGTTGGAACAGGTGCCAGTTGCTGTTTTCGAAATCGGCTGGAGGTAGTTGCGCGCCGTAATGCGCTTCAAAGTCAGCGCCGAAGCATTTGAAGTAATGCCGCGCCAGGTTCTGGCGATGGGCGGTGATCTTTTCGATATGAGCAAATTGCCCCAGGCCAATGGCGGCGGCGATGTCCGTCATGTTGAACTTGCCACCCAGTACATCCACATCCAGGCCATCGAAGCCGGTACGGGTCACGCCTTGCAGGCGGTATTTTTCCGCCAGTCGTGCTTCTTCAGCGTTGTTCAGCACCAGGCAACCGCCTTCGGAGGAGGTGATGTTCTTGTTGGCCTGGAAGCTGAAGGACACGAAGTCCCCCGTGGCGCCGATGCGCTCGCCATCCCAGCTGGAGCCCAGCGCCTGGGCAGCGTCCTCGATGATGCGCAGGTTGTACTTGTTGGCCAGTGCGTAAAGCATCGGCATGTCCAGGGGCAGGCCAGCCAGGTACACCGGGATGATTGCCTTGGTGCGTGGGGTGATTGCCGCCTCCACCTGGGCCAGGTCGATATTGCGGGTGATCGGGTCGATATCGGCAAACACCGGCGTGGCGCCGACTTCCAGGATCACGTTGGCCGTTGCAACCCATGAGATCGGCGTGGTGATGACCTCATCGCCAGGGCCGATACCGGCGATGCGCAGGGCAATCTCCATGGTGCAAGTGCCCGAGTTGAATGTGCGTACCGGACGTCCGCCAAAATAGGCCGACAACTGCGCTTCGAATGCCTGCACTTTTGGGCCGCTGGTGATCCAGCCTGAGCGCAGTACATCGCCAACCGCCGCAATGGTGGCTTCATCAATGGTGGGTTTGGAGAACGGCAGGAAGGGCAGTTGGCTCATGACGACGATGGCATCCGTTTCAGATGGGCGATGAGTAAGAGGCAGATCATTACCGGCATGGTTGCACGGCCCGACTGAATATAGCCTGTCACCCGTGAATGAATCGTCATGCTTTGGACAAAAAAATGCCGCTTCGAAAAGCGGCATTCTTCAGAGCATTGGAATCACTCGGTAACAGCGTTTTTCGCCAGGATAGCGTTGGCCAGCTCCATGTCCGTGGCTTGCAGGCCAGGGTTCTCGGCGCGGACTTTCTGCATGGCGGCTTCCAGGTATGGGCCGCGGATACCGCCGTCGCTGGCAACGAAGCTGCCGGCGTCGTCTTGTGCGGCAACCACCAGCTTGTGGTCCTTGAACGTCAGGTACGTCGAGCCAGTGGTGGCCCCCGACGAGATGACATTGCGCCAGAAACTGTCGGCCATCGCTGAACCGACAGGAAGGGAAAGCACAGCAAGGGTTGCGACAGCATATTTAAGACGCATGATGGGTGACTCCGGTTGGGTGATCTGTACTTTATGATTGTAGTTAGCCCAGCCGAGTTCCATCACTGACTAAACAGTTTCAACCGTCAACACCACGCCGTTCTGCCCAATCACCCGTACTTGAGCGCCTACAGGGCTGTCGGGGCCGGTAACCATCCACACCCCGTCACCGACTTTTACCTTGCCCCGCCCATCCACAATGGCTTGATGCACTACAAAGGTGCAACCAATCAATTCGGACCCTCGTTCGTTAAGCCCCGGCTGGTCACTGGCCTTGGCACTGCTGCGCTGGCGCTTCCACCAGTACACTGCCGTCATTATCGACAACACGGCAAATAGCAGCAGTTGCCATTCCAGCCCCAGCGGCGGTACCAGAAACTTGATCACGCCCACGGCTGCTGCGGCAATACCCATCCACAGCAGGTAGCCGCCGGCACCGAATACCTCAAGAATCAACAGCACCGTACCCAGTGCCAGCCAATCCCAGAACGACAGGTGCTGCAGGAAGTCCCACATGGCTTCAGCCTTTCTTGCTGTCGAAGGTGGCCTTGACGATCTCGCCGATACCGCCGACCGCACCGATTACCTGGCTGGCTTCCAGCGGCATCAGGATCACTTTGCTGTTGTTGGCCGAAGCCAGCTTGCCCAGTGCATCGATGTATTTTTGCGCAACGAAATAGTTGACCGCCTGCACGTTGCCCGACGCGATCGCTTCCGAGACCACCTGTGTTGCGCGGGCCTCAGCTTCGGCTTGACGTTCACGGGCTTCGGATTCAAGGAATGCAGCCTGGCGGCTACCTTCGGCCTCAAGGATCTGGGCCTGCTTCTTGCCTTCTGCAGTCAGGATCGCCGATGCGCGCAGGCCTTCGGCTTCGAGGATTTGTGCGCGCTTGATCCGTTCGGCTTTCATCTGGCCGGACATGGCGGCCATCAGGTCTGCAGGCGGGCTGATGTCCTTGATCTCGATACGGGTGATCTTGATGCCCCAAGGCGCGGTGGCTTCGTCCACGGTTTTCAGCAGTTTTTCGTTGATGCCGTCACGTTGGCTGAGCATGGCATCGAGTTCCATGGAGCCGAGGACGGTACGGATATTGGTTTGCAGCAAGTTACGAATGGCATGTTCGAGGTTGTTGACCTCGTAGGCGGCCTGGGCGGTGTTGACCACCTGGAAGAAGCACACGGCGTCGATCTGTACGGTGGCGTTGTCGGCGGTGATCACTTCCTGCGGCGGGATATCCAGCACGCTTTCCATCACGTTGATCTTGCGACCGATACGGTCCATGACCGGAATGATGATGTTCAGGCCGGGCTTGAGGGTGTTGGTGTAGCGGCCGAAGCGCTCGACGGTCCACTGGTAGCCCTGGGGCACCACCTTGAAGCCCATGAACAGGATGGCCACGGCCAAACCCACGAAAAGAAGCAGTACGGTTCCGATCTGCATAACGATTCCCTATCTGATGGTGTCAGTAAAACGACGGCCGATTGTAACGGTCTTGTCACGGATAAGGACGGATTCACGCCCTGACAATAAAAGCATTTGTTTCTGAATCTCCAGGCGTTACCCGCAAGACTTCCGCCATTGTGGTCAACCCGGCATCGACTTTCTGCCGTGCGGCCTCTCGCAGGCTGCACATGCCTTGGGCAATGGCAGCCCGGCGCAAGGCCTGTACGTCCGCCGCCGGTGTGATCAGCGCCTTGAGGGGTTCGTCCATGAGCATTATCTCGTAGACTCCGGCGCGCCCCTGATAGCCGCTGTTTCGGCAGTCTGCACATCCGGTGGGCTCAAAGGTTGTATCTGTCGCGCGCTTGCACTGGGGGCATAACACCCGTACCAAGCGCTGCGCCATCACCCCTATAAGCGTAGCTTTGATCAAATAGTGAGCAATCCCCAATTCCTGTAAACGGCTGATGGCACTCGGCGCATCGTTGGTGTGCAGGGTCGAGAGCACCAGGTGCCCGGTCAATGCGGCCTGAATCGCCATTTCGGCGGTTTCCTGGTCGCGGATCTCGCCGATCATGATGATGTCCGGGTCCTGGCGCAGCAGGGCGCGGATGCCGCTGGCGAAGGTCAGGTCGATATTGTGCTGCACCTGCATCTGGTTGAACGCCGGCTCCACCATCTCGATGGGATCTTCCACGGTGCACAGGTTCACTTCACGGGTCGCCAACTGCCTGAGGGTGGTGTAGAGCGTGCTGGTCTTGCCCGAACCGGTCGGGCCGGTGACCAGGACGATGCCGTTGGCCTGGCTTGTCATGCTGTGCCAGCGCCGTTGGTCATCCTTGGACAAGCCCAATTGGTCGAAGCCCTTGAGCAACACCTGGGGATCGAAAATCCGCATCACCAGCTTTTCGCCGAATACCGTGGGCAAGGTGGAAAGACGCAACTCTACCTGCCCGCCCGCCGGGCTGTGGGTCTTGACCCGGCCGTCCTGGGGTTTGCGTTTCTCGGCCACGTTCATCTGCGCCAGGCTTTTGAGGCGACTGACCACCGCCACCGTCACCTGAGGTGGAAACTGGTAGACATCATGCAACAGCCCATCGATGCGAAAGCGCACACGGCCGTGCTCGCGACATGGTTCTAGATGAATATCACTGGCCCGCTGGCCGAAGGCGTACTGCAACAGCCAATCCACGATATTGACGATATGTGCGTCGTTGGCGTCGGGCTCCTGGTCGCTGGCGCCAAGGGTGAGCAGTTCGGAATGGCCAGGCGCCGCGATCTTCTGGTCGGCCCCGCTGACCGATTTCGCCAGCCGGTAAAACTCGTCGGTATAGCGCCGAATCTCCAGGGGGTTGGCCACCACGCGCTTGATCGAGCGCTTGAGCACTTGCGCCAAGCCGGCCTCCCAGCCACAGAGGTACGGCTGGGCACTGGCGATGGTGACGGTGTGCGCGTCCACCGCCACTGCCAGGATGGCGTGACGTTGGGCAAATGCGTGTGACATCAGGGGGACCACCATCGCCACGTCGATCTTCAACGGATCAATGCGCAGATAAGGCTGCCCGACATGGCGCGCCAGCCATTGCGTCAGTACTTCCAGGCAAGGGCCTTGGGCGGCGATGCATTCCAATGGGTGTTGGGCGGCGCTCATCGGCAGCGCAGACAAGCGTTTCTCTACTTCAGGGGTGACTAAGCCTGCGTCGACCAAGGCTGCCAACAACGGCTGCAATTCCAATCTTTGATCAATGGACATCAAGGTTTCCTGGGAGGGGCCAGAGGTAATCCCAGGCTAGTCAGCCTCTGGATATTCTCCTTCCAGGGTGTATTGCAGTTTTTTACTGGGCGATGGCCACCACCGCTTCCGGCCTTGCGCAGTCAGCCGGCCATATATCCAGGGAGCACACGCTGATCAGGTTTCGAATTTTTTCACCGATCACTTGGGCACGGTGCCAGCTCAGGCCGTCCATCACGATATCGATGCTCAGCAGGTCTTGCTCGCGGTTCACTGTGACCTGTTGCGGGGTAAGAAACTGCAGGGCGAAATAGTTGAGCACCCGGCACAACACATCCGGCTCGGCTTCGGCGACGATTCGGTAATGTGCCTGGCAATGGGCGCTGTTGACGGCCCACGCGTCGACGCGGGTCACAGACGGGTTGGTTTCGACGGCATGCATGGGAAGTCTCCGGATTCGATGGGGAATTTTTACATTCGTCAGCGGAGATTTCTTATCTAAGATAGGCCTTAATCACGCTTTATCGAATCAAACAATCTGACGTAATAGCTATTAAGGGTATTTTTATGCACAGCGAGCTGGACGCTTATGACCGCCGCATCCTGGCCCTGCTGCAAGAGGACGCTTCACTGTCCAGTGCGCAGATAGCCGAGCAAGTGGGCCTGTCCCAGTCACCCTGCTGGCGACGTATTCAGCGGCTCAAGGAGGAGGGGGTGATTCGCGGCCAGGTGACGCTGCTGGACCGCAAGAAAATCGGCCTGAACACGCAGATTTTTGCCGAGGTAAAACTCAACGCCCACGGCCGATCCAACTTCACGGAATTCACCGAGGCGATTCGCGGCTTTCCGGAGGTGTTGGAGTGCTATGTGCTGATGGGGGCGGTGGACTTTCTGTTGCGTATCGTGACGGCGGATATCGAGGCGTACGAGCGGTTCTTCTTCGAGAAGTTGTCGATGGTGCCGGGGATTCAGGAGGTCAATTCGATTGTGGCGCTTTCTGAAATCAAGTCCACTACCAGCCTGCCAGTGTTGCGCTGACAGTGCTGGCCTCATCGGGGGCGGTGCGACGATTCGACTTGCCCCCCGATGGCGTCCTCACAGACGCAATAAAGTCTTCCAGGCGCGATTCTGATACACCGCAATCGCCTGATGCATCCGCGCATCCAGCGACTCGTCGGTGATCGGCTGGTTGGCCAGTTGCACCAGCTTGTTCAGCTCACCATAGAGGCGGTCCAGCTCCGGAATATCCACCACATGGCGGGCATGGTGCAGCCAGGCCTGGATACGTTCGATACGCGGCAACTGCTCGGCCAGGTCTTCCGGTTGTTGCTGGTAGCGCGGCAGTTGCAGGGCCACGGCGTCGTCGGCCAGCAGGCGTGGCAGCCAGTTGGTGATTTGCGCGGCGCCCTGGCGGTTGCCACGTACATTGCGGTCGGCGGTCCAGGTGCGGGCCAGCAGCCAGCGGGAAGCGTTCAGTGAGAACAGGCCCCAGCGTACATCTTCCAGTTCTTCGGCGAATTGCTCCGGTGCGGCTTTGCGGATGTCTTCATCGTCGTCACCGGCTTGCACCAGTGGGCGCCAGTCTTCCAGCAGGGCGTCCAGCGCACTGCGCAGCTCGCTGGTGGATTGACGTGGAGCGGCCTGGCCGAGGCTGCCCACCAGGGCACGCAGTTCGCCGAGGTTGTCGACCCAGTCTTGCAGCAGGCGCCAGTGGCCGTTGAAGCGGTATTGTTCAGCCAGGCGTTGGCTGCTGCCGAGCAGGTGCCACATGATCGCGGCAAAGGCGTCGTCCAGCGGCATTTCGGCGTGGATCTGCGGCGCCGGCAGGCTCAGGGAGTAGCTGCTGGCGTCGTACAGGCGGTAGCCGCGCTCGGCCTTGCTGATATCGCACGGCATCAGCGCCAGTGTGGCGGCCAGTTCGGCGGCCAGCTCCAGCAGGGCAGCCGGTTCGCCTTCGCGCAGTTCCAGTTCCAACTCGCAGATTTCTTCTTTCTGCTTGCCGACCACTACGTGGCCCAGGTCCAGGGCCGCTTCGATGACGACTTTAGCCTTGCCACGGCCCCAGGCGATTTCGGCGCGCTCACGCACGAAGTCGGTGGTGAAGATCGGCTTGAGGGTCTTTTTATCCAGCTCGGCCAGTTGCTCGGGCCAGCATTCGCCGTCGAGTTTTTTCACGTCGAGCTTGGCTTTGGGCAGGTCCCAGTTGTACTCGTTGCGTTCCGACAAGCCGGCGATGCTTTGGCCGCGGGTCTTGAGGGTCTGGATGATGGCGTCACCGTCCTTGCGCAGGCGCAGGGCGACTTTGGCCTGGGCCAGGTCGCGCTCGGGGGTGTCGAAATACTGGTTCATCAACTCACGGCGTTCCCAGCCACTTTTGTTGCGTTTTTTCAGTAACGGGTGCTCACGCAGCGCGGCGAGTGTTTCGCGGCTGACGCGTAGCTTGATTTCGGTTTCTTTCTGCATGGCCGGAAAATCCAGGATCGGGAGCGCAGCCGGGGAAAAGTGTGGCTGCCAAGGTCGTGCAGTGTACAGGACTGAGCCCGGCAACGTGCCGCAACGGTTTATTGTGTCGTGCAGATGGTTCTATAGTGGGGCTCATCCGGGAAGTTGAGAGACCGCGCATGCCGTTACCGTCCATGAAAGAGCAGTTCGCCGCGCTGATTGCCGCGCCGTCGGTCAGTTGCACCCAAGCGTCTCTCGACCAGACCAACCGCCCGGTCATCGATTTGCTTGCCAGTTGGTTGGGGGATTTAGGTTTCGCCATCGACATCCAGCAAGTCAGCCCCGGCAAATTCAACCTGCTTGCCACTTTCGGCAGTGGGCCTGGCGGGCTGGTGCTGGCGGGTCATAGCGACACCGTCCCCTATGACGCGGGGCTGTGGAAGACCGATCCGCTCAAGTTGACAGAAGTTGACGGCCGCTGGGTAGGACTGGGTAGTTGCGACATGAAGGGCTTTTTCGCCCTGGCCATCGAGGCCGTGCTGCCGCTGCTGGATCAGCCGTTCAAGCAGCCGCTGCTGATTTTGGCCACCTGCGATGAAGAAAGCTCCATGTCCGGCGCCCGTGCGCTGGCCGAGGCCGGTCGCCCGCTGGGCCGTGCGGCGGTGATCGGCGAGCCCACGGGCCTCAAGCCGATTCGCCTGCACAAAGGCGTGATGATGGAGCGCATCGATATCCTGGGCCAAAGCGGCCATTCGTCGGACCCAAGCCTGGGCCACAGCGCCCTCGAAGCCATGCACGATGCCATTGGCGAACTGCGTGGCCTGCGCCTGGCCTGGCAGCGCGAGTACCGCAACCCGCAGTTCAGTGTGCCGCAGCCTACGATGAACTTCGGCTGTATTCATGGGGGCGACAACCCCAACCGTATCTGCGGCCAGTGCTCCCTGGAGTTCGACCTGCGCCCCCTGCCGGGCATGGACCCCCAGGTGCTGCGCGACGCCATCCGGCAGAAGCTGGTGCCCTTGGCCGAGCGCCATCAGGTCAAGATCGACTACGCGCCGTTGTTCCCCGAAGTGCCGCCGTTCGAGCAGCCGGAAGACGCCGAGTTGGTCCGGGTTGCGGAACGATTGACCGGCCATCGTGCCGAAGCAGTAGCGTTCGGCACCGAAGCGCCTTATCTTCAGCGCCTTGGTTGTGAAACCCTGGTGCTCGGCCCTGGCGATATCGCCTGTGCCCACCAGCCGGGTGAGTACCTCGAAATGTCACGCTTGACGCCTACAGTGCGTCTATTGCGGGAACTGATCGAACATTACTGCTTGAAACCTGCATAAATTAACCCCTGCCTGTTCGTACATAGAAGGAGAGCGAGCGTGTCGCCAAGCCTGTTCCGACGATAACCATCAGCCCGCTGTGCGTTTTCACGACTCATCCTTTTTAGGCTGCTTTTTATTACAGGCCCAGGTGTTATGCCCGAATACGTCAATTGGCTTCGTCACGCTTCGCCCTATATCAACGCTCACCGGGACTGCACCTTCGTGGTCATGCTGCCCGGCGACGGCGTAGAGCACCCCAACTTCGGCAATATCGTCCACGACCTGGTGCTGCTCCACAGCTTGGGCGTGCGCTTGGTACTGGTACACGGTTCGCGCCCGCAGATCGAAGCGCGCCTTGAAGCGCGCGGCCTTATCCCGGCGTATCACGAAGGCTTACGCATCACCGATGCAGCGACCCTTGAATGTGTGATCGATGCGGTGGGCCATCTGCGTATCGCCATCGAAGCGCGCTTGTCCATGGACATGGCCTCATCGCCCATGCAGGGCTCGCGCCTGCGGGTGGCCAGCGGCAACCTGGTGACTGCACGGCCGATTGGCGTGCTTGAAGGTGTGGACTACCACCACACCGGCGAAGTGCGTCGGGTCGACCGCAAGGGCATCAACCGCTTGCTGGACGAGCGCTCCATCGTGCTGTTGTCGCCTTTGGGCTACTCGCCGACCGGTGAAATTTTCAACCTGGCCTGCGAAGACGTCGCCACCCGCGCCGCCATCGACCTGGGTGCCGACAAGTTGTTGCTGTTTGGCGCTGACATGGGCCTGATCGATGAGCACGGCCGCCTGGTGCGCGAGTTGCGCCCACAACAAGTGCCGGCGCACCTGCAACGCCTGGGCAAAAGCAACTACCAGGCCGAGTTGCTCGACGCGGCCGCCGAGGCTTGCCGTGGCGGAGTAGGGCGCAGCCATATCGTCAGTTATGCCGAAGACGGCGCCTTGCTGACCGAACTGTTCACCCGGGACGGCGGCGGTACGCTGGTGGCCCAGGAACAATTCGAGCTGGTGCGCGAAGCGGCGATTGAAGACGTGGGCGGCTTGCTGGACTTGATCAGCCCGTTGGAAGAGCAGGGCATCCTGGTGCGCCGTTCGCGGGAAGTGCTGGAGCGTGAGATCGAGCAGTTCAGCGTGGTGGAGCGCGAAGGCATGATCATCGCCTGTGCGGCGCTGTATCAGATTGCCGATTCGGATGCGGGGGAGTTGGCGTGCCTGGCGGTGAACCCTGAGTACCGCCACGGCGGGCGTGGTGATGAACTGCTGGAACGGATCGAAACCCGTGCCAGGGCACAGGGTTTGAAGACGTTGTTCGTTCTCACCACGCGCACAGCCCACTGGTTCCGTGAGCGCGGTTTTGTGCCGAGCAGCGTGGACCGCCTGCCGTCGGCGCGGGCGTCGCTGTACAACTACCAGCGTAATTCGAAGATCTTCGAAAAGGCCCTGTAAACCGGGTCCAAGAAATACAGCAGCTTTAAATGTGGGAGCGGTCTTGCTCGCGAAGGCGGTGTATCAGTCTTACATGTGTTGACTGACACGACGCCTTCGCGAGCAAGCCCGCTCCCACATTGGATTGTGTTTAGTCTTGAATGAATTTATCGGTCACAAACGCCGAATAGTCCGGCAGCACTGCCTCAACCTTCCCCTGTTCCTTCAAGAACTTCGCCGTCTCCCCAATCGCCTTCGCCGTACCGCCTTTAAGCAGCGCGTCGGTTTGCTGCGCCTGCGCATCCGGGAACGTGGTGCCGCTCAATAGCTCCGGAATGTCTGCCGCATTGGAACCTGTCAATTTGGCGATTTTCTGCACTGGCGCGGAATCCACCGTCCAGCTGTCTTTATGGGCGGCATAGTCAGCAAAAGAGTCCAGCGTGACCTTGGCAAACTTGGCCACTACGTCAGGGTGTTTTTCCGCAAAGTCTTTACGCGCGACCCACACTTCAAAGGTAGGGGCACCCCACTGACCCACCTGGGCCGCGTCTGTCAGGGTTTTGCCAGTCTTGCGGATCTCGCCCAAGGCCGGTGACCACACGAAGGCGCCGTCGATATCGCCACGTTTCCACGCTGCCGCAATTTCAGCCGGTTGCAGGTTCACCACTTTGACTTTCTTGGTGTCCAGGCCCCAATGCTTCAACGCGCCAAGCAGGCTGTAATGAGAGGTGGAGACAAACGGCGTGGCAATGGTTTTGCCCACCAAGTCTTCGGGTTTATCGATGCCGCTGCCGTTGCGCACCACCAGGGCTTCAGAACTGTTTATCTGCGCCGATACGATAAAGGCCACGATTGGCAGGTTGCGTGAAGCCGCTGCGGCAAGAGGGCTGGAGCCGAGGTTGCCGATTTGCACATCCCCCGAGGCGATGGCAGTTACGACTTCCGGCCCACTGTTGAAGCGACGCCAGGCAATCTTCTCGCCAATGGCCTTTTCATAGAGGCCGTCGGCCTGGGGCACCTTGCTCGGGTCGATGCCGGTTTGGTACCCGATGGTCAAATCGGCGGCTTGGACACTAAAAGAAACTATTAGTGACACAAAAACTGTAACAAATTGACGGGAGGATATGCGTTTGGCCATGATGGCGTCGCCTTTTTGATCGTGAGTGACGTATGCAACTGTCCGGCCACACTAATCGATCTAAAAAAGCGCTAACAAATACCCTTTAGGAATTAGCTTATGGGTTCGGTCGTCTACCCTGATCGGTCCTTGTCGTAAAAAGGCTTATTCCCGAATCGTATGAAAAAGAATGAAATAATTCTTTTTGGGTGTATGAAAAACTCATTACCCTGCAGGGACCAAATCAACTGCTGTTAGACCAAGGTAGTAGACACACAAGGTTACGATTGACTTGTCAGTCACTATCCGGTGCTAATCGCGCATCTGTGGATCGAGGGCGTCAGACCCGAGACCAAAGAAATACAAAAATTAGAAATGAGAGGAGCGGTACATGAATAAGTCCACCTTGGCTTTGGCTGTTGCTTTGGGCGCAATCGCCCAACAAGCAGGCGCTGCCGGTTTCATCGAAGACAGCAAGGCCACACTGGGTCTGCGTAACTTCTACATCAACACGGATAACCGTGATCAGCAGCCAACCTCTAGCTCGAACACTCGGAGCAAGAATGCTGAATGGGGCCAAGGTTTCGACCTGCGTTTCATTTCCGGCTACACCCAGGGCACTGTTCAGTTCGGCGTTGATGCTATTGGCTTGTACGGCGTACGTCTGGATTCCAGCCGCGCTGACCACGGTAACTACAACGGTACTGCGTCCGGTGGCACCGTGTTCCCAAGCGACGGCAACAAGGCTGTCCACGATTACGCCAGCCTGGGCGTGACCGGCAAGGTCAAGATCTCCCAAACCGAACTGAAGCTGGGCACTCTGCAGCCTAAGCTGCCGGTTATCGTGACTAACGATGGTCGTCTGCTGCCACAAACCTTCCAAGGTGGTCAGATCACCACCAACGACATCAAGGACTTGACGCTGGTTGCCGGCCAGATCGAAAAAGCCAAGGGTCGTAACTCCAGCAACAACGAAAACCTGTCGATTGCCAGCGCCAACGCCAGCTCTAACTACAAGACAGGCGTGTTCAGCAACAAGTTCTACTACGCCGGTGGCGACTACAAGCTCACCAAAGACCTGACTGCCCAGTACTACTACGGCAACCTGGAAGACTTCTACAAACAGCACTTCCTGGGTCTGACCCACAACTGGTCGATCGGCCCGGGCGTATTGAAGTCTGATCTGCGTTATTTCAACAGCTCTGACGACGGTAAAAACGGCAACACTCCGGCCTACTACACAAGCGGTAACTACAACGGTTACACCACTGGCAAGGGCAAGGTTGATAACAACCTGTACAGCGGCCTGTTCCTGTACACCGTTGCTGGTCACACCTTTGGTGGTGGTTACCAAGTCAGTAATGGCAGCAGCGACTTCCCTTGGTTGAACCAGGGTGACGGTTCGTCGGCTTACATCACTACCGACATGCAAATCCAGAAGTTCGCCCGTGCTGGCGAGCGTACCTGGCAAGCTCGCTACGCTTACGACTTCGCTAAAGTTGGCGTACCTGGCCTGACGGCTGGTGTCGTCTATCTGAAGGGTGATCATATCGACACCGTGGGTGCCAGCCCTGCACGTACCGAAATCACCGGCCAGTCCGAGTGGGAACGCGATATCTCCATTGCCTACGTAATTCCAGAAGGCCCGCTGAAAAACCTCGGCGTAGCCTGGAAGAACGCAATGTGGCGCACCGACCTGGCGAACACCCGTTCCCAGGACGAAAACCGCCTGATCGTCAGCTACTCGCTGCCACTGTTCTAGTAGCGTGAAGCTGTTGTAAGCCTGTAAAACCTTGCCCGGCGCCATGCCGGGCAAGGTGTTTTGCTTTCAAGTCGGGCTAAACCCCCGCAAGCCCTTCCTGAACCCCTCTTTTTACAGCGTCTCAAGGCCTTCTCGAACCTTGAAAGCGATGGTGCTCCTCGCCCGTTGCGGCGTCCAATGAACACATTTTTAATATTCTTTTATCGTCTAGATAAATCGATATTTATTCTTTTTAAATAATCCCCAATCCATGCACAGTAGGCTCCATAAGCACTCACCAGGAGCCACACCATGAGCCTAAGACTGGGCGATATCGCCCCCGACTTCGAACAGGATTCCAGCGCCGGCAAGATTCGTTTCCACGAATGGCTGGGCGATAGCTGGGGTGTGTTGTTTTCCCATCCGGCCGATTTCACTCCGGTATGCACCACCGAGCTGGGTTTTACCGCCAAGCTCAAGGACGAGTTCGCCAAGCGCGGCGTCAAGGCCATCGCCCTGTCGGTGGACCCGGTGGACTCGCACCACAAGTGGATTGAAGACATCAACGAAACCCAGAACACCATCGTCAATTTCCCGATCCTGGCCGATGCCGACCGTAAAGTGTCGGACCTCTACGACCTGATCCACCCGAACGCCAGTGACACCCTCACCGTGCGCTCCTTGTTCGTGATCGACCCGAACAAGAAGATTCGCCTGACCATCACGTATCCAGCCAGCACCGGACGCAACTTCAATGAAATCCTGCGGGTCATCGACTCATTGCAGCTCACCGACAACCACAAGGTCGCCACCCCCGCCAACTGGCAGGACGGTGATGAAGTGGTGATCGTGCCGTCGCTCAAGGATGAGGAAGAGATCAAGAAACGCTTTCCCAAGGGCTATCGCGCCGTGAAGCCGTACCTGCGCCTGACCCCACAACCTAACCGCTAACGCAAAACCCCTGTAGGAGCGAGCTTGCTCGCGAAGAACCTGAGAGCGCCGCGTTAGACCGGAAAGCTCACGTTATCGTTGACGTTTTTTGCGAGCAAGCTCGCTCCTACAGGGTTGACGATGTGTATTCACAATGCAGGGGTTTTCAGGCCGTTTTAACGGCCTTTTTTTTCGCCTGGCGATTCATAAGTCGTATATGCATTTAAAGAATAAACACATGAAAAAATAAGATTTAAAGATATATAAATCTGCTGATATGGTCTGTTCCATCTTGGCGCCATCGCCACACAGCGAACCGCCGGCACTAGCTCAAGGAATTCCTGCATGTTGGTCGTAACACTTGGAGGCAGTCCCAGCCAGCGTTCCCGCTCCGGGGTGTTGCTGGAAAAAACCCGTCAGTGGTTGCAAGACAAAGGTGTGGAAGTGGTGAGTTACCAGATACGGGACTTCCCGGCTGAAGATTTGCTGCATGCCCGCTTCGACAGCCCCAAGGTCATTGACCTGCTGCAGCAAGTGGCCAATGCCGATGGTTTGGTGATTGCCACGCCGGTGTACAAGGCATCGTTCTCGGGTGCGTTGAAAACCGTGCTCGACCTTTTGCCCGAGCGCGCCCTGGCCCACAAGATCGTGTTGCCCATGGCCACCGGCGGCAGCATCGCCCACATGCTGGCGGTGGATTACGCCTTGAAGCCGGTGTTGTCGGCCCTCAAGGCCCAGGAATTGCTCCACGGCATCTTTGCCGAAGACAGCCAGATCGCTTACGGCGAAGGCAGTGCCCAGGCGCAGTTGGTGCCGGTACTCGAACACCGTTTGCATGAGGCCCTGGAAACGCTCTATGGCGCCATGGCCCGTCGCCCGAAACCGCTGGACCCAAATGTGTTGAACGAACGTTTGTTGAGTGCTCGCTGGAGCATTTAAGCCTCACCGAAACATAGAAGTACTCACCTTACTCAGCCGCCAACGGCCAAGCAGGTGCAGCCAACCCCCTTATCGCACTATTTGGAGAGAGCGCCATGCGCACTGTCATCTTGCGTCGTGGTCTGGTCGCACTGTTTGCTGCGGCTGTGTCCTTCGGCGCCATTGTTCAAGCTCAAGCGGCCGAGACCCTGCGGATCGGTTATCAGAAGTACGGCACCCTGGTGCTGCTCAAGGCCAAGGGCACGCTGGAGAAGCGCCTGGCTGCCCAAGACGTGAAGGTGCAGTGGACCGAGTTCCCCGGCGGCCCGCAACTGCTGGAAGGCCTGAACGTGGGCTCCATCGACTTTGGCGTCACCGGCGAAACCCCACCGGTGTTCGCCCAGGCCGCCGGTGCCGACCTGCTCTACGTGGCCTACGAGCCGCCAGCGCCGACCAGCGAAGCGATCCTGGTGCCGAAAGATTCGACGATCAAATCCGTAGCCGAGCTCAAGGGCAAGAAAGTCGTGCTCAACAAGGGCTCCAACGTGCACTACCTGCTGGTACGTGCGCTGGAAGATGCAGGCCTTAAATACACCGACGTGCAAACCGTCTTCCTGCCGCCCGCCGATGCCCGCGCTGCGTTTGAACGTGGCAGCGTGGACGCCTGGGTGATCTGGGACCCGTACCAGGCCGCCGCCGAAAAACAACTGCAAGCCCGCACCCTGCGTGACGGTACTGGCATCGCTGACAACCACCAGTTCTACCTGGCCACCAAGCCGTATGCCGAGAAGCACCCTGAAGTGGTCAAGGCGCTGATCGAAGAAGTGCGCGCCGTGGGCGAATGGTCCAAGGCCAACCCGCAGGAAGTCACCGAACAAGTCGCGCCACTGCTGGGCCTGCCGGCTGACATCACCCTGACCTCGGTGAAACGCCAAGGCTACGGTGCGCTGTTCCTGACCCCGGAAGTGGTGGCCGCCCAACAGAAAATCGCCGACAGCTTCTACCAACTCAAATTGATCCCCAAGCCTTTGAACATCAAGGACGTGATCTGGACCCCACCCGCCGCCGTAGCCAAAGCGCCTTAATCCGACTTCTTGAAGGAGACAACTCCATGAGCCTCAATATTTTCTGGTTTCTGCCTACCCACGGCGACGGCCATTACCTTGGCACCGCCGAAGGCGCTCGCGCCGTTGATCACGGTTATTTGCAGCAAGTGGCCCAGGCCGCTGACCGCTTGGGCTTTGGCGGGGTATTGATCCCCACCGGCCGCTCCTGCGAAGACTCGTGGTTGGTGGCGGCGTCGCTGATCCCGGTGACCCAGCGTTTGAAATTTCTTGTCGCCCTGCGCCCCGGGATCATTTCCCCGACGGTGGCGGCGCGTCAGGCTGCGACCCTGGACCGTCTGTCCGGCGGCCGTGCGCTGTTCAACCTGGTAACCGGCGGTGATCCAGAAGAGTTGGCGGGCGATGGGTTGTTCCTGAGCCACGAGGAGCGTTACCAGGCGTCGGTGGAGTTCACCCGCATCTGGCGTCGTGTGCTGGAAGGCGAAACCGTGGACTACGACGGCGAGCACATCAGCGTCAAAGGTGCCAAGTTGCTCTACCCGCCGATCCAGCAACCGCGTCCGCCGTTGTACTTCGGTGGTTCTTCCGAAGCAGCCCAGGACCTGGCTGCCGAGCAAGTGGAAATGGTGCTGACCTGGGGCGAGCCGCCAGCGGCCGTCGCCGAAAAAATCGCCCAGGTGCGGGCCAAGGCCGCCAAGCTGGGGCGTACGGTGCGCTTCGGCATCCGCCTGCATGTGATTGTGCGCGAAACCAATGCCGAAGCCTGGCAGGCCGCCGACAAGCTGATTTCCCATGTGGACGATGACACCATCGCCCGCGCCCAGGCTTCGCTGTCGCGCTTTGACTCGGTGGGCCAGCAACGCATGGCCGCCTTGCACGGCGGCAGTCGCGACAACCTCGAAGTCAGCCCCAACCTGTGGGCCGGCGTTGGCCTGGTACGGGGTGGTGCGGGCACCGCGTTGGTGGGCGATGGCCCGACCGTGGCGGCACGCGTGAATGAATACGCGGCGCTGGGCATCGACACCTTTATCTTCTCGGGTTATCCCCACCTGGAAGAGTCGTACCGGGTTGCCGAATTGTTGTTCCCCCATCTGGATATCGAGCGTCCCGAGCTGCCTAAAGGCGCCGGGTATGTGAGCCCGTTCGGCGAGATGGTCGCCAACGACATCCTTCCCAAAGCTGCGTCGGCAAGCTGAGGCAGCCCATGAACTATGAAAAATTGAGCCATCGGGTGGCGCCTTGGGTGCTGCCGATTCTATTGCTGGCGGTGTGGCAGTTGTCGGTGTCGGCAGGTTGGTTGTCGACGCGCATTCTGCCTGCGCCCAGCGCTGTGATTGAAGCCGGCGTCAACCTGGTGGCCAGCGGCGAAATCTGGACTCACCTGGCGATCAGCGGCTGGCGTGCCGGCTTGGGCTTTGTGATCGGTGGCAGCATCGGTCTGGCCCTGGGTTTTATCACCGGTTTGTCCAAGTGGGGCGAGCGCCTGCTGGACAGCTCGGTACAGATGATCCGCAACGTGCCGCACCTGGCGCTGATTCCGCTGGTGATCCTGTGGTTCGGCATTGACGAGACGGCGAAGATTTTCCTGGTCGCCCTCGGCACGCTGTTCCCGATCTACCTGAATACCTACCACGGTATCCGCAACGTCGACCCGGCGCTGGTGGAAATGTCGCGCAGCTACGGCTTGTCGGGTTTCAGCCTGTTCCGCCAGGTGATCCTGCCCGGCGCGCTGCCGTCGATCCTGGTGGGCGTGCGCTTTGCCCTGGGCTTTATGTGGCTGACGCTGATCGTGGCGGAAACCATCTCGGCCAGTTCGGGTATCGGTTACCTGGCGATGAACGCCCGTGAATTCCTGCAAACCGACGTGGTGGTACTGGCCATCGTCATGTACGCCATCCTCGGCAAGCTCGCCGACCTGGCCGCCCGTGGCCTGGAGCGTGTGTGGCTGCGCTGGCACCCGGCTTATCAAGTGAACAAAGGAGGTGCGGCATGACAGCTTTACAACCCCCGCGCCTGCTCAAGGGTATTCCCCTGGCGGTACGCAAGTTGCGCAAGGCCTTTGGTGCGCGCGAAGTACTCAAGGACATCGACCTGCACATTCCGGCCGGGCAGTTCGTGGCCGTGGTCGGCCGCAGTGGTTGCGGTAAAAGTACGCTGCTGCGGCTGTTGGCTGGTTTGGATAAAGCCAGTAGCGGCGAGCTGCTGGCCGGTTCCGCCCCGCTGAGCGAAGCGATTGAAGACACCCGCTTGATGTTCCAGGAAGCGCGCCTGCTGCCGTGGAAAAAGATCATCGACAACGTGGGCCTGGGCCTTAAAGGCAACTGGCGCCCCAAAGCCTTGGAAGCCTTGGAGGCGGTTGGCCTGGCCGAGCGCGCCAATGAGTGGCCGGCGGCGTTGTCCGGTGGCCAGAAGCAACGCGTGGCCCTGGCCCGTGCGCTGATCCACCAACCGCGGCTGCTGTTGCTCGATGAGCCGTTGGGGGCCCTGGATGCCCTGACCCGCATCGAGATGCAGCAACTGATCGAAAACCTCTGGCGCAAGCACGGGTTCACTGTGTTGCTGGTGACCCACGATGTCAGCGAAGCCGTGGCCATTGCCGACCGGGTGATTTTGATCGAGGACGGCGAAATCGGCCTGGACCTGATCGTTGACCTGCCACGCCCACGGGCCCGTGGCTCGCACCGACTGGCCGCGCTGGAAGCCGAAGTGCTCAACCGTGTGCTGTCGTTGCCCGGCACCCCGCCGGAGCCCGAACCTGTTTCACCGCTGCCTACGCAATTGCGTTGGGCTCAATAACTCACTTGTCCCACACAGGAAGAACAACATGACTATTAAAGCCATCAACGTGCGTAACCAGTTCAAAGGCACCATCAAGGAAATCGTCGAAGGCGATGTACTGTCGGAAATCGACGTGCAGACGGCGTCCGGCATCGTGACTTCCGTGATCACCACGCGCTCGGTCAAAGAGCTGGAATTGGTGATTGGCAGTGAAGTGATTGCCTTCGTTAAATCCACCGAGGTGTCGATCGCCAAGTTGTGATTTGCGGCGGTCTTGAGGCCGCCTTCGCGAGCAAGCCCGCTCCCACATTTGGCCGAGTTCCAACGTTGGAATGCATTCAAATGTGGGAGCGGGCTTGCTCGCGAAGAGGCCCTTCCAGCCACCACAAAACTCAACGCTTAGGCAGATAAACCGGCAAGTACAGCCCCACATACGCATCAAACACCCGCATGCCTTCCTCGGCCATCCGCGGCGTGATCAACCCATGCTGATGCACCGAGCGCGCGTACACGCGGTCGCTCAACTCCAGTGCCAAGGCAAACACATCCACATCCTCCGGCAGTGTCGGCACTTCAAAGTGGCGGTTGAACACGGCCAGCATCAAGTCGCCCAATTCCAGATCATGCTGACGGTCCGCCTGGGTCACTTCCGTAAGCCCATGCTGCGCCAGGATCAACTGGCGGGCGGCGGCGTCCTGGTCGTAGACGGTCAGCATGCGCTGTTCGACGATAGAGGACAGGTCACGCCAATGCTTGAGTGAATCATGCTCGATGGGTGCCTGGATGGCCGCGCGGAAAGCCGCGTGCACGTCGGCGGTCAGCGCCTCTAGCAGCGCCGGCACACTGGCGAAAAAGTGATACACCGATGACGGTGGAATCTGCGCCCGCTCGGCCACGCTGTAGATCGACAAACCGGCCACGCCTTCGGCGGCCAGCAGGGTGCGGGCGGCGTCGAGGATCGCATCGATCCGGGCCTGGCTGCGGGCGCGGGGTTTGCGAGGGGCGGGGCGGGTGGTCATGGAAGTCTCCTACAAGGCTGGGGGCATTGTATGAGCAGGTATCTGTGTTGTCAGCCAGGCCGCCTTCGCGAGCAAGCCCGCTCCCACATTTGACCGAGTACCCGCTTTGGAATGCATTTAAATGTGGGAGCGGGCTTGCTCGCGAAGAGGCCACCTCGGTCTCCCAGAAGAAACCCATAAAAAAACGCCCCAGACCAGAGGCCTGTGGCGTTTTTCCAATGCAGCCGCCCGTTAGACGGTATGCAGATACCAGTTGTACTCAAGGTCAGAGATGGAGTGTTCAAACTCCTCCAGCTCACTTTCCTTACAGGCGACGAAGATATCGATGTATTTAGGATCGATGTACTTGGCCATCACCTCGCTGTCGTCCAACTCGCGCAGGGCATCGCGCAGGTTGTTCGGCAGGCTCTGTTCGTTTTGCTCGTAGCTGTTGCCTTCCACCGGTGCGTTGGGCTCGATCTTGTTGGTCAGGCCGTGGTGCACGCCCGCCAACACCGAAGCCATCAGCAGGTACGGGTTGGCGTCGGCGCCGGCGACACGGTGTTCGATACGTACTGAATCGGCAGAGCCGGTGGGTACGCGGATCGCCACGGTGCGGTTATCCAGGCCCCAGCACGGCGAGTTCGGCACGTAGAACTGTGCGCCGAAACGACGGTAGGAGTTGACGTTGGGGCACAGGAACGCCATCTGGGCGGGCAGGGTCTCCAGCACACCGCCGATTGCGTGGCGCAATGCGGCGTTCTGCTCGGGATCCTCGCTGGCAAAGATGTTCTTGCCGTCCTTGTCCAGAATGGAGATGTGTACGTGCAGCCCGTTACCTGCCTGGCCTGGGTAAGGCTTGGCCATGAAGGTGGTGTCCATCTCATGGTCGTAGGCGATGTTCTTGATCAGGCGCTTGAGCAGTACGGCGTAGTCGCAAGCCTTGATCGGGTCGGCGACGTGGTGCAGGTTCACTTCGAACTGCGCCGGGGCACTTTCCTTGACGATGGCGTCGGCCGGAATGCCTTGCTCCTTGGCACCTTCCAGGATGTCCTGGAGGCAGTCGACGTATTCGTCGAGGTCGTCGATCAGGTAGACCTGTGTCGAGTGCGGGCGTTTACCGGAAATCGGCGAGCGGGGCGGTTGTGGGCGGCCGTTCACGTTCTCCTGGTCGATCAGGTAGAACTCAAGTTCGAAGGCGGCGCAGATGGTCAGGCCAAGGTCGTCAAATTTGCTTACAACTTGGCGGAGCACTTCGCGCGGATCGGCGAAGAAAGGTTCACCTTCAAGTTCGTGCATGGTCATCAGCAGTTGCGCGGTGGGGCGCTTTTGCCAGGGCTCGTTGCACAGGGTGTCGGGGATTGGATAACAGATTCGGTCAGCATCACCGATGTCCAGGCCCAGGCCGGTGCTTTCCACCGTCGAGCCGTTGATATCCAGGGCAAATAAAGAGGCAGGCAGGTTAATGCCCTTCTCGTAAACCTTGTGGAGGCTGGTACGTTCGATGCGCTTGCCGCGCACCACACCATTCATATCCGCAATTAGAAGGTCTACGTACAGAACCTCAGGATGATCCTTAAGGAACGCGTTCGCTTCGTTAAGCTGAACGGCACGCGGGGGTACCGACATGATGCAACACCTTTGTTGTTAAAAATATCAATCATTGATCTTTTCTGGTTTCAGTCAACCCGAACGGCATGCCGAAGTCAAGCGAGGGCTTTTTTGCCCTAAAAAAGCGCCGCAAAGGCATTTTCGGGGCTTTTTGGGGCGGTTTTTTGGGTTTGAAGTGAGTAGGACTCGCAGGCTTGAGCGGGCCGTGTTGTATTTTTTACGGGGGTGTTGTGTAAAAAAATGAACAAGGCTAAGCTCGATTCAAACCCATAACAGCAATAATACCGGGGTGCTTCATGTGTCACCTGCCGCCCAACGGCGTCTTGGCCCGCTTGCGCCGGGCTGTGTCATCCGTACATTCCTCCTGCGGCATCGCCCGCGCCCCGGCCAATATTCTTGACGCTTGGGCCGACCTCTTTTTTGCCTCCTCATCTACCGCTCAACCGCGCTCGCCCAGTGTGTTGCTCAAGATTGCGCACAACTTTGGCGTGAGGAATGCAACGTTGCAGCAAATGGCAGGTAAGCTCCTACCCTGAATGAACCAACGACGCGGATGCTGCGTCAACCAACGCCTGGCCTTTAATGGATGCCAGGAAACCCAGCCCAGAGGCATTTATGAGTAACAACCTCGACCAGCTCACCGATTGGTTGAAAGACCACAAGATCACAGAAGTCGAATGCATGATTGGCGACCTCACCGGTATCACCCGTGGCAAGATCTCGCCGACCAACAAGTTCATCGCCGAAAAAGGCATGCGCCTGCCCGAGAGCGTTCTGCTGCAGACCGTGACCGGCGACTATGTCGAAGACGACATCTATTACGAATTGCTCGACCCGGCCGATATCGACATGATCTGCCGCCCCGACCAGAACGCGGTATTCCTGGTGCCCTGGGCCATCGAGCCCACCGCCCAGGTGATCCACGACACCTACGACAAGCAAGGCAACCCCATCGAGCTGTCGCCGCGCAACGTGCTCAAAAAAGTCCTCAAGCTCTACGCCGACAAAGGCTGGCAGCCCATCGTGGCGCCGGAGATGGAGTTCTACCTGACCAAACGCTGCGAAGACCCGGACTTCCCGCTGCAACCGCCAATCGGTCGTTCCGGTCGCCCGGAGACCGGTCGCCAGTCTTTCTCTATAGAAGCAGCCAACGAATTCGACCCGCTGTTCGAAGACGTCTACGACTGGTGCGAACTGCAGGAACTGGACCTCGACACCCTGATCCACGAGGACGGCACCGCGCAGATGGAAATCAACTTCCGTCATGGTGATGCCCTGTCCCTGGCCGACCAGATCCTGGTGTTCAAGCGCACCATGCGTGAAGCCGCGCTCAAGCATGACGTGGCTGCCACCTTCATGGCCAAGCCCATGACCGGCGAGCCCGGCAGTGCGATGCACCTGCACCAGAGCATCATCGACATCGCCACCGGCAAGAACGTCTTCTCCAACGAAGACGGGACCATGAGCCAGCTGTTCCTCAACCACATTGGCGGCCTGCAGAAATTCATCCCGGAATTGCTGCCGCTGTTTGCGCCCAACGTGAACTCGTTCCGCCGCTTCCTGCCCGACACCTCGGCGCCGGTGAACGTGGAATGGGGTGAAGAAAACCGCACCGTCGGCCTGCGCGTACCGGATGCCGGCCCGCAGAACCGCCGCGTGGAAAACCGCCTGCCGGGCGCCGACGCCAACCCGTACCTGGCGATTGCCGCCAGCCTGCTGTGCGGCTTTATCGGCATGGTCGAAGGCCATAACCCGAGCGCGCCGGTGGTGGGGCGTGGTTACGAGCGACGCAACCTGCGCCTGCCGTTGACCATCGAGGACGCCCTGGAGCGCATGGAAAACAGCAAGACCATCGAGAAATACCTGGGTCAGAAATTCATCACAGGCTACGTCGCGGTCAAGCGGGCCGAGCATGAAAACTTCAAGCGCGTGATCAGTTCGTGGGAGCGGGAATTCCTGCTCTTTGCCGTCTGATGCGCCGGGCGCGCCTGGCAAATGGCGCGCCCTTCACTGAAAAGTCTAGGAGATCGGTATGTCCAGCAACAACCCGCAAACCCGTGAATGGCAAGCCTTGAGCAGTGATCACCACCTGGCGCCGTTCAGCGACTTCAAGCAATTGAAAGAGAAAGGCCCGCGCATCATCACCAAAGCCCACGGCGTTTACCTGTGGGACAGCGAAGGCAACAAGATCCTCGACGGCATGGCCGGCCTGTGGTGCGTGGCGATCGGTTACGGTCGCGATGAACTGGCTGACGCCGCCGCCAAGCAGATGAAAGAACTGCCGTACTACAACCTGTTCTTCCAGACCGCTCACCCGCCGGTGCTGGAACTGGCCAAGGCCCTTTCCGACATCGCGCCTGCCGGCATGAACCACGTGTTCTTCACTGGTTCCGGCTCCGAAGGCAACGACACCATGTTGCGCATGGTCCGCCACTACTGGGCGATCAAGGGCCAGCCAAACAAGAAAACCATCATCAGCCGCAAGAATGGCTACCACGGCTCCACCGTGGCCGGTGCCAGCCTGGGCGGCATGACCTATATGCACGAGCAAGGCGACTTGCCGATCCCAGGCATCACCCACATCGCCCAGCCGTACTGGTTTGGCGAAGGCGGCGACATGAGCCCCGAAGAATTCGGCGTGTGGGCCGCCAACCAATTGGAAGAGAAGATCCTGGAACTGGGCGTGGACACCGTCGGTGCCTTTATTGCCGAGCCGATCCAGGGCGCGGGGGGCGTGATCGTGCCGCCGGCCACCTACTGGCCGCGGGTGAAGGAAATCCTCGCCAAGTACGACATCCTGTTTATCGCCGACGAAGTGATCTGTGGTTTCGGTCGTACTGGTGAGTGGTTCGGTAGCGATTTCTACGACCTCAAGCCCCACATGATGACCATCGCCAAGGGCCTGACTTCGGGCTACATCCCCATGGGCGGCCTGATCGTGCGCGATGACGTAGTGGCCGTGCTCAACGAAGGCGGTGATTTCAACCACGGTTTCACTTACTCCGGCCACCCGGTGGCCGCAGCAGTGGCCCTGGAAAACATCCGCATCATGCGCGATGAACAAATCGTTAAGCGCGTGCACGACGAAACGGCACCGTATTTGCAGAAACGTCTGAGGGAACTGGCTGATCACCCGCTGGTGGGTGAAGTTCGCGGCGTGGGCATGCTGGGGGCGATTGAGCTGGTGCAGGACAAGGCCACGCGCAAGCGTTACGAGGGCAAGGGCGCGGGCATGATCTGCCGAACCTTCTGCTTCGAGAATGGCCTGATCATGCGCGCCGTGGGCGACACCATGATCATTTCGCCGCCGCTGGTGATCAGCAAGGCTGAGATCGACGAGCTGGTGGCCAAGGCTCGCCAGTGCCTGGACCTGACTTTGGCGGCATTGCAGGGCTAAGTGCTAGGCTCATGACGCAGGCTTTCGGGCGCTGCGTCTTGAGCAGTTATTAGTGAGGCTTTGGTTGAAAGCCGGCCTCGTAACTTGCCAGACTGTCGCCCTGTTTTGTTGCCCTTTAGACAGGCCGCAGAACGCAGTAAGAACGTGGCCCAAAAAAGAAAAATTGGAGCATCACCAAATGAAGGCATTAGGTTTGAAGAACGCTGGCAAGACCCTCCTCGCCTTGTCCCTGATGGGCGCAATGGCGGGCGCGGCCCAGGCAGACGACAAAGTACTGCACGTTTATAACTGGTCCGACTACATCGCACCGGACACCATCGCCAACTTTGAAAAAGAGTCGGGCATCAAAGTGGTGTACGACGTATTCGACAGCAACGAAACCCTGGAAGCCAAGTTGCTGGCAGGCAAGTCCGGTTATGACATCGTCGTGCCGTCGAACAACTTCCTCGCCAAGCAGATCAAGGCCGGTGTCTACCAGGAGCTGGACAAGTCCAAGCTGTCCAACTACGACAACCTGAACAAATCCCTGCTCAAAGCCGTGTCGGTCAGCGACCCGGACAACAAGCACGCTTTCCCGTACATGTGGGGCTCCATCGGCATCGGCTACAACCCGGAGAAGGTCAAGGCTGCGCTGGGCGTGGACAAGATCGATTCGTGGGACGTGCTGCTCAAGCCTGAAAACATCGCCAAGCTCAAAAGCTGCGGTGTGAGCTTCCTCGATTCGCCAACCGAAATGTTGCCGGTGGCGCTGCATTACCTGGGCCTGCCGACCGACAGCCAGAAGAAGGCCGACCTGAAACAGGCCGAAGACCTGTTCCTGAAAATCCGTCCTTCGATCGGCTACTTCCACTCGTCCAAGTACATCTCGGACCTCGCCAACGGCAACATCTGCGTGGCCGTGGGTTACTCGGGTGATATCGAGCAGGCCAAATCCCGCGCAGCTGAAGCAGGCGGCAAGGTCAAAGTTGCGTACGACATTCCTAAAGAAGGCGCTGGCAGCTTCTTCGACATGGTCGCCATCCCTAAAGATGCCGAAAACGTCGACGCCGCCTACACGTTCATGAACTACCTGCTCAAGCCGGAAGTCATGGCCGCCATCACCAACAGCGTGCACTTCCCGAACGGTAACGAGAAAGCCACTGCGTTGGTGGACAAAGACATCACCAGCGACCCAGGCATCTACCCGCCAGCGGACGTGCAAGCCAAGCTCTACGCGATTGCCGACCTGCCAGCCGCTACTCAACGTGAAATGACACGCAGCTGGACCAAGATCAAATCGGGCAAGTAAGGCTTTAGACCTGTAGGAGCGAGCTTGTGTGGGAGGGGGCTTGCTCCCGATGGCGGTGTATCAGCAACAGATTCAGTGACTGACACTCCGCTATCGGGAGCAAGCCCCCTCCCACCCAAGCTCGCTCCTACAAATAATTAAATGACAGAAAGTTTTGCCGGATCGGTTTATCGAGGGTAAGTTGCGCGCCGGTTTTGTTGCCGGGCAACAACTTTCAGGCCCAACTATTTAAGAGGACCTCCACTTGCCAATTTCTTTATTTCGCAAAGCCATGCTGGTGGGTGCAGGTATCACGCTGACGTTGAGCGTGCAGGCCGCACCAACGGTGCATATTTATAACTGGTCGGACTACATCGGCACCAACACCCTGGCCGATTTCGAAAAGACCACTGGCATCAAGCCGGTGTATGACGTGTTTGATTCCAACGAAACCCTGGAAGGCAAGTTGCTGGCCGGACGTACCGGCTACGACGTGGTGGTGCCGTCCAACCACTTCCTGGGCAAGCAGATCAAGGCCGGGGCGTTCCAGAAACTCGACAAGTCGTTGCTGACCCACTACGCCAACCTCGACCCGGCGTTGCTCAAGCGCCTGGAAAAGAACGATCCGGGCAACCAGTACGCCGTGCCTTACCTGTGGGGCACCAACGGCATCGGCTACAACGTCGACAAAGTGAAGCAAGTGCTGGGCGTGGACCATATCGACTCCTGGGCCGTGCTGTTCGAGCCTGAGAACATGAAGAAACTGGCCACCTGTGGCGTGTCGTTCATGGACTCGGCGGATGAAATGCTGCCGGCGGTACTCAACTACATGGGCCTGAACCCCAATAGCGAGAACCCCGAAGACTACAAGAAGGCCGAAGCCAAGCTGCTCAAAGTGCGGCCCTACGTGACCTACTTCCATTCCTCCAAATACATCTCGGACCTGGCCAACGGCAATATCTGCGTGGCTGCCGGGTTCTCCGGCGATGTGTTCCAGGCCAAGGCTCGTGCGGCCGAGGCCGGCAAGGGCGTGAACATCGCCTACGCAATTCCCAAAGAAGGCGGCAACCTCTGGTTTGACGTACTGGCGATCCCCAAGGATGCCGCCAACGTCAAGGAAGCCCACGCCTTTATCAACTATTTGCTGCAACCTGAGGTGATCGCCCAGGTCAGTGATTACGTCGGCTACGCCAACCCTAACCCTGGGGCGGACAAACTGATGGAGCAATCGATACGCACCGACGAAGCGGTTTACCCACCGCAGGCGGTTCTCGACCGGACATTTGTCAACTTCGAGCTACCCCCGAAAGTGCAGCGTTTGATGACCCGTAGCTGGACCAAGGTCAAGACGGGCAAGTAAGGCTCAACCTATCCTGGGTTCGCCCGCCTCGGGCGAACTGCACTGTTTATTTTGTTGGGAGTTTCGTAAATGGCAGTTGCCTCCGGCGCCTATAAGAAAGCCCTCGAAGGGGACCAGACACCGAAGAAGGTGCTGGTCAAAATCGACCGGGTCACGAAGAAGTTCGACGAGACGATTGCCGTGGACGATGTGTCCCTGGAAATCAAGAAAGGCGAGATCTTCGCCTTGCTCGGCGGTTCGGGTTCGGGCAAATCCACTTTGCTGCGCATGCTCGCAGGGTTTGAGCGCCCAACCGAAGGCCGCATCTACCTGGACGGCGTGGACATCACCGATATGCCGCCCTATGAGCGGCCGATCAACATGATGTTCCAGTCCTACGCCTTGTTCCCCCACATGACCGTGGCGCAGAACATCGCCTTTGGCCTGCAGCAGGACAAGATCCCCAAGGCCGAAGTCGATGCCCGCGTGGCCGAGATGCTCAAGCTGGTACAGATGAGCCAGTACGCCAAGCGCAAGCCGCACCAATTGTCCGGTGGCCAGCGTCAGCGTGTGGCCCTGGCCCGTTCCCTGGCCAAGCGCCCGAAACTGCTGCTGCTCGATGAGCCCATGGGGGCGCTGGACAAGAAACTGCGCTCGCAGATGCAGCTGGAGCTGGTGGAGATCATCGAACGCGTGGGTGTGACCTGTGTGATGGTGACCCACGATCAGGAAGAGGCCATGACCATGGCCGAGCGCATCGCGATCATGCACCTGGGCTGGATCGCCCAGATCGGCAGCCCGATCGACATCTACGAAACCCCTACCAGCCGCCTGGTGTGCGAGTTCATCGGCAACGTCAACATCTTCGAAACCCAGGTGGTGGACGACGCCGAAGGCCACGCAGTGCTCAAGTGCCCGGACCTGGACCGCGACATCTACGTGGGTTACGGCATTGCCACTTCGGTGGAAGACAAGTCGGTGACCTACGCCATTCGCCCGGAAAAACTGCTGGTCACCTCCGAAATGCCGACCTGCGAGCACAACTGGTCCAGCGGCAAGGTGCACGACATCGCCTACCTGGGTGGCCACTCGGTGTTCTACGTGGAGCTGCCCAGCGGCAAGCTGGTGCAGTCCTTCGTCGCCAACGCCGAACGCCGTGGCCAGCGCCCAACCTGGGGTGACCAGGTGTACGTGTGGTGGGAAGACGACAGCGGCGTGGTACTGCGCTCATGAACACAAAAAAGCTCAAGCGGCGCTTGAACCGCCTTGTTCCCAGCGGCAAGCAGGTGGTGATCGGGATTCCCTTCCTGTGGCTGTTCCTGTTCTTCGCCCTGCCGTTTTTCATCGTCCTCAAAATCAGCTTCGCCGAAGCCGACGTGGCGATCCCGCCGTATACCGAGATCTACACCTACGTTGAGCAGAAGCTGCAACTGGTGCTGAACCTGGCCAACTATCAGCTGCTGGCGGGGGACGAGCTGTACATCTCCGCCTACCTGGGCTCGCTGAAAATGGCGTTCTTCAGCACGCTGCTGTGCCTGCTGATCGGCTACCCGATGGCCTACGCCATTGCCACCGCGCGCAAAGAGATGCAAACCGTGCTGGTGCTGCTGATCATGATGCCGACCTGGACCGCGATCCTGATCCGCGTGTATGCGTGGATGGGCATCCTCAGCAACAACGGGTTGCTCAACGGCTTCCTGATGTCCATGGGGTTGATCAACGAGCCGCTGCAGATCCTCAACACCAACATTGCGGTGTATATCGGCGTGGTCTATTCGTACCTGCCGTTCATGATCCTGCCGCTGTACGCCAACCTGGTTAAGCACGATCAGAGCTTGCTGGAGGCCGCCTCCGACCTGGGTTCGAGTACCTTCAACAGCTTCTGGAAAATCACCGTGCCGCTGTCCAAGAACGGCATCATCGCCGGCTGCATGCTGGTGTTTATCCCGGTGGTAGGCGAGTTCGTGATCCCGGAACTGCTGGGCGGCCCGGAAACCCTGATGATCGGTAAAGTGTTGTGGCAAGAATTCTTCAACAACCGTGACTGGCCGGTGGCGTCTGCCCTGGCGGTGGTGATGCTGGCGATCCTGATCGTGCCGATCATCCTGTTCAACCGCAGCCAAGCCAAAGAGATGGAGGGCAAGATATGAAGCGCGTCAGTTTCTCAAGCTTCATGCTGGTGGCGGGGCTGTTGTTCATCTACCTGCCGATGCTGATCCTGGTGATCTACTCGTTCAACGAATCCAAACTGGTGACGGTGTGGGGCGGTTGGTCGATCAAGTGGTACGTGGGCCTGCTGGACAACACCCAGTTGATGGGCTCGGTAGCGCGCTCGCTGGAAATCGCCTGCTACACGGCGGTGGCGGCGGTAGCGCTGGGCACCTTGGCGGCATTCGTGTTGACGCGCATCAGCCAGTTCAAGGGCCGCACGCTGTTCGGTGGCCTGGTGACCGCGCCGTTGGTGATGCCCGAAGTGATCACCGGCCTGTCGCTGTTGCTGCTGTTTGTGGCCATGGCCCAGATGATCGGCTGGCCCCAGGAGCGGGGCATTGTCACCATCTGGATCGCCCATACCACCTTCTGTGCGGCCTATGTGGCGGTGGTGGTGTCGGCGCGTTTGCGCGAGTTGGATCTGTCGATTGAAGAAGCGGCGATGGATTTGGGCGCGCGGCCGTGGAAGGTGTTCTTCCTGATCACCATCCCAATGATTGCGCCATCGTTGGCCGCGGGCGGCATGATGTCGTTTGCGCTGTCCCTCGATGACCTGGTACTGGCCAGCTTTGTGTCGGGGCCGGGTTCGACGACGTTGCCAATGGAAGTGTTCTCGGCGGTGCGCCTTGGGGTTAAACCCGAGATCAACGCCGTGGCCAGCCTGATCCTGTTGGCGGTGTCGTTGGTGACTTTCCTGGTGTGGTTCTTCAGCCGTCGTGCTGAAGAGAAGCGCAAGAAGGCGATTCAGCAAGCCATTGAAGAAGCGGCGGCGGATGGTTGGCAACAGCCGGATAAGCGCCGGGCGCCTGCACCGGTCTAACTGATGCAGCGCGGTTAAAAAATGTGGGAGCGGGCTTGCTCGCGAATACGGAGTGTCAGTCACCAGGTTTGCCGACTGATCCACCGCATTCGCGAGCAAGCTCGCTCCCACATTTGATTGCATTTCAAGGCAACGATTATGCAACCCACGGTGATGTACGAATCACCTCCACAAAATTCATCGGCCTGAACCCTGGCTCCTGATCCACCAGCACATCGGTCTTCACGTTGCCAAACGTGGTCTGCGGACGGTGGCGCAAGCCGTCGGCAAACGCACAGATGATGCACTCCTTGAACCCTTCACCCCGTGGATGCGCATGCACCACCGCTTCGCGCTGCACGCTGGAAAACGCCGCGTAGTCCATGCCCAGTACATCCATTTCTACACCCGCCGTCACCAAGGCCACGGTGGGACGCAGATGCTGCGGCACGCCTGGCGTGGTGTGCAGGGCGATGGACAGCCACACCTGTTCGATATCGTCATCGCTCAGCCCGTAAGGCTTGAGAAAGGCGGCGGCTGCGTTGGCGCCGTCCACTTCGAAACGGTCGTTGTCACTGCGATGGCCTTCCACCAGGCCCAGGTCGTGGAACATTGCGCCCACGTAGAGCAGTTCCGGGTTGTAGGCCAGTTGCTTGCGCTCACCGCTCAACGCGCCGAACAGAAACACGCGGCGCGAGTGGTGGTAGAGCAGGTCGGATTCGACGTCGCGGATGTACTCGGTGGTGGCCCTGGCCAGGGCGCTGTCGGGGATCGGGATACCGGCGATGGTGGTGGTCATGGTGGTGCTCCTCTGGAAAGATCCCAGTCTGGCCGCGTGCCAGTGCGTGGGCTATCGCGGCGGGGGAGCGATCTCGGCCAATGTGGTTGTACATCGCGCCAACGGTGTACTCGATCAAATGTGGGAGCGGGCTTGCTCGCGAATGCGGTCTGTCAGTTAATGCATCCATTGACTGATCCACCGCATTCGCGAGCAAGTCGAATCGTCGCACCGCCGCTCCCACAGGGGTTTGTGTTTATCCAGTTAGAGAAGGTGTGCCTGTTCATGAGCAAAACCGTCGCCATCCTGATCTTCCCCGGTGTCCAGTCGCTGGATGTCACCGGCCCCCTGGATGTGTTCTGCGAGGCCAATCGGTTTCTGGCGCCTGAAGACCACTACCAACTTGAAGTGCTGGGTCTGGTGCAGGGCAACATGGCCGCCTCCAACGGCCTGTCATTGCAAGCTCACCGGCATTACAGCGAAGCCTTGCAAGCCTACGACCTGCTCTTGGTCGCCGGTGGCCCGCAGTTGCCCTTCGAGGACTTCGGCGCGTCCTTCAATGACTGGCTGCGCGGCGCAACCCAAAGAGCCCAGCGCTTCGGCTCGATCTGCAACGGCGCCTTCATGCTCGCCCGCGCTGGATTGCTGGACGGTAAAACCGTCACCACCCACTGGAACGATGCCGCCGACCTGGCGCACCTGTGCCCCACGGCCCAGGTCGAGGCCGACCGCCTCTACGTACAGGACGGCAACCTCTACACCTCGGCCGGGGTCACGGCGGGCATCGACCTGTCGCTGTACCTGCTGGCCCAGGATCACGGCCCGGAAGTGGCGTTGAGCGTGGCCAAGCGCCTGGTGGTGTTCACCCAGCGTTCGGGCGGGCAGTCTCAGTTCAGCCCGTTTCTTACGCCCCACGCCGAAACCACCTCGGCGGTGGCGCTGGTGCAGTTGTACGTGTTGGCGAACCTGACGGGAGACCTGGGCATTGTCGACCTGGCCAAGGCGGCCAATATGAGTGCGCGCAACTTCTCGCGGGTGTTTGCCCGTGAGGCACGGATCACCCCGGCGGAGTTTGTCGAGCGCGCGCGGGTGGACGCGGCGCGGGTGATGCTTGAAAGCAGCCATGCACCGCTCAAGACCGTGGCTTATCAGTGCGGTTTTCGCGATGCGCAGCACATGCGCAGTGTGTTCAACCGCAGGCTTGGGGTGACGCCGCAGCAGTTTCGACTCAACTTCGCAGCCCCGATATAGCAGCACCCCCAATCAAATGTGGGAGCGGGCTTGCTCGCGAAAGCGGTGGGTCAGTCACTGAATATATCGACTGATCCACCGCATTCGCG
>NZ_QUZU01000026.1 GCF_004682055.1 Pseudomonas kairouanensis | reverse complement strand
CGGTGGGTCAGTCAATGAATTTGGGGCTGACACACCGCTTTCGCGAGCAAGCCCGCTCCCACATTTGGACTGTGTTCATTTCAGACAGAACGCATAAAGAAAAGGCCCGGTTTTCGTGGAACCGGGCCTTTTCAATGTTGCTCGTTTAATCAGTTGCGTTCGAGGGCCAGCGCTACGCCTTGGCCGCCACCGATACACAAGGTGGCCAGGCCTTTCTTGGCATCACGCTTGATCATCTCATGCAGCAAGGTCACCAGCACGCGGCAGCCTGAGGCACCGATCGGGTGGCCGATGGCAATGGCGCCACCGTTGACGTTGACCTTGTCGGCGTCCCATTCCAGCTCTTTGCCCACCGCCAAGGATTGCGCGGCGAAGGCTTCGTTGGCTTCGATCAGGTCCAGGTCGCCCAGGCTCCAGCCGGCTTTGTCCAGGCAGCGGCGGGTGGCCGAGACCGGGCCGATACCCATGATCGCCGGGTCCACCCCAGCATTGGCGTAGCTGGCGATGCGGGCCAGCACCGGCAGGCCGAGGGACTTGGCCTTGTCTGCACTCATGAGCAGCACGGCGGCGGCGCCGTCGTTGAGGCTGGAGGCATTGCCGGCGGTGACGCTGCCGTCTTTTTTGAACGCTGGCTTGAGCTTGGCCAGGGACTCGGCGGTGGTGCCGGCGCGAGGTTGTTCATCCACGGCGAAGGCCACAGGGTCGCCTTTGCGCTGGGGGATCAGGATCGGGGTGATTTCATCTGCAAAACGCCCGGCTTCGATAGCGGCCGCGGCTTTTTGCTGGGAGGCTGCGGCAAACGCATCCTGGGCTTCACGGCTGATGCCGTACTTGTCCACCAGGTTCTCGGCGGTGATGCCCATGTGGTAGTCGTTGAAGGCGTCCCACAGGCCGTCGGTGATCATGCTGTCGATCATCTTGGCATGGCCCATGCGCAAACCGGTGCGCGCAGCGGGCAGTACGTACGGGGCCAGGCTCATGTTCTCCATGCCGCCGGCGATGATGACGTCGGCGTCACCGCAACGGATGGCCTGGGCGCCCAGGTGCAGGGCCTTGAGGCCGGAGCCGCAGACCTTGTTGAGGGTCAGGCTTGGCACCGCATGGGGCAGGCCGGCGAGGATCGAGGCCTGGCGGGCCGGGTTCTGGCCGCTGCCGGCGGTGAGTACCTGGCCAAGGATGACTTCATCGACTTGGGCCGGGTCCAGGCCGGTCTGCTCCAGCAGGCGGCGGATCACCGCCGCACCCAGTTCCGGTGCCGGGATATTGGCCAGTGAACCCTGGAAGCTGCCCACGGCGGTGCGGGTGGCAGCAACAATCACGACGTCTTGCATGGAATCTGTCCTCACTGGAAGTGCATTTCTGGAACGTGGTCCGGGACGATCAGTTTACCGGCGGTCTTGCTCACAATCTCTTCAACGCTGACGCCAGGTGCGCGTTCCTTGAGGACAAATGCGCCATTTTCGATTTCCAGGTACGCAAGGTCGGTCAAGACACGCTTGATGCAGTTGGCGCCGGTCAACGGCAGGCTGCATTGGCTGAGCAACTTGGACTCACCGTCCTTGGAGGCGTGGGTCATGATCACGATGATGTTTTCTGCACCGGCCACCAGGTCCATGGCGCCGCCCATGCCTTTGACCAGCTTGCCGGGGATCATCCACGAAGCGATGTTGCCCTGTACGTCCACTTCAAACGCGCCCAGCACGGTGAGGTCGACGTGGCCACCGCGAATCATCGCGAACGACTCGGCGGAGGAGAAGATCGAAGCGCCGATGCGTGCGGTGACGGTCTGTTTGCCGGCGTTGATCATGTCGGCATCGATGGTGTCTTCGGTCGGAAACGGTCCCATGCCCAGCAGGCCGTTTTCCGACTGCAGCATCACTTCCATGCCTTCGGGAATGTAGTTGGCCACCAGGGTCGGGATGCCGATGCCGAGGTTGACGTAGAAGCCGTCCTGCATTTCGCGGGCGACGCGTTGAGCCATTTGTTCGCGGGTAAGCGCCATGTGTGTTTCCTCTTATTGTTCGGGCTGGAGGCGGATTATTTGCGCACGGTGCGCTGTTCGATGCGCTTTTCGAACGTGCCGCAGATGATCCGGTCGACGTAGATGCCAGGGGTGTGGATCTGCGCCGGGTCCAGCTCGCCCGGTTCGACGATTTCCTCGACTTCGACCACCGTGATCTTGCCGGCGGTGGCGGCCAGCGGGTTGAAGTTCTGGGCGGTGTGGCGGTAGATCACGTTGCCGAAGTGGTCGGCTTTCCAGCCTTTGACGATGGCGAAGTCGCCGGTAATGGATTCTTCCATCAGGTACGGACGACCGTTGAATTCGCGGGTTTCCTTGCCTTCGGCCACGGGCGTGCCGACACCGGTGGCGGTGAAGAAGGCCGGGATGCCGGCACCGCCGGCGCGCATTTTCTCCGCGAGGGTGCCTTGGGGGGTCAGCACCACTTCGATTTCGCCGCTGAGCAATTGCTTCTCGAACAGGGCGTTTTCACCGACGTAGGAGGCGATCACTTTGCTGATCTGCTTTTCTTCCAGCAGCACGCCCAGGCCGAAACCGTCGACGCCGCAGTTGTTGGAAACCACCGTCAGGTCGCGGGTGCCTTTGCGCTTGATCTCGGCGATGAGGTTTTCTGGAATGCCGCACAGGCCAAAACCACCGGAGAGTACGGTCATGCCGTCTTCCAGGCCTGCCAGCGCTTCTTCATAGGACGCCACGCGTTTATCGAAACCTGCCATATGCACCTCTTTTATTGTGTGTGGTCCAGCCAGTGAACCGAGTGTTGCGCCGATGGATTGATTTGTTAAGTTGTTTTTTAAGGTCGATTGATTTAGAAAACAGCATAGTTGCCCAGCCGCTCGGAGTAGCCTCATGACAGTTAAACAGATGCGGGCGTTTCTCGCCGTGGCCCAATCCTTGAGTTTTGCCGCCGCTTGCGAGCGTCTGCACCTTTCCCAATCGGCCTTGAGCCTGACCATCAAGGGCCTGGAGGAAGGGCTGGGTGGGCGCCTGTTCAGCCGCAATACCCGCAATGTCGCCCTGACGCCTGAGGGGGAATCCCTGTTGCCCCTCGCCCGACGGTTGATTGCCGATTGGGACAATGCCGAGGATGAGTTGCGCCAACGCTTCACCTTGCAACGCGGCCGAGTGACGGTGGCGGCGATGCCTTCGTTTGCCGGCAACCTGCTGCCGCCGATCTTGAAGATATTCCGTGCACGTTACCCCCAGGTGAATGTCACGGTGCATGACATGGTCAACGAACAGGTATTGGAGATGGTGAGCGACCGCCAGGTGGAGTTGGGCGTGGCGTTCGAGCCCTCGCAAGGCTGTTCGCTGGCGTTTACACCGTTGTACCTGGATCGATTTATCGCCGTGGTGCCCGGTGATTCACCGTTGGTGGCGCATACCGAGATCGATTGGCAAACCTTGCTGGAGCAGCCGTTCATCACTTTGCAACGGCCATCCACGGTGCGGGTGATGCTGGAGGAACACCTGGGCGCGTTGCAGTTGAAGTTGCCGGTGGCGTTGGAAAGCCATCAATTGGCGACAGTGGGCAAGATGGTTGCCAGTGGCCTGGGAGTCAGCGCCGTGCCTGCGCTGTGCGCGCGGCAGATGGAAGAGGCGGGCGCCCATTGCATCACCCTGAAGGATCCCGTGATCGAACGACCCATTGGTGTACTGACCAAGCCGGGGCATGAACTGTCAGCGGCGGCGCAGGTGCTGTTTGATATCTTTCGGGAAGAGGCGCAGAAGGGCAGGTTTCCAACGTTTTGAAGGGGGTTAAAACAAAAGTGGGCGCTGGTAGTCCAGCGCCCACATAAGTTGCAGGTTACTTAGTAGTAACGGTCGACGACTTTAACTTGCGAGCTGTCTTTGAACGACGCCCAGGCATTGTTAAGTGTGTCGAATACTTGTTCGATAAAGTTGCGATCAGCGGCAGCTTTCTTGCCGACATAACCCTGGCCACGGCGGTACATCTTCAGGCGCGCCGCCAGTTCACGGTTATTGCGGTCAAACTCGGCTTCTTCGGTATGGGGCGCCAGGCAGTCAATTTGGACTTCGCCCGATTTGCCAACCCAAAGGATATGGTCGTCGAGTGTGTCTTTCTGCGCTGCGAACATCTCAGCCAATTCGTCGATAGTTGGTTGGTTGTTCAGATTCATGTGTAAGCCCCTTGACCAGTTGGCGATCTATCAATTGATAAGTTAGTTGTCTCCGGTTCCGAAAACCGGGCGTCAGCGACGGTCTGCCGAATACGGGCAGGGTCTTGAACCTGATGCATGTAGTCTTGCTGATGAACTGCTACGCAATGGTTTCATAACGAAGACAAGCAGCGTTTGAGCTCCTTGTACCGATCCTTGCGGGCCGGTCAGCTTCATCAATCTGCCTTGTGGGCAGTGCACATCCGGAAAAACAGCTCGGCGGTCAGACGAGCTTGTTCAAAACGCGTGTTACCAACGCTCCCGATCCGGGAGACGTCTCGATAATGCAAGGTCAAAAAGGTTACGTCAACGGTTATGTAGTGATTATTTTTAGTCACTACATAAATTGCAGTGGAGCCGGGAGGATGCGGGAGAATGTGACTCAGGCGTCATTTTTTGGAGCTGCGGGTCGTAGCAAAAAATTAGCTGATTCAACACAATACCCCTGTGGGAGCGGGCTTGCTATTTGAGGTGTTCGGCAAGCAACGGCAACAACGTCTCACACGACGCCTCGATCTTCACCTGCAACAACTCATCCCCCCGCGTCTTGCCCAGGTTGATGGCAATCACCGGCTTACCTTGCTCCACCATTGCCTTGCACAGCCGAAACGCCGAATAAGCCATCAGCGATGACCCCACCACCAGCAATCCTTCGGCCTGTTGCACGGCGGCCATCGCCTGGGTCGCCGTGGCTTGGGCGACGTTCTCGCCAAAAAACACCACATCCGGTTTCAGCCGTTGGCCATTGCAATGGGGGCAGTGGGGCGCCTGGAAGCGTTCTTCAAATGCGGGGTCGAGCAGGGTGTCACCGTCGGGGGCCTGTACGGCATCGACGCCGGCCAGGTAAGGATTTTGTGCTTCCATCAGCCGTTGGATCGCATCGCGCTCGCTGCGCTGCTGGCAATCCAGGCACAGCACCCGGTGCAGGCTGCCATGCAGTTCGATCACGTCATGGCTACCGGCTTGATCATGCAGGGTGTCGACGTTTTGTGTGATCAGCCCGGTGATGTGCTGGCGTTGTTGCAAGGCGGCCAGTGCCAGGTGAGCCCGGTTTGGCTGGGCAATGCGCACCCTTGGCCACCCCAGCATCGCCCTGGCCCAGTAACGGCGCCGCGCCTGCGGGGTGGCGAGGAATTCCTGGTACATCATTGGCGCCTTGCCCCGGCGTACACCCTCGCTGTCGCGATAGTCGGGAATGCCCGATGACGTGCTGATCCCCGCACCGGTCAACACCAGAAAGCGCCGTTCAACCATGGCCCGGTGCAACGTGTCGAGGTGATCTTCCTGGTGTTCCAGGCTATCGAGCATGGGTTCCCCTATTCGCCGCGAATGTATTGCTCCAACTGCCTGATCAGGTCCGCCTGATCGGCAATGGCTTCTTTCACCAGATCGCCGATGGACAGCAGCCCCAGTAGTTGTCCGTCTTCGACGACCGGCAGGTGGCGCAGGTGGCTGTCGGTCATGATGTTCATGCACTCATCGACCTTTTTATGGGTATCGACGGTGATCACCGGCGAGCTCATGACTTCGTCGACCCGCGTGGTCACCGACGACAGGCCTTTGAGGATGAGCTTACGCGCGTAATCCCGCTCGCTGATGATGCCTACCACCACCCCCTCCTTGACCACCGGCAGGGCCCCGACGTTTTTCTCCGACATCCGCACCAGTGCTTCGAACACGGTGTGGTCCCATTGGATGGTGTGGACGTCCTGGTTTTTAAGATCCTTGGCTTTGAGCACTTGTGCGACGGTTTTCATGGCGGCCACTCCGGTGTTGTTATTAGGTAGTCAAGGTCCCCTTAAGAATCCTAGACGGCCTGCGCCGGGGCAAGGTCCAAAGCGGCGTTAAACCCGTCGAAAAACGTCATTTGCCGGATTTTTTCGATTGTTACCCGGTTTTTGTCGGTTTTTTGGCGCGTTTGGGACTGCTGGTGGCCTTGCGTGGAGCGCTCTTGCGCTTCTTTTTCCATGGGGTGGCCCCTGGCCCCGCCGGGCCGGTGATGGTCATGCGCATGCCGTTGCAGCGTGCCACTTGCTTGCTCATCCAGGCCGCCTGCTTGGCGACGAACTCTTCCAGGCTCATTTCCCCACTTTGCACCATGTCGAGCGCCTGCTCCCAGATGGCCGTGGTGCCGGGGTCGGCAATGGCGCGGGGCACGGCGTCGATCAGGCTGAACGCCGCCGGTGTGGCCGACAGCGCCTTGCCGTTCTTCATCAGGTAACCCCGGTCGAGCAAGCCCTGGATAATCCCGGCGCGGGTGGCTTCGGTGCCAATGCCGGTGGTGTCCTTGAGCTTTTGCTTGAGCAACGGGTCTTCCACCAGCTTGGCGACGTTTTTCATTGCCTTGATCAGGTCGCCTTCGGTGAAGGGCTTGGGCGGTTGGGTCCACAGATCCTTGAGGTTGACCCTGGCCACCGCATAGTCCTGGCCCTGTACCAACGTAGGCAAGGCCTGTGGTGCCGGAGCTTCACGGCCCTTGGCCGGCGCCAGGGCTTCGGGCAAGGCGCGTTTCCAGCCCGGTTCAATCACCACTTTGCCCACCGCGCGCAGCGCTTGGCCCGCGCAGTCGAAGTCCGCCTGCGTGCGGTCGTATTCATGGTTGGGCAGGAACTGCGCCAGGTAACGCGCACGAATCAGGGTGTAGACCGCACGGTGCTTGCCGCTGAGTTGGCTCACGTCCTTGCCCGCGCCGGTAGGGATGATGCCGTGGTGGGCGCTGACCTTGGCGTCGTTCCACGCCCGCGAGCGGCGCAGGGGGTCGATATGGGGCATCAGCTCGTGCACCGCAGGATCGGCACGGCCCAGTGCCGCGAGGATCTTCGGCGCTTCACTGTGCTGGCTCACGGGCAGGTAGCCGCAATCGCTGCGCGGGTAGGTGATGGCCTTGTGGGTCTCGTAGAGAGCCTGGGCAATATCCAGGGTTTCCTGGGCGCCGAGGCCGAGTTTCTTCGAGCAGATCTCCTGCAGGGTGCCCAGGTCGAAGGGCAGGGGGGCCACTTCGCGCATGCGTTCGGTACGCAGCTTGACCAGCCGCGCGCTGGCAGCGTTGCTCATGGCCTCGGCGGCATCACGGGCCAGTTGGGGGTTGAGGCAGCGGCCCTGGTCGTCACAGGCGTCCTCGGTGGCGCGCCATTGGGCGGTGAAGGTCATTTGCTCGTGGCGCAAGTCCACATCAATGGCCCAGTACGCCACAGGGACGAAGTCGGCAATGCTGCGGTCGCGGTCCACCACCAGGCGCAGCGTGGGTGTTTGTACCCGGCCCACCGGCAGTACGCCCTGGTAGCCGGATTGGCGCCCGAGCAGGGTGAACAGGCGGCTCATGTTCATGCCGATCAGCCAGTCGGCGCGGGAGCGGCCCAGGGCCGAGTGATACAGGCTGAAGGTTTCGGCGCCGGGCTTGAGGGCGGCCAGGGCCTTGCGGATGGAGGCGTCGTCCAGCGCCGATAACCACAGGCGCTGGATCGGCCCGCGATAGCGGCAATGCTCTACCAGTTCGCGGGCGATCATCTCGCCTTCGCGGTCGGCGTCGGTGGCGATCACCAGTTCCTGGGCTTCCCCCAGCAGGCGCTTGACGGCCTTGAACTGGCTGGCGGTCTTGGGCTTGACGCGCATCTTCCATTTTTCCGGGACGATGGGCAGGTCGGCCAATACCCAGCGCTTGTACTTTTCGTCGTAGGCGTCGGGCGGGGCGGTTTCCAGCAGGTGGCCGATGCACCAGGTGACTGTAACCCCACTGCCCAGCCAGCAGCCGTCGCCACGGCGAGTGGCACCGAGCACGGCCGCAATGTCCTTGGCCTGGGAGGGTTTTTCACAGAGGTACAGCCGCATGGTCGTCACATCAGATTGGGTTGATGCCTTGCAGGATGCTCAGTCGGAGAACATTGATCAACCATTATCTGTATGGATGTACAGCAATTTATGTAGATGCCTCAAAGCAAATGTGGGAGGGGGCTTGCTCCCGATTGCAGAGTGTCAGTCAAAAAAGCTTCAACTGATACACCGCTATCGGGGGCAAGCCCCCTCCCACAAGGGATCTCCAGGGTTTGGACGATCAGTTGTTATCGATGTCTACGTGACGGGTCTCTTTCAGGCAGATCATCCCCACCACCAAGCTCACCCCCGTGACTACCACCGGGTACCACAGGCCATAGAAGATATCGCCGGTGTACACCACCAACGCAAACGACACGGTCGGCAGGAACCCGCCAAACCAGCCGTTACCGATGTGGTAGGGCAGCGACATCGAGGTGTAGCGGATACGCGTGGGGAACAGTTCCACCATCAACGCCGCCAGCGGGCCGTAGCACATGGCTGCGATCAGGATCAGCGCCACGATCAGCACCACCACCATGGTTTTATTGACTTGGGCCACGTCCGCCGAGCTTGGGTAACCGGCCAGGGTCACCGCGCCGCGCAGGGCTGCTTCGTCGAAGCCGTCGATACGCACTTCGCCGACGCTGACCTGCACCGGGCTGCCCGCAGGGGCTGCTGCGCTGCTGTAGGGCAGGCCCTGCTTGACCAGGAAGGTCTTGACCTTGTCGCACGGGCTGTCAAATTTCGCCTTGCCCACCGGGTCGAACTGGAAGGTGCAGGTGGCCGGGTCGGCCAGTACGGTGATCGGTGCTTGTTGGCTGGCCTGGTCCATCGCCGGGTTGGTGTAGTGCGCCAAGCTCTTGAAGATCGGGAAGTACAGCGCGGTGGCCAGCAACAGGCCGAGCATCAGTACCGGTTTACGCCCCACCTTGTCCGACAACCAGCCGAAGAAGATAAAGAACGGTGCGCCAATCACCACGCTGATGATCAGCAGCATGTTGGCCAGGGCCGGGTCCATTTTCAGGAACTGGGTAAGGAAGAACAGCACATAGAACTGCGCTGCGTAGAAGGTCACCGCTTGCCCGCCGTTGATGCTGAACAGCGCGATCAGTACCACCTTGAGGTTTTCCCACTTGCCGAACGAATCACGGATCGGCGCCTTGCTGGCCTTGCCTTCCTCTTTCATTTTCAGGAACGCAGGCGATTCATGCAGGCTCATGCGAATCCAGGTCGAGATGCCCAGCAGCACGATGGAAAACAGGAACGGGATGCGCCAGCCCCACACTTCAAACTGGTCACCGGTGAAGTAGCGGCAAGCCAGCACCACCAGCAGCGACAGTAGCAGGCCCAGGGTCGCGGTAGATTGAATCCAGCTGGTGTGGAAACCGCGTTTGCCCGCCGGGGCGTGCTCGGCCACGTAGGTCGCCGCGCCGCCGTATTCACCGCCCAAGGCCAGGCCTTGCAGCATACGCAGCACGATCAGGATGATCGGCGCCGCGATGCCGATACTGGCGTAGGTCGGCAACAGCCCGACGCAGAAGGTCGCCACGCCCATCAAAATGATGGTGACCAGGAAGGTGTATTTACGCCCGATCATGTCGCCCAGGCGACCAAACACCAGCGCGCCGAACGGTCGCACCACAAAGCCGGCCGCAAAGGCCATCAACGCAAAGATAAACGCCGTGGTGTCGTTGACCCCGGCAAAGAACTGCTTGCTGATCACCGCCGCCAGGGCGCCGTAGAGAAAAAAGTCATACCACTCGAACACCGTCCCCAGGGAGGAGGCGAAGATGACCTTTTTCGAGTCGTTGCTGGTGCTGGCGGCGTTGACCGCCGAGCCCAGGGGTTGAGCATGTTCTGACATTGGGTAGCCCTCACAGTGATTATTTATTGTTGTTCCACTGTCGGCGCCAGGTTCGGCGCCGCTATTTCTACACTTTCCTTGTAGGAGCGAGCTTGCTCGCGAAAATCGTCAACGATTACGCGGGATGCCTGGATGATTGCGGCGCCTTTGCGTTTTTCGCGAGCAAGCTCGCTCCCACAGTATTCGGCGAAAGGATCAGCTGCGCGGCCTTCTCCGCGATCATCAGCGTCGGTGAACAGGTATTGCCGGACGTAATGCGCGGCATGACCGAGGCATCGGCGATGCGCAAACCGGGCACGCCATGCACCCGCAGTTGGGCGTCGACCACCGCGTCTTTATCGCTGCCCATGCGGCAGGTACCGACCGGGTGGAAAATCGTTGTGCCAATGCGGGCGGCGGCTTCGTGCAATTGGTCTTCGGTTTGCAGCGAGTCGCCGGGCAGATACTCCACTGGCTTGAACGCGCTCAGGGCCGGTGCCGCCACGATGCGGCGCGTCAGGCGAATGGCATCGGCCGCCACGCGCAGGTCCTCCGGATGGCTGAGGTAGTTGGGCTGGATCAGCGGCGCATCCGCCGGGTTGGCCGAGCGAATATCCACACGTCCACGGCTTTGCGGGCGCAGGTCGCAGACCGAGGCGGTAAACGCCGGGAACGCGTGCAACGGCTCGCCGAAGCGCTCCAGGGACAGCGGCTGCACATGGTATTCAAGGTTGGCCGAAGCCTGCTCCGGGCTTGAACGGGCAAACGCGCCCAACTGGCTGGGGGCCATCGACAGCGGGCCGCTGCGGTCATACAGGTAGCGCAGGCCCATGCCCATCTTGCCCCACAGGGTGCCTGCGATCTGGTTGAGGGTTCGGGCGTTTTCCAACTTGTAGATCAAGCGCAATTGCAGGTGGTCCTGCAGGTTGCCGCCCACGCCAGGCAGTTCGTGCAGCACATTGATGCCCAGCGGCTTGAGTACGCTGGACGGGCCTATCCCCGAACGTTGCAGAATGCCTGGCGAGCCCACGGAGCCGGCACACAGGACGATTTCCTTGCGCGCCTTCCAGCTCAGTGACTGGCCGTGCTGGCGCGCCACGACCTGTGAGGCGCGGCCGTTTTCCAGTACCACGCGATCCACTTCCACATCGGTCAGCACCGTGAGGTTGGGGCGTTGGCGGATCGGTTTGAGAAATGCCTTGGCGGCATTCCAGCGCACGCCGGCCTTTTGGTTGACCTGGAAGTAGCCGCAGCCTTCGTTATCGCCTTGGTTGAAATCGTTGATGTTGGCGATACCGCTTTGCGCCGCTGCATCGCGAAACGCATCGAGGATCGGCCAGTGCAGGCGCTGTTGCTCGACGCGCCACTCGCCGCCATTGCCATGGGATTCGGAACCGCCGGCAAAATGGTTTTCGCTCTGCTTGAACAGGGGCAGCACGTCCTTCCACGCCCAGCCTTCGTTGCCTTCTGCCGCCCAGCCGTCGTAGTCCCGGGCCTGGCCGCGCATGTAGATCATGCCGTTGATGGATGAGCAGCCGCCCAGCACTTTGCCCCGTGGATAACTCAATGCGCGCCCTTGCAGGCCTTGCTGGGCTTCGGTCTTAAAGCACCAGTCGGTGCGTGGGTTACCGATGCAGAACAGGTAGCCGACGGGGATATGGATCCAGGGGTAATTGTCGCGGCCACCGGCTTCGAGCAGCAGGACGCGGTGGGCGGGGTTGGCGGACAGACGATTGGCCAGCAAGCAGCCCGCGGGGCCGGCGCCTACGACGATGTAATCGTACTCAGCAGTTGCAATGGGCATTTGAGGTCTCGCTTGTTTTTCTTATTGCATCCATCCTAGTTGTTAGTTTTCGTCTTAAAAATGTTAGTTTTTACCCAGCTGCTGTGCGTTTTTAAACAGCACGGCTTCAGGCATAAACATAGGGAAGTGTCATGTTCGATTGGAATGACCTGCGCTACTTTCTGGAGTTGCAGCGCAGCGGCCGCCTGCTCACCGCTGCGCAACGCCTGAAAACCACCCACGCCACCGTCGCCCGGCATATCGAGGCCATCGAAAAGAGCTTGGGCACGGCGTTGTTTGTGCAGCACGCCCAAGGGTACGAACTGACACCTGCCGGTGAAGCCCTGCTCAAGCATGCCGAGGCCATGGAAAACGTCGCGCTGCTGGCCGAAGACGAATTGACCCATTCGGCCGCGCCCCTGGGCAAGATCCGTCTCGGCGTGGCCGAAGGCCTGGGCGTGATGTTCCTTGCCAGTCGCATGGGTGGGCTGTTCGAGCGCTACCCTGGGCTGGAAGTGGAGCTAGTGGCAGTGCCGCGCTTTGTGAGCATCCTCAACCGCGAGGCGGAAATCAGCATTCACCTTGAGCGCCCCAGCGTCGATCAACTGGTCACGCGCAAACTCACCGACTACCGCCTGGCCCTCTATGCCAGCCGCGCCTACCTGGCGCGCAACCCGCCGATTGAACGGCGCGAAGACCTTGCCGTGCACTCATGGATCGATTACGTGGACGACTTGCTGTTCAGCCAGGAGCTGAAGTTTCTCAGCAGCTTCTGCCGCAACCCCAAGGTGGTGTTCCACAGCACCAGCGTGATCGCCCAGCACCAGGCGGCACGCTCGGGGCTGGGGATCGCGGTGTTGCCGTGCTTTATGGCGGCTGGCGATCCGGACTTGGTGGCGTTGCTGCCAGGGGAGGGCATCCAGCGCAGTTACTGGATCAGCTCGCGCCGGGAGTTGCACAAGTCGGTCAGGCTGCGGGTGTTGTGGGATTACGTGGTGGAGTTGTGCGCGCGGGAGCAGGGGTTGTTGCTGGGCGAGATTGCGCTGACGAAACCGAATTGAAACTGTGGGAGCGGGCTTGCTCGGGAATGCGGCGTGTCAGTCGCAATGTGTATTGACTGAACCACCGCTTTCGCGAGCAAGCCCGCTCCCACATTGGATCTGTGTAGCGGCAGTGGATCGTGTCAGGCGCGCAGTTCGAATTCGGCACTACCGAGTTTTTCTCCGTTGACCAACACATGCACCACATGCCGCCCCGGGTAGTGCTTGCGGGTGGTCAACTCGCGAATGTGCTGCTCGCGCTTGAGGCGGTGGTGTTCGCCAGCACCGAGGGTAAACGCCTTGAGCTTGAACACCTTCTTGGCGCTGTGCCCGGCACTTTTCACATAGTCGATGGCGTAATCCACCACCAGCTTCTGCGCAGTGCTGGCGGTGGATTCCAGGCTGAATGACAGCTCGATCCGCTGCCCCAGGTTGATCACCGCAGGTGTCACACTCAACCCATGCAGTTTCACCTCGGCCCTGGCCCCGGCGCCCATGATCGTCAGCGCGCGGGTGTTGCCTTGCTTGATCAGGCTGCGCAGGGCATGGCGGGCGATCCAGGCGGTGTGGGGGTTATCCAGGGACCAGCCTTCGATCAGGGTGAGCACCCAATCCGGGTGGTCCTTGGTGATGTCGTTGAGGTGGTTGGCCACCGACTTGCGCACGTACAGGCTGGGGTCGGCCTTGAGGTTGTCGAGGATCGACGCACACAGCTCGGGGTTGGCCTGGATCTCGCCCAGGCGAAACGACCAGGGCAGGCGCGGTCGGGAGCCTTCACTGGCCAGGCGGCGTACGTGTTCGTTGTCATCCAGTGACCAGGTCTGCATCACCGCCAGGGTGCGCTGGCAGTCGTGCAGCAGAAAGTGGCGGATACCGAACTCGGCGGAGCCAAAGGTGGTGAAGTACTTGAGCGCATCCATGGATCGCTTGAAATCCCCCTGGCCGTAGCTGGCAACGAAGTGCGGCAGAAACAGGCTCACAAACCCGCTGTTCAAGCGCGGCGCCAGGGCATAAAGCCGCTTGAGGGTTTGCGGGTAGTCCAGCGCAATTACGGCATGCAGGCTCTCGCTGACCCGCGCCATGCGCTGCATCACCGACAACTGCGCCAGCCCGGCCTGGGCGTGCTTGAGGAAGCCTTTGGCGTCGAACGTCGGGTACACCGCTGTCATCTCGGCGGCGATGTGTTGCAGGCGTTCAACGTTGAATATTTCCTTGAGGGCCGGGGCGCTTTGGTCTGTCATCGGTGTTTCCATTGGAGGGTTAGAGAAACCAGCGATATTCCCGCGCATGAATCTCTTGCTGGAAGGCCAGATGGTCCTGGCGTTTGTTCTCGCAGTACACGTCGATAAATTCGGCGCCCAGCTTATCGCGCAATACCGGTTGATGCTGCATGGCGCGCACCGCGTCGAGCATTTCCACGGGGAAATCGGTGCCGCTGTTGCGGTCCTCGTTCAGTGGGGCGATGGGCTCGCGCTTGGCTTCAAGGCCGTGCTCCAAGCCCACGAGGATAGCCGCCAGCACCAAGTAAGGGTTGGCATCGGCACTGGCCAGGCGGTGTTCAATACGCAGGTTGCGTGGGTCGGACTCGGGGATGCGCACGCACGCGTCACGGTCCTCAAACCCCCAACTGGCGCGGGTTGCCGCGTTGACCGTACCGCCCAGGCGACGGAAGGCGTTGTGGTTGGGCGAAAAGATCGGCATGCAGTGGGGCAGCAATTCCAGGCAGCCGGCCACGGCGTGGCGCAGCGGTTGTTGCTGGTGCGCCGCCAGCAGGTTGTTGCCCGCGCCGTCATACAGGCTGACATGGACGTGCATGCCGCTGCCGGGGTATTGCAGGTAGGGCTTGGCCATGAAGCTGGCGCGGTAGCCATGCTTGAGCGCCACGCCTCGGGTGCTGCGGCAGAACAGGGCAGCCCAGTCGGCGGCACGCAGGCCGTCGTCGAGGTGGCCGAAATTGATCTCGAACTGGCCGGGGCCGATTTCGGCGGTGATCACCGTGATATCGATGCCCTGGTCCTTGGCGGTTTGCGCCATATCGTCCAGCACTTCGCTGAAACGGGACAGGCGTTCGATGTGCAGGTTGGGCTGGTCGTCGGCATCACCGCTCAGCGGATCGCGGGCAAATTGCGGCAGGCCGTTTTCGAGTTTTTTATCAAACAGGTAAAACTCCAACTCAAACGCCACCACCGGATGAATGCCCTTGTGGTGCAGGCGCTCCAGCACCTTGGCCAGGACTTCACGGGGTTCGAATTCGATGGGCGCTTCGGTGCCGTCAGAGGTGATCAACATCTGCCCCAGAGGCTGCGACTCCCAGTTCACCGGCTTGAGCGTGCCCGGCACCAGGCGGCGGTTGGCATCCGGGTCGCCGTCGTTGAAGCAGTAGTCGCCAATCTTGAACAAGCCACCCTGAACCCCCAGCAGCACCGCGTTCTGCGGCAGCTTCAACGGGCTGCCGGCGGCGACTTTTTCCAGCATCTCCACCGGGTAGCGCTTGCCGTAGAAATGCCCGGGAATGTCCAGTGCGATCAAGTCAACGTAACGCACGTCGGGGTGGTTCTGGCGAAAGGTCCGTACTTCGGCCAGCAACGTGGAGGAATGGCTTTTCACGGGTGCAGCTCCTAGTTGTAAACCCACAGCACGCGGGCGGGCAGGGCGGTCAGGTTGGCGTAGCGGCAATGGGCGAAGCTGGCCAGGTGGAAGCTGTCGCCGGGCATAAGGGTGACCGAGTCGGCCTCGCCTTCCACCCACAACGTCAGCTCGCCCTCCAGCACAAAACCGGCCTGTTCGGCGCGGTCGCTCATGGTGTGCTCACCGCTGTTGGCGCCGGGGGCCAACAGGCTGTCGAGCATCGAAAAGGCACCGTTCATGCTCGGTGACACGAGGATGTCGGTGATGCCGTTGGCGTAGTACACCGTACGCCGCTCGTTGGGCCGGGTGATCCAGTCCACCGCCTTGGGCTTGGGCTGGCTGTAAAAGTACGTGGTGGGCACGTCGAGGGCGTGGCTGATGGCGGTCAGGTCCGCCACGGTTGGGCGCGACAGGCCACGCTCGACCTGGGACAGGAAACCCACCGACCGCTCGATTTTCTGGGCGAGTTGGGCGAGGGTGAGCTTCTTGTGTTTGCGCAGGTCGTGGATCAATGCGGCGAGGGTGTCGAGTTCTTCTTGTGGGGTCATGAAATTTATGTCGAATAATTTCATGAAAAAATACATCAAATATTTCACGCCAGCAATCGCGGATTTCAGCAGTTGCTCCATACCCCCGCCACAAGGTATTGGGTTGAATGATTGGGGGCGCCAGCGGTCCGAACCTGGGTACGCATTATTCATTGAAGGAGCACCCATGAAATCCAAATCCCTGATCGCCTGCCTGCTGGTCGCCACTAGCCTGTCCACCGCCAGCTTCGTCGTGCAGGCCGGTGATACCCCGCAGGAAACCGTGCAGCCTTCCAACATCAATACCCGTGACTTGAAAGAGGGCGACCGTGCCCCGGATATCCTGATGCGCAAGGAATCGGCCGTCAGTGACTGGAAAAAACGCGGCCTCAAGCAACCCGAAGCTGACAGCCAGTGGGCACGGGTCGGCGATAAGTTCGTACTGCTCAAGACCACCAACGGCACCATTCTTGAGATCACGCCCGTCAAGAAATGACCTTGCGTTGTCTCCCTGCTCCTGAGTTAAGGTAGCCGGCTGAAAGGGCCGCGTTACCTTAAAAAAGAGAGCAGGATGCTTGCCACAATAAGAAACTACCCCCGCACCGTGAACCTGTTGCTGTCCGCCACGTTGTTACTGACGCTGGCCAAGGCCATCACGTTTCCCTACCTGGTTATCTACCTCACCCGCCACTTTGCCCTGGACATCACCCAGGTCGGCCTGGTGATTGGCAGCTCCCTGATTGTCGGTTCGCTGCTCAGCGTATACGGCGGCTTTCTGGTGGATCGCATCAACAGTTACCGGCTGCTGCTCGGCCTGACAGTGCTGTTTGCGCTGGGCTTTATCGGTACCGTGCTGGCCCAGAATATCTGGGCGTTCTACAGCTGCCTGATCTTGATCAACCTGGCCTATGCCGTGATCGATATCGCGGTGAAGGCCGGTTTTGCCAGCCTGCTGCCCGAGGATGCGCGCAGCGAAGTGTTCTCCATCAAGTACACCCTGACCAATATCGGCTACGCCGTTGGCCCGTTTTTTGGGGCCATGGTGGCCAAGTTGGATATCAGTCTGCCGTTCATTCTGTCGGCGCTATTGGGGTTGGGTTTTTTCCTGCTGTACTGGCGCTGGGGTGACCGAACCCTGGCCACTGCCGATGCCACGCAAAAACCGGTGCCGTTCCTGGCGGTGGGACGCGTATTGCTCAGGGACCGGCGCCTGGTGTGCTTCACCCTTGGCGGGGTGCTCAGTGCCGTGGTGTTCGGCCAGTTCACGGCCTGGTTGTCGCAATACCTGGTGACGACCACGACGGCCGAATACACCTACACCGTGGTCAGTGCGGTGCTGACCACCAATGCCGTGCTGGTGATTGCCTTGCAGTACCTGATAGGGCGGCGGATCTCGCACCGCTACCTGGGCCAGTGGCTGATCGCAGGCCTGGGCATGTTCATGCTCGGCTTGGTCGGTTTTGCCTTGTCCACCAGCGTGCTGTGGTGGGTGCTGGCAATGGCGGTGTTCACCGTCGGGGAGATCATCGTGTTCCCGGCCGAGTACATGTTTATCGACCGTATCGCGCCAGACCACCTGCGCGGCATGTATTACGGCGCGCAGAACCTGTCCAACCTGGGCGCTGCCCTGGGGCCGGTATTGTGTGGCCTGGTGTTGGCCAGCCTACCGGCCCATTACATGTTCTATATGTTGGGGGCGTTTATCGTGGGGGGCGGAGTGTTTTATTTCATCGGGGCGTCGTTGAAGGCCAGCCCTCCAGCGTGAGCTTGCCGACGTTGTTGCTTTGCAGTTCGTAGCGCAACTCTTCCACCATCTTTTCCACTTCTTGCGGGGTCTGCAGCCGGTTGGTGCTGATCCCCGTGACGACCAAGTCCACCCGGCCGGTTTGCGCGTCGAAGACCTTGAGGGTCAGGGATGCATCCCGGCACAGGGTGAACTCACACGTCAGCGGCGACAGGCCTTCTTCGATGCAGTTTCGCAGTTGCGAGAGGGTAAACATGCGAGTTCCTTCAGGGCATAAGTTTGGACCCTTGAAGGTTAATCACCGGCCCTTTGAGCCATAAGGCGAATTCGCACTAGCCGCACTAGTGCATTTGCACTGGCGGCGCTTATGGCTTGAGGCGCAGTTCACCGGCAAACAACCCGCGTTCACGGGCCCAGACGATGGCGGCGCTGCGGCTGTGCACCCCCAGTTTGGAGTACACCGTGGCCACATGATTGCGCACGGTGTTGGGCGCCAGTTTCAGCCGCGACGCGATCTCCTTGTCGGCCAGCCCTTCGCAAATCAAGCCCAGTACATCGCGCTCACGGGCGGTGAGGTCGGTAAAGGCCACGGTCGGCAGGTTGGGGCTGTTGACACTCTTGGCATTGGCCAGTTTTTCGATCAGGGTCTGGCTGAACCAGGAGGCGTCCTGCATCACTTCCTCGATGGCGGCCACCAACTCCAGCTCCGAGCGTTTGCGTTCGGTGATGTTCATCATCACCAGCAGGTAGCAGGGCACGTCCTGGATGATCACGGTGTCGGCGGAGACGACGCAGTCGATCACTTCATTGCCCTTCTTGCGCACCTTGAGGTCCTGACCGTCGAGGTTGCCGGCTTTTTCCAGGGTGGCGAACAACTGTGCGCCCGCCGATGGGTTGTCGATAAAGTCGATGTCTTCGATGGATTTGCCGATCAGCTCTTCGCTGATATAGCCAGTGATGCTCATGAACGCTTCGTTGATATCCACCACCTGCCGGTTGGCGGCGCTGCACACCAGGGTGGGTACGGGGGTGAGTCGAAACGACTTGGCAAAGCGCTCCTCGCTCTGGCGCAGGGCAATTTCGGCCTTGCGCCGTGGCTCCAGGTCCATGAAGGAGAAGAGCATGCAGTCTTCTTCGTTCATGTCCAACGGCTGGCCGGCGACGATCACCAACTTGCTGCCGCCCCCCGGCAGTCGCAGTTCGGCCTGCATCTGGGGGATGGTGGCGCCTTCACCCAGGCGCTGGATGGCCAAGTCCTTGCGTTCGGCCTGCTCCAATACATCCAGCTCATACACGGATTTGCCGATGACCTGGTCGCGGTTGTAGCCGGTCATCTCCAAAAAGCCCTGATTGACCTTGATGTAACGCAGGTCGCTCAACCGGCAGATCACGGCGGGGGCGGGGTTGGCGTTGAAGGTTTTTTCGAAGCGCTGCTCGGCACTGGCCCATTCGGTGGCGTCGCTGAGGATTAGCACCAGCAGTTCCGGTTCGCCCTTGGCGTCGGTGATCACCAGGCTGCGCAAGCGGTGCACCCAGGTTTTGTCCTTGTCGGCCACGGGCGTGACTTCCACCACCACATCGCTGAATTCATCGCCCAGCGCTGCACGGGCCAGGGGGTAGTTTTCCGGCAGTACCGGATGATTGTTGCGATAACGCAGGGCGAAACGCTCGGCGTACTGTTGCCCATTGGCCCCCAGCCCCATCACATCGCCCACCCCATGCATGGCCAGCGCGGCTTCATTGGCCCACAGGATCGTTTGATCGACCTCGGCCAGGATCACCCCGTCGGACAGCCCGGAGATGATCTGCTGCAGTTGGCGGCGGTTGGTTTCCTTGGCAAGAATGTCTTGGGTCATGGGTTCTCCGAAGTTGACACCCCGGTGACTGTAGGCGGTTTGGGGGTATGGGAGTACGACACCCTGGGGGCAGGATAGTGCAGATACACAAAGCAGGCGCTATCGAGGGAGGCCGGGCCTACCTGTGAACTCTGACAGTAGGCGCGGCGTAGCGATCTTTGTAGGCTGGCTTTTTCAGAAGGAGCCTGATCATGAAAAAGTCCGAATTCAGTACCTATCTCACCGGGGAAATTGATAATGCCCAGCAACGTATTTCGCCAAAGCTGACGAAGTCCGACAGGGTTGATACGGGCAGAGTGGCGTTTTTGAATATGTTGAAAAACGTCGTCAATGGCAGTGCCAGCCCAGAGGACCTGGGGTCTATCGGTGCGCTAAATGATGTGCTGCAAGAGTTGGGTCTGCTTCCCGCTTCCAAGACCCTGTTGACGAGTTTGGATCCGTGAGTTGATTGCGGGGCACTTGCCAAATCTGCACGCTTCTGAGAAAACCCCAGCCTTTGCGCATTCAACGGGAACTCTCATGGGCAACGACGAACTCCAGATCACCGACATCCGCCTGGGCGAAGGTAAAGCCGTGGTCAAGGGCGCGCTGATCACCACCCAATACACCGGCACCCTGGAAGATGGCACCGTGTTCGACTCATCCTGGGAACGGGGCAAGCCGTTCCAATGCGTGATCGGCACAGGCCGCGTTATCAAGGGCTGGGACCAGGGGCTGATGGGCATGCGGGTGGGCGGCGTGCGCACGCTGTTCGTACCGGCGCACCTGGCGTACGGCGAACGTTCGATGGGCGCGCACATCAAACCCAACAGCCCTCTGCGTTTTGAGATTGAGTTGTTGGAAGTGCTGACGCGGGATGATTGATTGTGGGGTTGCCGGATTGTTCCAGGGGGGGCTTTTGTGTCGTCGAGTTAGACCCTGGCGATGAGGTCGAACTGCAGCGGTTTTTTGAGCAGGCGCCCGAGTATTTCATCGCGGTGAATGGCGAGCCTGCTGCGCCCAATGAGGCGAGTGAGGAATTGCGGGGCCAGCTACCAGCCGGGTGGCACTGCCGACGGATGTATTGGCTGGGTTATCGCGATGCTCAAGACCAATTGGTCGCCGTGGTGAACATTGCGGCGGATATGTTGGCGGTGGGTGTGTGGCACATCGGTCTGTTGCTGGTCGACTCTCGCTTGCATGGCTCGGGGTTTGCGCAGCATCTGTATGCGAACCTTGAAACCTGGGCTGTCGAAAACGGTGCCCGATGGCTGCGGTTGACGGTTGTGGTCGGCAATGCCAAGGGCGAACGTTTCTGGCACAAGCATGGGTATGTGCAGGTGCGCACGCGTGAAGGGATCACCATGGGGCGGCAGATAAACCGTGTATCGATCCAGATCAAGGCACTGGTGGGCGGGCAAGTTGAGGATTACCTGGCGCTGGTGGCAAGGGACCGGCCGGGCGCCCCGTAGTCGCAGATGTTTACCGAACTCTGTGGGAGGGGGCTTGCTCCCGATGGCGATGTGTCTGCCACCGATGGGGTCACTGACCCAACGCCATCGAGGGCAACCCCCCTCCCCAATTTTTGATCTGCGCCGTGCTCAGGAAAATGGCTTCCTGAACCCATCCTGAAGAATCCTCTCATTCTCCATGCGTAAACTTTCCTACGGTTTACTCTCCTGTTGTCGGGGCGTAAGCTTCGCGCGTTTTCATCAATAGCGGAGACCCTCAGTGGGTACTTGTTCGAGTGACAGTAGTCGGCCGGTTTCGGTAACCGGCACAGGCTTGGCAAGGTAACGCGCATTTTTCCGATGCCGCTGCCTCGCCAATAAAAGCGAGCAGCGGCATCTCGGCAGCGGCCAGTCCTGGCCCTGTCTTGATCCCCTCTCATCGACGCTGACCAGCACCTGGCCAACCCCAGGGAGCTACGGACGCGCCTGCCTTTTTTGCGGCAGGCGGGCCAAGCCGGCTGTGCCTGTCTGACAGGCGCGGCGCGGATGGACAGTACCTGCACGATGGTTTTTTCCTCGCGCAGGAGTAACACCATGAACCTCACTCTGTTGAAAGAGTTCTTCGCAGGCTTTCTGCGGACCCGACATATCGCCCGGCATTTCCGCCGCCTGGCGATGCTCGAAACCGTGGCCGACGCCAGCGTCAGCCGTGAAGTCCCGCCCACCCTGGCGCACACCCTGGTGACGGCGGCCAACAGCCCTGCCGTGCAATTGCTGGGCACGCTGGGTACGTGCTCCGAGGGCTTGAACACCGAGGAGGCCGATGCCCTGCGCGTGCAGCATGGGCTCAATGAGGTGGAACATGAGCAGCCACTGCCTTGGTGGGTGCACCTGTGGCATTGCTACAAGAACCCGTTCAACCTGCTGCTGACCCTGCTGGCGGTGATCTCCTGGCTGACCGAAGACATGAAGGCCGCCACGGTGATTTTCTCCATGGTGGTGCTGTCGACGCTGCTGCGTTTCTGGCAGGAGGCCAAGTCCAACAAGGCCGCCGATGCCTTGAAGGCGATGGTGAGCAACACCGCCACCGTACTGCGTCGCGATAAAGCCAAGCGCGTTGAGCTGCCGATCAAGCAATTGGTGCCCGGCGACCTGATCGTGCTGTCGGCCGGTGACATGATCCCCGCCGACTGCCGCGTCCTCAGCGCCAAGGACCTGTTCGTCAGCCAGGCGGCCATGACGGGCGAGTCGATGCCGGTGGAAAAATTCGCCCATCAGCAGGACGCCCATACCCGCAACCCTCTGGACCTGGAGAACATCCTGTTCATGGGCACCAACGTGGTGTCTGGCGCAGCCACGGCGGTGATTTTGGCCACCGGCAACAGCACTTACTTCGGTGCGCTGGCCCAGCGTGTGACCGCGACTGACCGGGCAACCACCTCGTTCCAGCACGGCGTCAACAAGGTCAGCTGGTTGCTGATTCGCTTCATGTTCGTGATGGCGCCGCTGGTGCTGTTCATCAATGGTTTTACCAAGGGCGACTGGACCGAAGCCCTGCTGTTTGCCTTGTCGATTGCGGTGGGCCTGACCCCGGAAATGCTGCCGATGATCGTCACATCCACCCTGGCCAAGGGCGCGGTGTTCCTGTCACGCAAGAAAGTGATCGTCAAACGCCTGGATGCGATCCAGAACTTCGGCGCCATGGACGTGCTGTGCACCGACAAGACCGGCACCCTGACCCAGGACAAGATCTTCCTGGCGCGCCATGTGGATGTGTGGGGCGAAGAGTCCGACGATGTACTGGAGATGGCCTACCTCAACAGCTACTACCAGACCGGCCTGAAAAACCTGCTGGATGTGGCGGTATTGGAGCATATGGAGGTTCACCGTGAGCTGAAGGTCGGCACCGCGTTTGAGAAGGTCGATGAGATCCCGTTCGACTTCAATCGCCGGCGCATGTCAGTGGTGGTGGCGCAGCAAGGCTTGCCGCACCTGCTGATCTGCAAGGGCGCCGTGGAAGAAATCCTCTCGGTGTGCAACACCGTGCGCCATGGCGAGACCAACGAAGCCCTGACCGATGAGTTGCTGGCGCGCATTCGCCAGGTCACCGCCGCCTTCAACGAAGAAGGCCTGCGGGTGGTGGCGGTAGCCGCCCAGCCGATGCTGGAGGGGCGCGACACCTACAGCCTGGCCGATGAACAGAACCTTACGCTGATCGGCTACGTGGCCTTTCTCGACCCGCCGAAGGAAAGCACCGCACCGGCCCTCAAGGCACTGAAGGCCCATGGCGTGGCGGTGAAAGTGCTGACCGGCGACAACGAACTGGTTACCGCCAAGATCTGCCGCGAAGTGGGCCTGGAGCAACAAGGCCTGCTGATGGGCAACGACATCGAGGACATGACCGACGCCGAACTGGCCAAGGCGGTAGAAACCACCAATGTGTTCGCCAAGCTGACACCCTCGCACAAGGAGCGCATCGTGCGCCTGCTCAAGGCCAATGGGCATGTGGTGGGCTTTATGGGCGATGGCATCAACGACGCCCCCGCGCTGCGCACCGCCGACATCGGTATTTCGGTGGACAGCGCAGTGGACATTGCCAAGGAGGCCGCCGACATCATCCTGCTGGAAAAAAGCCTGATGATCCTGGAGGAGGGCGTGCTGGAAGGCCGGCGCACCTTCGCCAACATGCTCAAGTACATCAAGATGACTGCCAGCTCCAACTTCGGCAACGTGTTCTCGGTGTTGGTGGCCAGTGCGTTTATCCCGTTCCTGCCGATGCTGCCTATGCACCTGCTGGTGCAGAACCTGCTGTATGACATCTCGCAGATCGCGATTCCCTTCGACAATGTCGACGCACAAATGCTGGCCAAGCCTCAACGTTGGCAGCCGGGGGAGGTGGGACGCTTCATGCTGTTCTTCGGGCCGATCAGTTCGATCTTTGACATCACCACGTTTGCGCTTATGTGGTACGTCTTCGATGCCAACACCCCCGACCACCAGACCCTGTTCCAGTCCGGCTGGTTCGTGGTGGGGCTGCTGACCCAGACCCTGATCGTGCACATGATCCGCACACCGAAAATCCCGTTCCTGCAAAGCCGTGCAGCCATGCCGTTGATGGTCATGACCTTGGTGATCATGGTGGTGGGGATCTTCCTGCCCATGGGGCCGCTGGCGCACTACTTCAAATTGCAGGCATTGCCGTCGCTGTACTTTGTGTTCCTGCCGGTGATCCTGCTGGCGTACATGGCCCTGACCCAGGCGGTGAAGGGTTTCTATATCCGCAAGTTTGGCTGGCAGTGAACCGGGAGAAACGCCTATGCAAGCAATCAACAACATCAACCTCGACTCGCTGATCGATACCCTGGTCAGCCTTACTGCCGCGTTTTTGCTGGGGGGGCTGATCGGTTTTGAGCGCCAGTACCGCCAGCGCACGGCCGGCTTGCGCACCAATGTGCTGGTGGCGGTGGGGGCGGCGATTTTCGTCGACATGGCCAACCGCCTCGGCGGCGCGGAAGGCGCGGTGCGGGTGGTGGCATACGTTGTGTCGGGGATCGGTTTCCTCGGCGCCGGCGTGATCATGCGTGAAGAGGGCAATGTCCGTGGGCTCAACACCGCCGCCACGCTCTGGGCTTCGGCAGCGGTGGGCGCCTGTGCGGGGGCTGACCTGATCCTGGAAGCGTTGCTGGGCACGCTATTTGTGCTGGCGGCCAACACGCTGCTGCGGCCGATCGTCAATAACATCAACCGCCAGCCGTTGGATGTTGTGTCGGCGGAGGTCACCAACATCCTTTATGTCATCGCAAGGCGTACTCAGCAGAAGGCTGTGCTGGCGTTGCTGGAGGCGGAGCTTGCACGGTGCAACTACCCGGCCAGTGATGTGGATGTGCGGCCATTCGGCACTGAGGAAGTGGAAATCGAAGCCACCCTGGCGGTGACCTCGGTCGACGGTGACGAGCTGGATGCGCTGGTGGCGCGAATCTCGATGTCGACCCTGGTGGTGCAGGCTTTCTGGAGCCCCAGTACCACCGAATAAGCACCCGCTGCCAGACGTTATCTTGCACAAAGCTGGCTATGCTTTAGCGAGGAAAAGTCCTACAAGCATTCGAGACTATCCCTTCATTTGAAACAACACGCCGTTGCTAAGGTTGCGCGCTTGCGCCTGCACCGCAACCCAGGTGCGGCTTTACGTGTTTATCGTGTTTTTTCAAAAGGAGGGGCCTGAACTGCCTGAAGTGCTGCGCAGAGTAAACAGCGCCGCTTGTCGGAACTGTCACTTCTCACAGGTAGATAGGTCCCGCGTGATATGTAAGCGTACTGATCCTCCCAGGGGAGTCTTATGAGCAACAAAGCTTTAATTGTGGACGATCACCCTTTTATACGCGCCACCGTGAAGTACCTGTTGAAGCAGGAAGGCTTCGATAAGATCTTTGAGGCGGGCAACGGTGCCGACGCGATGCAGATTGCCCGCGAGGAGCGCCCTGACCTGGTCATCCTGGACCTTGCGATGCCCAAGTTGGGTGGGCTTGAGGTGATCAGTCGGATCAAGGCGCTGGAGCTGCCTTGCAAGATTCTGGTGCTCACCTCCTACCTGGCGGTGTTCTTTTCCACCCGTTGCATGCGCGCCGGGGCCATGGGGTTCGTGGCCAAGACCGGTGAGCTGGACGAGCTGCAAAAGGCAATCAAGGCCGTGATGTCCAACTACAGTTGCTTTCCCAGCCTGCCCACCAGTTCGGTACGGCGGGATGACCTGCAGACCACGGAGTTGGCACTGGTGGAGTCTCTGTCGGACCGGGAGCTGACGGTGCTGCAGATGCTGGCCCTGGGCCTGGGCAACAAGGAAATTGCCGAACAGATGTTGCTCAGCCACAAGACCATCAGCACCTACAAGACCCGGCTCAAGGAAAAGCTCCACATGTCGTCGGTGGTGCACTTGTCCAAGTTTGCCCAGCGCAATCATCTGATCTGAAATGAACACCCCCGGGTTGCTGAAACTCACGGCCATCCTGCTGATGGGGATGTTGCCCCTGTCGGCAGCGGCTTTGGATGAACCGCATCCCCTGAGGCTGCTGGGCCACTCCACACTGGAAACCCCTTCGGTGGTGCTGGATGAAGCCGACTGGCGCTGGCTGCGCGAACGTCGCAGGTTAGTGATGGGGGTGTCGGCACCCGATTACGCCCCCTTTGACTTGACCAACAACAACGATGAACTTGAGGGCATCACCGGCGACTATGCGGTGTTGCTCAGCCAGGCCTTGAGTATCGCCATCGATGTGCGCCGCTTTGACACCCGCGATGAAGTGATCGAGGCACTCAAGTCAGGCAAAGTGGATTTCGTCGGCTCGGCCAATGGCTATGAGGCGGCGGACCCGCAGTTGGTGTTGTCCCGCTCCTACGCCAACGATCAGCCGGTACTGGTGACCCGCACGGAGGACCGCCGGGCGCTGAGTGCCGACCTGGCCGGTAAGCGTGTGGCGATGCTCTACCACTACATGCAACCCGACGCCGTCCAGGCGTTCTACCCCAAGGCCCATCTGCAGCTGTTTGCGTCGACGTTCGAAGCCATCGGTGCTGTGGCGTTCGGCCAGGCAGACGTGTACCTGGGCGACGCCATCAGCACCCGCTACCTGATCAACAAGAACCACCTCAATAACGTGCGCATGGCGGACTTTTCCGGCCTGGAGGTCAACCCTTTCGGTTTCGCCTTCACCCAGGCCAATGCGCGGCTGTTGCACATCGTCAATGCTGCCCTGGCGAGCGTGCCCGCCAGCCAGCAACTGGAGATTCTGCGACGTTGGAGCGCAGGTGGCAGCGGCTTGCTGGACGCCGAGCGGTTGCGCTTGAGTGCCAACGAACAGCGCTGGCTGGACAAGCACCCGCGGGTGAAAGTGGCTGTGCTGGATAAGTTCGCTCCGCTGTCGTTTTTTGACGAGCAGGGCCAGTTCGAAGGCTTGAGCGCCGAGGTCTTGTCGCGCATCAGTTTGCGCACCGGCTTGAAGTTCGATGTGGAGCAGGGCAGTTCACTACCCCGGCAAATCGACGAGACGGGTAGCGGCGAGGTAGACATGCTGGCAGTGATCACGCCCAGCACCGAGCGCGCCGAAAAAATCCGCTTCACCCGTCCCTACCTGTCCAATCCTTATGTGCTGGTGGTACGCGATAACGAGGAGCGCCCTGTCACTTTGGAAGACTTACCCGGCAAGCGCTTGGCGTTCATCGGTGGCAATAGCCTCGCGGCGCAAATGGCCCGGGAGAACCCAGGTATCGAGTTCGTTGATGTGCAAAACCCTGAGCAGGCTTTGGCATTGGTCGCCAAGGGCGAGGCGGACGCAACCGTCCTGACGCTGATCAGCGCGCGCTACATGGTCGCGCGTAACTACCGCGACCGTTTGCGTATCACCAGCACGGTTGGCACCGAACCTGCGCGCATCACCTTCGGCGTCAACCGTAGCCAACTGGAGCTGTATTCGATCCTCGATAAAGCGCTGTTGAGCATGCCGCCTGAGGAAATGGACGAGCTGACCAACCATTGGCGCAGCGAAATCATCATTGAAGACAGCTACTGGATGCGTCATCGCAACGTGATCATCCAAGGCTTCGGTTTGGCTGCTCTGTTGTTGCTGGTAACCCTGGGCTGGGTGTTTTACCTGCGCAACCTGATCCGCAAGCGCGCCCAGGCCGAACGGGCGTTGAGCGACCAGATGCGCTTTATGAGCGTACTGATCGACGGCACGCCTCATCCGATTTACGTGCGTGATCGCCAGGGCCGTCTGATGGCGTGCAATAACGCCTACCTCGATGTGTTCGGCTTCAAGCTGGGCGATGTGATCGGCAAGACGGTGGTGGAAACCGACACCGGCAACCCGCCGCAGGCGCAGTCGTTCCATGCTGACTACATGCGCTTGATGGAGCGGGGTGAGCCGCAGATTCAGGATCGTGTACTCAAGGTGCCCAACGGTGGCGTGCTGACCATCTACCAATGGATGCTGCCCTACCGCGATGGCGATGAAAAAGTCGTGGGCATGATCGCCGGCTGGGTCGACGTCAGTGAGCGCCAGCGCTTGCTGGGCCAGTTGCAGGAAGCCAAGGAGGACGCAGACGCCGCCAATCGGGCCAAAACTACGTTCCTGGCGACCATGAGCCATGAGATCCGCACGCCCATGAATGCGGTGATCGGCATGATCGAACTGGCCCTCAAAAATGCCGAGCAGGGCCACGCCGATCGTGATGCGCTGGAAGTGGCGTCGGTGGCGTCGCGCAGCATGTTGGAGTTGATCGGCGACATCCTTGATATTGCACGCATCGAGTCAGGCCACCTGTCCCTGGCCCTGGAACCTGCCAACTTGCATGAGCTGCTGGCGTCGGTGGCGCGCGTGTTCGAAGGGCTGGCGCGGGACAAGGGCCTGGCGCTGCATGTGGAGCTTGACCCGCAGATCGATCAGCCGGTGTTGATCGATCCGCTGCGCTTCAAGCAGGTGGTGTCTAACTTGCTGGGCAACGCGATCAAGTTCACAGCCACCGGCCAGGTGCGCCTGGGGGCTCGTGTGGCGCCACCGATGGCGAACGGGCCGTTGAACCTGCGGTTGTGGGTAGAAGACAGCGGCATCGGTATCAGCGCCGAAGACCAGCAGCGTTTGTTCAACCCCTTTATCCAGGGCAGTAACAACGAGCAGTCGGCGCGCAGTGGGTCAGGCCTGGGCTTGGTGATCAGCCGTAATCTGTGCGAAATGATGGGGGGAACGTTGCATTTGAGCAGTGTGCTGGGCAAGGGCACGCGGGTGGATGTGGCGTTGACGCTGGCACTGAGTGTTGCACCGCCGGTGGCGTTACCCGTATCGCAACTGCCTGCGACGCGTGCGCTGAGCATCCTGGTGGTGGATGACTACCCGGCCAACCGCCTGTTGCTGACGCGTCAACTGAGCCTGCTGGGGCACCGTATCATCAGCGCCGAAGACGGTGTGCAGGGGTTTGAGCTGTGGCAGGCCGGGCACTTTGATGGGGTGATCACCGATTGCAACATGCCCCTCAAGGATGGTTATGCCCTGGCGCGCGAAATTCGCGCACACGAACGTGAACGCGGGCTGACGCCTTGCCTGTTGCTGGGGTTCACCGCCAATGCCCAGCCGGAAGAGGCCGAACGCTGCCGGCAAGCGGGCATGGACGGCTGCCTGTTCAAACCCACCGGCCTTGAAGATTTGCGCACGGCGTTGGCTGCTTGCCCGTGCGCTGGCTCAGGGGATGATGCCGAACCGTTGTTCGACTTGAGCGCGTTAATCAACCTGGTCGGGGGGGACTCTACGGCCCTCAACGACCTGTTGGTGCCGTTGCTCGAGAGTCTTGAGCAAGATCGGGCGTTGTTGTCGACGTTGCTGGAGCCAGTCGATTTTGCCAGGCTGCACGACCTGGCCCATCGGGCCAAAGGTGGGGCGCGCATGGTCAAGGCCCAGCGGTTGATCAACGGTTGTGAAGCCTTGGAAGGGGTATGTGAGCGGCGGGACAGCGCTGCACTCAACGCCACTGCCGACGAGGTAGGCAGGGCCATCGAAAGTTTGCATCAAGGATTGCGCTTGTATTGCAAGCAGCCATGACCGGAGTGGCTTGCCATTCGGTGTATTTGGGAGAACTCCTACGAAGAAGGGGAACAAGCCTGATTTTGTCTTCGGGATATGTCTGGAAAATGGGCCTCGCTCACTGACGAGCGCTGCCTGCCCAGGGGTTTGCCATGCCGAACAAAGCACTGACCATCCTGATTGCCGATGAACAGCACCTGCAACGGTTGTACATCGAAAAAATGCTCAACCAACTGGGGTATCACCGAATCGTGCCGGTGCAGACCTTCGAAGAAGTCCAGATACTCACAGCCATTCCCGCCGAGCCCTTTGACGTGTTGATCATCAATGCCGGGCTCACGACGCAGACCAGCGGACCCCAGCCCCAGGTACGGCATGTGCTGGTCTACGACCACCTGGACCTGGGTGCGGCGCCCAGCGCAACGCCGGCGGTACTGGTGCGCCTGCCTGGCGTGCCGGACAACGTCAATCTCGAACACTTCATGGACATCATCGACCCACCCGCCGCCGCAGCTGGCCTGCGGGTGTTGCCGTGGCTGCGGGAGCTATCCCGCAGCCGCGTGGTGGGGGCTTAGTCCCACGTCGGCGCGATGCCCTTGGGGCTGGTCAAGCGGTGGCCGCGCTCCAGGCCGGCAATTTGCGCCATGTCGGCGGCGCTCAAGGTCAGTTGCAGGGCCTTGAGGTTGCTTTCCAGGTTGGCGCGCTGGGTCGATGACGGGATCACCGCGTAGCCCTGTTGCATGGCCCAGGCCAGCGTCACTTGCGCGGGAGTTGCCTGATGGCGCTGGGCAATCTGCTGGATCACCGGGTCCTTGAGCACTTCGCCGTAGGCCAGGGTCATGTACGACGTGATCTGGATACCGTTGGCGGTGGCGAAATCCACCACCTTCTGGTTTTGCAGGTAGGGATGCAGTTCGACCTGGTTGGTGGCGATATGCTCGGCGCCGACGGCAGCAATCGCCTGCTGCATCAGGTCGATGGTGAAGTTGGAAATACCGATCTGGCGTGTCAGGCCCAGGCGCTTGGCTTCCAGTAACTGGCCCATGAATTCGGCGACGGGCACCTGGTCTTCCGGTGATGGCCAGTGGATCAGGGTCAGGTCCAGGTGGTCGGTCTTGAGCTTGCGCAGGCTTTCCTTGAGGCTGGGGATCAACTGGTCTTCGGCGAAATTGGCGATCCAGATCTTGCTGGTGATGAACAGCTCATCACGGGGGATGCCACTGTCGGCGATGGCCTGGCCGACATCCGCCTCGTTATCGTAGATCTGTGCGGTATCGATGGCGCGGTAGCCCAGTTCCAGGCCGGTGCTGACGGAATCGATCACCACCTGACCTTGCAGGCGGAAGGTACCAAGGCCGAAAGCCGGGATGGTTTGCGTGGGGATAGACATCAGTAACTCCTGAAGGGGGTGAACAATGGCGTTGAGTATCCGCCCGTCGTTCCCTCGGAAAAACCGTCGAAACCGAAAAGGAATCTTTACCGCAAGTCACGAATCCTGGTCGTGGCAAGGGCGCTCACAACCCTGTGGGAGAAGGCGTGAGCCCTCCCACAGGTTGTTCCATCACACATCAGGTGGTTGTGTTTTTTTGGCGCAACCGCTCAGCCGCACTGCGTAGCAACTGCTCGGTACTCTCCCAACCCAGGCAAGCATCCGTCACCGATACCCCGTATTTCATCGATGCGCTCAACGGCTGGCAGCCCTCGAACAGATGGCTTTCAATCATCATGCCGATCAGCGCTGTATCACCCTGCAGGCGTTGCTCCAGAACCTCGTTGAACACCGCCGGTTGACGCAGCGGGTCCTTGCCGCTGTTGGCATGGCTGCAATCGACCATGATCCGCGCCGCCACTTTGGACTTGGCCAAATCGTGCTTCACCTGGGCCACGCTCTGCTCATCGTAGTTCGGCCCACGGTGACCGCCACGCAATACCAGATGGGTGTCGGGGTTGCCTGGGGTCTGGATGATCGCCGGGTGGCCCTGGCTGTCGACGCCGAAGTGGCGATGTGGGTGGGATGCCGAACGCATGGCATCGCAGGCAATCGCCACGCCGCCGTCGGTGCCGTTCTTGAAGCCCACGGGCATGCCGAGGCCGCTGGCCATTTCGCGGTGGATCTGGGATTCGGTGGTGCGCGCGCCAATCGCGACCCAGCTGAGCAGGTCATCGAAGTAACCGGCAGCCATGGGTTGCAGCAGCTCGGTGGCGACGGGCAGGCCCAGGCGCAGCATCTCGCGCATCAACTGGCGCGACAAGCTGAGGCCGGCGGCCATGTCGTCGCTGCCGTCCAGGTGTGGGTCGTAGGCCAGGCCTTTCCAGCCGATGGTGGTGCGCGGTTTTTCGACGTAGGCGCGGATCACCAGCAGCATCTGGTCGCTGACGTCGAGTGCCAGCCTCTTCAGGTTGCGTGCGTATTCCATCGCCGATTCGGGGTCGTGGATCGAGCATGGGCCGACAATCACCAGCAAACGTGAGTCTTGGCCATTGAGGATGGCGCGCACGGCTTGGCGATGGGCGTGGATCTGCTCGTTGAGGAACGGGCTAAGCGGCAGCTGGTGCTTGAGCTCAAGGGCGCTGGGCAAGCGCTGGGTCAGGGCTTCATTGGCGCTGGACAGGGCGGATACAGAGAGAGCGGCGGTGGCAGAGTTCATATTCAAGGCTTCCTGGGCAAGCGGCGGGCTATTCCCGCGCACTTGGCCCTACTGGGGTGTTCGACAATTGGCCGTATCGGCTACGTGTGTTGGCTTGCCACCAAGAGGTGACCGATCGGAGGCGGCAGGCTGTCCCGAACGGAGCTTGCTAAATCGCCATGCGGTGGAGGTGTCGTAGCGGTAATAGGTGGCGTAGTTCATGTCGTGATTCCTTAAGTGTTCTTGCAAAAATTTTATGAAGGGCTTTTTTACAGGCTAAAAAACAAAACCCCCGGTCGGGGAGCCGACCGGGGGTTAGATTTCTCTGGTAGGCGACCCCTTGAGCAGTGGGCGCCGATTTCAGGTATCAGGCGCGCCAGTGGCTAAACCAATACCCAAAATAAAAGCTTACAGCCGCGCTCGAACCGCTCACACGGGTAGCCGGCACCGAGCGCGGGGCGCTGGCGGCAGGGCAAACCTGAGTGTGGGTGAGTTGCAACATGCTGTGTCTCCAAATAGTGGGGGGAGCTTACTAGAGGCACGCAGGAGGATTCAATCAGTAATTTCTATGACGCGGGGGTACTTAGCGCTATGGGTTGAGATAGGCTGATAACACTTCGAACCTGATTGCTTGGACGCGACCATGACTGCCTTGACCCTTGCCGCTGCGCACTTCGTTTCCATCGCCGGTGATGTACCGGCCAAGTGGCCGCTCTCCAAGTGACGTTTTATCTGCAAGCCGCGACCGAGCAGGACCTGCCCTTCGCGCGAGCGCTGACCCATCAGGCCATGAGCCGCTACTACCTGCAATACGGCCTGTTGTGGTCCGACAATGGCTTCGACATTGCCTGGGCGGGGCGCGAGAACTGGTTGATCTGCAACGAGGATGGGGTCATGGGCTTTATCAGCCTGAGCCGCGACAGCCGGGCGTTGTATATCCGCGAGCTGCACCTGCTGGAGAACTGCCGCAAGCAGGGCGCGGGCAGTTGGGTGTTGGAGCAAATGGCACTCAAGGCACGGGCGCAAGGGTTGCTGCGACTGACCGTGTTCAAGACCAACCCGGCCAGGCGGTTGTATCAACGCCGGGGGTTGAGCATCGTGGGCGAAGAAGACTGTTTCTGGCGCATGGAGCGTGAGTGTGGGGCAAAGCCACAGTAAAACGGGCAGGCCTCACGAATAAGCGCATACTGCTTTTTAGGAAATGACTTCCGGATCGCTGTGCTGAGCTTCGGGCTCGTCCACGATAATCCCTTCTTTCATGCCCAACAGGACCGCCACCTTATGGGCTTCCCCACGCCGTCCCTTTTTACGCCCAGCGAGCACTTGATAGGTCGTCGCCGGATCGACGCCATGCTCACGGGCGAACGCTTGAACTGACTTTCCTTGATGTTCCAGCCAGGCCTTGGCTTGTGCAGCAGTACGGATTCCGGGCATAGTTCAAAACCGTTCAAGTTTGTGTAAAACGAGATGAGTGTGTCACCTCTTGGGGTGTGCCAGATAGGATCATACATCCAAATGAGTGGAATCGGTTCGCGTTTACGACAGGAAAGAGAACGACTCGGCCTGTCACAGAAAAATTTTGGTGAAATCGGCGGCGTTGAGGCTAACGCCCAGGGCAAGTACGAGAGTGGTGGCCGCGCGCCAAAGGCTGACTATTTGTCGCGCGTGGCCGAACGAGGGGTGGACGTGCTTTATGTGCTGACGGGCAGCCCGACGCCTATTCAGCTGGAAAACCTCAGCCAGCTTGAAGAAAAAATCCTCGAAAACTACCGGGTCATGTTCAAGGAAGACCAGGATGCTATCCGCCGGCTGACGTCCACGCTGGCAGAGCACTCTGTACTGCATAACGGAAAACCCAAGCCCGACCTCCCGCAAAGCTGATCTTGCGCCCAGCCTCGATGAGTGGCTATCGCGCGATAGTCGCTCATGGATGCGCAAACTCTATCTATATGACGCTTGCAGCTAGGTCAGCACCATGATTTTTGCTAAGGTGTCCAGCAACCTATAAGACCATATCGCGAGGTGTCTGCTTGATTAGGGTGCTAGTAGTCGATGACCATGATCTCGTTCGTACAGGCATTACACGAATGCTGGCTGACATCGATGGCCTGCAAGTAGTTGGTCAGGCCGAGTCTGGGGAAGAGTCCCTGATCAAGGCCCGGGAGCTGAAACCCGATGTGGTATTGATGGACGTCAAGATGCCGGGTATCGGTGGTCTTGGCGCCACGACCAAATTGTTGCGCAGCCATCCTGACATCAAGGTCGTGGTGGTGACCGTGTGCGAGGAAGACCCGTTTCCTACGCGTCTGCTCCAGGCAGGGGCGGCCGGTTACCTGACCAAGGGGGCGGGCCTGGCGGAGATGGTGCAGGCCATTCGCCTGGTATTTGCTGGCCAGCGTTACATCAGCCCGCAGATTGCCCAGCAGTTGGCCATCAAGTCCTTCCAGCCCGTCAGCGATTCACCGTTCGACGCGCTGTCGGAGCGGGAAATCCAGATCGCCCTGATGATCGTCGGTTGCCAGAAGGTGCAGACCATCTCCGACAAACTGTGCCTTTCTCCCAAGACCGTCAACACCTACCGCTATCGCATTTTCGAGAAGCTCGCCATCAGCAGTGATGTTGAATTGACCCTGCTCGCGGTGCGCCACGGCATGGTGGACGCCAGCGCCTGACATGACCACATCGTTTGATCCAAGTGCCTTTCTCTCAACCTGCAGTGGCCGCCCCGGCGTGTACCGCATGTTCGACAGCGAGGCACGCCTGCTTTATGTGGGTAAAGCCAAGAACCTGAAAAACCGCCTGTCGAGCTACTTTCGCAAGAGCGGCCTCGCGCCCAAGACGGCTGCGTTGGTGGCACGCATCGCCCAGGTCGAAACCACCATCACCGCCAATGAAACCGAGGCGCTGCTGCTTGAGCAGACGCTGATCAAGGAATGGCGGCCGCCCTACAACATCCTGCTGCGCGACGATAAATCCTACCCTTACGTGTTTTTATCCGACGGCAATTTCCCGCGCCTGAGCATTCACCGTGGCGCGAAGAAGCAGAAGGGCAAGTACTTCGGCCCCTATCCCAGTGCCGGTGCCATCCGCGAAAGCCTGAGCCTGCTACAAAAGACCTTTTTTGTGCGCCAGTGCGAAGACAGCTTCTACAAGAACCGCACCCGCCCGTGTCTGCAATACCAGATCAAGCGTTGCAAGGCGCCCTGTGTGGGGTTGGTTGAGCCGGCGGAGTACGCCGAGGATGTACGCCATTCGGTGATGTTCCTTGAAGGGCGCAGCAATGCACTTACCGACGAACTCTCCGGCGCCATGGAGCAGGCCGCCAGCACCCTGGACTTCGAGCGCGCTGCAGAACTGCGTGACCAGATCTCTCTGCTGCGGCGTGTCCAGGACCAGCAAAGCATGGAAGGCGGCACCGGCGACGTCGATGTGATCGCCGCATTCGTCAACCCGGGCGGCGCCTGTGTGCACCTGATCAGCGTGCGTGGCGGCCGCGTGCTGGGCAGCAAGAACTTCTTTCCGCAGACCGGTATCGACGAAGAAGTGGCCGAAGTCATGGCCGCATTCCTAGGCCAGTACTACGTCAGCAGCCCCGAGCGCGACCTGCCTTCGGAGCTGATCGTCAACGTGGTGCATGAAGACTTCCCCACGCTGATCGAGGCTATTCACGAACTGCGCGGCCGCGAGCTGGACATCAGCCACCGCGTGCGCGGTACCCGCGCCCGTTGGCAGCAACTGGCCGTGACCAACGCCGAACAGGCCCTGAGCGCACGGCTGGCCAATCGACAGCACGTTGCCGCACGCTTCGATGCCCTGGCCGAAGTCCTCAACCTGGACGAGCCACCGCAACGTCTGGAGTGCTACGACATCAGCCACTCCAGCGGCGAAGCCACCGTAGCCTCCTGCGTGGTGTTCGGGCCGGAGGGGCCGATCAAGTCCGATTACCGGCGCTATAACATCGAAGGCGTCACCGCCGGCGATGACTACGCCGCCATGCATCAGGCGCTTACGCGGCGCTTCAGCAAGTTGAAGGACGGCGAGGGCAAGTTGCCGGACATCCTGCTGGTGGACGGTGGCAAGGGCCAGCTGTCGATGGCGCGTGACGTGCTCAACGAACTGGCGGTGCCCGACCTGACCTTGCTGGGTGTGGCCAAGGGCGCCACGCGAAAAGCGGGCTTCGAGACGTTGTACTTGAATGACGCCGCCCATGAGTTCACTTTGAAAGGCGACTCACCCGCACTGCATCTGATCCAGCAGATCCGCGACGAGGCCCACCGTTTCGCCATTACCGGCCACCGCGCACGCCGTGGCAAAACCCGGCGAACCTCAACCCTGGAAGGGGTGGCAGGGGTAGGGCCGACGCGTCGCCGCGACTTGCTTAAACATTTTGGTGGCTTGCAGGAGCTATCCCGTGCCAGCATTGACGAAATTGCCAAAGCTCCCGGTATCAGTAAAAAGCTCGCTGAGTTGATTTATGCCAATCTGCACAGCGAATAGAATGCCTTTCCACCTCGTAGCCAGTTGTGCCGATGAATATCCCTAATCTGATCACCGTTCTACGCGTCCTGCTTATTCCAATTTTCATTCTGTTGTTCTATTTGCCGTACGAATGGAGCTATGCGGCCTCAAGTTCGGTGTTTGCCTTTGCCGCCGCCACCGACTGGCTCGACGGCTACCTGGCCCGCCGACTGGAGCAGAGCACCCCGTTTGGCGCCTTCCTGGACCCGGTGGCCGACAAACTGATGGTGGCCGTCGCCCTGGTCCTGCTGGTGCAGGAACACGGTAACTTGTGGCTCACGCTGCCGGCGGCAGTGATCATCGGTCGCGAGATCGTCGTCTCGGCCCTGCGCGAATGGATGGCCGAAATCGGCGCCCGTGCCCACGTGGCCGTGTCCAACATGGGTAAATGGAAAACCGCTGCGCAGATGCTCGCCTTAGTGATCCTGCTGGCCAATCCGTCGGACTTCTCCTTCTGGGTACTGACGGGCTACGCCTTGCTGCTGATTGCGGCCGGTCTGACGCTGTGGTCCATGCTTCAGTATTTGCGCGCTGCCTGGCCTCATTTGCGCACCACCGTGGAAAAGAAATAAAACTTTTTTGAATCAAGAGGTTGACGGGTTCCGAGATTTCTATAGAATGCGCATCACCAAGCGGGAATAGCTCAGTTGGTAGAGCACGACCTTGCCAAGGTCGGGGTCGCGAGTTCGAGTCTCGTTTCCCGCTCCAAATATTGATCCACAGAAGTCCACTGGGCGCTGGGATCCACGAAATAGACGCTTCGGCGTCTTTTTTCGTTATTTCGACTTCCATCGAAATCCACCCGATTCTGGACTGATTTTGTCCATAATCTTGTCCATCAAATGGGTGGGTTTCGACATCGGATTGTCAGCGGAGCCCGGCGAATCATTTGCTGAACATCTAGCCCTGAATTCAACCTTCAGGAGGCTAGAAAATGGCTCTTTCAGACGCGGCCATTCGGCACGCAAAGCCCACGGGCAAAGACTACACACTCGGTGATATCGACGGCCTCTCTTTGGCGGTTGGGTCTTCAGGTGGGCGTTCGTGGCACTTTCGCTTTGCCTGGCACGGCAAACACAAGCGCATGTCTCTCGGTACCTATCCCGAAATTACCTTGCGTGAAGCGCGTGCTTTGCGGGATGAAGCGCGCAAGTTGCTGGCGCAAGGGATCAATCCCTTGGTGCAGCGCCGAAACAAGCGTGAGGCTGACCGACTGGCCGAAGAAAACACCTTCAAAAGCACCTACGATCAGTGGCTGGCGCATCGTGCGCTCACCCTCAAGGAAGGTCGTCAAAGCACCCTCTCGCAAATTCGCCGCATCTTTGACAAGGACGTGATGCCCATTCTGGGGCTGTGCTCGATCGGCGAAATTCAACGCCCTGACTTGCTCAGGGTGCTGTCGAATATCGAGCAGCGCGGTGCGCTCACCACCGCCGAAAAATGTCGAACCTGGTTGAACCAGTTGTTTCGTTTCGCCATGGTCAAGCTTCCGGGCCTGAACCAAAACCCGGCCACGGATCTGGATGTTGTCGCGCTGCCCAAACCGCCGGTGAACCATCAACCCTTCCTGCGCATGCCCGAAATTCCCGCGTTGTTAAATACCCTCAATGGCTACGGCGGGCTGCAAACCCGGTTGGGGATACGCCTGCTGCTGTTGACCGGCGTGCGCACGGGAGAGCTGCGCTGGGCGACCCCCAGTCAGTTTGATCTCGTGCGAGGTTTGTGGACCATTCCGTCCGAGGTGGTGAAGCAACTGCAACTGAAAATGCGCAAGAAAAATAAGCGTGCTCAGGACATTCCACCCTACATCGTACCGCTCTCGACCCAGGCAATTGAGATAGTGCAGCAACTGTTGAAGCGGGTTCGGCCGGCGCAGAAGTACTTGCTGGCTGGTCGTAATAACCTGCGCCTGTGGATCAGCGAAAACACCCTCAATCTCGCACTGCACCGGCTGGGGTATGCCGACCGGCTGACGGGGCATGGTATTCGGGCGACGCTGTCGACGGCGTTGCATGAAATCGGGTATCCCAAGCCCTGGATTGATGCGCAGCTGTCGCATGCGGATCCGGACAAGACCAGTGCGACTTACAACCATGCCGAGTATGTCGAGTTGCGGCGGCATATGATGCAGGATTGGGCTAATCGGTTGGATTTGCTGGAGCGGGGTGAACTGGGGGCAGCGAGTACGCGTTTGATGAGTCGTTTGGAGGGCGTGCCGATGTTAGGGGAGGGGGCAGGGCTGGATGGGTCTGCTGTGTGGTCTGTGCGTGCCGGTTAGTATGGATGGAAGCGCCTGTATTACCGATGAGGCCAGGCAGGCGCTCACGCAACTGAGCGTTCGCGTCGCTTCCTCATTCACGATTACGGCCAAGGCCAGGTATTGGTCGAGGGGTATACCGACAATGTGCCGGTAAGCCGACCGGTCACTGATTATGCGCGGTACTGCACGGTCTATGACGATAACTACACGCTCTCCGCTGCTCGGGCGCGGGAGGAGCGCAAATTGTTGGTGTTTGCCCTGGACAGGAAGCAATCACTGCGAGTGATTGTGGCGGGTTACGGTGATTCCAGACCAAAACCCGGCCTGAGCCCAGCAAACGCAGAAAATCGGCCTGTTGAAGTTCAGTTGGTGGTGTCTCACGAGGATCGCTCGCTCGACGGGCGCTGACCTTTTCTTGAGGGGCTTGGCACGCGCGTGAGGCGTTGCGCGGGCAGAAATGTCGCCGATCCACGCCGTCTGGGGCCGTCGGCAATAGAGGCTCGGATGCTTAATTCGCCCATCTGTTGACCCCCAGCGCATTGAATACTCAGAGACATTGAGGGGCGTCTTACCTTCGCGTGCGGGCTTATGACTCTTGGAAGAGCAGCAGCAATAATTTTCGGCCAAGACACTTGAGTTGAAGGCGGCGCTGCCCGACGGGGTATAAAGCGGGCAGTCATCAAGCCGATGAACCCAGCACAAATACTTCAAGTTGCCTCGAACAAATGCAGCGAGTCTTGAGGATTATCTCTAGCTTTACGGTTGCCAAGGCTCAGGCTAAGGTGCTGGCATAAGGACATGATTTTATTTTTTGTCCACGGATGGTCTCTGATCGGCCGAAGTGAAGCAGCCATCTTTCCATTCCGAGATCGTTGTGCCCCGAAAATATTGTTGAGTCCGATGTGGTTTCTCTCTGCATCGGGTTTGACGATCGACGCATTGCTGTTGGCGTGACGCGGGCCCCGAACATCAAAATTGCTTAATTGAAGGCGGAAAGTATGGATTTTTCGACGCTGCTGCATCTTTGGGATGCAGCGAGCTCCGAGCAATTGATTGCACCAAAAATTGTAGTCGGTTTTGTTTTCATTTTATGCGCTTGGTATTTCGTCCGTTATTTTTGTAGATCCTTCAAGCTTAGCAATCAGCTGAAAATTCTGACTAAACGCGTGCGGGACGTGAAAGCTTTCGCCGCACCTCAACGGCGCTCTGAACTGGAGCAACTGTTCAATGGAAGCAATTTGGAGCACTCCTGGCACGAGTACGCTGAAACGCTGCATGATCAGTTTGAGCTGCAGGACGGTGAGCAGGTCCTTGTCCGATCGCGCTCAACCGCCGGGGCTGCGCACTTTTTCTCACCGCAAAGCGTGGTCGATACACCGCTGGGGACCGAATTTTATAAACACTTACCTGGCATTTTGACCGGCATTGGTATTGTCGGAACCTTCTTCGGTTTGATGCTGGGCCTGCAACATTTTGATCCAAGCACCCCGGAGCAGGTCAATGCCAGCGTAGATAAGCTGCTCAAGGACGTATTGTTTGCGTTCATCGGCTCCTTTATCTCAATTATGGCTTCTATAGTCGTCACGATTACTGAGAAGTGGCGCCTAGGCCAATGCTATAAGCTCCTTGAAACGTTCAACGAAACCATTGATGGGCTTTTTGATAGCGGTGTGGGAGAGGAATACCTAGCTGAGCTTGTACGCTCAAGTGCTGAAAGCTCCGTGCAAACCCGTCAGCTCAAGGACAGCCTGGTAACCGATCTGCGGGAAATGCTGCAGAACCTCGTTGATACCCAAGTCCGCGAAAGCCTCAAATTAGCGGATACGTTGTCAACGACTTACCGTGATTCTGGGCAATTGTTGGCCGATCAGGTAAGCAGTGCGATTGAGAACAGTCTCAAATCCCCCCTTGAAGCTATCGCGGGTGCGGTTCAGGCGGCCAGTGGCGATCAGTCAGGGCAAGTACAAAACCTTCTTCAGGATGTTTTAGTTGCCTTCATGAACAAACTGGAAGGTACGTTCGGCCAACAGTTCAACGGTCTACACGAACTGATGGGTCAGTCCGTTGCCGCCATGCAGTCGATGCAGCAAGGCTTTTCGACGCTCATCCAAGATATGCGTTCGGCTAGCGAGTCCTCGACCCAAAACAGCTCGACTATGATCGCTCAGTTACTCTCCGATATGCAGGCCGGACAGAACGCCATGCAAGCGGGGATGAACGAGATGCTCGCCAATCTCCAGGCTTCGGTTGCCCGTATCGGCAATGAAGGGGAGGGGGCAGGAGCTCGAATGGCCGAGCAGTTGGAGAAGTTGTTTGCTCAAAGCGAGGCTCGCCAACAGGCGATGGCTGAGAATCTCCAGGCTTTTGTGGAGTCGATCAAGCAGAACATCGGCCAGGGTCAACAGGAAACCATGGCGAAAATTGCAGGCTCCGTTGAGGTGCTGGGTGAGCAACTCTCGGCAGTCTTCAAACAATTGGAGCACGGCCAGCAGCAGATGGATCAAACCACCCGCGCTGCACAGGCTGACCTGCATCAAGGTACCCGTGACTTGGTGGGCGGTCTTGACGAACAGGTCAAGGCGTTGCTGCAAACAGTGTCAGAGCAACAGCAGTCTGCACAGGATACCGTTAAGGCATTGAGTGCCCAAACAGAGCAGCATTTGCAGAGCATGCAGCTAGGCGCAGACAAGATGCGGGCGGCGGCTGAGCGGTTTGAAACGGCCGGACAAAGCGTTGCACGAGCCAGTGAGTCGACTGCGGGGCTGATGGGCACAGTTCAGGGCGCAGGTACTGAACTTGCACAGGCATCACGTGAGCTGAACACCGTGGTCGCGGACTATCGAAACAATCGTGAAGCGTTGGCGAAGACTCTCGCGGTCATCGAAGGTGTTGTCGCAAGTGCGCAAGGGGAGGCCAGCGGTCGCAGCCAGTATCTCCAGGACCTGAAGGCTCAAAGCGAGCGGATGCAGGCGCTTAACCGTGAAGTGTATGAATACCTGGAAAACATCAGCGGTGTGCTGGGTAACGGCTTCAAAGAGTTCGGTGATGGCATGGATCGAGTGCTGAGGCAAACCCTGGGTAGCCTGGATGCCGAGCTGGATAAAGCAGTCAAGAGCCTCGCTGGCGGTGTAGAAGGGGTCAAGGAAAGTCTCGAAGACTTCGGCGACATCATGGAACGCATCAGGCAGTAATGGAGGCTAGTCGATGTTTGGTAAGCAAATGCCTTCGGCAGCTCGCTCCAAAGACGAAGGAGAGAAGCCTTTCTGGATCTCCTTCGCTGATTTGATGACTGCCATGATGATTCTGTTTCTCGTGGTCATGGTGGCGGCTTTGAGTTCTGTGACGCAGCGTATTAACCAGGCGGAGCAGGGGGAGAAGCAGCGTAATAAGGACATCAGTCAGATCTGCGAGAACCTGAGCCTTAAAGCGAAGACTGCTATTAAGACCATCGTCGTGGACTGCAAGGACAACCGGATTAGTTTCGGCGATGCTGGCCGCTTTGGGCATAACCAGTACGCGCTGAGCAACGATGGCCAGTCGGCACTTCAAGAGGTTGTGCCGATGATTCTGGACGCGGCTAACAGTGAAGAAGGCCGGAAGTGGTTCAAGCAGGTTGTGATCGAGGGATCGACAGACACCGACGGCTCCTATCTTTATAACCTGCACCTTTCACTGCAGCGTTCAGAGTGGGTGATGTGCAGCCTGCTCGATAGCCGCAGCCCGCTCCAAGTCGGCTTGTCGCCGGAGCACCAACAGCAAATCAGATCGATGTTCCTGGCGGGTGGTGTGTCGTTCAACAATGCTAAGGACACTAAGGAAGAAAGCCGGCGAGTGGAGTTGCGCATGCAGTTCTTCGGCTTGAAGGAAAAGGAAGACAACCTCCAGCCAGACGTGCCGGTGTTCAATAATACTGATATGGAAAAGTGTCAGTTGGCGATGAATCGATGACCAGCCCAATCGCGAGGCTTTCCGCCGCTATTAACCTGAGTCTTTCCACGCATCGAGTGGGGCCGGCGCCTGAACCGTTGGCGCGATTCCCCCGTCTGGGTGCTGCGGGAATTGATCTTTACGAAAGATTCGAACGCGCTGAAAAGGCTTTGCCGCCACCTCAGGAAAAGCGTCGCGTAGCGATAAGCAAATTCCGCAATATACTCCCACTCAACGCCTCAGAATGGCGTTTGGTTTTTGCCGGTCTTTCGGACAAGAGTGAGGGAGTCGTGCCGATACTGGACGATGATCAGCTCTTTGACCGAGTGCACAAAGAAATCCATCACCGTATCGAAAAACGGAGGCTAAGCCGTCGAGATTGGTTGGCGCTGTGCTTTAGCTACTTTGGGTACGAGGCTGCCACGCCTGATAAGAACGCCAATTGGTGTCTGTTGCGGGCAGACGTTCAGCTTGGCTTCGATTGCGTCAGAGGTCAGCAAAAACGCGAGAAGGAATGGGTACATATCGTCCAGCAACATCAGGAACTTTTTTCCGAGCAGGCAGGTGCTAGGCTGGGTGACAAGATGTTCAAGGGTGAAATCAGCGACCTTTCAGCATTGCAGACGATCGCGCAGATCCCGGACAGCAGTTGGCTGTGGCGCAGAATCTTTAACGTATTGATCTCTCGTATTTTCCTGTTGGATGACGCAGAGTTTTCTCAGCGCTTAGCCGACCTTGTCGATATCGGTCGACAGCATCCGCGGTACACGAACGACATTCTGAGTGCATGTCTGTCGCGTTATCACTTGGCAGCCTATCGAGAAACCCCGTCGTCGCTGCTCAAACAGGTAGCACTCGACAATTGGGGCAGCCCTCAGATCCGCTCCAGGCAAAACAGCTGGCTGCAGTATGTTGAAAAAGACGTCTGCGCGATGGTCGTGGCGTGGTTCGCGAAGGAGGATCTGGAGCACTTCTTCAACCTGTTGAAGGGAGACTCCGAGGTTGATCAATCGCGTCTGCACTATTGGCTGCGATTTGCCAACCAAATGAGCTACACCCGAATTGTTATGGGGGCGGATGCGTGGAATGACGGCGGACGGGACTTCGTTCATTTCCGTGAGAAGAACAAAGGGCGCTTGAGTCGTTTGGTCGGGGGTTCCAGCCGCAACAACGCTGTTGTCATGCAGATCGGAAACTATTTCTTTGTTGAGTTTTCCGGGACCGGCAATGCTTGTTTTGTGTACGAATCCGACAAATCGCCCTTCGATCCGGATAAGTTTCAACTTGAGCTGACCTCTGAGTTGAAGCAGCCTCATCGTGCGAAGGCTCGAATGCTGCATACGCCGGCACCTAGTAAACCAACTCGAATAGAAGGGTGGCTTCTTAAGTTTGACGACTCTCTCGGAAAACTGGGCATTCGCGTGCAGAGTCAGGCCGGCACTCCAGGGGCATCCAACCCCATGGCTTTTGAAGACCAAGTCCGTGTCGCGCTGAAGTCGGTCAAACACAAAGTCTATGACCAGCGCGCGCGCGGCGGTGCATTTCAGGTCCAGCTTGACAACAACGACCTGGCCGCCGTTGCTGCGCTCCAACGCCTGGGCTTCAAACCCGTCAATCACCAGCCACTCCGGTTCTGGAGGCAGTAATGCTCAAGCGTTTCCTAAAGGGGATTGGCCTGCAGCCGAGTTCTCCGGTAGAAAATACTGAACCTGCCTTTTCAATTGAAGAGCAGGGCATTTGTTATTCCTTGAGCTTGGCGGAAAACGCAGAGTCCTGGCCGCTGGCAAGCTATCTGGATCAGTTGGAAGAGGAGGAGTTCGTCTCCCAACTGAGCGATCGCTGGCTTCTGACGTGGGATGAACTCTATCGGCTGCTTGATGAGCCGGAGCATTTATCAAGTCTGCCGCTTTTGGGGTTACCGCCACAGACAACTCTCATCCCTCAACTGAGCAGCCAGGGCAGTCTTGCCTCCGACGACTTCAAGGTCGCTGTCAGTGGATGGCGTGACCCGCAGTCCAACGCAAATGTGCAGGTGCAGCGTACGGGCGCCGCCGTTCAGTACCACGGAACAATGGAAATTCTGCCTGAGTCGTCCTGGAAACTGACCGGTGCGGTGCGCCAACTCTATCTGGCTCAACAAAATGAGCCGGGTGAAGTGACTAACCAGATTGGCTGGGCCAGCATCAGGAAATTGGCGCGCAAGGCTGGTGCAGGTATGGATGGTTTTTTGGATAAGACCGTCGTTATCAAACCCGAAAGCCTGCGGCTGAACCCGCGAAAATCAACGGTCGGAAATACGCCGGTTATCGAGCTGGAACCAAGTTTCGAAGGCCAACCGGCAAACTGGCTTGTAAGTTTCGACGGTGCCAATCAGGTTCAGGATCGATACCGGGTGACCAGCGATGATGGATCGTTGACCCACGTCCTGATTGAGCCTGAAGTCAAATCTGTACTGGACTATGTGCGCTCGTTGCCTGGCCGTCGGGTCGCTGGGGACGATGCACTTTCCTTCGTCCGCAACCCTTACAGCGCTCTCGGCGATAGTGCCGCACAAGTGCTGGATGCGCAGAGCTATGAGGACGAGCTGGTCGAGGCCGGGATTTTCTTTCATCGCTTTCATCTGGAGCCTAAACTGGATGAAGCGGGACAGCACATTGAGCAGGTAAAACTGACCCTCGAACCGATCTCGCCAACCCCGCAGCCGCCCATCGAAGTTGAATTCAATGCAGCTTATGAGCTCGCACCGTTCGTGCATGAGTTACAGCTGAAATTGGCCGCTGGCATGCCTGCAGGCTTCTGGCAGGGCTATGAGCTGGAGCTCAGTGATTTTGATTTACGCCAGCTGGCAGGTATCAACGACCTGCTTAAGCGTTGGCAAAATGAAGCAGCGGGTATCGAGTTCGACTCCGTCCTGGACCTGTCTCTTTATGGCGACCGTGTGACGGGCATCGGGGAGGCGGAAAAAATTACTTCGCCTTTCCTCGTCAAAGAGGCGACCGAGAACTGGTTGCCGAAGGATGTGGCGGCACTGGGCGTTGACGCAGAAGTTCTTGGACGTTGGAACCCTTCCGACCGTGCTCAATTTGAAGCGTTTGAGCAGCGACTGGACGAAGCTCGCGCTGCCGGTGATGAAACGGTCTGTCTGCCAGAGTCCGAAACACCGCTCTCGATTGCCGTCGCCGAGCAACTGTTTGCTGCCTGGTCGAGGAAGATCGCCCCTGTCGAGACCAGTCTGGTCCAGCAACAGGAAAAGGTGGGCCGCGCTGTACTGCAAATCGGCCACAACATTGACGAACCGACCTACGTTCAAATTCGTCAGGCAGCCCTGCGCGCCGCTTTGGACGCAGTCCCAGAGTTGCCCGGCTTGCTCAAGCCTGAAGTCGTCCTGCGTGAGCATCAGCTTCAAGGCGTGGCGTGGCTGCAGCACTTGTTCCGTTTGTCCCCATCAGACGTGTCAGGCTGCTTGCTCGCTGATGACATGGGGTTAGGGAAAACGATCCAGTTGCTGACTTTCCTGGTCTGGTACCTGGAAAAGTACCCACAGGACAAGCCGACACTGATCGTCGCCCCAGTCTCGTTGCTCGATAACTGGGAGCGGGAGCTTCACCGGTTCTTTTTCGCTGACGCGCTGCCAGTACTTAAGCTGTATGGCTCAGCCTTGAGTGCAGTGAAGTTCAAGAAAGAAGAAATCCCTGCGGACTTGAAAGCCAAAGGCATCAAAAATTTGCTGCGCCCAGGTTGGATGGGCGGCGCCCGAATCGTCCTGACGACTTACGAGACACTGCGCGATCAGGAGTTTTCCCTGGCGCGCCAGCAATGGTCGATAGTCGTGTGCGACGAAGCGCAGAAACTGAAGAACCCTGCTGCCCTCGTCACTCAGGCGATCAAAGCCATTCCGGCGAGATTTCGAGTGGCGTGCACCGGTACGCCTGTCGAGAACACCCTGATAGATCTCTGGTGTCTGTTCGATTTCATTCAGCCAGGTTTTCTGGGGGGATTGAACCAGTTCGGTCGCGAGTATCAGCGCCCAATCGAAGCCGCATTGGAGCGTGACACGGTTGCCCTGGAGCGCCTTCGAGGGCTTATCGATCCGCAGACTTTGCGCCGAACCAAGCAAGACGTTGCCAAGGACCTACCGGCCAAAATAGAAGACACAGCATGCCGTTCCCTTGGCATGCATACCTTGCAGCGCAATCTTTACCTGTCCGAAATAGCTGCGTACAGCCAGAAACAGCAGATCGAAGAACAGCTCGATCAAAAGACATCTGGCATGCTCGGATTGCTGCACAAGCTCAAGCTCATTTGCGCTCATCCTTACAGTGTTCAGCCAGACAAACGACTGCGCGACAACTCGCCGAAACTGCAGTGGTTGATGCAGACGCTTGAGTCGATCAAAAGAGCTGGCAACGGTGACAAGGTTATTGTCTTTACCGAGTTGCGTGATATCCAGCGGGAGTTGCAGCACTCGATCCAGGAGCATTTCGGGTTTCGGGCGACTGTGATCAATGGCGATACCAGTACCAGCAGTCAGAGCGCAAATAGTCGACAGAGGTTGATCGACCAGTTCCAGGAGCAACCTGGTTTCGCAGTCATCATCCTGTCGACCATCGCCGTCGGTTTTGGGGTGAATGTACAAGCGGCCAACCACGTCATTCACTTCACTCGTTGCTGGAACCCCGCCAAGGAAGATCAAGCGACGGATCGGGCCTATCGGATTGGGCAGGAGAAGGATGTGTACGTGTACTACCCGACGGTTCGGGATGCGGCGATGTCGACGTTTGAAGCGACGCTGGATGAGTTGTTAAGTAAGCGGCGAGCGTTGGCGCGGGATATGTTGAGTGGGGCTTCGGAGATTCAGGCTTCGGATTTTGAGGGGCTGCTTAAGGCACAATGAGCCCGCTCGCGCAAAGCCAGTGCTGGGCAATATGTCAGTTATAGGTACAGGTAAGTTTCATCCTCCGCTTCCAGCGACTTTCCGGGTGATTGACTTGTGGCAGTGGCTGAGGACTAGAGATAGAACGCCCCCCCATCCACGGCGGGTATCGCCAGCCTATGTATGACTTTTCTATTTACCTTGCTGCTTTTTGGCAAAAAGTACTGCGTTTGAAATATCGAGCGATATGGATGCGAAAGATTTCATAAGCAGCGTCTCTGGCAACGTCCAATCCCATTTTTCGCGCAACATGTTCTCCACATCTGAAAGTATCGAGTCGAGATCGCTTGGATCCAGACAGCCCACATCCGCAAGTGCATTTCTTGCCTGATCAATGCTCGCGTCGATTTCTATAGCTAGACCCGAGTTATCACAAGATAAACCTACATGATTGAGCAGCAGGCGCAGTGCATCATTAGCGTAATCCCCCAACCAACTGATCAAATAACATTTCCCACTCGACTCGATAAGGTACCGCTCTCCAAGCCCCAATAAGGCAAAAGTTTTTCGAGCCTCGTCGAGTAAAGCTTTGGCACTTTGATCGATAAAAGGGCAGGGGCTGGAGTCCACCAAGACTGCTCGCATCTCCTCGCGTACGGCGTCATGCACCATTGCGCCCAAGCCATCGAACTGAGGAGGCGCCCCTCCTCGTGCGGCTGACACGATGATGACCTTGGCCTGCAGGTCAACATCACGAACCTGCCATCGACGGCCGCCGAAGATAATGCGTTGGTCTTTGGTGAGCGGACGGCTCACGGGGACCGAGCCCAAGGCTTTCCCGTCGCATACCAGACGGAATTCTTCATCGCTGGTGAATGCGCTGTAGAACTCGTAGTGATTGATCATGCGCTCGCCAACGGTTCCAGGCAGCAGCAACCCTGAGCTGTCCTGAACAATCAATTCGTGTCCCCCCAGCGATTTGAGCAGTTTCACAAAATCCGACTTTTCAATACCTGGAAACGCGCCTTCATCAATCAAGCTTTTCCAAAGATCGGCAGCCGAAGCGCCGCCGCATTGAGCAATGATGGAAAGGCATTGTTGAACCAGAGTAGAGGCATGAATGCCCTGTGCTCTGGGAGGTTCAAACCAACCTCTGGCCAGTAGTCGAACCATGGCAATGGTTTGTACCAGACCTTGGCGTAACTGATCGGAGAGGCTGGATTTTTCTGTGAGTGGTGACTCTTTACAGTAAACGCGTAACGTTGCTTTCTCTCCCGGGCGCCTACCGGAGCGCCCTAGACGCTGACGCAGACTTGCTACGGAAGGCGGGGCACCAATTTGCACCACCGTTTTGATACTGCCGATGTCTATTCCCAGTTCAAGCGTTGTAGTGCAAATGGCCGATGCTGGCCGGTCGCCCGCCTTTAATGCATGTTCAGCTTGCTCTCGCAGGTCTTTTGAGAGACTGCCGTGATGAGGCCAGAACTCGTTGGGCACGCCGTCTTTCTCGCATCGTCGGCGCAGCTGGTCTGCGTACCATTCAACCTGGGAGCGACTATTCGGGAAAATCAGGTTATTGCTGCCGCGAAGCACCTTGTAGAGATGCTCAGCAATCGCAAAGTCAGGGCTTGCCTCGTTTTCCGTTTCGTCTTCATTCCCCTCATGCTCATTGGGTTCAGCAGGTTTCTTTTTGAGCTCACTCATCGGCGGCTGAATGTAGCCGCGAACTTGCACCTGAAGTGTCTGGTTAGCGTTTTTCGATTCAATAACGGTAACGTTATCGGCATTGGCTGGGCGCAAAAACGCTGACGCCATCTTCATATCACCGAGGGTAGCTGATAGCCCGACCCTGGGGAGGCGCCTCCCTGCGGCGAGTTCTACCCTGTGCATCAATGACTGAAGTTGTTTGCCTCGCTCACTGCCGATGAACGCGTGTAGTTCGTCCACGACGATATAGCGCAGGTGTTGGAATACCCCGCCGAGACTTGAGCCACGATTGACGAACAGTGCTTCAAGGGATTCGGGAGTGATCAGCAGCACTCCCTCAGATGATTTGAGAAAGCGGTGTTTTTTGCTGGAAGAGACATCTCCGTGCCAAGCGACTACAGGGATCTCAAGCTGCTCACAGAGTCGGCTTAATCTGTCCCATTGATCGTTGATCAAGGCCTTGAGCGGGCTGATGTACAGCACCGCACCAGGCGGATCATCGTTATTGAGTAGATTCGTCAGAATGGGCAGGAAGGCGGCTTCGGTTTTGCCAGCGGCTGTTGCTGCGGCAATGATGACGTCCTGATCGGCGCGGACCAGAACAGGCACCGCCCATTCCTGGGCGTCGCGTAGTGAGGTCCAACCTTCAGCCCAAATCCAGCGCTGGATTCGGGGCTCCAGCTGTTCGAAACCTGATGAATCAGAGTGTGAAGGTGGCAAGTTCATCATCCGCGTCGACCTTCATATCATCCTCACCGCCTGAATCCTTGGTGACCTCGACTGCCCCCAGCAGTGTTCGCCAATCGGCCCCTGGGTTTTGTTCCAAAATAGCCAGTAGATTAATGAACGCTGTGATCGTGGTACGTGGTGTGCGGAAATAGGCTTCGCCTAGGCGTTGGTTGCAGTGAGCCATAAACAGAGGAAGCGCCTCGTCAGGCAGCAAATACTTTTCAGCATCGCCGCCGGCATATACGTGGCGGAGCTTTTGAAGCAGTACGTAGAAGTCCTCAGGGGTAAGACTGGTCAGGCGAATGACCGGCCCTGAAAGATCCACCAGTCCGGTTTTGGCAAACGAGTTCTCTGCTAGTCGCGACTGCAGGGCAGGGTAGCTGAATAAACCCCGACGGGTGTCCATCAAAAACTCGGGCGTGCCGCCCAACACGAAACCCAATCCTTCAGATGCCCCTTGCAGTGAGTCATTGAGGATTCGGAGGATTTGTTCGTAGTTGGCATTACGCGCCTGCGTATTCGCCAGCTTGTAGAGGTTGACCAGTTCGTCGAGGCAGATCATCAGTCCGCCGAACCCAGCGAGTCTGACGAATCTGGAAAGCAGCTTGAGCTGGTCGTAGACGGAGGCGTCATCGATGATGGTCCGCACGCCCAAAGCGGCGCGAGCGTCGGTTTTGGTGGTGAATTCTCCGCGTAGCCAACGAATGGCGTCGGCTTTCAGCTGCTCGTTGCCCTCTTCGAAACCGCGGCAGTAGGCAGCGATCACCTCAGCAAAGTCGTACCCATTGACCATCTCGGTCAACTCGGCCAAATGCTTACGAATAATGGTCTCGCTGTCGGTACCGGCAGCCTTCGCTTCGGTTTTGGCTTGGGAGATGAATTTCTCCACGATGCCTTGCATGGCACCGCCGTCGGGTTTTGTGCGAGTTGACATATTCTTTGCCAGTTCGGAGTAAAGCGACCGAGCTTGCCCCCCGGTGGCGTGCAACCGGCGGTCTGGATTCAAGTCGGCATGCATGGTCACGAGTTTTCGCTCCATAGCGATGGCCCGAACCAGATTCAGAAAGAACGTTTTACCGGCGCCGTACTCACCGATCACCACCCGGAACGCTGACCCGCTTTCTACCAGGCGTTCGACGTCCTTGATCAGAGCATCAAGCTCACCCACACGGCCAACCTGAATTAAGTGCTGGCCAACACGTGGCACCACGCCCGCGCGTAACGATTGAATGACCGCATCGCGATCCTTGGCTCTGATAGTGCTCATAGGGCTAATTCTTCCAGAATGTCTGTGTTTATCTCGACCGGGTCGTCGCCTTCTGTGACGGGCATGTCGAATCGTTCAAAAGCCATGTCGTTGATTTGTTCCAGAGCGCCATCGAGCATCAACTCCATGTCGCTGGCAGCGGCTTCCAGTTCCGCGCGGCTCCATTCCGGGCGAGAGATCAATAAACGGAGGAAGGCCGAGTGTTCCAAGTCAAGCCCAGGCACGTCCGCGCTCGACTCGGAATCTGGTTCAGCGCTTTCAGCCGGAGGCTCCACTTCCTCAACCTGGTCCTCAGTGAATACCTTGGCGAGGAGGGCGGAGACCTCGGCCGTTTCACGTTGCAGTTGCGCTATCCGATCATGATCAAGGACGAAACCTTGTTTCGAAGATGAGGCAGACTGCGTGCCGCGTTCGACGGATGGGGGAGTGTTGGCAAGCGTCACGGCAATACCCACGCCGGCTGCTGCCCCATGAAGGTCGCCATAAAGTAGTTGGCTATCCACTTGCAATGCCTTGTACACACGCTCCAGCAACTTCAATTCCGCAGGGCTGACGGTGCCATCGGCTTGCGCCAGATGAGCCAGGAAGCCTGCGATGGTGCGTTTTGCATCCACGGGTAAGGGATCGAGCTTTTTCTTAAGGCTGGCGAGTGTGGGTGGTTGTTGTAGTTGGATTTGCAGGTGCGCTTTGAGGCGTTTGCGATGGGCACCGCTCAAGTGACTCCATGAATCGATATGCTGAGCAAGCAGAGTGATCTCTTCGTTGGAGGTATCACCGTCGGCGGAAGCCACCGCACTGGCCAAATCAAGGGTTACCGATGCTGCGTTGTATGCAGCAGACGCACGGAGTGATCCATCTTCAGGCTGGGTTACAAACAACGCAATCCGGTCCTCCGCTTTTGGCGTCTTGCTACCACCCAGTACGTCGGGTTCCATTCCGATATGCAGCGACTCAAATGCGCGGGCCAGAGCGATTACTTTGTCTCGAGACAATGCGCCCGCGCTTTTAAAGCGCCCTGCGAGCTCTCCAAAACTCATGACGATCAGGTCGTCACCAATTCTGGACTGCAACTCATCCAATTCGTCGTGGGCTGCCTTCGGCCAGAGCGCGACAGGAAGTTGCAGGAGCGCCTCAAGAGCCTCTGCGCTTTCAGGATTTCTTCCCAGGTAACGGCTGTAGGGTTCTACTTCGCTGGTGCATTGCTCAACTAGCAGTTGCAAAACTTTACGTGTGCCCGAGGTTGCCATGACGTCAGGCAGATTCCCCAGGGTAAGCGTGGGGGCCTTGATTATGGCAGAGGCAGGGCGATAGCTGGCCTTGAGCTTGGTTTTGTTCTGAGCCAGTGTCAGGCCCGCAGGATAAGCGTTTTCGTACTTGAGCTTGAACAGGCGTGAAAACACATCTTTGCAGCGTATGACTGGCGTGCGTTTACTGATGTTGGGGTCGGCCAACGCCCATGCCAGTGCCCAGTCGGCGTTCAGCGAATGCTTATTGGAGGCATGCTGACCTAAACCAATGCGTAGCGGCAGAGGCATTTCATAGCTGTACTCGGCTACGCTGGGCGGCGGGCCAAGGTAGAGATTCGCGTCAACAGCGCGGTTGCCCAGATAGTCAAGAAAGCCTTCTGCGTAGCCTCTGAATGACCCATTTCCTCTATAAATACTCAGTAGACGCCGAACCTCGTCGACGATTAGAGGAACCTCATTATTCACCTTGGAATCGTAAATGGGATCAATGAGTGCTCGACGTTCCAAACCGTAAAAAAACAAAAATACATAGCCAGTATCCGCCGATGGATCACTGCGCCCACCTGCGAGCCATTGCAGGTATCCGCGTCGCGCTTGCGGTGTAATGGAGTGAAAACTCGGCCAATAAGACATCAGTCGCTCGTTGAGGTCGACGTAGTCTTTGGCAATCCGAAGCTTTGGGTTGATCAGTGAAGGCTCTTGCGCATCATGTCTGCTACCGAGTGTGTTCCCGATATAAAACATGCCGCCAGTAAGGGAGAAGCCAGCGACTTCGACGACTTCGCCAGCAGGCACCCAGCGGGCATCGGCCTTCTGTGCGCTGATACTTGGGATTTTAAAGGTGTTGGCAGGGGGAGAACCGAGTTGCACAGTATAAAACTCGGGACTTTCCTCAATGTCCCTATTGTTCGTCGAGACTTCACGCATGGAGAAGGTTACGCCCATACCTTGTGGTTTTTGCGTGTGGGTATTCTTCGCCGCCGATGCTTGAAGCTGACTGAGTCGACGTTTGCCGCGTTCGGCCAGCAGCCACATAATCGTGCCGATACCCGCTATGACGCCGACAGCTATCCAAGCATTTTTGGGTATAGCAGCGAGGGCGCTGAATGCCAGAGCAAAAACTATAAGTATGCCGGTGCCACCGGAGTTTTTTGCTTTCTTCCTTGCCATGAGTCATTTCAACCTTGAAAGATGGGTGCTGGCGCAATGGCAGTATCCGACATTTCTGATGGTGGAGCCAAGCGGTTGGCTTAGCAGGTGATCGGAAAGTTGAACTATCTTGAATGTTTCCCTCATCTGAAAACTAACGACAGGCGAGCTTATGAAAAAGCCCGCCATTGTCTTGGAGTTAATTGGTTGCGAGAAAACCTATCACTGGCACGATCAGCGCCGTACTAGTAGCCATCGCCAGCACATTGCCAATATATGGATGCATCCACTTCGGCAATCGCCCAGCAATGGCACAAGCCAGTGGTGGCGCAATCAATGCTCCCAGCAAAGCGCTGCCCACTATGACGAACGGGCTGCCTCCATGGACCAAAATCGCCGCAGGCACCACCGCCACCAACGGCACGTAGGTCGGATACCAGCCGCTTTTTTGCCACTCTCGCCGCCACAGCAGAATGCCCAGTAACGAAGTCAGTGCCTGGCCTGCGACCAACTGCGGCAACCAGCCTGATCCATAAGCAGGGCTCAGGGGATTCAATGCGTAAGCGAGGAAAACCCCTAAGATCAACCCCAGGCTCGCCCACTCATTGCCAAAAAACGGCGCTTCGGAAAAGTCCGCCAACACCCGCCGGAATGTCCAGCGTATGCTGTAATCCGGAATGTTAACGGCCTTAGGAGGAGGGCTGATGATCGTGCTCTCAGGCCTGCGGCTGACCAGAATCGGCAACGCCCTGCACAACAAAAACGCAACCACGCTACCCAACGCCATCCCCAGCACATTGCCGATCACCGCCGGCAATCCCAGCGGGATACACAGGTAATTCACGAACAACAGGCAACTCGGCGTCACCAGGACCGCACCGAGCAACGCACCATTGAGCGTAACCCTCCACCCACCACCAAACAGCAACACCATCGCCGCCGGCAACGACACAAACGCCGCAAAGGTCGGCTGCCAGGAGTCGGCCGTCAGCGTCCAGCCCCACAGCAGATTACTCAGCAATAGCCCCAGTAATGAACTGGTCACCAGCCAGGGCCACAGCCCCGTCCCATAAGCGATGCTGAATCCCTGCCAGTTCCGGGCATAACGACTGGTCCAGTAACCAAACGCGCCGCCCAGCAGCAAGCCAATGGAGGCAAACTCGTGTTTGTAAAACGCCACTTCACTGATATCGCCGACCACCCACCGCAGCCAGGCGATGGGCGAGGGCAGGCTGCTCACCATATCGTTGTAGCCGGGCCAGTAAGCCGTTGCCGAGGCTGAATACACCACCGACAGTGCGGCGATCAGCCCTACCGCGGCGCCTGTTACAGCAAGCAGAATCACCAGATAACGAAAAGCCGAGCCCTGCGACGGACTTGCCGAAATAGAGTCCATGATCGTGCCCCCATCAGCGCGGCAGGCACGGGTGCTGGCAATAGCCGAGCATGCCGTCATACAGATCGACGCGGCGATCGCGTTGCAAGTCGTTCAGGTCATTCCATATCGGTGCGCTGCGGGCGCTGGACAGGTCGATATCGGCGTACAGAATCGCCTGTTCATTGGGCGATGCGACCTTGCCGATAGGCCAGCCGTTGGTGCCAGCAATCAGCGAGCAGCCCAGGTAGCGCCCGCCATACTCCTCCCCGATCCGGTTGGCAGCAGCGATGAACACGTTGTTGACGTGGGCGGCGGTCATGGTCAGGTACGAGGCCATGCATTTACCGGCTTCGTCGAACAGTGGCGGTGGGGTCCACACCCAGTTGTTCAGGCTGCAAATGATATCGGCGCCTTGTTGGGTCAAGATGCGCGGGACTTCGGGGAACCAGATGTCCCAGCAGATCAGCAAACCGATGCGGCCGATGGGGGTTTCAAACACCGGAAAGCCCAGATTACCGGGCGTGAACCAGAGCTTTTCCTTGTTCCACAGGTGCGCCTTGCGGTACTTGCCGATCAGCCCATCCGGGCCCAACAGCACGGCTGTGTCGAACAGTTGCATGCCCTCGCGCTCCGCCAGCCCGGCGACCAGGTACACGTTTCGGTCCCGCGCAAAATCCATCCAGGCCCGTGTGCTCGGCCCGTCCGGGACGGGCTCGGCATGCTCGAAGGCGTCCTGGCGATTGCTGAACAGGTAACCGGTATTGGCCAGCTCCGGCAGCACAATCAGGTTGGCCCCATTGTTCACGGCTTGCAGGGCCAGGTTGAGGCTGGTGTCGAGGTTGGATTGGCGGTTTTGTGTGCCGACTTGCGGGTCGAACTGCACAACGGCGACGCGGGCTAGGCTGGTAGCTTCGTTCATGGGGAAGACCTCTTTTTTATTGTTATGGCCCCGCCCTTGTAGGCGGATGCTTAAGTAGGAGGTCTTTGTTGAGTGGTCTTCAGTAGTACGTTTCTGCTTGGGTCGTAGGTCGTTGCCGGAAGGGCTGGCTCTAGTAGGCCGGGTAGTCTTCCAGGGTAAAGCCACCGTTGAAGTCGGCATGGGTGGTGTTACAGAGATGGATCACTACGTCGATGGAGCCCCGCAGGCCGGGCGGTGCTCGGGCGGCGGTAGATTCCTCTCGGGCCAGATAGGAATAGGCAAGAGTTGCAGATGATCTGGCATAGGTCGCGGGACGTCGGCTCACTACCATGGGCGTCATTCGACCCAAAGGAACCGCCTCATGAATCATTCCAAAACCTTGTTCATCACCGGTATCAGCAGCGGCTTCGGCAAAGCCCTGGCCCTTGAGGCGCTTGCCTCGGGGCATCGTGTTATTGGCACCGCACGCAATCAGGAAGCGGTGCAGACGTTCGAGGCGCTGTCGGATGAGCGTGCCCATGGTGTGGTCCTCGACGTTACCGACTTTGCGCGCATCGACAGCGTTATCGCTGATGTGGAAAGCCGCTATGGTCCGGTGGATGTGCTGGTCAACAATGCGGGCTATGGCCATGAAGGCATTTTCGAAGAGTCGCCGCTTGACGAGATGCGCCGTCAGTTCGACGTCAACGTTTTCGGTGCCGTCGCGGTGGCCAAAGCGTTCGTACCGTATTTTCGCCAGCGCCGCAGCGGCCACATCATCAACATTACTTCAATGGGTGGCACCATCACGATGCCGGGTATCGCCTACTACTGCGGCAGCAAGTTCGCCCTGGAAGGCATCTCCGATACGCTGAGCAAAGAGCTCGCGCCGTTCAACATTTTTGTCACTGCCGTCGCGCCAGGATCGTTTCGCACCGACTGGGCTGGCCGTTCGATGCAGCGTACGCCGCGCAGCATTGCCGACTATGATGCCAGCTTCGACCCTGTGCGCCAGGCACGCGAAGAGAAGAATGGCAAGCAGTTGGGCGACCCGCAAAAAGCCGCGCGCGCGATGCTGCAACTCATCGACAGTGCCCATCCGCCAGCCCATCTTTTGCTTGGCAGTGATGCGCTGGGGCTGGTCCGTGGCAAGCTTGAGCAGTCGCTCAAAGAGATCGAACAGTGGGAAGCCTTGACCCGCTCGACCGACGGCTGACCCCAGCGTCCAGGAGGATTGAACATGAGCCATGATGCACAAATCACTCAGCGCATGGTCCAGTTGATGGAGCAACTGGCACCACTCGAAGGCTATAACCTGAGCCCCCTGGACGACATACGCTTTTTGCGTTCAAACCGCCCGCTGACACGTACGCCCGTGCTCTATGAGCCTGGCATTGTGATCTTGTGTCAGGGATGCAAGCGCGGTTTTCTGGGCGATGATGTGTACATTTACGACGCCCAGCACTATCTGGTGGTGTCGGTGCCGGTACCGTTCACGATGGAAACCGACGCCAGCGAAGAAGAACCCATGTTCGCTGTGTACATGAGGCTGGATTTCAAGTTGGCAGGCGAGCTGATCCTGGAAATTGACGAGAGATTCGGCCCGACGGCGGCTCCACCAAAAGGCATGTACTCCTCACCGATGGACGACAGGTTGCGTGAGTCTACCTTGCGCTTTCTCGCGGCCATAAGCCATCCGGTCGATGCGCAAATCCTGGGCCCGTCACTGGTACGCGAGATCTACTATCGCATCATCGCTGGCGAGCAGGGCGGCTCCATGCGTGCCGCACTGAGCAAACAAGGACATTTCGGCAAAGTTAACCGCGCCATCCGTAAAATTCACAATTCTTATCAGGAGCCACTGAACGTGGAAGCACTGGCCCAGGAGGCCAGTATGAGCATTCCCAATTTCCACCTGCATTTCAGGACGGTTACTGACTCTTCTCCCATGCAGTATCTGAAGTCGACCCGGCTGCACCAGGCGCGTTTGCTGATGCTGCGTAACGACATCTCGGCAGCTGCAGCGGCATACGATGTGGGCTACGAAAGCCCCTCCCAATTCAGCCGCGAGTTCAAGCGCTTTTTTGGTCGAACACCCCATGCGGAGGTTGCGTGGATGAAAGCGACCTATGCATTACCCGCGTCCAGTACACCTTCAATCTTCGTCTCTTCGCATTAGGGGTGGCCGGTCAGACACGGCTCTTCGGTACTTGATCCATAAGTGTCCGTATGACACACCTTCCGGATTTATTGATTAACGAGGTTAACCTGAGTGAGCTCCACGACCATGACTGAGCGTCAGATCATTGTTCCAGATAGCATGAAACTGCTGTGCGAGCGTGCTGGTTATGCGCCTGCTGTAAAGGTAGGAAAAACGCTCTACTGCGCGGGTCAGGTAGGGCGCACGCCGGAATTGGCCGTTATCGAAGACCCTGAACAACAGTTTTTGGCCGCATGGGAAAATCTCCGGCTCGTGTTGGAAGCCGGTGGCTGCGAATTTGAAGATGTCGTCGAAATGACAACCTATCACGTCGATATACACCAGCACATGCCGATGTTCAGGCGCGTCAAGGATGAGGTTTTTCCTAGAAACACCTGTGCATGGACATGCGTAGGCGTCGTTGAACTGGCTCGCCCTGGCCTTCTTGTGGAGATCAAATGCATCGCCGTAGCGCGATAATTTCTCCGATAGTCCCCCGAATGTGCAGACCTTGAAGGGTTGCCCCTCCAGGCGGCGGTGGATCTGCAATTTAACTCGCCCGCTGCCTCAGCGGGCGTGGAATTGCTGCTTGCCCAGGCCGATATCCTCCCGAGGTGAACGACCAAAATAGGCTTTGTAAGCCCGACTGAAAGCGGCTTCTGATTCATAGCCAATGGCAAACCCAACCTCACCAATGCGCGTGTTGGGTTTTGCGAGCATCGTCTTGGCCAGTCTCAGCCGCCACTCATTCTGGTATCGCAGCGGTGATCGCCCCACCAGCTTGGTGAAGTGTTCGCTGAAGCTTGATCTGGACATCCCCGCAACAGTGGCGAGGGAATCGACGCGCCATTGCTGTGCGGGTGTTTCGTGTATGGCCCTAAGCGCGCGAGCAATGCGTTCGTCAGACAACCCTCCAAGCCAGCCCGAGGCCATGCCTTGCTGAACCCAGGTTCGCAGGATTCGAATGACCGTCAGATCGATAAGGCGCGAAATCATCAAGGCGCCGCCGGGCTGTGAGTCATGGGTTTCGACAAGCATGTACTGCAGGATGCCTTCGGACCAGGCCGCGGCTTCGGCGTGTTTGATATGGATCAAGCGGGGCAGGGCGAACAACATGGCCTGGACGGTACTGGCGTCAAACCAGAACTGACAGATCACCACGGTGACGGGGCCGCGCGATGCGATCCAAGGCATTGATGCCGAGTCGTGAGCCAGCAGCAGGATGTCGCCTTGTTCGACGGTGATAGATTCCGTGTCGGCGTGCCCACCCTCAAGGCACAGCGTACCTTTTTGCAGTGCGCACACGTGTGAGCTGTTGTGCTCCAGCTCTAGGCGCTCGCCGTCTTCCAGCGTCTTGGAATAAACACGGTTACCGGTCATTCGGATCTGCGCGAGTATCTGGGATAACAGATCGCCGGAGGCGAATCCTTCAAGCTGCATTTGCGGAGGAATGGTCAAGTTTTCGAGAGAATCCGTCATGTCGTTCCAGTCGAGTGTTCAATAGCCTAGATATCGAAATTATGAGGCTTATCTCAGCCAGGTTCTAAGAGCCTGGCAGCGTGCGGTAAGCATTGTTTAGTTCTGGTTATCAACGAGGTGACACCATGTTCGGGATTTCAGCCCTTGGCTGGCTACATACAATCGGCAGCCTGCCTGCTATTCCACTCGCCGCGTATATGTTCATCAAGCATGGGCGCATCACGCCTCGTTCAAGTGCGGGTATCGCCTATTTCATCTCCATGATGATTGGTGGTCTTACTGTATTTCTGGTGGCCAAACAACCTGTTAGCCCGGTAATCGGTGCAGTGACCATTTTGCTGTTGCTGGCTGGCTATGGCGTCGATCGCATTGGCTGGTTTGGCCGGGCAGGTGTCTATTTTGAAACGATCCTCTTGAGCCTGACTGCGTTTTTGCTGATGGTGCCATCGGTTTCGGAAACGCTGCGCCGGGTTCCCGATGGGCACCCGATTGTCACCGACCCGCAATCGCCACTACTCAAAGCAGCCTTGGGTTTGCTTGCACTGATACTGGTGGTCGGTGTTATAGCTCAGATGGTCTATCTGCGTAAGAAGGCGCGCGAAGCACATCCCCGGGCGGCCTGAACGCCCAATCAAGCGCGCAAAGCATGAGGCGTCATTGGGGCCGCTACCCAATGAAGGTCAAGCCATACGCTTGCGCTCACGCCTGGTCGGCTTGACGGGCGCGAGCCAGGTCGATGAATGCTTTCGCTGCCGCAGACGGGTTGCGGCGATTCGGGTAGTACAGGCACAGCCGGTCTCGGGGTGGGGTCCAGTCTTGGAGCGTGCGCACGAACTGGCCCGTGCCGATCTCGTCGTGAACGTCCTGTTCCATGAAAAAACCGAGCCCCATGCCTTGCTTCACCGCAACCTTGACCACGCTGGACTCATCCAGCGTAAGCGGCCCGGTCACATCGAGACGGGTCACTTCACCGTCGCGCTCGAAATGCCAGGGGAAAATCGCCCCATTTGGCAGTCGCACGCGAATGCATTGATGCTGGAGCAGCGCCGAGGGCGTGCGTGGGTTGCCATGTTTTTCGAAGTACGCCGGCGAGCCAACGACCGCGTAGCGTTGCGGCTGGCCGATGGGGATCATGATCACATCGTTCGGGACGAGGCTGGCTGAGCGCACACCGAAGTCAAAGCCGTCAGCAACGATATCCACCAAACGGCCTTCGGTCACGAGGTCGATGTGCACTTTTGGATGCTGCTGCACAAACTCCATCACCAGGGGCAGCAACGCTGAGCGCGCCGCACTGGCGAATGCGTTGATACGCAGGGTGCCCGAGGGCCCGACGGTGTGCGAGCGCACGGCATCCAGTGCGGCGCGTAGATCCTGCAAGGCAGGCCCCACCTGCTCGAGAAATATCCTCCCTGCTTCAGTAATCGCCACGCTGCGAGTCGTGCGGTTGAACAGCCGCGACTCAAGGTGAGCTTCCAGTTGGGCGATGGTCGTGCTCAATGCGGTGGTGGAAATGTTGAGGTCGATGGCGGCTTGGCGAAACGAACCCCGGCGGGCTACCGCTATTACCGCGTCCAGCTCATTGAGGCTTAAACGATCCTGTGCCATGGAGTGTCCTGATATTCGGGATAGGTCATCAAGGTTTGTCCCAGTTGAACAAACTATCCGGCAGGCAGCAAGATCGCTTAACACATCCCGCTTCAGGAGCATCAAAACATGTTGAATCAAGGTTTGACGGGCAAGCGAGTGCTTGTCAGCGGTGGCACCAAAGGCATCGGCAAGGCGGTCGTCGAGTTGATGCTGGCCGAAGGCGCGAAGGTCATTACTTCTGCCAGGCGGGTAGACGTAGAAATGCCGGGCGTTCACCTGGTTGCGGCGGACCTTTCGACCCGCGAAGGGTGTGACGTGCTGATCGCCGCGATCCAACAGCGGCTGGGCGGCATAGACATCATGATCCACGTCCTGGGCGGTTCATCGGCACCCGGCGGCGGCTTTGCTGCATTGGACGAAGAGCAGTGGCAACGGGAGCTCAACCTGAACCTAATGCCGGCGGTGCGGCTCGACCGCGCCCTGCTACCGGGCATGCTGGAGCGCAGGGAAGGGGTCGTCATCCACGTCACCTCCATCCAGAGTCAGTTGCCACTGCCGGAGGCTACAACCGCTTATGCCGCCGCCAAGGCCGCGCTGTCGACCTACAGCAAGAGTTTATCCAAAGAGGTCTCGCCAAAAGGCATTCGCGTGGTTCGGGTTTCGCCGGGCTGGGTTGAAACCGAAGCGTCGGTCGCTTTGGTCAAACGACTGGCGCTGGAGGCGGGTACTGACTATCAAGGGGGTAAAGACATCATCATGAATGCACTTGGGGGGATTGCACTTGGGCGCCCGTCGACGCCTTCTGAAGTGGCTGACTTGATCGGCTTCCTGGTTTCGCCGCGAGCCGCTGCGATTACGGGCAGTGAGTTCGTGATTGATGGGGGGACAGTGCCGACAGTTTGACGGTGGACGCTCAACCTGCCGGCTTGCATGGCCTACCTATTGCGGTGTCACAGGTGTTGAGCATCGATTGCAGATCTGAAGAAACACACTCACTCTCCGTGGCACATGCTGGCGAGTAGGCAAAATCGCGGTGAAGGGCAGTATCCATACCAATCAACGGGATGATCGCTGGGGTGGAAATGTCCAGGCGCGTATTGGACTGACACTGGAAGTTACCAAGGCAGTCAGGGCCGCTGTCGGCATGCTTGCGCCGATTTGCCTTGCGTTGATGGCAATTGGGCTAGGGGTAGGGCTGGCGTGGCCGCACCTGCTAACCCGAGTATTGCTCGGTGCGGCGCTGGCAGGCATGGTGGCAAACGTCGCCGGCCTAACCAACCCCGCAGGCGCCGCGGGCATTGCTAATGCTGCGGCTTGGTTATTTGGCGTGTTTGCATTCACCCCAATCCTCGCCGTCTTTACCACACTGCGAGTCATCAGGCTTCACGCCAAAGCGGCGTACGCTCGCCGGGTTTGACGCAACAAACGTGCAGAACCTGCGCAATTCAGTTCGATTTTTGACGTGCGCGTGCGTGGTCCTTACGCGCTGGGTTCGCCACTCAACGCATCGACCATGGGCGGATGCTCCTGCGCCGCCTGACGCAAATCTTCGGTGACCCGCAGTTCTGCACCGGTCGGCGAGAAGGTGGCTGCGGCCGCAAAAGGTGCAGGGTTGGCCGGCACGGGGCGTTTGCCACGTCGCCAGAGGAAGAAGGTGACCATGCACAGATTGACCAGCGCAAATACCCAGAACAGGCCGTTTGCGCCGAACGAGTTCATCACCGGCGAGATCATCATCGGGCTGATTGCCGAGCCCAGCGAGTTGATCAGCAGCAGCCCCTGGATCATCGGCACCAGCGCTTCGGCAGGGGCGCGGTCGGCGGCGTGGCTGACAGCCACCGGGTAAAGCGCGAACACCGCGCCGCCGAGCAGGAACAGCAGCGCGGCAAGCATCAATGAAGACAATGGCAGCAGTACGATCAGCAGCGACAACGCGGTGCATGCGATTGTCAGAATGGTCAGCACTTGCAGGCGATCCTTGTGGTCGGACCAGCGCCCGACCGGGTATTGCAGGAGCATGGCGCCGAGGATCGTCCAGGCCATCATGCTGCCGACTTCGCCGACATCCAGACCGGCTCGTTGCAGGTACAGCGGCAGCAGCGTGTAGATTGCCGCGATGGTGACACCGGAGCCGAAACAGCCCACCAGCCCGGTCGGCGTCACGCCCAGCAGTTGCCGTGGCTTGAGGGGTTCGACCTGGTCCAGAATCGGCGACACCCGTGGCAAAATCACAATCGGCAGCACCGACAATGAAGCGAGCATGCCGGCCACCATGAACGGTGCGCTGTCGCTCAAGCCGGTGATTTTCCCTAGCGCCGCCTGGCCCAGCACGCCCGCGCCATACAAAACGATCATGTACAGCGCCAGCAAGCGCCCGCGAATCTTTGCGTCGCCGGCCAACAACAGCCAGCTTTCGATCACCAGAAATACACCGACCGTGGCCCAGCCGTTGATCAAACGCAGCGCGAACCAGCCCCAGGTGTCGTAGAACAACCCTTGCAGCAGGATGGTCACCGCGATCAGTGAGGCAAAGCTGCCGTAGGCGCGGATATGGCCGATGCGCAGAATCAGCCGGTCATTGAAGACGGCGCCCAGCGTCAGGCCGATAAAGTAGGCCGATGAAACAATCCCGATCATCGTGGCTGACGCGCCGGCGGCGTCGAGCCGCAGGGTGGTCAGGGAAGACAGAAAGCCGTTGCCCAACGCAACAATGAACAGCCCAAGCAGGGGCGCCAGCGCCATGGCCAGCAAACGCGGAGACATAAAAACCTCGGGGAAAAGACAAGCGCGACGTGCGCCTCTGCGCCTGCTATATCCAAGCCAATGCAAGAGAGCGCGGGATTCTACGGCTTATGGTGTTTTTTCCAAGAGTGGCCAGCTGCGACGTTTGGACGCAGGCAGGGCAGGCTTCACGACATCACCACAGCGTATCGTTGGCCGCGTGAAAATATGTCGATCACGCTCGATCAATCGCGGTTCAGATGACTGACGTGGGCCGAAAAACCACCCTCATCACCCCTCAAGAAAACGCAGCCTCTATGAAGGCCTCCAGCGCTTTATCTTCCAGAATTTCGATCGAGAAATGCCCAAAACGCTTAGGCAACCAAATAATGCGTGCCCCGGACGGGGTTTGCAGGCCCTCGCGAGCCAATGGCTTTGCGTTCTCATCCTCTGGCTGAACACCGGCGGCCACCAATTCGTCATAGGCCTTCTCGATATCCGGCGTCGAATAGCAGTGGCGATAAATCATCCCTTCTCCCGAGGCGTCCAGCAGCTCCCGAAGGTTTCCCGCCAATGGCTGTACCAACATGAAACGCTCCTGGCCGATCAGTGCAATCGCGTAGCGCACATGCAGGCCACCTCGTTCCCAGACGAGCGTTTTGGAAATTCGGGCATTAAGTATCTGCGCGTAGTAAGCACAGGCTTCCTCGAGATTATTAACCAGTACATCGACGTGACTGAACTTCAGATCCATTGAGGCCCTCCTGTTGAATCGACATAGGTGATAAGCCCGACACGGCCGTAAGTTAGCTTGAGCAAGCCGGGCAGCCCCAAGTAAAACTCGATACTGCGGGAGAAATCCACAACCGCTCTGCGAATGCTACTCTCGCCGGTCTCTAGACGTGGTACGGCTTATTTTCAACGTGAGGCTGTATGAATAACCAACTCGCCATTTTAATCAGCGATTACCAAGCAAACGTTGCTAGCGCTGTGGACATGATGCAGCGCTCTGGAATCCCGCGCCCCCTGACCGATACCGATTGGGTGGTCACTGACATTCCTCAGCGCGGCGAGCTAGAAGGCGGCGTTCGTTACTTCAAGCACGGCTATGGCTGCGCGGTTCACCTGCCCACAGGTACAGTCGACTTTGACTTTGGCGCCCAGGGTGAGATCAACGGCTTCGATGCATGGCGACTCGCCGGTTTTGCCGGCGACAGGTTGTCGGCGTACGGTTTTGCTGATGAGGATGCACTCACCGAGTGCTTCAAAGCAGAAGCCGCGGCCGGCGCACTCGTGTATTCCGGGTACATTCTCTATTACGTTGCGGGTGACACAACCGATATTCAGTGAACAGAAGACGCTCACGCGACCCACATCGTGCCAATCACACACCGCTGAATGTGTCGCTTGTCGACCAAGAGGCAACAGTCTCTGTCGCTGCGAGTTGCCCATCGGCCGACAATGCCCTGGCCGGTGTCACCCCTTGGTCAGATCAACCAACGGCGTCTGCCGCACCTCGGTTTCTCGCCCACCCTGAATCTCGCTCACCTGCTTCAAGGCCTTATCCACTGCCGCCTTATTCGCCAACAAGCTGTAATGGATGCGGAACTGCTTGTGTTCCTTCGGCCCAATGGTCGGCACCAGGTTCAGTGGCCGCTGATAACGGCGGTTGTAGGAAAAACTGGTGCCCGGCTCCAGCCCCGTGACATATCCCTGGCCTTGGGTATCGGTGTTTTTCCACAGGGAAAACACCGGTAGTGTCTGCGTATTGAAGCCTACCGAAACCCCCAGGCTGCCGGCCTTGTTATGCAACACGGTCAACGTATCGCCCTTGGCATCGCTGTAAGGCACCACGTTGTAAACCGTTTCGTCGTAGTCCTTGGTCGGTGCGCGGTAGGTTTGCCACTCGGGCAGATCGCCCTTGGCCTTGTCGTTGAACGGCGACACTTGCTTCACCGGCGCGACGAAACGAGCGCCCTGTTCCAGGAACGGGGTGCTGAAGTTACTGTGATACAGCGCCTGGTATTCCTTCGGATAGTCGCCGTTGTTGGTCAGGGTGTCGTTGAGGGCGAACACTACGCTGCCGGGCTCGGTGACCAGCTCCGTCGCGACGGAGAAGTCGACCTTCTTGAACGCCTGCTCTTTGAGCTCGCCGCGCAGGGTGATGGCGTACGGTGGTTTTTCATCGATGTGTAGGGTGACCTTGCTCGCAGGAATGTTGGCGGCTCGCCCGTGCAGGGTCAGCAGTTCGCCGTTGTCGACACCGGGGTGGCCGACCCATTCGTATCCGCAGCGGGTGACCAGCTCATTGAAACCTTCCAGCCAGCCCAAACCACCGCGGCCATTGAGTTCGATGAAGGACGGGTTGACCACTTCCTTGACCGGCGAATCCCAGCCCATGCGCACATCACCGACCGAGGCCTGCAAGACATTCATCCCCCGTGTCGGCACGACCGAGAGTTTCATCGTACCGTTATCGATATCGACAATGCTGACACCCTCCTGCCGACCGCCATGCAAGGTGCGCAGGGTAACGCTGAAGGGAGTGTCGGTCTTTATGCCGAGTTGCTGGCTGGTGATCTGCCAGTTCTGAGCGGCTTTGTCACTGTCGAGCAGAACGTAATCCCAAGCCATGGCGTGGGAGGCAGCAGACAGTGCGCTGAGGGCAACAACGAATTTGAGCGGGGTCATGGCAGCAGCCTTTCTTGGAGTTGTATGCTTTTTATAATCCTGATGAAACGTTTCAGCAAGTGTAAAAGGCGATGTAATGTTGGTGTGTGAAGGAGGATTTGGGTAATTCGGAAATCGAGTCGATACCCTGTCATGAATCCGCTGCTAGCCTCAACGGCTCTCTGGCAGTCATCGCCACGGGACCATTTGCTCACTATTTGAAGATAGTGGCGGCTCAAGAACGTCCGCTTTCGGCCTGTCCCTACCCAATTGCTGCCCCCGCACCACTGATGTCACAATGTCCCGCCCCCCCTTGCACGCTCAACGTTAAGCGCGATTCACGGACTCTCACCATGCCCAGCCTCTGTTGCTGCTCTAACACGCTAGGCCCATCGAAGAGACTTCTCCTGGTTCGGCTGCGTCGACTGCTGTGTTTCATGCTGCTCTGGAATCAGGCTGCGTGGGCGAGTCCGGTCACTCAACAGAACGGTGCTGAGCAGGTGATTGATGTACAACTGCGTTGGAAGCATCAGTTCCAGTTCGCGGGCTACTACGCCGCCATCGCCCAGGGCTATTACCGCGAAGAAGGGCTGGACGTGCGCTTGCACGAAGGTGGCCCCAAGGTCACGCCGGTCGAAGAAGTGCTCTCTGGGCGTGCCCAATACGGCGAAGCCAACAGTGAATTGCTCTACGCACGCCTGCATGGCAAGCCCTTGGTCGCGCTGGCGGTGATTTTTCAGCACTCACCTTCCGTGCTCGTGGCGCGCACAGACCAAGGTGTTCGCACTGTGCATGACCTGATCGGCAAGCCGGTGATGCTGATGGATGCACAGACCGATGCCGACTTTCTGGCGATGTTCCGTAGCGAGGGTATACCCCTCGAAAAACTACAACTGCTACCCAGCAGTTTTCAAATTGGGGATCTGGCCAGCGGTAAAGTTGCGGCGTTCAACTCGTACCTGACCAACGAGCCGTTCTACCTGCAACAGCGGGGCGTGGAATACAACATCATCTCGCCCGCCACCTACGGGATCGACTTCTACAGCGACATCCTGTTCACCAGCCAGACCGAGATTGACGAAAATCCACAGCGGGTCGAGGCCTTCCGCCGCGCTACCTTGCGCGGCTGGCGTTACGCGATGGATAACCCCGAGCAAATCATAGACCTGCTGCTCAATCAGTATTCGGTGGAGAAAAGTCGCGCGCACTTGCAGTTCGAAGCTCAGGCCATGCGTCCGCTGGTGGTATCTGACCTGATCGAGATTGGTCATATGAACCCAGGGCGCTGGCAACGTATGGCCGAAACTTTCCTCGAACTGGGCATGGTCGACAGTATCGCCGGTCTGGAAAACTTCATTTACGATCCCAACCCGCCACACCTCGTCGAGCAACTGCGCAAGACCATTGTGCTGATCAGCATCGGCTCTGTGCTTGTCCTGATGTTTGCTCTGGTTCTGTTGAATGCCCAGCGTCATCTACGCAACGAGATCAAGTTGCGCAAACTCGCGGAAGAGGAAGTACACAAGCTGGCTTTCTATGACAGCCTGACGGGCTTACCCAATCGCAATAGTTTTATTCCCTTCGCTAGTCAGCGGCTGCTCGACGCAAAGCATCGTGGAGAGCATCTGGCCCTGTGCTATATCGACTTGAACCACTTCAAGCAGATCAATGATCGTTATGGCCACCAGGCGGGCGATGCCATGCTGATCCACGCAGCCTCGGCGATCAAATCCAATATTGGCGAGTTCGAAATAGCCGCGCGCATGGGCGGTGATGAATTTATCGTGCTGCTCGACGGCGCGCATCACAGAAGCGATATCCAGCGCATCACCGATGAAATCTGTAAGGCCATCGACCTGCCCATTCCATGGAGAAACAGCCAGATCAAGGTCAGCGCCAGCCTAGGGGTGGCGTGGTATCCGGAGGATGGCGAAGGTCTGGACGATCTGATTTTCAAGGCCGACACCGCCATGTTCCAAAGCAAAGCCAGTATCGCTGCGCAGGTTTGAAGCTGCTTGCGCACTTCTCTCAGTCGGGTTCCAACAAGTGATTGCGCTCACCCGACGAGCGCATAGACCAGGCTCGGGGCTTGTCCCGGTACGTCATCCAGGTACCCGCAGTGCTTCATCGAGAGCTTTTCCAGGACGTTGATCGAGGCACTGTGGCTGGGTCGCACCAGTGCCCAGATGCGCTCAACCCCTAGCGATTCAAAGGCGTGGCTGATAGCGGTCGCGCCTAATTCCGTCGCAAATCCCTTGCCCCAAGCCTCCACGGCGAATCGGTAACCCAGGTTTAGCCTGGGCTCGCCGCCATAGTTGTAGTGAGCGATGCCGCCAAAGCCTATGACGGTTTCCGGCAATTCACTCTGCGCTATAGCCCACCAGCCAAACCCGTGCACCTGCCAGTGCGCAAGCCAGGTATCCAATACGTCCTGCGCGTCATTGATACTCACGAGCGGGCCGGCGGGGTTGAACTGCTGGGTCCTGGGGTCCCCGTAGATCTCGAACAGCCGCGTGAGGTCTGCGGGTTCAGGCTGTCGGTAAGTCAGGCGTGAGCTGGAAAGGGCCATCGGTGTGTCCTTCAATCAATATCGGCACTGTTTCACTGAAGAATGGGCGTGGACGCCACGCAATAACAATCCCTGCCGTTCTGCTTGGCCATGTAGAGCATTTTGTCTGCCGAGGTGATCAACAGGCTCGGCGTCACGGGCTGCTCGCAGGGTTGGCTGCCGGCGATACCGGCGCTGGCCGTCACGTAGCCCTGTGGGTGGGCGCTGTGCTCGATTTTCAGGGCGCGGATGGCCTCCAGGATATCCTTGGCCACCACGGCAGCGCCGAGGCTGTCGGTATTGGGCAGCAGCACCGCAAACTCTTCGCCGCCATACCTCACGGCCAGGTCACCGGGCCTTTTTACCGCGCGTGCAATCGCTTGGCCCACGGCGCTGAGGCAGTCGTCACCGGCGGCGTGCCCGTAGGTGTCGTTGTAGCGTTTGAAATAGTCAACATCCAGCATGATCAACGACAGATGGGAGCGTTGCCGCTTGGCCAGCAGAATCTCATCCACCAGGGCGCTGTCGAGGCGTCGGCGATTGCCAAGCCCCGTCAGGCTGTCGGACAGCGCCATGTCGCGCATGGATTGATGGGCCACGCGCAAGGCTTTTTCCATCACCATTCGCTGGCGCAATTGATTCAACACAATCAGCCCGAACACCGTGAAGGCGCTGATCAGGAAGAACAACACAAACCCGGTTTTAAACAGGTCCCAGCGCCACGGGGCAATAATGGATTCGCGCGAAAGCCCGGCTTCAACCACCAGCGGGTAAGTGGTCAGCGCTCTGTAGCCATACACGCGTTCGGTGTCATCCACCACCGCTTTGACCTCGGCGATGCCTTCATTGGACACGGGCAGGTAGCGCGTGAAGATTGCACTGTCCGCCAGGCTTTTGCCGACGATGGCGGGGAAAAACGGGCGGCGCACCAGGATGGTTCCACTGCGCAGCGCCAGTACCAACGCGCCTTTGTCATCGATCTTGAAGTCGCCGTAGTAGTCGACGAAATAGCTGACCTTGATGGTGCCGAGCAGCACCCCGGCAAATGAACCATCGGGGTTATTCAGGCGGCGCGAAATGGGGATGATGAGGTCGTCGGTGGACTTGCTCTTGACCACCTCGCCGATGCGCACGTTTCGATCGGTGTGGCTGCGGTGGTACTGGAAATAATCGCGGTCGGCATTGTTCGCAGGTTCTGGAATCACCGCTTTGTCGGTCACGATCCACTGCCCGTCTGGCCCATAGATAAACAAGCCATGTAGCTGCGGCATCAGCTTGGCCTGCTGGACCAACAAGTTGTGGATGCGCAACACATTGATGGTCTGCAATCCGTCGCCTTCCACCCGTTCACCCAGCGCCGCCGTCAGTACGTCGACCTGCCGAATCGCATCTTCGGCGTGCTGCGCCGTTGCCCGGGCCAGGTTGGTGACAGAGTCGCGGGCCGAAGCGAAGGCGGCGTGATAGTCGCGCCAGGTCCGCCAGCCTTCAACGGCCAGGAACGCCAGGATCACCGTCAGCATAAAAATGACCGTCAGGCGAAACGCAGCGCCGGGGCTCACGGCGGCGAAGGCAACCGCTTCAGTGACGTTGTGCGCCTGGGTCTTTGGCTGTTTGCGTCCAAGCATCGAAATGTCCTTGTGCTGATGAGAGACGATAGCTCAAAACCACGCGCCTCAACGCTTGATCAGCGCGTCTACCTGCGCCACCAGCGCTTCAATTGCAAAGGGTTTGGTCAGTACTTCCATGCCTGGCCCAAGGCTCACCTCGCCGATGGCGGCATTCTCGGCATAGCCGGTGATAAACAGGGTTTTCAGATTCGGTCTCACCTCTCGGCCGGCGTCGGCCATCTGGCGGCCGTTCATGCCGCCGGGCAAGCCGACGTCTGTGATCAGCAGGTCAATATGCACATCGGACCGCAGCACCTTCAGGCCGGCAACGCTATCGCCGGCCTCTATCAAGCTGTAGTCGAGCCCGCCCAGCACATCCATCAGGAGCATGCGCACGCTCGGTTCATCATCCACGATCAGGATGGTTTCACCGGACTTGGCGGGAGTGGCCGAAGCATGATTGATCTCTCGACTGTCTTCCAACGGCCTACCGTCAAATCGCGGCAGGTAAATATTGATCGATGTACCTTGGCCAACGAGCGAGCTGATGCGGGCGTGGCCGCCAGACTGTTTGGCGAAGCCATAGATCATCGACAGACCCAGGCCGGTGCCCTGGCCGATGGGTTTGGTGGTGAAGAACGGGTCGAAGGCTTTGGCCAGCACCTCGGGTGTCATGCCCATGCCCGTGTCGGTGACGCTCAGGCATAGGTATTGCCCGGCAGCGATCTCGTGGGCGACGGCCATTTGTGCATCGACAATGACATTGGCGGTCTCGATGCTGATGCGTCCGCCGTGGGGCATGGCGTCACGGGCATTGATGCACAGGTTCAGCAAGGCATTCTCCAGCTGGCTGGCATCCACCAGGGTCGGCCAGCTATTCGCCGCGCACAGGGGCTCGACGGTAATGCTTGGGCCCACCGTACGCTGGATGAGTTCGCCCATGCCTTCCACCAGCCGATTCACATCCGTGGCCCTGGGGTCCAGGGTCTGTCTGCGGGAGAACGCGAGCAAGCGGTGGGTCAATGCCGCCGCCCGTTTAGTCGCGCCCTGGGCAGTGACAATGTATTTGTCGACCTCCGGCCATCGACCTTGGGCGATCCGCATCGCGATCAACTCCAGGGAGCCCGAGATCCCGGCCAGCAGGTTATTGAAATCATGGGCCAGGCCTCCGGTCAGTTGGCCGACGGCTTCCATCTTTTGCGACTGACGCAGTTTCTCTTCGGCCTGGATCAATTCGGCGGTGCGCTCGGCGACGCGCTGCTCGAGGGTTTCATTCAACACCCGCAGTGCCGTTGTGGCGCGGTCGCGCTCGGCTTCAACCGAGCGCCGGCCTTCGACATCGATGACCACCCCCGGCAGGCTTACGGCCGAGCCGTCTTCGGCAAGGTCCACGCGGCCGTTGGCTTCGATCCAGTAATACTTGCCGTCGGCCCGGCGTACCCGATACTGGTGCGCGTAGGCGCCGCCCCTGAGCAGCGCAGCGGCGATGGCGGTCGACAGCCCGTCGCGGTCCTCGGGATGCACCGTCGCGACCACTTGGGCCATGCTCAGGCCCTCGTGGCCCAGGGCAGGGTCCAAACCGAACGCATGGGCGAAGGCCTCATCAATGGTGAAACGGTCGTTGGGCACGTCCCAGTGCCAGGTGCCGATGATTGCGCCAGCCGCCAGCGCAAGCTGCACACGCTGCACGTTTTGCCGCGCAATGGCTTCGCTGATGCGCAGGCGCTCCTGGGCATTCCTGCGTTCGGTGACATCGCTGAAAATGATCGCGATCTGCCGGTCGCCTGGCGCACCCACGCGCACTGCACGCACGTCGAACCAGCGCTTGAAGGCCTCGGCGTAGTTTTCAAAGGTGGCAGGCTCGCCGGTCTTGGCCACATGCCCGTAGGTCTCGAACCAGAAGCGCTCCAGATTGGGGGCAAACTCGGTGACCCATTTACCGCGCAGGTTCACCCCGGCCTGGCGCTCGAACGCGGGGTTGGCTTCCACGAAGCAATAGTCGATCGGTTGATCGTCGGCGTCGAACTTGACTTTGACGATGGCGAAGGCGGATTCCACCGTCTCCAGAATCGTGCGAAAACGCTCCTCGCTCTGACGCAATGCGGATTCGGCAATGCGCATGCGCGACAGGTCGAGCATCGCACCAATCATCCGCAGGGCCTTGCCCTCGGCATTGCGGATCACATGCCCGCGGTCGAGCACGTCTCCATAGGTTCCATCCAGGCGGCGGAACCGATACTCCTCGGTCCAGGCCGTGCCGCTACCGTTGATCACGGCAAAGATAGAGGTGCGTACGCGCTCACGCTCCTCGGGGTGGATCTGGCTGATCCACCATTCACCCGATGTGTCCAATGTCGCCAGGCAATAGCCGAAGGTGCTTTGCAGCGCCTCATTCCACAGGATCTGGTCGGTTTGCATATCCCAGTCCCAAATCGTATCGCTGGTGGCCTTGACGGCCAGTCGATAACGTTCTTGGGTTTGCGCCATGGAAATACGCGATACTTGCGCGTCGGCGACGTCCGGCAATGGGGCGCGAGCGCCTTCTGCCAGTTGAGCGCGCAGCCTTACGATCTCTGCTTCCAGCTGATCACGATTGAGTTCACTCAAAGCTTTTTCCATATTTCGCTCAGCTAGCCGCGTCAGTCGCGAAGAGTGACAGAGACCATAGTGACAAGCGCGCACGCCACGCGGTTCCGGACGCTGATCCTACACCTCATAAGGGGCCCATCCCATCCATGCTGCTGTTCAATCGGTTGAGCGTATTTTCCACCCAGGCGCGCAGGGCACTGGGGCTGGTGTGGGGCACCTCACGCCCTCTGTTCCTGGGCCTGCTGCTGGCGACAATAGTCGCAGGGCTGCTGCCAGCACTCGCGGCCTGGATCGGCCAGCGCATTGTGGACGGCGTGGTGCACGCCATGCAGGTGCATGCCACTGGCAGCCAGGCACCGGTGTGGCCGGTGATGCGTTACGTATTGGCCGAGGCCGGCGTGCTGGCGCTACTGGCCGCTGCGCAACGGGCGCTGTCGATGCAGCAGTCGCTGTTGCGGGTGAGGTTGGGGGTGAAGGTCAACTTGATGGTGCTGGAAAAAGCCCAGACCCTTTCGCTGCTGCAATTTGAAGACGCCGAGTTCTACGACAAATTGGTGCGCGTACGTCAGGGCGCCTCGACGCGGCCGCTGAGCTTGGTGACCAAAGGCCTGGGGTTGGTGCAGAACCTCATTTCGCTGGTGAGTTTTGCGGTGTTGCTGGTGCATTTCTCGCCGTGGGCGCTGTTGATCCTGGTGGTCGGCGCGCTGCCGGTGTTCTTCGCCGAGACGCATTTTTCGGGCAATGCATTCCGCCTGTTCCACCGGCGCGCCCCCGAGACGCGTCAGCAGAATTACCTGGAGTCCCTGCTGTCCCACGAGGCCCACGCCAAAGAGGTCAAGCTGTTTGGCCTGGCCCCGTTGTTACTCAAGCGCTACCGCGACAATGCTAATCGACTGTATGCAGAAGACCGCCAACTGACCGTGCGCCGTGACGCCTGGGGCTTTGGCTTGGGCCTGCTGGGCACCGCAGCGTTTTACCTGGCCTATGCCTGGGTGGTACTCGACACCGTGCGCGGCCAGACCAGCCTGGGCCAGATGACCATGTACATCGTGCTGTTCAAACAGGGCCAGAGCGCAATCACCGCCAGCCTCAGTGCAATCGCCGGGCTCTATGACGACAGCCTGTTCCTCTCTGACCTGTATGAGTACCTCGAAACCCCCGTGGTCAAGCCCCATGGCCGGCTCACTCAGGGGGCGCAACCGGGCGACGGCCTGCGCTGCGAGCAGGTGAGTTTCACCTACCCAGGCGCCACATCCGCTGCGCTGCGTAATATCAGCCTGCACTTGGCACCGGGGCAAAGCCTGGCGCTGGTGGGGGAAAACGGCTCGGGCAAGACCAGCCTGATCAAACTGCTGACCCGTCTGTATACCCCGGACGAAGGCCGCATCCTGCTGGATGGCAGCGACCTGCAGGACTGGGACGAACAGACCCTGCGCCAGCGTATCGGGGTGATATTCCAGGATTACATCCGCTATCAGATGACCGTCGGCGAGAACCTTGGCGTGGGCGATGTCGACGCCATGAACGACCAGGCCCGCTGGCGCAGCGCGGCCACCCAAGGCGTGGCGGCCGAATTCATCGAGCGTTTGAGCAACACCTATTCAACGCAGTTGGGGCGCTGGTTCGGCGGCCAGGAATTGTCCGGCGGGCAATGGCAAAAAGTCGCCTTGTCGCGCGCCTATATGCGCCAGGATGCCGACCTGCTGATCCTCGATGAACCCACAGCGGCTCTTGATGCCGGCGCTGAGGCGGCGGTGTTCGAGCACTTTCGCGAGCATGCCAAGGGCCGCATGACCTTGTTGATTTCCCACCGATTCTCCAGTGTGCGCAGTGCCGACCACATTATTGTGTTGGACGGCGGGCAGATTCTGGAGGAGGGCAGCCACCACCAATTGATGGCGGCCGGTGGACGCTATGCCGAGCTGTTCGACGTCCAGGCCCGTGGCTATCGCTAGACAAAGCGACAGCCACCGCCGCAGCGGTTAGAACTCCTCGTACACCGCCGGGTCCTGATCATTGATGCGCCCGGTCGGGCTGGCGAGGCGAGCAATCACGGCCAGGTCATCGGCAGACAAGGCGAAATCAAACAGGCTCAGGTTTTCGCGCTGACGCTCCACCGAACTGGCCTTGGGCAAGGCAATGGTGCCCAGTTGGTAATGCCAGCGCAGGATCACTTGCGCGATGCTCTTGCCCAGGTGTTCGGCGATGCCTTGCAGCGAGGGATCCTTGAGCAGGTGATTGGCTCGCCCCAAGGGGCTCCACGACTGCGTGACAATCCCGTGGGCCTTGTTCCAGGCCAACTGCTCGTGCTGCGGGAAAAACGGGTGCAGTTCGATCTGGTTCACGGCCGGGGTCACGCCGCTGTCTTTGATCAGCGTGTCCAGGTGCTCCGGCAGAAAGTTGCAGACGCCAATGCTCTTCACCCAGCCACGCTTGCGAGCTTCCACCAGTGCACGCCAGGCTTGCACGTACAAACCGTTGCTCGGGTTGGGCCAGTGCAACAGGTACAGGTCGAAGTAATCCAGTTGGCTGCGATACAGCGACTCTTCAATCGTCGTCAACGCCGCTTCAAATTCGTAGTGCCGGCCGGGCAGCTTGGAGGTGATGCGCAGTTGCTCGCGCGCAACCTCACTGCGCCGCACCGCTTCACCCAGCGCGCCTTCGTTCTCATAGTTCACCGCACTGTCGATCAAGTGGTAGCCGGACCTGATGGCTCTTTGTATGACGTCAACGCCTTCGGAACCCTTGAGTGTGTAAGTGCCAAAGCCGATCGCTGGCAGGGCGATGCCATCGTTGAGTTCCAGGGTGGGTATGCGTGGTTCAGACATCGCAGATGCCTCCTGTAAGGACGTGAGTCGAGTGCGGATTGAAACTTTTTGAGGGCCTGGGGGGCTCACGGTTCCAATTGATGCGCCGGCGGAGTCGGTTTGGTTGGGCTGGGGAAGCAAAATCTGCAGGTACCTGGCCTTAGTCAGGGACGACGTTCAAGAGCTCTTCATTGGATACCGAAGGCGTTTCTGGCTCGTCGTCACAGGCCTAACATCGCCAACGGAGGTTATGAACCCTACGACGTCTACGGCGCCCCGCGTAACTTCAAACTGACTGCCCGCTACAGTTTCTAAGCAGCGGCTCGATGCTCATGTCCAAGGAGGGACGTGGTCAGTATGAATGGGGCGAATGCGTGTTAGCCTTGCCCCCTTAAGCTATATGGCACTGTTCACTGACAAGGAGTCTCAATGCAGTTTCCCGAACTTTCGTTGGCCGGCAAGCTCGATGTCGGCCTGACGAAGGGCCTTTGCGCGTTGTCCAGGGGGTTAATCAAAACCCTGATCTGGGTGTTGGGCATTGGGCTGTTGATTGCTCAATTCTCGGACATTTTCGAGTATGGCGAAGGCCTGGCCGACATTTCCTGGGGGGAGTGGGGCTTTATGCTGGTCTTCGCTTTGCTGCTTTGGCGGCATCGCGTTTACTGTCGGCACTTCGGCTGGGGATTTTGGCGGGGGTTGAGCCGGTTGCTGGTCTTTCAGGGACGCATACTCGCCCTATGGCTTGGAATACTTGGCCTGATTTTAGGGCAGGCGTGGTTCTCGGGAGCCCGGTACGAGTGGATACCCACGAGCGTCGACCCCATCATGCAGCTCATCGAATTTGGCGTTGTGCTCTTCGCGCTGTATTTGGCGGCCCCCACCCGACCTGCCAGCCCCTTACCTTCCACTGTTGAAAAGGATGTCACCGCTTGAAGGCCCTAATGCCCGTAGTTTTCCTGCTGACCGGGATGGTTTTGCCTCCCGTTGCCCTGGCCAATGAGGCTGCCAAGAACCTGATTATCAGTTGCAAGAAACTGGAGGGGATCTACGAAAAGCGTGATAAGCAACAGTTTCTTGCTGGACTGACCACGTCTACCTCTGACGCCTTGCGAGCCGGTTACTGCCGTGGCGTGCTGGACGAATTTCGGCGTACTGGGGATTTTTGCGCGCAACGCGATTGGTACAAGCAGGCGGTGCATATCGCCAGTTACTCAGCTTACGCCGAGGAACTGCCATCGGTAGACAGCCTGCTGCGCCAATCCTGTGAAAGCTGACAGGATCGAACACCTCGAGCTATTGGAGCGGCTGCTCTGTCCGCCGCTGTCGCCTCCGCTGTCCCGCCACGGTGCGTTGCGCATCGCGCTCAATACGCTGGTTGAAGCGTTGGCGGGGAATACGGTAAAAGGCTCTGCGCCGCTTATAAATATGGAGCGCAAAATGATCAGCTCGGGCGCCATAGGCTCTCGCCAGCGCTGGTTCATAGACCCTGCCGATCAGGTGCTGGTCTGGAACGCAATCATATTGCAGGGCCTGTTCGGGGCACCCAAGATCGCAATCCTGCTTATCCGCGATCCTTCAGAGCGCCAGGCTTACGTCGACTGGGCGCGGCAATTGTTTCTGGATCGCCAGTCCGTGGCCGGGCTAGGGCTGTTACGCCAGGAAATGATCCAGCTGCTGGATCGGCTGGCTCACGCCGACCTTCGCACCGAAAAGCTGCCCAACCCCTTTGCCGACGCGCTGCCGCAAATGGGCTTTGGTCCCCACCAGGGCAACCTGCTCAAAACCCTGGCCAGCCAGACGGCTGCACTGTCTTTGGCCGACAGCATGATGGCGCATTACCTCAACGACGAGTTGGAACTGGCTTATCAGCATGCCAGCGTGATGGTGACCGACAACGCGATGTTGCTTAAATACCGCGACCTAATCATCCGTGAATACACCCAAGTCAAAGAATTTGACGATCTGTTGGATTTTCTTCGCTGAGCCTATTGGTTGTGGAATCCACACGCTGAAACTGACGACTCACAACAGAGGACGTCCGTCATGAATACCCACCAATCTATCATCACCCACTGCCCGCCAACGTTCAGCACCCTGCACCTTGTTATGGCTTCTGGAAGCCCGGCGGCAAACGCACTGGACCGCAACGTCAGCCGCCTGGATTTCAAGCGTCTGAAGCACAAATACACCGAGTCCTCCGAGGCTGACATGACCGCTGCCCAGTGGGACGCTGCCGAGTTGGAATACCGTCGTTTCCTGAGCCTCAAGTGCCTGTATCCCACTGTCGTGCTGGTACCCAGCCAACTGGTGGATACCGTATGGCATGCCCATATCCTCGACACCCGCGCGTACCGCGAAGACTGTGCCCAGGTCTTCGGGCGTTTCATTGACCACTACCCTTACTTCGGCATCAACGGGCAGGCCGACTATCAAGACCTCAAGAGCGCCTTCGCCCAGACCGTCAGCCTGTATGAGCAGCACTTTGGTGCCTACCCCGGCGGCGGTACCGAGGCGCAAGCCATGCGGTGTGGCGATGACCACAAATGCCACGCCCCGACGGCCTGTGCCTGCCGTGTTGAAGGTGCGTGCAAGTGAACTCAATGATTCAAGGAGTGAAAAACATGACCCAGCCATCGAAACAACCAGGCAACCCTAAACCTGAACAACCCGCTCGGCCGGCAGTGCCGAACTTGCCCAGTAAAACCGGTAAGAAGTCAGGCCGAGGCCGTGGCAACCATCCATCCTCCAAACCCCCAGTAAGGCAGCAGCCTTAAAAGCTGTATCGTTGTGAAAAGGAAGTCGTCAGGGGTACGCCCTGACGGCTCCTTTGTCTGATCAATGGCATAATCCCGTTCTTTCTCTTCAACGGATGCAAGGACGCGATGTTCAAACCCCTATCCCTCCTGTTTCTCTGCGCTGCAATCGCCGGCTGCCAGAGCCTGACCCGACCCGCCGATTACGACTCCTCGCTCGTGAGCATGCGCTGCATGCTGATCGCCGGTAAAAAACCCTTCGAGCGTGACAACCTGCTCTACATCGAGCGCTTTGCCGATTACGGCAATGCCATGTGCAAGACCGCGTTGGGCAAGATGTACAAGGAAGGCGGATACGGTGTCGATCAGGATTTCGCCAAGGCGCGCGCGTTGTTTGTCGAGGCTGCCCAGCTCAATCCCGTCACCAATATTTTGCTGGGACAAATGGCTGAGCGCGGTGAAGGCGAGCCGGTGGACTACGCCAAGGCGCGGGAGTTTTATCGTCTCTCGGGCAAGAATGCGGCGCTGCCATTGGGGCGCTTGATGGAGGAGGGCAAAGGCGGCCCGCAAGACCTGCCGGGTGCCTTGGCGCTGTATCTGGCGTCGACCGAGCGGTTTCGTGATGATGCCTGGGAGGCGATGAACCGTTTGCGCCAACAGGGCCAGCCACTGAGTGAGGCGCAAGCGGTGCGGTATCGCCAGCTTTGGATGTCGGGGTTCCTGAAGGAGCAGAACCGCCGCATGGCGGTTCGAGAGGTGTTCGATGCAGTCAATGCCACAGGCGCGGCCAAGAGCGTGAAGTTGTCCTATCGCTTTAAGTCCGACAGCGGCATACCGCAGGTGACGATGGTCAGCGCGTCGGGCGATGGGAATGTAGACAGTTGGGTCATGAAGGCCGCGTCACGCATTTCGATGGCGGACTCAGCGCCGCTGACGGACAGCTCCGGCCAGCAGGAGATCGTGGCGCCGCTGATATTCTCGCCTCAGGATACTCAACGTATGAACGGAATATGTGGGAGAAAGCCCTGTAACTGATGGCCGGATGAAGCCCCACGGACGGGCTAATACACCGGCTGCCCCGGAGCCGTAAACGGCTTGTAATTGGGGTCCTTGTAGCGATCATCCTTGTAGTAGGTCTTGGCCCTTGGGCCGTCGTGAGGGTAGGCGACTTCAAGGTTGGGTGTGAGGTGCCAGCCGCTGCCATTTGGGTCGCGCTCGATCAGAGTCGGATACGCCTTGCAGGTCCCGCTTGAACCCGAGGTCATCTCGAACTGGTAGTAGCGGCCGGGCTGGGGGGTGAATACCGCCGTGATGGAGCAGGACCGCGTGCTGGACCCCTCCCAGAACATGCCCACGTGGGTCTCGATACCCGGTCGCACCTTGGTTTCGTAATAGTCGAACGTCAGGTCCTGCCCGGCCTTGGGCATGCCGATGTCTTGCGTATGGATAAAGGGCAGGGGCCCGCTACGTACTACGCCGCCTGAACGCACACCGTTTTCGTACTGGAAGATATCCGCATGCTGGGTGAAGTCGACGATGCGGATATAGGCCGGGTTCGGCTCATTTTCCGGTGCGGTGAAGTAGTAGGTCTTGGGTAGATACTGGCAACCAGCGAAGAAGGGCAGGATCAGCAAAAGGCGCGAACGGGGAAAAGGCATGGTCAGTTCCTGGTCTGAGGTGTTTTACAGACCACAGGTTGAACACTCTATTCCCCGTCCAGGGCTTATCCTTTAGTCGCGTCTACCAGGCGTGCGCCCGTCAGGCCTTGCAGCTCGGCAAAGCTCAGGCCCGGGACAATCTCGATCACCTGCAGGCCGGTGTCGGTGACGTTGATCACACACAGGTCCGAGTAGATGCGGTCGACACAGCCCATGCCGGTGACCGGGTAGCTCAGTTGCTCGACGATTTTCGGTTCGCCTTGGCGGGTCAGGTGCTCGGTCACGACGAAGACTTTCTTCGCGCCGATGGCCAGGTCCATGGCACCGCCTACGGCCGGGATCGCATCGGGTTCGCCGGTGTGCCAGTTGGCCAGGTCACCGTTGCTCGCCACTTGGAAGGCGCCCAGCACACAGATATCCAGGTGCCCGCCGCGCATCATCGCAAACGAATCGCCGTGGTGGAAAAAACTGCCGCCCTTGAGCATGGTCACGAACTCTTTGCCGGCATTGATCAGCTCGGGGTCTTCTTCACCTTCGGCCGGTGGTGGGCCGAACGCGAGCAGGCCGTTTTCCGAATGCAGGAAGATATCCTTGTCGGCCGGCAAGTAGCTGGCAATTTTCGTCGGCAAACCGATGCCCAAGTTGACGTAGGCGCCTTCGGGAATGTCCAGGGCCACCCGTTGGGCAATGGCGTCGCGGGAAAGCTTGGTGTAAGGCATGGGTTAAACCTCCTTGGCCGGTTGGGCGGTGCCGACCCGCACCACGTGCTGCACGAAAATGCCTGGGGTCACGATGTGCTCCGGGTCGAGGGCGCCCAGTTCGACGATCTCGCTCACTTGGGCAATGGTGGTCGCGGCGGCCATGGCCATGATCGGGCCGAAGTTGCGCGCCGACTTGCGATACACCAGGTTGCCCCAGCGATCACCCTGGTGCGCCTTGATCAAGGCGAAGTCGGCCTTGATCGGGAACTCCAGCACATAGTGCTTGCCGTCGATCTCGCGGGTCTCTTTGCCCTCGGCGAGCAGGGTGCCGTAACCGGTGGGTGTGAACACCGCGCCCAGGCCGGAACCGGCCGCTTGGATACGACAGGCGAGGTTGCCCTGAGGCACCACTTCCAACTCGATTTTGCCGGCACGATACAAACCGTCGAACACCCAGGAGTCTGCCTGGCGCGGGAACGAGCAAATAATCTTGCGCACCTGCCCGGACTTGAGCAGCGCCGCCAGGCCATAGTCACCATTGCCGGCGTTGTTGCTGACCAGCACCAGGTCCCGCGCGCCGTGTTCGATCAGTGCGTCGATCAGTTCGGCAGGTTGCCCGGCGGGGCCGAAGCCGCCAATCATGATGGTGGCGCCATCCTTGATCTGGCTGACGGCAGCTGTCACAGATTTATCGGTTTTATCGAGCACAATTCCCTCCTGGGGAGTGTTCTGGAATATTGGGTATTCAGGCCGGACTTATGGCATCTTCATCAGGCGCGTAAAGAGCAATTAACTAAGCAGGCGGGATAAATAAAAGTGTAAACAAGAGGCGAATAAGGCCCGCACCGATAACGGTTAATTCTTTCAGACGTTAATGTCACAGCAACCTCGCGGTACACCTGAGTGCATAAGGCGACGGTATGAAAAGTTATACCGGTGAGAAACTAACTGGCGGCTGTTAGTTTCGGATATACACTATTAGATTGTTATTGTTCGGGCTGTTTTGCTGATGGACATCATAACTTTGCACGGCGTACAGACAAGGGGCGAAAAGGAGGAGATGTTCGATAATCGCCCAAATTGATCTTGCGCAATTGAATAGGCGATCGGCTTTTGAAGCGCATCGCTAGCGCTCTGTCACCGCAGCGAACTGCAAGGTATTACGCCCCAATGCCTTGGCCTCATACAGCGCCGCATCCGCCCTGGCCAGCAAACTTGCGCTGGTATCGGCGTCATCAGGCACATCGCAACAAACCCCGATACTGATCCGCAGTGCAATACCTGCCTCTGCATACACCGCCGGTGCCTGAGCCAATGAAGTGCGCAGTTCATCGAGCACCGTCCTGGCGGCCTCGGAATGGGTGCACGGCAGCAACAGCAGAAACTCCTCGCCACCATAGCGACCGATGCTGTCAGTCGAGCGAAGCCGTTGGCTGAGGTGGTTGGCGCAATGGCGGATGACCTCATCGCCTGCCAGGTGCCCGTGCACATCGTTGATTTGCTTGAAATGGTCGATATCGACCATGGCCACCGCGAGGCTGGAACGGTCTCGACGAGCGCGCTCCAGTTCTTGGGTGAATCGCTCCAGGATGGCGCGCCGGTTGAGGATGCCTGTCAGCACATCCCGCAGCGCCATGTGCTTGAGCAACGACTCGCTGCGTTCTTTGGCCAACAGCACCAGGCCCAGGGAGATCATCATGGCGGTGAACGTGCCAATGCTCACCGAAATGGTCTGCTTGAGGTTGCTGACGTCGTAGCGCATTTCGGCGGCGCCACCACCCAGTATCGCCACCACGCGCATGCCCAGCCCGATCAGGCTGATGCTGGAGCCGATGATCAACAGCATCCGCGCACGGCCCTGCGGGGGAATGTGGCGAAGGGTCCAGTAGATGATCAAGGCGCATTGCAACATCAACACCAGCGAGGCGGCGAGCATACGCGGCTCCAGGGTGTCGATCAGGCTCACCATCAACACCAGCATCAACGCCGCCGGTGCGAACACCCGCCACCAGGACACCGGCAACTCCACGATCCGAAACAGGCTGGCGCCATAAAACGCCAGCGCCACGGCCAGCAGGGAGTTGGCGGCACCGTAGGTAAACCACAGCGGCGCGTGCCCGTAAAAGGTGTAGCCGACGTAAGCCAACGCATGGGCCAGCAAGCCAAAGCCGATGGTCAGCAGCCCGTCACGCTGATTGAACTGACCGACCAGGATCAGACAAAACGCCATGATCGTCGCGACCAAGGCAACACAGCCAAACAGCGTGGGGGTATGGGCGATCATGGCGTCTCACCGAGCGATGGCAGGCCGCACGGCTTCCATGCGGGGGTTGATTCTGAGGGGATGTGAGCCGCTGAGTATAGGGAGGGGAGGCGGGTATTTCTATGCTTGCACTGCACGGCTTTGTAGTGAGCGGGCTTGCCCCGCGCTGGGGGGCAAGCCCGCTCACTACAACTTTATTCCTCCCGCTTCACCACCAACGTCAAAATGTCATAACTGGCCACCAATTCCCCCAACTGGTTAGTCACCTCCACATCCCACGCCACCACCCCTTGCGGTATGCCTTGCGGGCTCGCCTTGCCCTGGTCGATCTTGCGCTTGCAGGTCAGGCGCGCCTGGATGGTGTCGCCGATGCCTACCGGGTTGATAAAACGCAGGGTGTCCAGGCCATAGTTGGCCAGTACCGGGCCGGGGGCCGGGGAGACGAACAGGCCTGCCGCAGCGGACAGTACGAAGTAGCCATGGGCGATGCGCTTGCCGAACTGCGATTCCTTGGCCGCGATGTCGTCGAAGTGCATGTAGAAGTGATCGCCCGACAGACAGCCGAAATTCACCAGGTCGGCCTCGGTGACGGTGCGGCGGTGGGTCAGCAGGGATTCGCCGATCTGCAGGTCCTGGAAGAAGCGGCGGAACGGGTGCACTTCGGTTTCGATCACCTTGGCGCCGCGTACGTATTCGCCGGTCACTGCTGCCAGCATGCTCGGCGAGCCTTGCACCGCAGCGCGTTGCAGGTAGTGTTTCACTGCGCGCAGGCCACCCAGCTCCTCACCGCCGCCAGCGCGGCCTGGGCCGCCGTGCTTGAGTTGGGGCAGGGGCGAGCCGTGGCCAGTGGATTCGGCGGCGGATTCGCGGTCGAGTACCAGCAGGCGACCGTGCCAGGCCGCAGCTACCGGGATGGCCTTGGCGGCGATCTGCGGGTCTTTGGTGACCAGGCTCGCCACCAGGCTGCCTTTGCCGCGTGCGGCTAGGGCGAGGGCTTCGTCGAGGTCGTGGTAGGCCATCAGCGTGCTGACCGGGCCGAACGCCTCGATATCGTGGGCGCCGCCTTCGGCGTGTGGGTCACGGGATTGCAGCAGGGTCGGGGCAAAGAATGCGCCCTGACTGACGTTCTCACCGCGCGGCTCAAAACCGTCGCGAGCGCCGAACAGCAGGTCGCTGCTGTGCAGCAAGGCTTCCAGGCGTTCAGCCACATCCTTTTGTTGATCGTGGGAGGCCAATGGGCCCATGCGCACGCCTTCCACCGACGGGTCGCCGACCACCACCTTGGCCAGGCGCTCACGCAGGCGGCTGGCCACGGCATCAATGTGTTTGGCCGGCACAATGGCGCGGCGGATGGCGGTGCATTTCTGCCCGGCCTTGACGGTCATTTCGCGGGCGACTTCCTTGATGAACAGCTCGAACTCGTCATCGTCTGGCGTGACGTCTGGGGCGAGGATTGCGCAGTTCAGCGAGTCGGCCTCGGCGTTGAACGGCACCGAGTTGCGGATCAGGTTCGGGTTCACCCGCAGCTTGGCAGCGGTATCGGCGGAGCCGGTGAAGGTCACCACGTCCTGGCCTTGCAGGCGGTCGAGCAGGTCGCCGGTGCTGCCGATCACCAGTTGCAGGCTGCCCGCTGGCAAGATGCCGGACTCGTCCATCAGGCGCACCACGGCTTCGGTCAGGTAGCTGGTGGCGCTGGCGGGTTTGACAATGCACGGCACGCCCGCCAAAAAGCTCGGCGCGAACTTTTCCAACATGCCCCAGATCGGGAAGTTGAACGCGTTGATGTGCACCGCCAGGCCGCCCCGTGGCACCAGGATATGGGTGCCGGCAAAGGTGCCCTTTTTACCCAATGGCAGCGCCGGGCCTTCATGGACGATATTGCCCGAGGGCAACTCCCGCGAGCCCAGGCTGGCGTAGGTGAACAGGGTGCTGTTGCCGCCTTCGATATCGATCCAGCTGTCGGCACGGGTGGCGCCGCTGTGGTGGGAGAGGGCGTAGAGCTGCTCCTTGCGCTCGCTCAGGTACAGCGCCAAGGCCTTAAGGCGTTGCGCCCGTTGCTGGAAGTCCAGCGCCATCAAGCCGCTGACGCCCAGGCTGCGGCCATGGGCGACGGCTTCGGCGAAGTCCGGGCGCTCCTCATGAGTACGGGCCAGCTCGTGGCCGTCGATGGCGCTGCGCAGCACTTGGGCACCGTGTTGGCCGATCCAGCGACCGGCGATAAAACTTTGCAGGGTAGGGGCGTGAGACATCACGGTTCCTCCAGGGTAGAAAAAAAGGGATTAGTGTTTGCTGGCGCCCGCCGCGCCGATGCCGGTCATGGAGCGGATGAACTGCGCCAGGTAGCGGCCACGTTCAAGCGCTGCACGGGGTGAGGTGTCGGTGACGGAAAACACCCAGGCGCTGAAAAACGCCAGGCTCATGGAAAACAACGCCGGGTTGGAATACGGGAACAACGCCTTGTCGTGATGCAGCACGTTGACCCACACCGCCGGGCTCAGCACCAGCAGCACAATCGCCGAGACCAGCCCGGCCAGGCTGCCGGCCACGGCGCCACGGGTGGTCAGGCCCTTCCAGTACATCGAAAGGAACAGCACCGGGAAATTCACCGACGCGGCAATTGCCAGCACCAGGCCGGACAGGAACGCAATGTTCTGCGACTCAAACAACAAGCCAAGGATGATCGCCAGCACGCCGATGCACAGCGTGGCGATGCGCGATACGCGGATCTCCTGCTGTTCAGTGGCCTGGCCTTTGCGCATCACGCAGGCATACAGGTCGTGGGACACCGCCGACGCGCCAGACAGCGCCAGCCCGGCCACCACCGCCAGGATCGTGGCAAACGCCACTGCCGAAATAAAGCCGAGGAACAGGTTGCCGCCCACCGCTTGCGCCAGGTGCACGGCGATCATGTTGCCGCCGCCGATAATCGCGCCGTTGGCGTCGCGGAAGGTCGGGTCGGTGCCCACCATGACAATGGCGCCAAAGCCGACCACGATCAGCAGCAGGTAGAAGTAGCCGATAAAACCGGTGGCGTAGAACACGCTCTTGCGCGCTTCCTTGGCGTCGCTGACGGTAAAGAAACGCATCAGGATATGCGGCAGCCCGGCCGTGCCGAACATCATGCCCACCCCCAGGGAAATCGCGTCGATAGGGTTGGACAGCAAGCCACCCGGCGCCATGATCGCGCTGCCCTTGGCATGCACGGCAGTGGCCCCGGCAAACATCGCCTCGGTGCTGAAACCGAAATGCTTGAGCACCATAAAGGCCATGAAGGTGGTACCGAACAGCAGCATCACCGCCTTGATAATCTGCACCCAGGTGGTCGCGAGCATGCCGCCAAAGGTCACGTAGAACACCATCAGCACGCCCACCAGCATCACCGCGTACAGGTAGTCGATGCCAAACAGCAGCTCGATCAACTTGCCCGCGCCGACCATCTGCGCCACCAGGTACATCAATGCCACGGTCAGGGTGCCGAAGGCCGAGGTGAGGCGCACCGGGGTTTGCTCCAGGCGGTACGACACCACGTCGGCAAAGGTGTACTTGCCCAGGTTGCGCAGGCGCTCGGCGATCAGGAACAAAATGATCGGCCAGCCTGCCAATACGCCCAAGGCATACAGCAAGCCGTCATAACCATTGAGGAACATCATCGCCGAGATGCCCAGGAAGGACGCCGCCGAGATCATGTCGCCGGCAATCGCCAGGCCGTTCTGAAAGCCCGTCATACCACCGCCAGCGGTGTAGAAGTCACTCGCCGAACGGGTGCGCAGCGCCGCCCAGCGCGTCACGCCAAAGGTGAACAGCACAAACACCAGGAACATGCCGATGGCGTTCCAGTTCAGTGGCCGCGCCACGCCTTCGGCCGCAACGGCCAGGTCGGTGGCCAACGCCAGGGGCAGCAGGCACCACGCAATCAACCGGCTCATGCGGCGCACTCCTGCTTGAGCTTGTCGTTGAGTGGGTCGATCACATGGTTGGCGCGGTGCACGTAAAAACCGGTCAATGCGAACGCCAGCAACACAATCACCACACCCACCAGCATGCCCACGGTGGTCACGCCGCCGCTCAGGGACTTCCCGAGGGTGGCGGGGGCGAACGCCACCAACAGCACAAAGCCGAAATACACCACCAACATGATCAGCGACAGCGACCAGTACAGGCGCTGTTTGCGCCGTACCAACTGGATAAAGTCGGGATGCCGGTGGATACGTTCGATAGCGTCGGGGGTCATGGCGGTGGTCCTTTTTATTGTTGTGTTGGGGTGTGGCGGTACGCGTCAGAGTTGGTCGAAGTCCAGTACCACCGTGTCGCTGATGGGGAAGGCCTGGCACGACAGCACGTAGCCGGCGGCCACTTCGTAGTCTTCCAGGGCGTGGTTGCTGTCCATTTCCACTTCGCCTTCGATGACCTTGCACTTGCAGGTCGAGCACACGCCGGCCTTGCACGAATACGGCAGCTCGGCGCCCTGGGCGTTGCCCGCATCGAGGATGCTCTGGCTGTTGCGCGGCAAGTCGAAGGCCAGGGCTCGGCCGTCGCTGATCACAGTGATCTGGCTGACGGCGGCGTCCAACTCGCGGGCGGCTTCGCGGGCTTCACGTTTTTGCTGGCTACCGGCGGCGGCGAACAGTTCGAAGTGGATGCGTTCAGCCTGCATGCCGCGGGCCTTGAGGCTGTCGCGCACGGTTTCGGTCATTTCCTGAGGGCCGCAGATAAACGCGGCGTCGAGGGTTTTGACGTCCAGCCAGCGGGAGAACAGTTGCTCGCATTTGTCGGCGTTGATGCGGCCGTTGTAGAGGTCCACGTCCTGCTGTTCGCGGCTGAACAGAAAGATCAGGTTCAGGCGCTGCAAATAGCGGTTTTTCAGGTCTTCAAGCTGCTCGCGAAACAGTGCGCCGGAGCTGGAGCGGTTGCCGTACAGCAGCGTCACGCGGCTGTGGGGCTCGGTTTGCAGGGTGGTCTTGATGATCGACAGGATCGGCGTGATGCCGCTGCCAGCCGCCACGGCCAGGTAGTTGCCGTGGCGCGCAGGGTCCAGGTCCACATGGAAATGCCCGGCGGGCGGCATCACCTCCAGGCTGTGCCCGGCCTTGAGCTGTTCATTGGCAAACGCGGAAAAACGCCCACCGGCCACACGCTTGATGGCGATGCGCAGTTCGCCGTCATTCACGCCGGTGCAGATCGAATAGGAGCGGCGCACTTCTTCGCCATCCAACTGGGTGCGCATCACCAGGTGCTGGCCCTGGGTGAAGTGGAAGCTGTCTTGCAGGTGCTGGGGGATCTCGAAGGCGATGGACACCGCGTCACGGGTTTCGCTGCGTACGTCCTTGATCACCAGGCTATGAAATTTGCTCATTGTTATTCTCCCTCCGAGTCGGCCCGGGGCCCCTCAGATGCACTTGAAATAGTCGAACGGTTCCAGGCACTCACGGCAGCGGTACAGCGCCTTGCAGGCGGTGGAGCCGAACTCGCTGAGCACGTCGGTGTGCGTGCTTGCACACTGCGGGCATACCACCACCGGGCTTTCGCCCAGCAGGCTGCGTTTGCTAGCGCTGCCTTGGGGCGGTGCGATGCCGTAGGCGCGCAGGCGTTCGCGGCCACCTTCGGTGATCCAGTCGGTGGACCAGGCCGGGGTCAATTTGCGCTCCAGGTGCGGTGCGCGAAAACCGGCCTGCTCCAGCGCATCGCGGATATCGCTCTCGATCACTTCGGTGGCCGGGCAACCGGAGTAGGTGGGGGTGACCACCACATGCAGGTGGCCCGCCTGCCAGTCGAGGTCGCGCACGATGCCCAGGTCGACCACGCTGACCACCGGCACTTCCGGGTCCATCACCTGGGCCAGGGTGGCCCAGGCGGCGGCCAGCTCGGTGGGCTGCGCCGGGCGGTCGCTGGCGATCAGCTCACCAGGTCGCATCGGGGTACGCTCGGGGCAAAAACTGCATCTCGGCCAACAGAATGCCCAGGTGCTCGGTGTGCAGGCCGCGCCGGGCATTCAGGTAGAAGTAGCTCGGCGCGGGCGGCACGGGCAGGGTGGCGCTGGCGAAAATAGCGCCCACGCTGTTCTGCCAGGCGGCGGCGACTTGCGCGGTGTCCGGGGTGATGCCGGCGGAGCACAGGCGCTGTTCGCTGTCGTCGGCGCTGGTGAGTTCGACGGTGAAGCGCCACACCTCGGGGATTGCAGCGAGCATGCGTGCATGGCTTTGCTCGGTGCCGTCGCCTAAACGTTCCACCCATTCGCCGGAGCGGCGCAGGTGATAGGTGACTTCCTTGACGGCCTTGGCGGCGATCCCGGCGATGCGTTCGTCGCTGGACTGGCTCAGGCCTGTCAACACCGGCAAGTGCCAGGCGTCGTACAGGAACTGCTTGAGGAGGGTCACCGCATAGTCGCCGTTGGGTTGTTCCACCAGCAGCAGGTTGCGGTAGGCGCGCTCATCGCGGCGGAAGGCCAGGTCGTCGGCGTCGCGGCCGTCGTCCAGCAGTTCGGCGGCGTAGTCCAGCCAGTTGCGGGCCTGGCCCACCAGGTCAAGGCCGACGTTCATCAGCGCCAGTTCTTCTTCCAGCGCCGGCGCGTGGCCGCACCACTGGCACAGGCGCTGGCCCTGGATCAGGGCGCTGTCGCCCAGGCGCAGCAGGTATTCGATCAGATCGGTTTTAGTGTTCATGGTCGACCTCACATGTGCCCGACTTCGGCCGGCAACTCGTAGAAGCTGGCGTGGCGGTAGACCTTGTCGTCGGAAGGGTCGAACAGCGGGTCTTTTTCATCCGGCGACGAGGCGGTGATCAAGGCCGAGGGCACTACCCACAGGCTTACCCCTTCGCTGCGACGGGTGTACAGCTCGCGGGCGTTCTCGATGGCCATGGTGGTGTCGGCGGCATGCACGCTGCCCACGTGTTTGTGGTTCAGGCCGTGCTTGCTGCGCACGAAGACTTCAAAAAGGGTCCATTCAGACATAGCGGCAACTCCGGATCAGGCAGCGTTCTTATTGTGTTTTTTACGGGCGTGGGCCACGGCGGCTTCGCGCACCCAGGCCCCGTCTTCAATGGCTTTACGGCGGGTGGCCACGCGTTCCTGGTTGCACGGGCCGTTACCCTTGAGCACTTCGTAGAACTCGTTCCATTGGATCTCGCCGAAGTCGTAGTGGCCGCGTTCGGCGTTCCACTTCAAGTCCGGGTCGGGGCAGGTGCAGCCCAGCAGTTCCAGTTGCGGGATGGTTTGGTCGATAAAGCGCTGGCGCAGCTCGTCATTGCTCTGGCGCTTGATCTTCCAGGCCATGGACTGCGCGCTGTTGGGCGAGTGTTCGTCGCTGGGGCCGAACATCATCAGCGACGGCCACCACAGGCGGTTGATCGCGTCCTGCACCATGTCTTTTTGCGCCTGGGTGCCGTGACGCATCATGGTCAGCAAAATCTCGTAGCCCTGGCGCTGGTGAAAGCTCTCTTCCTTGCAGATACGCACCATGGCCCGGGAGTAGGGGCCGTAGGAGGTGCGTTGCAGCACCACCTGATTGACGATCGCAGCACCATCCACCAGCCAGCCCACGGCGCCCATGTCGGCCCAGTTCAGGGTCGGGTAATTGAAGATGCTCGAATACTTGGCCTTGCCGCTGTGCAGCTTGGCGATTTCTTCATCGCGGTCGGCGCCCAGGGTTTCCATTGCGCTGTACAGGTACAGGCCGTGGCCGGCTTCGTCCTGGATCTTGGCCATCAGTTGCAGCTTGCGCTTGAGGGTCGGTGCGCGGGTCACCCAGTTGCCCTCGGGCAGCATGCCGACGATCTCGGAGTGGGCGTGCTGGGAAATCTGCCGGATCAGGGTCTGACGGTAGGCGTCGGGCATCCAGTTCTTGGCTTCGATCTTGATTTCGGCATCGATCTTTTCCTGGAAGTGGCGCTCCTGCTCGGACATCTCCGACAGGTCCTTGATGCGCTTCACTCCGGTTTCTACAAGCTGTGCGTACATGGTGAGTCTCCCGCCGTGAATCTGTTTAAAGGCATGGAGAACTTTATAAGTGATACAGAAATATTTATCAAACACAAAATAACGTGTCATTAATATTTTTGTATCGCTTTGGGCTTGCCGGTTTTCCTGTGGG
>NZ_QUZU01000025.1 GCF_004682055.1 Pseudomonas kairouanensis | reverse complement strand
TCCGGAAGTGGGGCGAATTATAGGCTTCCAGAATCTGCCGTCAACCTTTAATTCTGATTTTGTTGCAGAAGGTTATTTTTTGGCGATAAGCCTTGGGATGCGGCGCATCACGGGCGGTAGTCGCAGGGCCAGCAGCAGCACACCTATAGATGCATAGATCGCCCACTCCTTCAGATCAGCACGCACGATCCACAACATATGCAGTAGGCCTAGCCCCAGAATCACATATACCAATCGATGCAGCTTCTTCCATCGCCCCCCCAATCGACGCTGACTGTAGCGATTAGACGTAACTGCCAATACCAGCAGCGAGAGAAAACCCAGTGCGCCCACGATGATATAAGGCCGCTTGCGCAACTCTACGCCCAACTGCGACCAATCCAGCCCAAGAACAAACACACAATAAGCCGCCAAGTGCAGTACGACATAAGCAAAGCACCACAACCCCAATTGGCGACGTACCGCTATCCACCCCGCCCAACCGCTCAGCTTCTGTAGCGGCGTCATTGCCAACGTGATCAGCAGCAGGATCAACGTTCCAAGCCCCAACCGATCAACCAGCACTTTCCCAGGATCAGGCCCCAGGACCGAGTTCCACGCCTCATATAGCCAAAACAGCGGCCACACGGCGGCTGCTATAAAGACGCCAATGCGCCAGATCGGATAACGCATCAATAGTTTTTCCGTAGATCCAGACCGGTATATAGAGATGCCACTTCATCCGAGTAGCCATTGAACATCTGCGTCTCACGCACATTGGGACTGAACAAACCGCTCGGCAAACGGCGCTCCCGCGCCTGCGTCCAGCGAGGGTGATCGACGGTAGGGTTCACATTCGCATAGAAGCCATACTCATTCGCCGCGATGCTTTGCCAAGTGGTTTTCGGTTGCTCACTCACAAGGCTGATCCGCACGATGGACTTGACGCTCTTGAAGCCATACTTCCACGGCACCACCAGGCGCAACGGTGCGCCATTCTGATTGGGTAATTCGCGCCCATACATCCCCACGGCAAGGATCGCCAATGGATTCATCGCCTCATCCAAACGCAAGCCTTCTACATAAGGCCAATCAATCAGGCCGAAGCTCGAACGCTGACCGGGCATGCTCTTGGGATCCTGCAACGTTTCAAACCGGATGTATTTCGCTTTGGAGGTCGGCTCGACTTGCTTGAGCAAGGCAGAAATAGGGAACCCAATCCAAGGAATGACCATCGACCACGCCTCGACACAGCGCAAACGATAGATCCGCTCCTCCAATTGGTAAGGCTTCATGAAGTCCTCGAGGGCATAACGCCCAGGCTTCGCAACCTCTCCATCGATTACCACACTCCACGGCTCAGTCTTGAGTGCCCCCGCATTCGCAGCGGGATCAGCCTTGTCAGTGCCGAATTCGTAAAAATTGTTGTAGTGGGTCGCATCTTTGAAGGGGGTGATAGCCTCTCCGCTTACCGTCACAGCCTGCCATTTGGTTTCCGGCAGCTTCTGGGCAAACCAGCTCGGCGCCTTGCCTGGCTCGACATCGGCATAACGAGAGGCTTCCTCTGCACTGGCCCAATGCGGCAAGCTACTGGCGGCAATGCCAGCAAGCGCACCACCGAGCAGACGGCGACGAGAGAAATAGAGGGATTCAGGCGTGACATCCGATTCGTGGCAATCGGACGCTTTTGGCAATTTGATTAACATGGCAACTCCGCGGCATTGGAGAACTGATGCACCAATAGACTGCGGAGTATGGGGGAAATTACATTAAGGCAATGTTTTGTCCCGACGCAGATGCAGTAAATATTGCACTGGGCCGGAAGCCGCATAAACCAAGAATGCCAGCAGCAGGATCCGCGGTGGGTCACTGAAGACCACTGCGAACACCAGGACAACCGCAAGGATCGCCACGAAAGGCACACGCCCTTTCAAATCCAGCTCCTTGAAGCTGTTGTACTTGATATTACTGACCATCAGCATTCCCGCGGCCGCAACCATCAAGGCCACCAGGAACGACATCTTCGAGCCCTGGATACCGTAGTCACTGAATGCCCAGACGATACCCGCCACGACACCCGCCGCAGCCGGACTGGCCAAGCCGATGAAGTAACGCTTGTCGGCTGTACCCACCTGCGTATTGAAGCGAGCCAAACGCAAAGCAGCGCCCGCCACATAGATGAAGGCAACCATCCAGCCAACTTTGCCCATATCACCCAGCGCCCAGGCAAACGCCAGCAGAGCAGGTGCAACGCCAAACGCGACCATGTCCGATAACGAGTCGTACTCGGCACCAAACGCGCTCTGGGTATTGGTCATGCGCGCCACGCGACCATCAAGGCCATCGAGCACCATGGCGACGAAAATAGCGATAGCGGCAAACCCGAAGTATTTGCTGGCACTTACCGCATCCCCCGCCGCCAACGCACTTTGAGCGCTCATGGAGTTGATGATTGAATAAAAGCCGGCAAACAGGTTCGCCGTGGTGAACAGGTTGGGCAGAAGATAGATGCCACGATGCCGGACCTTGCGGCCTTCCGCGTCATGCCCTTCTTCGACATGCTCATCGATCGGTAGCAGGCTTTCGGCGTCAGAGGCCTGGTTTGGCTCTTCGGGACGTTCGCTCATGGACTTTACCTTGCAACGGTGTGAAAAAAATTCGACAGGTACTTGCGGCCAGTGTTCGCCCGCAAACGATGCAGCTTTATACCAGAACCCGCCCCCCAAACGAAAAAACGCGGCCTAGGCCGCGTTTTTCCTTGAGACGTACGACTTAGTTTTTGGCTTTGTCGACGATCTTGTTGGCACCGATCCACGGCATCATGGAGCGCAGCTCCTCGCCGATCACTTCGATACCGTGAGCGGCGTTGTTACGACGCTTGGCGGTCATCGAAGGGTAGCCGGTAGCACCTTCGGTGATGAACATTTTGGCGTATTCGCCGTCCTGAATACGTTTCAGGGCGTTGCGCATAGCCTGACGAGACTCGGCGTTGATAACTTCCGGGCCAGTCACGTACTCACCGTATTCGGCGTTGTTGGAGATCGAGTAGTTCATGTTGGCGATACCGCCTTCGTACATGAGGTCAACGATCAGTTTCAGTTCGTGCAGGCATTCGAAGTAGGCCATTTCTGGCGCATAGCCAGCTTCAACCAGGGTTTCGAAACCGGCTTTGACCAGCTCAACGGTACCGCCGCACAGAACGGCTTGTTCGCCGAACAGGTCGGTTTCGGTCTCGTCCTTGAAGGTGGTTTCGATGATGCCGGTACGGCCGCCACCGACGCCAGCAGCGTAGGACAGTGCTACGTTTTTGGCATTGCCCGAAGCGTCCTGGTAGATCGCGATCAGGTCAGGAATGCCGCCGCCGCGAACGAATTCGGAACGTACGGTGTGGCCAGGAGCCTTCGGCGCGATCATGATCACGTCGAGGTCGGCGCGCGGCACAACCTGGTTGTAGTGAATGGCGAAGCCGTGGGAGAAGGCCAGGGTAGCGCCCTTCTTGATGTTCGGTTCGATTTCGTTTTTGTACAGCGCAGACTGGAACTCGTCCGGGGTCAGGATCATGACCAGGTCGGCAGCAGCAACAGCAGAAGCAACGTCAGTCACTTTCAGGCCGTGGGCTTCAGCCTTGGCAACAGTGGCCGAGCCTTTGCGCAGGCCAACAGTCACGTCAACGCCGGAATCTTTCAGGTTGCAAGCTTGTGCGTGACCCTGGGAGCCGTAGCCGATAATGGCGACTTTCTTGCCCTGGATGATCGACAGGTCACAATCTTTATCGTAATAAACTTTCATGAGGTTCCTCTATATATCCAGGCCGTAAGGCCATTCGCTAATTTGGTTTAGATGCTGAGTACTTTGTCGCCACGGGCAATCCCGGTGACACCACTGCGTACCGTTTCCAGAATCGAGGCCGTCCCGATCGACTGGATGAAGCTGTCCAGCTTGTCGCTTGTACCGGTCAGTTGAACGGTATAAACGCTGGCGCTCACATCGACGATCTGCCCGCGATAAATATCGGTAGTGCGCTTGATCTCGGCACGTTGGGCACCCGTGGCCTTGACCTTGACCAGCATCAGCTCACGCTCGATGTGGGCACTTTCCGACAGGTCGACCAGCTTGACCACTTCGATCAGCTTGTTGAGGTTCTTGGTGATCTGCTCGATCACCTCATCGTGGCCCACGGTGGTCAGCGTCAAACGCGACAGCGTCGGGTCTTCGGTCGGCGCCACGGTGAGGCTTTCGATGTTGTAGTTGCGTTGCGAAAACAGGCCGACAACACGGGACAGAGCGCCGGGTTCGTTCTCCAGAAGCAGGGAGATAATGTGCCGCATGATTAAGTACGCTCCGTCTTGTTCAGCCACATGTCGCGCATAGAGCCGTCTTTGATCTGCATCGGGTAGACGTGCTCGCTGGTATCCACCTGAATATCGATGAACACCAGGCGGTCCTTCATGGCGAACGCCTCTTCCATCTTCGGCTTCAGATCTTTCAAATCGGTGATGCGAATGCCGACATGGCCATAGGCTTCAACCAACTTGACGAAATCCGGCAGCGATTCCATGTAGGAATGGGAGTGACGGCTACCGTAGCTCATGTCCTGCCACTGGCGAACCATACCCAGCACGCCGTTGTTCAAGCAGACGATCTTCACCGGAAGGCCGTACTGCAGGCACGTCGACAGCTCCTGGATGTTCATCTGGATGCTGCCCTCACCGGTGACGCACGCCACGTCGGTGTCCGGGAAGCTCAGTTTCACGCCCATGGCCGCAGGGAAACCAAAGCCCATCGTGCCCAGGCCGCCGGAGTTGATCCAGCGGTTAGGCTTGTCGAACTTGTAGTACTGCGCGGCGAACATCTGGTGCTGGCCCACGTCGGAGGTCACAAAGGCGTCGCCCTTGGTCACTTCGCACAGGGTCTCGATCACGGTTTGTGGCTTGATGATGCTGCCGTCGCCCTTGTCGTAAGGGAACAGGCCGCGATCACCACGCCATTCGTCGATCTGCTTCCACCAACTGGCAACGGATTCCTTGTTCGGCGTTTCGCCGATGTCCTTGAGCGCAGCGACCATTTCGGTCAATACGCTTTCCACAGGACCTACAATCGGCACGTCGGCCTTGATGGTCTTGGAGATGGATGCCGGGTCGATGTCGATATGGATGATCTTGGCATTCGGGCAGAACTTGCTCGCGCCGTTGATCACCCGGTCATCGAAACGCGCACCCACGGCCAGGATCACGTCGGCGTGGTGCATGGTCAGGTTGGCGGTGTAGCTACCGTGCATACCGAGCATGCCGACGAACTGACGGTCCGAACCCGGGAATGCGCCGAGGCCCATCAGGGTATTGGTCACCGGCAGATTGAGCAGCTTGGCCAGTTCGGTCAGGGGAGCAGAACCACCGCCCAGAATCACGCCGCCACCCGAGTAGAGCACTGGACGCTTGGCCGCCAACAGCATTTCTGCCGCTTTGCGGATTTGGCCCGAGTGCCCACGAACAGCCGGGCTGTAGGAACGCAGCTTGGCTTTCTTGGGGAAGACGTATTCGAATTTTTCCGCCGGGTTGGTCATGTCTTTCGGGATATCGACCACCACAGGACCCGGGCGACCGGACTGTGCAAGGTAGAAGGCCTTTTTCATGACTTCCGGAATTTCCGACGCGTGCTTGATCATGAAGCTGTGTTTCACGATCGGCCGGGAGATACCGATCATGTCGGTTTCCTGGAATGCATCGGTACCGACCATGGTGCTTGCCACCTGGCCAGAAATGATCACCATCGGAATGGAGTCCATATACGCAGTCGCGATGCCGGTAATGGCATTGGTTGCGCCTGGGCCGGACGTCACCAGTACCACACCGGCTTTACCGGTGGCACGGGCATAACCGTCAGCCATATGGGTTGCAGCTTGTTCATGGCGAACCAGGATGTGGGTAACAGCCGGTTCCTTGAACAATGCGTCGTAGACATGCAGCAGAGCACCACCTGGGTACCCGTAGATATAGTCGACGCCTTCGTCACGCAAAAAGCGGACGAGCATCTCACCGCCAGATAAAAGCTCCACGTTGTTCACCTCTAAAACGCCAGAATACCGTCCGTTGAAAACCGACGGGTCTTAATAGGTTTACTTCTCAACAGAGCATGAGCGACGGTGGTCGCCGACTACGTCAGCACTGACTGAGCAAGTATTGGGATCGTCCCAAGTGTTGCGGGCTTTTCCCACCCAGCGCGAGGTAACGCGTTGCGGGTGTAACAGGTCGGCGCGGATGTGCGCCTCATGATCTGCTGAGCGGGCCTGCTTCTGGCAGTCCCGATACAGCGGACTTTGGATTCTTCTGTTTCACGCCCTTCAAGTCAAGTAATAATTGCGCTTTTTTCCAAGTAAGCGCATGAGAACGTAGAAGAAAGGGCTTTGAGGAGGGATAAAACTCGCCTGAATGTCGTCAAGCGGTAGAAATGTGCGCAAGACTGCCGGAAAACCCGACAGTCAGGCAATTAACGAGCGTCGACGATCAGTTGGTCGAACTTTTTCAGCGCATTACGCAAGCCAAGGCTCTCGCGCGGGCGGTCGGCGTAGACCATCTCGGCCATCTCCAGAATCCCCGAAGCGTTGGGCAGCGGCAGGTCCTGTTCAAGAATCTGCTTCATGCGCACCAGGAAGATCCATTGCAACCATTGATGGAAGTCCAGGGTATCTACCGAAAAGGGCTCGACACTGCTGAGCGCTTCGGCACTGGGGGACACTTCGTCCCACCAGCCCTGTACACGCAATTCGCGCTCGATCAGCAACAACTGCTCGGCAATGGCAGGAAAGCGCACATCCATCAGTAGGTAACCTTGCCTTTTTGCCGCGCCTGGGCGGCACCGGCAGCATCGCCTTGCGCAGCACGGGCATCACCGATCAAGGCCCACAGGTTGGCTTGCAGGTCAGGGCGACCGTTGGCCAGGGTCAAGCCACGACGGGCGAACTGCTCCGCTTGTGGCGCATCGCCCTGGGCCATGCGCACCTGGGCCAGGCGATACAGAACCTGCGGTTCGCGGGGGGCAACACGCTGGGCACGTTCCAGACTCGACGAGGCACCGTTCAGGTCGCCACCGGCCTGCTGTTGCTGGGCGGTGGTCAGCAGGGCCAGGACCGGACCGTCCAATTGCTCGTCAGCCGACAGGCCTCCGGAGTTGGACGACGATGGAATGCCGCTCGGCGTCGACGGCACGTTGTAGGTGCCTTGATTGATTGGCGCCGTTTGAATTGGCGTGGAATCAATCGGCCCCGAGGTGCTTGGTCCTGGGGTCCACGGCTCGGCACTGATCGGCGCCGAGGTCGCTGCACCACCGCCCGGCACCATCACCACCACGCCAGAATCCTGTGGCACGGCCTGAGCCTTGGCCTGGGCAGGGCGATTGGTCACGGTTTGACGGAACCCGCCATTGGCCGAGATCCGGTCGTTATTGGAGACAGCGGTGCTCGAATCCACCACGGGAATTGAGCCGCGCTGCACGCTGGCGCAACCATTGAGCAAAGCCAGAGCTGTAATAGCTGGAAACAACCACTTGTTCACATGAAACCCTCTTTGCTTAATTCATCCAGCCCTTGACCCAATCCATCACCGATTCGGCGTCGGCTGGCGCACTGCCGCCGCACGCCGCACCGGGTGGCGGCTCGCTGCCGCGAATATACGGCATCTGCACGGCGCCCGGACAGTTGGCATCCGAGCCCTGCCCTGTGTGCGGATCAATCCAGGCCTGCACAATGTTGTCTGGCTGCGGCATGTTCAGCGGCAACGGATCTGCCTTGCGCATGAAACTGGTCCAGACCTGCAGCGCACCGGTCGCACCGGTGAACGGCGTCTTGCCGTTGTCATCACGGCCCATCCACACCACCGCCAGCACATCCTGGCCAAAACCTGCAAACCAACTGTCGCGCGAGTCGTTACTGGTACCTGTCTTGCCTGCCAACGTCAGGTTGGAAGGCAAGACTTTATAGACCGAGCTACCCGTACCTTCACGCATCACGCGCTGCATGGCGTTCTGGATCAGGTAGATCGAGCCCGCGTCGAACCGTTGCTGGATCTGGAACGGGTAACGCTTGAGGGGCTCGCCCTCGGCAGTCAATACACTGCGGATCCCGCGCATCGGCGTATTGAAACCGCCGTTGGCAAGGGTCTGGTACATGGTGGCGACTTCCATCGGCGTCATTGCGCCAGCCCCCAGCAGGATCGACGGGAAGGCCGGGAACTCCCGAGTGATGCCCAATCGCCCAAGAGTTTTCAGCACATTCGGCACGCCCACTTCGAGCCCGAGGCGTGAAGTGGAAATGTTGTAGGAATGCGCCAACCCCTGGTACAGGAATACGGTGCCATGGGAACGGCGATCGAAGTTCTGCGGCGTCCAGACCTGACCATCGCCCCCCTTGACCGACAACGGATCATCGGACAGCCAACTGGTCAGGGTGTATTTGCTCGGTTTTTCCAACGCAGTCAGGTAAACCGCCGGCTTGACCAACGAACCTATCGGCCGCACTGCGTCCAGCGCACGGTTGAAACCGGCAAAACTGGCCAGACGGCTCCCCACCAGGGCCTGGACTTCACCAGTTTCCGGGTTGGTCACGACCATGGCCGCTTCAACTTCGTCGGAGCCTTTGCGTCCTGTCATGCGCTTGAAGGTGTCGTTGACCGACGCCTCGGCTTTCATCTGCAGGATCGGGTCGAAGCTGGTGAAGATCCGCAGGCCTTCTTCGGTCAAGTCTTCGTCGCGGTAGTCTTCACGCAACTGGCGTTTGACCAGGTCGATAAAGCCTGGGAAGGAACTGTCCGCGAGCTTGCCGCGCGTGGTGACGCCCAATGGCATCTTTTTCGCTGCGGCGACTTGCTCAGCCGTGGCCACGCCCTGCTGCTCAAGCACGTCCAGCACCAGGTTACGGCGTTCCAGCGCACGCTCGGGGTTGCGACGCGGGTTGTAGTAGGACGGCCCCTTGACCATGCCCACCAGCAACGCAACCTGATGCAACTTCAGTTCAGACAGCGGCTGGCCAAAGAAGAACTGGCTGGCCAAGCCGAAACCGTGCACCGCGCGCTGGCCATCCTGGCCGACGAACACCTCGTTGAGGTACGCCTCGAGGATCTCCTGCTTGCTGTAGTGCATCTCCAGCAGCATCGCCATCATGGCTTCGGTGAGTTTACGGGTCAGGCTGCGCTCATTGGTCAGGTAGAAGTTCTTGACCAATTGTTGCGTGAGCGTGCTGCCGCCCTGGGTCATCTTGCCGCCCGAGGTGTTGACCCAGACTGCGCGGGCAATCGACTTCGGCGAAACGCCCCAGTGATGATAAAAGTCGCGATCTTCTACCGCGACCAGGGTTTCGAGCAGGTACGGTGGCACCTGATCAAGTTTGATCAGGATGCGATCTTCAAGGTTTTTCGGGTAAATGCCGCCGATCATCAAGGGTTCCAGGCGCACGACGGGCAGCTTGGAACCATTGAGCGACGACAGCTCAGCCACGTAGTCGCCGGAGAACCGTACGCGCACAGGCTGGGCTTTTTCCAGGCCTTCGTAGAACTGGAAGCCGCGGGTATTCAAGTCGACGGTATTGCCGCTGACGGCCGCCGCGCCCGGGCCATTGCTCACGGGTTCGCGGCGATAGCCCAGGGCGTCGAGTTCGGTAAGGAAGTCATCCTTGCTCAGTTTCTGGCCGGTGAACAATTCCAGCGGGCGTGCATACACCTTGGCAGGAATGGTCCAGCGCTTGCCGGAGAACTTCTCCTGGACCACAGCGTCGAGGTACACCGCGAAGCCGGCGAGGACCACAAGGCCAACCAGGCTGAGCTTCAACGCCCAGCCCAGCCACGGGCGCAGGCCGCGGGAAGGAGGTTTTTTACGGGTACGGGGAGATCGGGTTCGAGTCATGGCGGCGGATTATACGCACTTTATTGATGATCAACATGAGCCGGACAGCGGTTTGCACAGCAGGCTTGAGCAGCCATAATGCCCGCCATGATTTTCCCCAGACTCTGAAGGATCGCCCGTGAGCCAGTCCCTGATCGCAGCCTTGCAAAACCCGGCTTTGTACCCGCATCCGGTTGAAGCGTTCCACGTCATCGAAACCCATATTTCCTGGGTCATCCTGACCGGCCCCTACGCGTACAAATTGAAGAAACCGATGAACTTCGGCTTCCTGGACTTCACCTCCCTGGAAGACCGCGGCCACTTCTGCCGGGAAGAACTGCGCCTCAACCAGCGCCTGACTGAAGATTTGTATCTTGAAGTGTTGCCAGTAACCGGCACTGCCGACGCGCCGCAATTGGGTGGCGAAGGCCCGGTGATCGAATACGCGCTGAAAATGCGCCAGTTCCCGCAAAGCCAATTGCTCAGCACCTTACAAGCCAATGGCGAGGTGACCAGCGCGCATATTGATGAAATGGCCAAGCAGATCGCGCACTTCCACCTCAACGCACCCAAAGTGCCGCAGGATCACCCGGCGGGAACTCCGGACGAAGTGATGGCACCGGTACGGCAGAACTTCGATCAGATTCGCCCCTTCCTCAGCGACAAGGCCGACCTGGTCCAACTCGAAGCCCTGCAAGCCTGGGCCGAAAGCAGCTTCGAGCGCCTCAAGCCCCTGCTGGCGCAGCGTAAGCTGGATGGTTTCACTCGCGAATGCCATGGTGATATCCACCTGGGCAACATCACGCTGATCGACGGCAAGGTCGTGATCTTCGACTGCATCGAGTTCAACGAGCCGTTTCGCTTCACTGACGTGTACGCCGACACCGGCTTCCTGGCCATGGACCTTGAAGACCGTGGCCTCAAGTCCCTGGCGCGGCGTTTCATCAGCCAATACCTGGAACTGACCGGCGACTATCAGGGCCTGGAAGTGCTGAACTTCTATAAAGCGTACCGTGCACTGGTGCGCGCCAAGATCGCGCTGTTCAGCATGCCGGGCGATGCAAGCCCGGTGCAACGCGCCACCAGCCTGCGCCAGTACCGCAACTACGCCAACCTGGCAGAAAGCTACAGCGTTATCCCTTCGCGCTTCCTGGCAATTACCCACGGCGTTTCGGCGGTTGGCAAAAGCCAGGTCTCCATGCGCCTGGTGGAGGCGCTGGGGGCCGTGCGCCTGCGCTCGGATGTAGAGCGCAAGCGCCTGTTCGGCGAGCAACAGGTTGAGAACACGCCACAGGCGGGTATCTATGCTGCAGACGCTAGCGCTGCCACCTATGCGCGCTTGAATGAAATCGCCGGTACCGTGCTGCGTGCAGGCTTCCCAGTGGTATTGGATGCCACCTTCCTGAAACGCGTACAGCGCGACGCCGCAGCTAAAGTGGCCGAAGCCACGGGGGCTCCGTTCCTGATTCTGGACTGCAACGCGCCTCAAGCCGTTATTGCCAGCTGGCTGGCACAACGTCAGGCGGATAAAAACGATCCTTCCGACGCCACATTGGCCGTTATCGAAGAGCAACAGGCCAATCGGGAGCCACTCACCGCCGAGGAGCTACTCCTCAGCAAACGCGTCGAGACCAATGAAAGCGGGACTCTTGATGCGCTGGTGGCCCACATACGGCAATGCCTGCCGGGCCTGTAAGAAAAATTTCTTGGTCGTGTCGTCTACTTTAGGCGCACGACCGAGCAATAGTGGCACTATAATGGCGTCATAAAACCAACAGGAGTCGCCGTCATGAGTCAGCCCAAGCTTCTTGATACCCCGCTCTACTCGCTCCTGCACAAGGACGACATCCGCGGCTTCAACCAGGAACGCCCCAAAGACGGCACCATCGACATGCGCGGTGGCGACTTCCGAGGGTTGGACTTGCGGGAGCTGAACGCCTCCGGCGTCGACTTCACTGATGCGTACTTCCGCTCCACCGACTTGCGCGGCCTGGACTTGCGCGACTGCTCGCTGGAAGGCGCCAGCCTGGCCCATGCGCAGATCTCGGGCACCTACTTCCCGCCTGAGCTGACAGCCGACGAAATCCTGATGTCGGTCAATTTCGGTACCCGTCTGCGCTATCGCACCAAGTAATCCGTGCGGCTTCTGCCCCGGCTCTCGTCAAGCGCGCCGGGGCTGTCGCACGCCCCCGCCGTCAAAATCCCCGCGCCATTCTTATAAGCTTTTAAGCCGCTTCTGACCAAAGAACCACGCTTTTCCTACTGAGCGCTACACTCCTTTTCAGGCTTGCCTGGTCACGATACCCACCGCACCATTCGGCCGTCGCAAGGAGGCTTGATGAACGATGAGCTGCAACACCTGAAAAACCTCGGCAAGACGTCAGCACAGTGGCTGCATGCGGTGGGCATCCACAGTGCGTCCGACCTGCGTCGCCTGGGAGCGGTCGATGCCTACCGAGCCGTACGCACACGCGGGTTCCGGGCATCGAAAGTGCTGCTGTATGCAATCGAGGGGGCTTTGATGGATGTGCATTGGAATGACATCCCTGCCGAACGCAAGGAAGCATTGAACCGTCAACTAGACGCTATTTCGGCCCGTCAAAAAAATTAGATCAGCGACCAAACCCAATACCAGCAGGACTTGCGAGCAACCGTTTGAGAAAACCAGAACTTCGTGCAAAAACAACTGTTGACTCTCAAATGAGAATCGTTATGATTATCACAACTGGTCGCGAGATCAGCCGATAACTGAAAGACCATTGGTTCGGACTCTCAGATTATCTCCTCATCAGGCTAATCACGGTTATTTGACCCGGCTTTTGCCGGGTCTTTTTTTGCCTGCAGAAAACCGTTCATAAAACGCCCGATCAGCGCGCAATGATTAACGGATGCCCACGCTCCGGATGGGGTTGTACCAAGACTTCCAACCCGAACACCGCCTTCAACGACTCAGGGCGCATGACGTGCTCAGGTGTGTCCAAGGCATGGGGGCGCCCCTGCTCAAGCAGCAGAATTCGATCACAGTAACGCGCCGCCAGATTCAGGTCGTGAAGAATCACCAGCACCGCCGCCCCTCGATCAGCAAATGTGCGGATAGCCTGCAAGGTTGTGTGCTGATGCAAGGGATCCAGCATCGACGTCGGCTCATCCAAGAGCAACGTCTGCCCCGCCTCACCCGGCCATAACTGCGCCAGCACCCGCGCCAGGTGCACTCGCTGACGCTCACCGCCCGACAACGCCAGGTAGCTGCGACCACTCAAGTGCCCGACATCTGCCGCCTGCAACGCCGCGTGGATAATTGCCTCGTCGCGCACACGCCCCGTCTGATGAGGCAGGCGCCCCATGCCCACCACCTCTTCAACGCGGAAAGCGAAGTCCAGCGTCGATGTTTGCGGCAGCACCGCCAGGCGTTGCGCCCGCTGAGCGCCGCTCCATTGGCTCAGCTCGCACTGGTCCAGCCACACCTTGCCTTGGTGAGGAGCCAGCTCACCGCTCAATGCCCCCAGCAAGGTGCTCTTGCCCGCGCCATTGGGGCCCAGCACGCCGAGCACCTCGCCGGGCAACAGGTCGAGCGTGACATCCGCCAGCACGGTTTTGCGTCCACGACGTATCTGCAGATCGTCCACACGCAGCATCAGGCACGCCCCCGCAACAACAGGTAAAGAAAAAACGGCGCACCGATAAACGCAGTGACAATCCCGATGGGCAGTTCCGCCGGCGCCAAAGCGAGCCGCGCAACCAAGTCGGCCAACAGCAACAAGCTCGCCCCCGCCAACACGGAGGCCGGCAGCAGCACCCGATGATCCGGCCCCGCCAGCAACCGCACCAGGTGCGGCACCACCAGCCCCACAAAACCAATCATGCCCGCCGCCGCCACTGCTGCGCCCACTCCCAGCGCCGTACAAAACACCAACTCGCGCTTGACGCCTTCTACATCAACCCCGAGGTGATTGGCCTCGGACTCGCCAAGCAGCAAGGCATTCAACGCCCTGGCCCGACGCGGCAACCACAGGGCAACACCGGCACTCACCAGCAATAAGGGCCATAGCCGCGAGTAGCTGGCACCATTGAGGCTGCCCAGGTTCCAGAACGCCAGGGTACGCAGGGTCGCGTCATCCGCCAGATAGGTGAACAGCCCCACCGCCGAACCGGCAAGCGCTGTAAGGGCAATGCCAGCGAGCAACATTGTCGCGACATTGGTCTGGCCATGGCGTCGCCCCAGTCGATAGACCAGCGCCGTCACGCCCAGGCCACCCAGAAACGCACACAACGAAAGAAGATATGGCCCGAGCGCCTCCGGCAAACCGCCAACATACGACCCGCCGACAATCGCAATCGCGGCCCCCAGCGCCGCACCACTGGACACCCCAACCAATCCCGGATCCGCCAACGGGTTGCGAAACAACCCCTGCATCGCCACACCCGACAACGCCAGCACACCACCTACCGCCAACCCCAGCAAGGTGCGCGGCAAGCGGATCTGCCCCAGGATCAGCTCTGCCTGCTCCAACCCTTGAGCGTCAATGGGCGCCCCCATCATGCGCAAGGCAACCTTGAGTGTGTCCAGTAACGGCAGGCTGACCGGCCCCAAGGCCAATGAAAGCCAGATCGCCAGCACGCATAACAGCGCCAGCCCAATAAACAACGTGCGCGGTTTAACCAAAGTGGTCATGGGTTGGGGTTAGCCTGGGACGGATAAAAACCGGCAGACAGCTTTACAAGGCTTTGCGGCAGACGCGGCCCCAGCCCACCCACCAACAGCGTCGGGTCCAACTCAATGACCCGCCCACTCTTGGCGGCCGGTGTCGAGGCCAGGATCGGGTTTTCTTTGAACAAGGCAGCACGCGCCGCATCGCCGGTCAGGGCACGGTCGGCAAACACCAGTACATCCGGGCTCAACCCCGCCAACGATTCCACCGAAAACGGCTTGTAACCGCTGTGGGTAGCCAGGTTATGCCCGCCGGCTTTCTGCAACATCCAGTCGGCTGCCGTGTCTTTGCCGGCGATCAGCGGTTTTCCGCCTGCATGCCCGAGCAACAGCAAAACACCTGGTGCCTTTTGCGCGGACTGAGCCTTGGCCACCCAGTTTTTTTGCTGATCGAGCGCCTGCTCATATCCGGCAAACAATTCGTCGGCCTTCGCCTCGCTGCCCAATAGCTTGCCCAGGTGCTGGAGGTTGCCTTTGAGCGTGGACAGATCCGGCTGCGCGGAGAACATCTCCACCTGCACCCCCGCGCTACGGATTTGCGCCAGCACCGGCGGCGGCCCCATTTCCTCGGTCCCCACCAGCACCTGCGGGCGCAAGCTCAGGATGCCCTCGGCCGACAACTGCCGCTGATAGCCAATGCTCGGCAATGCCTTGAGCGACTCCGGATGCTGACTCGTGGTGTCGACCCCCACCAACTTCGACTCCCCGCCCAAGGCCGTCACCCACTCCGACAGCGCCCCACCGGCACTGACCCAGCGCTGTGGCAGTTCAGAGGCATGCACCCCAGGGTTGACCAGCAGTAAGGCAACAAGCGCAATAGCGCTGGCACTCAGGCGCATAACAGGGTTTCCTTCCAAGGGCAGGGCCGCTCAAGCGCTCACTGATGTGACAGATAACCCCTGCCGCGCATCGTATTGAGCGCCCGATCAGCCGACGGGCGAAGCCGGCATTTGATAATTGTTTGCATTTGAACGTCAAGGCACTTAAGGATCGAAATGAAGTTTCTCTGCCCCTCCGACAGCCTTGCGCCAGGCAGCAGCCTGGGTTTTGAAATCGATGGTTGCAAATTGTTGGCGGTACGCCGGGACGGTGTTGCCTACTTTTATATCAACCGCTGCCCCCATCGCGGCATTCCACTGGAATGGCAAGCCAACCAATTTCTGGACTCAAGCGCCAGCCTGATCCAGTGCGCCACCCACGGTGCCCTGTTCCTGATCGAAAGCGGCGAGTGCATCGCCGGCCCCTGCGCCGGGCAAAGCCTCAGGGCCTTGCCCGGTCGAGAAGATGCGCAGGGTCTGTGGGTAGAGCTCTAGTCGAGCAGCACGTCCAAGCGACGCTCAACCACCACCTCTTCGGGCGTTACCCGTACGCCGTAGGCCAACACTTGCACACCGGCCGCCTTGGCCTCACGTAAAGCAGCGGCGTAACCGGCGTCAATCTCCACGGCCGGGCGTACCGCCTCAATTCCAGAGAGGTTGACGCAATACAACTGCACCGCGCGCACCCCGTCGCGTGCCAGATGGGCCAATTCCCGCAGGTGCTTGGCACCGCGCTGGGTCACCGCATCTGGGAAGGCTGCCACGGTGGTGCCGTCAAAGCCCAGGGTCACGCTTTTGACTTCGACAAAAGCTGAGCCGTCTGGGTAATCCAGGCGGAAATCGATGCGACTATTCTCCTGGCCATAAGGTACCTCGCGCTTCAGCGCAGTGAAGCCATTGAGTTCAGCGATCACCCCCGCGCGCAACGCCTCCTCGACCAACTGATTGGCCCGCGCCGTGTTCACGCACGCGAGGCGCCCTTGGGGGGTCTCGGCAATTTCCCAGGTGCCGGGTAACTTGCGCTTGGGGTCATTGGAGCGACTGAACCAAACCTGCCCGCCTTCCACCATGCAGTTGAGCATCGAGCCCGTATTCGGACAGTGAATCGTCAACAACTCGCCGCTAACGGTCTCGATATCGGTCAGAAAACGCTTATATCGACGAATCAAGCGCGCTTCTTCGAGGGGAGGATTAAAACGCATCAGCCTTGCCAACTCCGTAAGCCACGGGCAATTCGTTCAACCGCTTCCTGGAGCCGATCAAGGTTTTGCGTGTAGGCAAACCGCACATGGTGGCCGGCTTGATGGCGGCCGAAGTCCAGACCCGGCGTAAAGGCGACATGCTCGGTTTCCAAGAAATGCTGGCAGAACGCGAAGGCATCGCCGCCGAACTGGCTGATATCGGCGTACAAATAAAACGCCCCCTCCGGCTCGACGGCGATGCCGAAGCCCAGTTCACGCAATGCCGGCAGCAGGAAGTCGCGTCGACGGCCGAATTCCGCGCGGCGCGCTTCCAGGATGCTTAGGGTCTGCGGCTCAAAACAGGCCAGCGCTGCGTACTGAGCCATGCTGGGCGCACTGATATAGAGATTTTGCGCCAGCTTTTCCAACTCTCCGACTGCGGCGGGAGGCGCCACCAGCCAACCCAGGCGCCAGCCGGTCATGCCGAAATACTTAGAAAAACTATTTAGAACGAAGGCGTCATCGTCCACTTCCAGCACGCTCGCCGCGTCGGTGCCGTAGGTGAGGCCGTGGTAAATCTCGTCTACCACCAAGTGCCCATCGCGCGCCTTGATAGCGCTCGATAGCCCGGCCAACTCATCGCGCGTCAGGAGGGTGCCAGTGGGGTTGGCCGGGGATGCCACCAGTGCGCCCACGCTGTCTTGGTTCCAATGCTTGGCCACCAGCTCGGCGTTCAATTGGTAGCGCACGTCCGGCCCTACTGGCACCAGTTGCGCCGCCCCTTCCACCAGCCGCAGGAAATGACGATTACACGGGTAGCCAGGGTCGGCCAGCAACCAGTGCTTGCCAGGGTCCACCAGCAGGCTGCTGGCCAGCAACAAAGCACCGGAACCGCCCGGCGTGATCAGGATGCGCTCGGAGTCAACGTTCAGCCCGTAGCGCTGCTGATAAAAACCACTGATCGCCTCACGCAACTCGGGCAGGCCACGGGCTGCGGTGTAACGCGTCTTGCCATTGGCCAGCGCCGCCTGACCGGCCTGGATGATCGGTTCGGCGGTGGTGAAATCCGGCTCGCCGATCTCCAGATGGATCACATCATGGCCGGCGGCCTGCAGCTCGTTGGCACGCGCCAGCAACGCCATGACATGAAAAGGTTCGATGGCGCGACTGCGCGCACTGTAGGGCTTGGCCATTAGCCTTCCTTAACGGTGAGGACAAAATCAGGATTCTACCGAACCGGCGCGCTAAAACATGTTCTATTGCCTGCCCGGCTACCTGTGCGGTTCGGGCAAGCGCTGGCAAAACGACTAAAATCAACATTCGAGACCTTTCATACCCAGCCACGACGGGGCGCTTCTGTTTGCGACCCAGACGGCATGGGCCTCGACAACCGGGAGTGGCGCACCCCGAATCTATCTGGTAAGTTCGCCCGCTTGCAGCCGCAGGGCCGGCAGGTGTCGGTGACGTTGCAATCCTGCGCAATGGATTAGAAGAGTGAGAGGCGGTCTATTCATGTCCACCCAAGCAAAGCAACAGAGCATCAGCGGTTTCCAACCCTACGTTGAGTCCAAGGGTGAGGAATACATGGGCAAGCCCATGCGCGAGCACTTCTCCAAAATCCTGAAGCAGTGGAAGCAGGACTTGATGCAGGAAGTCGACCGCACGGTTGACCACATGAAGGACGAAGCCGCCAACTTCCCGGACCCGGCCGACCGTGCCAGCCAGGAAGAGGAATTCGCCCTCGAACTGCGTGCCCGCGATCGCGAGCGAAAGCTGATCAAGAAAATCGACAAGACGCTGCAACTGATCGAAGACGAAGAATACGGCTGGTGCGAATCCTGCGGCGTCGAGATCGGTATCCGTCGCCTGGAAGCCCGCCCTACCGCGGACCTCTGCGTAGACTGCAAGACCTTGGCTGAAATCAAGGAAAAACAGGTCGGCAAGTAATCCTTCCGAGCTGAACGAATGGGGCGTACCAACGCCCCATTTTTGTTTCTGGCGTTTACCGATTTTCCAGTAGTATCCGGCCCATGACAGCCTCTACCTATATCGGGCGTTTCGCCCCTACGCCCAGCGGCCACTTGCATTTTGGCTCCCTGGTCGCCGCCCTCGCCTCCTACCTCGATGCCCGCGCCAATCATGGCCGCTGGCTGATGCGCATGGAAGACCTCGACCCTCCCCGTGAAGAGCCCGGCGCCCAGGCGGCGATTCTGCACGCCCTTGAAAGCTACGGTTTTGAGTGGGACGGGGAACTGGTCCGACAAAGCGAGCGGCATGACGCCTACGCCAAAGTGCTGAACGATATGTTCAACCATGGCCTGGCCTACGCGTGCACCTGTTCACGCAAGCAATTGGAAGCCTATAACGGGATCTACCCTGGCCTGTGTCGCAACGCCGGTCACGATCAGCAAGACGCCGCCATCCGTTTGCGTGTACCGGAACTGGAATATCACTTTACCGACCGTGTACAGGGCGAATTCCGACAGCACCTGGGCCGCGATGTAGGCGACTTCGTCATCCGTCGCCGAGACGGCCTCTACGCCTATCAACTCGCCGTGATCCTCGACGATGCCTGGCAAGGCGTCACCGATATCGTGCGCGGCGCCGACCTGCTCGACTCCACGCCCCGCCAGCTCTACCTGCAGGAACTGCTGGGCCTGCGCCAACCGCGCTATCTGCATGTGCCACTGATCATCCAGCCGGATGGCAACAAGCTGGGCAAATCCTATCGCTCCCCGCCGTTGACACCCGACCAGGCCACGCCTTTGCTGTTAAGAGCCTTGCGCGCCCTTGGCCAGCAACCCGGCAGCGAATTGCTGCACGCCAGCCCGCGGGAACTGCTGGATTGGGGCATTGCCCATTGGGATGCAACCAAGATCCCCCGCACACTCACCCTGGCCGAAGCGCAATTGAGCTGAAGGCGCTTGCAGCTTGCCAGCCATCCGTTACCATCGCGGCAGTTTTTCAATCAGAGGCCAACATGTACATCTATCGATTGGTCCTGCTGCTGGTCGTCGGGATCTACCTGTTTTCCCCCGCCATCATGGATTGGTGGATCGACGCCACGGGCGCCTGGTATCGCCCCTATCTGCTGTGGCTGATCCTGATCGTCGTGACATTCATCCTGCAGAGCCAAAAAGATGCCGATGAGCTTTAGTCTCACCCAGATGCTGTTGATCAGCGCCGCCTACCTGGCCGCGTTGTTCGCAGTAGCCTGGATCAGTGAGCGTGGAATGATTCCACGGGCGATCATTCGCCATCCGTTGACCTACACCTTGTCCCTTGGCGTCTATGCCAGTGCCTGGGCATTTTATGGCACGGTGGGCCTGGCCTATCAGTACGGCTATGGCTTTCTCTCCAGCTACCTCGGGGTATCCGGCGCGTTCCTGCTGGCGCCGGTGCTGCTGTACCCGATCCTGAAAATCACCCGCACCTATCAACTGTCGTCCCTGGCCGACCTGTTCGCCTTCCGTTTTCGCAGCACCTGGGCGGGCGCACTGACCACGGTGTTCATGCTGATCGGCGTGCTGCCGTTGCTGGCGTTGCAGATTCAGGCTGTGGCCGATTCCATCAGCATCCTCACCCGCGAACCCGTGCAGCATCGTGTCGCCCTGGCGTTCTGCGCGCTGATCACCTTGTTCACCATTTTCTTCGGCTCGCGCCATATCGCCACCCGCGAAAAACATGAAGGCCTGGTCTTCGCGATTGCCTTCGAGTCGGTGATCAAGTTGATCGCCATCGGCGGCGTCGGCCTTTACGCGCTCTATGGCGTGTTCGACGGTCCGCAACAGTTGGAACTGTGGTTGCTGCAAAACCAGACCGCCCTCGCCGCGCTGCACACACCGTTGCAAGAAGGCCCATGGCGCACGCTGCTGCTGGTGTTCTTTGCCTCGGCCATCGTGATGCCGCACATGTACCACATGACCTTCACCGAAAACCTCAACCCGCGCTCCCTGGTCAGCGCCAGCTGGGGCCTGCCGCTGTTCCTGCTGTTGATGAGCCTGGCGGTGCCGCTGATCCTGTGGGCCGGTTTGAAGTTGGGCGCTACCACCAACCCCGAGTACTTCACCCTGGGGATCGGCATCGCGGCCAACAGCCCGGCCCTGGCGCTGCTGGCGTATGTCGGCGGGCTTTCAGCGGCCAGCGGGTTGATCATCGTCACCACCCTGGCGCTATCAGGCATGGCGCTCAACCACCTGGTGCTCCCGCTGTACCAGCCTCCGGCAGAAGGCAATATCTACCGTTGGCTGAAATGGACACGCCGGGCGTTGATCGTTGCGATCATCATGGCCGGCTACGGTTTTTACCTGCTGCTGGGCGCCGGACAAGACCTGGCCAACCTGGGCATCGTCGCGTTTGTGGCGACCTTGCAGTTCCTGCCGGGGGTGTTGTCGGTTTTGTACTGGCCAACGGCCAACCGTCGGGGTTTCATCGCGGGGTTGCTGGCGGGGATCCTGGTGTGGATCGTCACCATGCTGCTGCCGCTGGTCGGCAACCTGCAGGGCTTCTACATCCCGCTGCTGAACATGATCTACGTGCTGGACGACACCAGCTGGCACATGGCGGCGATTGCCTCCCTGGCCGCCAACGTGCTGATGTTCACCCTGATCTCGCTGTTCACCAACGCCAGCGCCGAAGAAACCAGCGCCGCCGAAGCCTGTGCGGTAGACAACGTGCGCCGCCCGCAACGCCGCGAATTGCACGCAGCTTCGCCCCAGGAGTTCGCCACACAGCTGGCCAAACCCTTGGGCGCCAAGGCTGCGCAAAAGGAAGTCGAACAGGCCCTACGGGACCTCTATCTCCCGTTCGACGAGCGTCGCCCTTACGCATTGCGCCGCCTGCGTGACCGTATCGAAGCCAACCTGTCCGGCCTGATGGGCCCCAGTGTGTCCCAGGACATGGTCGAAACCTTCCTGCCCTACAAGGCCGGTGGCGAAAACTACGTGACCGAAGACATCCACTTCATCGAGAGCCGTCTGGAGGATTACCACTCACGCCTCACCGGCCTTGCCGCCGAACTCGATGCCCTGCGCCGTTACCACCGCCAGACGTTGCAGGAGTTGCCGATGGGTGTGTGCTCCCTGGCCAAGGATCAGGAGATCCTGATGTGGAACAAGGCCATGGAAGAACTCACCGGCATTGCTGCGCAGCGGGTGGTGGGCTCACGCCTGAACACCCTCGGTGAACCGTGGAAAGAATTGTTGCAAGGTTTTATCAACCTGCCCGACGAGCATTTGCACAAACAACACCTGGCCCTCGACGGTCAGACGCGCTGGCTTAACCTGCACAAGGCAGCCATCGACGAACCTCTCGCCCCTGGCAACAGCGGCCTGGTGTTGTTGGTGGAAGACCTGACCGAAACCCAGATGCTCGAAGACAAACTCGTACACTCCGAGCGCCTGGCCAGCATTGGTCGCCTGGCAGCGGGGGTGGCCCATGAGATTGGCAACCCGATCACCGGTATCGCGTGCCTGGCGCAAAACCTGCGCGAAGAGCGCGAAGAAGATGGCGAAATCACCGAGATCAGCGGGCAGATCCTCGAACAGACCAAGCGCGTTTCGCGCATCGTGCAGTCGCTGATGAGTTTTGCCCACGCCGGCGCCCACCAAAATCAGGATGAAGCGGTGTGCCTGGCCGAAGTGGCGCAGGATGCCATTGGGCTGCTGGCCTTGAACCGGCGCAATTTCGAAGTACAGTTCTTCAATTTGTGCGACCCCGAACATTGGGTCGATGGCGACTCCCAACGCCTGGCCCAAGTGCTGATCAACCTGTTGTCCAACGCCCGTGACGCTACCCCTGCCGGAGGCGCGGTACGTGTCAAGACCGAGGCTTTCGAGCACACGGTCGACCTGATCGTCGAAGACGAAGGCAGCGGCATTCCACAGAACATCATGGACCGATTGTTCGAACCCTTCTTCACCACCAAGGACCCCGGTGAAGGTACCGGTCTGGGCCTTGCACTGGTCTATTCCATCGTTGAAGAGCATTATGGACAAATCACCATCGACAGCCCGGCTGACACCGAAAGCCAACGCGGCACCCGTATTCGGGTGACCTTGCCGCGTCATGTCGAAGCGACGTCCGCTGTGAACTGAGACCGTCGAGAGAATTGAATCAATGCCGCACATTTTGATCGTCGAAGACGAAACCATTATCCGCTCTGCCTTGCGTCGCCTGCTTGAACGTAATCAGTACCAGGTCAGCGAAGCCGGCTCCGTGCAGGAAGCCCAGGAGCGCTTCAGCATTCCCACGTTCGACCTGATCGTCAGCGACCTGCGTCTGCCGGGCGCACCGGGTACCGAGCTGATCAAGCTGGGCCAGGGCACTCCGGTGCTGATCATGACCAGCTACGCCAGCCTGCGCTCGGCGGTAGACTCCATGAAGATGGGCGCGGTGGACTACATCGCCAAGCCTTTCGACCATGATGAAATGCTCCAGGCCGTTGCGCGCATCCTGCGCGACCGTCAATCGGCCAGCAATGCACCTGCCGAACAGCGCCCCGCCAGCAAAGCCGCTGACAAGCCGGGCGTGGATAACAGCAACGGCGAGATTGGCATCATCGGCTCCTGCCCACCGATGCAGGACCTGTACAGCAAGATCCGCAAAGTGGCGCCGACCGATTCCAATGTGTTGATCCAGGGCGAGTCGGGCACCGGTAAAGAGTTGGTAGCCCGCGCCCTGCATAACTTGTCCAAGCGCGCCAAGGCCCCGATGATTTCGGTGAACTGCGCAGCCATTCCGGAATCCTTGATCGAGTCCGAATTGTTCGGCCACGAGAAAGGCGCGTTTACCGGCGCCAGCGCTGGGCGCGCAGGCCTGGTGGAAGCAGCAGACGGCGGCACGCTGTTTCTCGATGAAATCGGCGAACTGCCCCTGGAAGCCCAAGCGCGTCTGTTGCGCGTATTGCAGGAAGGCGAAATTCGCCGCGTAGGCTCGGTGCAATCACAGAAGGTTGATGTGCGCCTGATCGCGGCCACCCACCGAGACCTCAAGAGCCTGGCGAAGATCGGCCAGTTCCGTGAAGACTTGTACTACCGCCTGCATGTGATCGCCCTGAAACTGCCGGCCCTTCGCGAGCGTGGCGCCGATGTCAACGAGATCGCCAACGCGTTCCTGCTGCGTCAAAGCGCGCGCATCAACCGTACCGACCTCAAATTTGCCCCAGACGCGGAACAGGCGATTCGGCATTACTCATGGCCAGGTAACGTGCGTGAGCTGGAGAATGCGGTCGAGCGTGCGGTGATCCTGTCGGAGAGCCCGGAAATCTCTGCCGAACTGCTGGGCATCGATATCGAACTGAGTGACCTGGAAGACGACGACTTCATCGGCCTGGCCCCGCAACAGGGCGGCGGTAGCAATACCAGCCACGAGCCAACGGAAGACTTGTCGCTGGAAGACTACTTCCAGCACTTCGTCCTTGAGCATCAGGACCACATGACCGAGACCGAGCTGGCGCGCAAATTGGGCGTTAGCCGCAAGTGCCTGTGGGAACGTCGCCAACGACTGGGCATCCCACGGCGCAAGACCGGGGTAGCCAGCGAGAGTTGAGGGTGTTCCCCCACAGGTAACACTCTCAAAGGTGAAAAAACTGTTACCGCTGATTTTTTGCGTAACAAAAGCCGGGGCTTACGGTAACGAAGCCCCGGTTTTTTTTGGCCCGTCAAAAACCCTAAACCGCCCAAAACCCCCGGTTTTATTGGGCGGCGCAAAAGTTGGCACGCACCCTGCTATATGCTTAGTACAAAAACAATAACAAGCTTTGTACAAGACAATAAAAATAAGACGAATCGACTCACGCATAACAAAAACAACACGGCGGAGGCGCAGCTAACTGATTCTTTTGGAGAGGCGTTGCATTTGGGGCTTGCCCCGCAACCAGGCCGAGAACAACAAAAACTGCCCTAAGGCAGAGCCTGAACTGGTTGGATCGTAGATCAGCAACACAGCGACCAAAGCAATCCGTTTGCTCTTGACTCCCGATTGGGAGTGTCATGAAGGTGAAGCTTCATGGCGAGGGCGATCAACAAAAACAAGAAGCCCGCAACCAATAATAAAAATAGAGCACGCAACTACTTCTGGGGGAGCTTCGGCTCCCCTTGTAGTTTCTGCGATTTAGTCCTTCAAGGCTTATGGCGCAAGGCCTGTAGCTTGTTCCTACACCATCCCCTGACTAAATGCTAGAATCCCCGCCCATCATGCGGTCATTCTTCGTTATGGCCGAACATTCCTTCAAACAGTGCATCCCATGCTGAAGAAGTTGTTCCAGTCATTCCGTTCTCCCTTGCGTCGTACGCAGCACAAACGCAGCACGCCTGAAGTGCTCAATAGCAGCCAGCATTCGCTGCAACGCGCTCAATTCAGCCGTTATGCGGTGAATATCGTCGAACGCCTGCAGAACGCCGGCTACCAGGCTTACCTGGTCGGCGGCTGCGTGCGTGACATGCTGCTCAATATCACCCCCAAGGATTTCGACGTCGCCACCAGTGCCACGCCTGAACAGGTACGCGCCGAGTTCCGCAACGCGCGGATCATCGGCCGTCGTTTCAAGCTGGTGCACATCCACTTCGGTCGCGAAATCATCGAGGTTGCGACCTTCCGCGCCGGTCACCCGCAAAACGATGATGAGGAAGACACCAATCAGTCCTCCCGCAACGAAAGCGGGCGCATCCTGCGCGACAACGTCTACGGCACCCTGGAGGAAGACGCGCAGCGTCGCGACTTCACCATCAATGCCCTGTATTACGACCCGGTCAGCGAGCGCATCCTCGATTACGCCAATGGCGTACACGACATTCGCAACAACCTGATCCGTCTGATCGGCGACCCGACCCAGCGCTACCAGGAAGACCCGGTGCGCATGCTGCGGGCCGTACGCTTCGCCGCCAAGCTGAACTTCGGTATCGAGAAGCACACCGCCGCACCGATTCGCGAACTGGCCCCCATGCTGCGGGAGATCCCTTCGGCGCGCCTGTTCGAAGAAGTGCTCAAGCTGTTCCTCTCGGGCTACGCCGCCGACACCTTCGAAATGCTGGTGGACCTGCAGCTGTTCGACCCACTGTTTCCGGCCAGCGCCGAGGCACTGGAACAGAACCCGACCTACACCCACACCCTGATCAGCGAGGCGTTGATCAACACCGACCTGCGCATCAAGCAGAACAAGCCGGTGACCCCAGCGTTCCTGTTTGCCGCGCTGTTGTGGCCTGCCCTGCCAAAACGCGTATTGCGCCTGCAGGATCGCGGCATGCCGCCGATCCCGGCCATGCAGGAGGCGGCTCACGAGCTGATCGCCGAGCAGTGCCAGCGTATCGCCATTCCAAAACGCTTCACCATGCCGATCCGCGAGATCTGGGACATGCAGGAGCGCCTGCCGCGCCGCAGCGGCAAACGCGCCGACCTGTTGCTGGACAACCCACGCTTCCGCGCTGGCTATGACTTCCTGTTGCTGCGTGAAAGCGCTGGTGAGCAGACCGACGGCCTGGGCGAATGGTGGACCGACTACCAGGACGCCAACGACAGCGAACGCCGCGACATGATTCGCGAGCTTGGTAGCAAAGGCGATGGCGAAGCACCGAAGAAACGTCGTCGCAGTGGCAGCAAGCGCAAGCGTAGTGCGGCCGACGCCTCCGGCGAATAACCGTGGAGCGCATCTACATCGGCATGGGTAGCAACCTGGCTGCCCCGGACCAGCAATTGCGCAGCGCTATCCAAGCGCTGGGGCAATTGCCCGGCACCACCGTCGCAGGCGTTTCAGCCTTCTATCAAAGTGATTCGCTACTGCCGGGCCAGCCGCGCTATACCAATGCGGTTGCGGCCCTGGACAGCAGCCTGGCGCCGCTGGACCTGCTGGATGCCTTGCAGGCCATCGAAAACGACCAGGGTCGCGAACGCCTTGAGCGTTGGGGCCCACGCACACTCGACCTGGATATCCTGCTGTTTGGCGATCGCCTGATCGACGAACCGCGCCTGAAGGTGCCGCACTACCAGATGCATGTGCGGGCGTTTGTGCTGTATCCGCTGGCCGAGCTGGAGCCCGAGAGCCTCCAATTGCCTGACGGCCAACGCCTCAGCGACTTGCTGAAAGCGTGCCCGTTTGTCGGCCTGGAACGCATCCTCACGGCCTAACGCTATCCCTGTGGCAGCGGGCTTGTGTGGGAGCGGGCTCGCTCGCGAAGGCGGAGTGTCAGTCGCCGCATGTGCTGGCTGACATACCGCTTTCGCGAGCAAGCCCGCACACATTGGATCTTCGGCGCAGCAAAAAACTGCGTTCAGCCAGCTGAATCGCATCAGTAACAGGGGTAACACCCCACACGTAACAACGCGGTAACACATCCAATTGACTTCCCGCGCCCTCCTCACGACTATAGGCGTCCCGCTGCCGCCAACCCGGCGCTGAAGGGCGCAATCCAGGCCTTATAAGCACTGCTCTCAAGACAGTACGCCTGTATATACGAAGATTCACGCGCGTTACTCGCTGTTTCCAAGCGCCTGAACGAGGACCCTTTTCATGCCAGACATTACCCTGACCACCTTGCAGAGCCTCAAGCTCAAAGGTGAAAAAATCACCATGCTGACCTGCTACGACGCCACCTTCGCCCACGCCAGCTGCCAGGCCGGGGTTGAAGTGTTACTGGTGGGTGATTCCCTGGGCATGGTTCTTCAAGGGAATGACAGCACCCTGCCTGTGACCACCGATGAACTCGCCTACCACACTGCCAGCGTCAAACGCGGCAACGATGGCGCGTTCATCATCGCCGACCTGCCGTTCATGGATTACGCCACGGTCGAGCAAACCTTCAAGAATGCCGGCAAGCTCATGCGCGCCGGTGCGCACATGGTCAAGGTCGAAGGCGCCGTGTGGCTGGCCGAGTCGATCCGCCTGCTGGCGGAGCGCGGCGTGCCGGTGTGCGTGCACATGGGCCTGACCCCGCAGTCGGTGAACATCCTGGGCGGCTACAAGGTACAGGGCCGCAATGAAGCCCAAGCGCGGCAGATGCGGGCCGATGCCATTGCACTGGAACAAGCCGGTGCGGCAATGATTCTGCTGGAGTGCGTACCGAGCGAGCTGGCAGCGGAAATCACCCAGGCCGTGAAAGTCCCGGTGATCGGCATTGGCGCAGGCCCGGCCACCGACGGCCAGGTGCTGGTATTGCATGACATGCTCGGCCTGTCGATCACTGGCCGAGTGCCGAAGTTCGTGAAGAACTTCATGACCGGCCAGGACAGCATCCACGCGGCCTTGAGCGCGTATGTCGCCGAAGTCAAAGGCGTGACCTTCCCAGGCGCCGAACACGGATTTTCAGCATGAACACCGTAAAAACCGTACGTGAACTGCGGGCCGCCGTGACCCACGCCCGCAACGCCGGCAAACGCATCGGCTTTGTGCCCACCATGGGCAACCTGCACAGCGGCCACGCCACCCTGGTGAGCAAGGCCGCACAACAGGCTGACTTTGTGGTCGCGAGCATCTTCGTCAATCCGTTGCAATTCGGCGCCGGCGAAGACCTGGACAAATACCCGCGCACCTTGGCGGCCGACCAGGAAAAGCTGCTGCAATCGGGCTGCAATCTGCTGTTTGCACCCACCGTCGATGAAATGTACCCAGGCGGCACCACCGGCCAGACCCGTGTCAGCGTCCCGCAACTGTCCGAAGGCCTGTGCGGCGCCAGCCGTCCGGGGCACTTCGAGGGTGTCGCGACAGTGGTCAGCAAGCTGTTCAACATGGTCCAGCCGGACATCGCCGTGTTTGGCCAGAAGGACTACCAGCAACTGGCCGTGATCCGCGCCATGGTCCATGACCTGAACATGCCCATCCAGATCATCGGCGAGCCCACCGTGCGTGCCGACGACGGCCTGGCGCTGTCATCGCGCAATGGCTACCTCACACAAGAACAACGTGCCATCGCGCCGGTGCTGTACCGCAGCCTCAGCCAGATTGGCGCCGCGATCACGGCGGGTGACCACGACTTCGCCAAACTGCGTGCCGAGCAGGTCCGCCAGATCGAAGCCGCCGGGCTGCGCATGGATTACCTCGAAGTACGCCAGGGCGTGCATCTGCGCCCGGCCACGCCCGAGGACCGTGACATCGTGGTCTTGGTAGCCGCCTATTTGGGTGCCACACGCCTGATCGACAACCTGCACCTGAACCTCAACTGACCCCCTCCCCGCTGTGCCGGTATAAAAAAGTACCGGCCACAGCGCAGACAAAGCCAAGACATATTCCCACGCTAGGTTTAATGTAATCGCCCTGCGCTATGGTTAGCGCTGTCTGGAACCCAATCCTTGATGAAAGACTGGATGTTCCGGGCTTAGAAGTGTCCTAAAGGCAGTCCCCGTAATAAAAGGAAACCCGCAGCGATGGCGTACTACCGCACTCCTCATGACGTTACCGCTCTGCCCGCCTGGCAAGCGCTCAATCAACATCGCCAAGCCATGCAGGATTTCAGCATGCGCGAAGCGTTCAATGCCGATCCCCAGCGCTTTTCCCAATTCACGTTGAGCAGCTGCGGACTTTTCCTCGATTACTCGAAAAACCTGATCACCAGCGAGACCCGAGACCTGCTGGTGGGCCTGGCCAAGGAAGTCGGCCTCAAAGACGCGATCAACTCGCTGTACGCCGGCGAGCCGGTCAACTCCTCCGAAGGTCGCCCGGCCCTGCACACCGCCTTGCGCCGTCCAGTGGGCGACAAGCTGTCGGTCAACGGCGTGAACATCATGCCGGACGTGCACAAGGTGCTGAACCAGATCACTGACCTTGTCGGCCGCATCCACGACGGCCTGTGGCGCGGCTATACCGAGAAGCCGATCACTGACGTGGTGAACATCGGCATCGGTGGCTCGTTCCTAGGCCCCGAACTGGTGTCCGAGGCACTGTTGTCCTACGCCCACAAAGGCGTGCGCTGCCACTACCTGGCGAACATCGACGGCAGCGAGTTCCACGAGCTGACCATGAAGCTGCGCGCCGAGACCACGCTGTTTATCGTCTCGTCCAAGTCCTTCAACACCCTCGAAACCCTGAAAAACGCCCAGGCCGCTCGCGCCTGGTACCTGGCCCAGGGTGGCTCGGAAGCCGAGCTGTATCGCCACTTCATCGCTGTATCGAGCAACAACGCAGCGGCCGTGGCCTTCGGTATTCGCGAAGAAAACATCTTCCCGATGTGGGACTGGGTCGGCGGGCGTTACTCGCTGTGGTCGGCTATCGGTTTGCCGATTGCCCTGGCCATCGGCATGTCCAACTTCAAGGAACTGCTGTCCGGGGCCTACACCATGGACCAGCATTTCCAGAACGCCCCGTTCGAAGCCAACATGCCCGTGCTGCTGGGCTTGCTGGGCGTGTGGTACGGCAACTTCTGGGGTGCGCAGAGCCATGCGATCCTGCCGTACGACCACTACCTGCGTAACATCACCAAACACTTGCAACAATTGGACATGGAATCCAACGGCAAGAGCGTGCGCCAGGACGGTACGCCAGTGGCCACCGATACCGGCCCGGTGATCTGGGGCGGCGTAGGCTGCAACGGCCAGCACGCTTACCACCAGTTGCTGCACCAGGGGACCCAACTGATCCCGGCCGACTTTATCGTGCCGATCGTCAGCTTCAACCCTGTGTCCGACCACCACCAGTGGCTGTACGCCAACTGCCTGTCCCAGAGCCAGGCGCTGATGCTCGGCAAGACCCGTGCTGAAGCCGAAGCCGAGCTGCGCGACAAGGGCATCCCGGAAGACGAAGTGCAGAAGCTGGCACCGCACAAGGTGATCCCGGGCAACCGTCCGAGCAACACCCTGGTGGTTGAGCGCATCAGCCCACGTCGCTTGGGTGCGCTGGTGGCCATGTATGAGCACAAGGTGTTCGTGCAGAGCGTGATCTGGGGCATCAACGCCTTCGACCAATGGGGCGTGGAGCTGGGTAAAGAACTGGGCAAGGGCGTTTACAACCGCCTGACCGGCGCTGAAGAAACCTTGGCCGACGACGCTTCGACCCAGGGCCTGATCAACTACTTCCGCGGTCGTCACCGCGGCTGAGGCTGATCACTCAAGGCCAACGTCCGTTTGGACGTTGGCCTTGAACCCTCCCCCCACTGCGTGCATCTTTATGACTTGTCGCTAAAACAAGAATAAGGACCGCACATGTTCGATATCAGCACATTTCCTGCCGCCGATGCCGTGCGCCGGGCTGCGCAGCTCAGCCAAGCGGACTACCAGCGCCTCTACCGCCAATCCATCGAGCAACCCGACACCTTCTGGGCCGAGCAGGCCAAGGGCTTTCTCGACTGGATCACCCCCTGGCATACCGTCCACCACTCAGACATCCACACCGGCGCCGCCCAATGGTTTGCCGGCGGGCAGCTCAACGTCAGCTACAACTGCATTGACCGCCACCTGGCCCAGCGTGCCGATCAGCCTGCCTTCATCTGGGAGGGCGATGATCCGGCAAAGTCCGCCAAAATTACCTACCGCCAACTTCATCAGAACGTTAGCCGCCTGGCTAACGTGCTGAAAAGCCGTGGCGTGAAGAAAGGCGACCGCGTGTGCATCTATATGCCCATGATCCCGGAAGCGGCCTACGCCATGCTGGCCTGTACGCGCATTGGCGCGGTGCACTCGGTGGTGTTTGGAGGCTTCTCGCCGGATGCCCTGCGCGACCGCATCCTGGATGCCGACTGTCGCACCGTGATTACGGCCGACGAAGGCGTGCGCGGCGGCAAGCCGGTGGCGCTGAAACAGAATGTCGACAAAGCCCTGGCCAGTTGCCCGAATGTCAGCACCGTGCTGGTGGTAGAGCGTACCGGCGCCAGCGTGAACTGGAACGAGGGCCGCGACCTCAAGTACCAGCAAGCCCTGGATGCCGCCAGCGATGACTGTCCGCCCGAGCCGATGGACGCCGAAGACCCACTGTTCATCCTCTATACCTCCGGCAGCACCGGCAAACCCAAGGGCGTGCTGCACACCACCGGCGGCTACCTGCTGCAAGCGGCGATGACCTTCAAGTACGTGCTCGACTACCGCGACGGCGAAGTGTTCTGGTGCACTGCGGATGTGGGCTGGGTCACCGGCCACAGTTACATCGTGTACGGCCCGCTGGCCAACGGCGCCACTTCGCTGATGTTCGAAGGCGTGCCGAGCTACCCGGACAACTCGCGCTTCTGGCAGGTGATCGACAAGCATCAGGTAAACATCTTCTACACCGCACCCACCGCCCTGCGCGCCCTGATGCGCGAAGGCCATGGGCCGCTGGAAAACACCTCACGCGCCAGCCTGCGCCTGCTGGGCAGCGTCGGCGAGCCGATCAACCCGGAAGCCTGGGACTGGTATTTCAACGCCGTGGGCGAGCAACGCTGCCCCATTGTCGACACCTGGTGGCAGACCGAGACCGGCGGCATCATGCTCAGCCCATTGGTGAGCGCCCAGCGGATCAAGCCAGGCTGTGCCACCCTGCCGATGTTTGGCGTACAGCCGGTGTTGCTGGATGAGCAGGGTAAAGAATTCAGCGGCGCCGGCAGTGGTGTACTGGCAATCAAGGCCAGCTGGCCGGGCCAGATCCGCAGCGTGTACGGCGACCCGCAGCGCATGATCGACACCTACTTCAAACCCTACCCCGGTTATTACTTCACTGGCGACGGCGCACGCCGCGATGACGACGGCGACTACTGGATCACCGGGCGTATCGACGATGTGATCAATGTGTCCGGCCATCGCATCGGCACCGCCGAAGTGGAAAGCGCGCTAGTCCTGCATGACCTGGTCGCCGAAGCCGCGGTGGTGGGCTATCCCCATGACGTCAAAGGCCAGGGCATCTATGCCTTCGTCACCCCCATGAACGGGGTGGAGCCCAGTGACGAACTGAAAAAACACCTACTGGAGCTGGTCAGCAAGGAAATCGGCAGCTTTGCCAAGCCGGAACTGATCCAATGGGCACCAGCCCTGCCCAAAACCCGTTCCGGCAAGATAATGCGCAGGATTCTGCGCAAGATCGCCTGCAACGAACTGGATAGCCTGGGTGATACCTCAACCCTGGCAGACCCAAGCGTGGTGGACGGCCTGATCGACAAACGCCTGAACCGATAGGACACCCTGAGTCGCCATGGAATTTATCCGCAGCCGCATCGAAAACCAGCTGATGAGCCTGACCGGTTTGTCACTGGGCCAACTGGACCTGGAAAACCCCAAGGGCGACCCAGGCCTCTTCGGGCCGGATTCGGTGAGCTGGCAAGTCCATGGCGACTTCAGCAGCATGCTGATTGGCGGCATCAGCGCGTTGATGCTGCAAGCCCTGCACCCACTGGCCCTGGCAGGCGTGTGGGACCATTCCAATTTCCGTCAGGACATGCTTGGACGGCTGCGGCGTACGTCGCAGTTCATCTCGGGCACCACCTTTGGCTCGCGGCATGATGCCGAGTGGCTGATTGAAAAAGTACGCACCATTCACCTGCAAGTCGTCGGCCATGCGCCGGATGGGCGAGCCTACGCTGCCAGCGATCCAGAGTTGCTGACCTGGGTGCATGTGGCCGAAGTCAGCAACTTTCTGGCGGCGCATCTGCGCTATCGCAACCCTCACCTTTCGGGGCGGGATCAGGACCGTTACTACAGCGAGATCGCCTTGGTGGCTGAACGTTTGGGTGCGCGCCACGTTCCGCGTTCACGGCAGGAGATTTCCGATTACTTCGCACGCATCCGCCCACAACTGCTGTGCGACGACCGCAGCCGCGAGGTGCTGCGCCTGCTGCTCAATGCGCCCTCCCCCAGCACCATGGCCAAACCCTTTGGGGCCTTGATGATGCAGGCCGGAATCGACCTGCTGCCCGACTGGGCCAGTGCCATGCTCGATCAACACCAGGGCCCGCTGCAACGCCAGATGATCCGTGCCGGGGTCAAACGCAGTGCGCCACTGTTACGCTGGGCGATGCGCAATGGTTCGGTGCAACGGGCCCATCGGCGGATGGGGCTGATGTAGCCCAGGCCTCATAACTGTTAAACTTCGCGCCCTCTTTTCCCAGCAAGGCGCGCTCCATGTCTCCCCTGAATCAGGCGCTGCGCGCCGCCCTCGATCATCGCCAAGACCTGATCAACGAGCTGCACGCCCAAGGCACTGACTGCTATCGCTTGTTCCACGGCAGCCAGGAAGGCGCGGGTGGACTGACCATCGACCGTTATGGCCCGCAACTGCTGGTGCAAAGCTTTCACCAGTCGCTGCAAACCGAGGAGTTGCTGGAGCTGCACCAACTGATCAACCAGTACATGGGCCTGGAATTGTTGCTGGTGTACAACGACCGCTCCCGAGGCAACTCGCGGGTCGACCGCGAAGACACGGTGTACCGTGCCGAACCAGCCGCGCTGGAAGACCTGGTCGGCCACGAGTGGGGCCTCAATTACCGCGTACGCGGGCGACATGCCGGACAAGACCCGTTGCTGTTCCTCGACCTTCGCAACACCCGTGGCTGGGTCAAAGAGCACAGCGCTGGCAAAAGCGTGCTGAACCTGTTCGCCTACACCTGTGGGGTAGGCCTGAGTGCCGCAGCCGGTGGCGCGCGCGAGGTGTACAACCTGGACTTTGCCGAGGGCAACCTGGCGGTCGGGCGCGAGAACGGCCTGCTGAACCCGCAATTGCCGGCCATGGAGTTCGTGCAATCGGACTACTTCCCAGCGATTCGCCAACTGGCCGGCTTGCCGATCACCCAGCGCCGCGGTCAGAAGCTGCCGAGTTATCCACGCCTGGAACAGCGCCAGTATGACCTCGTCCTGCTGGATCCTCCGGCATGGGCGAAGAGCGCATTCGGCACCGTCGACCTGCTTCGCGACTACCAGAGCCTGCTCAAGCCTGCGCTGCTGGCCACTGCAGACAATGGCGTGCTGATCTGCTGCAACAACCTGGCAAAAGTCAGCATGGAGGATTGGCGTGAGCAGGTCCTGCGTTGCGCGGAAAAAGCCGGACGCCCGGTACGAGACTGGCAAATCATGACGCCGGGGGCGGATTTTCCCTCCCAGGACCAGCAGCCGCCGCTGAAAACATTGATACTCCAGTTGTAGGACGTTTCCCAAGAGCCTGGATCTTCGGAACCGAAAACCCGTGCCATACTCCAAGGCACTCCTGAATGACATAGATGGCGTCACCCATGCCCAAAGGATTGATCCGCGCCGTCGGCGCCTTGTTGACCGCTCTTGCCCTGTACAGCCTGCTGGGCTTTCTGATTTTGCCCGGCATTGCCCTTCGCATTGCCAACCAGCAACTGGCCCATTACGCCACGGTGCCAGCGCGGATAGAGCGGATCGAGCTCAACCCGTTCAGCCTGGAGCTGACCCTGTGGGGCCTCAAGATCGGTGAGCCGGGCAAGGAGCAGGTGGGTTTCGAACGCCTCTATGCCAACCTGCAGATCGACAGCCTGTGGACCCGCGCCTTGCACCTGGCCGATGTGCAGTTGGACCAGCCCAAGACCGAGGTGCTGTTCGATAAATCCGGCCAACTCAACCTGGCGCAGTTGTTCAAGGTACCGCCAAGCGAGCCAACCCCGGCCGACCCCAATGCCAAGCCATTCCCGTTGCGCATCGACGGCATCAAGCTGGCCGGCGGCTATGTGCACTTCGAAGACTTGCGCCCCAGCGAGCCCATCGAATTTCTCTACGACAAACTCGATTTCGAGCTGAAAAACCTCAGCACACTGCCCGAAGACAACGCGGACATGACCCTGGTCGCCGCCGGCCCTGAGGGTGGCCAGATCGACTGGAAAGGCAATTTCAGCCTGGTACCGATCACCTCCGAAGGTACGCTCAAAGTCACCGACGGCAAGATGAAAGCCTGGTGGCCGTACGTACGCGACGCGTTGCCACTGGTGCTTGAAGATGGCGTGCTCAATTTCAGCACCGAGTACAAGTTCAGCCTGGCCAAAGAGACCGAACTGAACCTGACCAACACCGCCGCCAGCATCGCGCCGTTCGCCATCAAGGCCCCGGACGGTCGGCCGTTGGTGCGCCTGGAGCGCCTGGACGTCAGCGACACCACGGTGGACCTGGCCAAGCAGCAAGTGGTGGCTGGCAAGATCCGTAGCAACAAGCTGGAAACCTGGGCCGCCCGCGAAGCGGATGGTCAGCTGGACTGGCAAAAGCTGTTTGCCAGCCAACCGAGCAAACCAGCCCAGGCGCCAGAACCCGCCACGGCACCGGCCACCGCCGACTCGCCAAAAGCCGAACCTGCGGCCCCAAGCAAACCCTGGCAAGTGCTGCTCAAGGATGTGCAACTGCGCAACTACCAGGTGCACCTGGCGGACCGTCAGGCCAAACCTGCGGTGGCGCTGGAACTGGGACCGCTGAACGTCGATGTGCAGAACTTCGATAGCCTCAACCAGAGTCCGTTCACCCTCAAGGTCGACAGCGGCCTGGGTAAACAAGGCAAGATCGCGGCAACCGGGGAGGTCAATCTCAACCCAGTCAGCGCCAAGCTGAAGGTGACGACCCAGGACATCGACCTGCGGGTGGCACAGTCCTATATCAGCCCGTTCATCCGCCTGGAACTGCGCAGCGGCATGCTCGGCAGCAACCTGGACGTGAACCTCAAAAGCACTGATCCCCTCAAGCTCCAGGTCACCGGCCGGGCGCAGGTCGATCAGTTACACACCCTCGACACCCTCAAGACCCGAGACTTCGTCAAATGGCAGCGCGTGGTGGTGGAGGGCTTGAACTATCAACACGGCGACAGCCTGTCGATCGACAAGGTCAACCTGCTGCAGCCCTATGCGCGTTTCATGATCAACGACGACCGCACCACCAACGTCGATGACCTGCTGATCCCGCAACCGCCCGATAAAGGCCCCAAACCTGCCAGCAAAGAAAAACCGCTGGGTATTCATGTGGGGCAGATTGCGATCAACGATGGCTCGGCCAACTTTGCCGACTTCAGCCTGACCCCCAACTTTGCCACCGCAATCCAACAACTCAACGGGCAAATCGGCACCATCGACAGTCGCCAGGCCAAGCCGGCCAGCGTGGACATCAAAGGCAAGGTGGATCGCTATGCGCCGGTGACCATCAAGGGCAGCGTCAATCCGTTTGACCCAATGGCCGCACTGGACATTGCCACCAGCTTCAAGCGCGTCGAACTGACCACGTTGACGCCGTACTCCGGCAAGTTTGCTGGGTTTCGCATCCGTAAGGGGCGTCTGAACCTCGACCTGCATTACGTCATCACCAAAGGCCAGCTCAAGGCTGAAAACAAAGTGGTGGTCGAACAGCTGCAACTGGGCGAGAAAGTCGACAGCGCCGACGCCGTGGACTTGCCGATTCGCCTTGCGATTGCACTGCTCAAGGACAGCGACGGCAAGATCTCCATTGAACTGCCAGTAACGGGTGACTTGAACAACCCGCAATTCAGCGTAATGCCGATTGTGTGGCAGACCCTGCGCAATCTGGTGGTGCGCGCGGCCACGGCCCCTTTCCGGTTTATCGGTGGGCTGGTGTCTGGCGGCGGCGCGGAAGACCTTGGCAATGTGTCATTTGCGGCGGGCTCCAGTGAGCTGAGTAAAGACGCCCAGGCCGCCTTGGACAAACTCGCCAAGGCACTCAAGGAACGTCCGTCCCTGCGCCTGGAAATCGAGGGGACCGCCGCTGCAAGCAGTGACGGCCCATTCCTGGCAGCCGAGCGCCTGGAGCGGGAATACCAATACAACTACTACAAGATTCTTCAACGTCGGGGAGATAAGGTTCCAGCCCAGGCATCGTTGCTTGTGGTGCCGGAGAAGGAAAAGGCCCCCCTACTTGAAGGCATTTACCGCACGCGCTTGAAACAGCAACCCCCGGCAGAATGGAAAGACCTGAGCGACGATGACCGCACCGCTAAACTGCGTGACGGCGTGATCAAGTTCTGGAGCGCCAGTGATGTGTTGCTGCGCCAACTGGGCCAGGACCGTGCCAGCACGATCAAGGACTACCTGGTGGATAAAGGCCAGCTGGAAGATGACCGGGTGTACTTCATCGATGCCAACCTGGGGCAGGCGCAGAAGGATGGTCGGGTAGTGACACCCATGCATCTGGATGCCGAGTAACCCCATAGCAACACAGTTCTAAATGTGGGAGCGGGCTTGCTCGCGAATGCGGTGTGTCAGCCAACATGGCTGGCACTGGTCCACCGCGTTCGCGAGCAAGCTCGCTCCCACATTTGACTTTCATAGCCTTGAGATCAGTATTCCAATCCCACAATAGAACAGGCCCCGACACGAATGCCGGGGCCTGTAGTGACCACATCCCTGTGGTCGGTCGCATGAACACGTGAGGTGCATTGAGTGGATATCTAGCTCACTCGTTGCCGCCGACGCTTAGTTCAAGGCGATAAATGAAGCGTTACTCTGCCTTCAGGCCATCAGCCGATACAGCTTTAACGCCCTTGATTTTCTTGGCAATGTTCACTGCTGTGGTTTTCTGCGCATCGGTCACTGCGGCAGTCGACGACAGGGAAACGACGCCTTTATTGGTTTCGACTTTGATGTCAGTGCCTGGAATGCCTTTCTCGGTAACCAGATCGGCTTTCACTTTGGTGGTGATCCAGGTATCGGAAGTCGTCTCTTTAGCACCAGCGGCAGCGGTCTTAGTCTTGTCTACGTTATCGGCTTTGTAAGCGCCGCCGGCATGCAGGCTATCAGCGGAGACAGCTTTAACGCCTTTGATCTTCTTGGTGATCGCTACAGCGGTAGCTTTCTGCGATTCGGAAATCTCTACGTCAGACGACAGGGTAACCACGCCTTTGTTGGTTTCAACCTTGATGTCCGAACCTGGAATACCTTTTTCGGTCAGCAGGTCAGCTTTGACTTTGGTGGTGATCCAAGTGTCCGAAGTGGACTCCTTGGCTTTTGTCACTTCGCCAGCGGCCAGGGTCATCGGCGCTTGGGAAGTTTGTGCAAAGGCTGCGTTGGCACCAATAGCCAGGGTCAGGGCGGTAGCAGTAGCGAGAGCGAACTTCTTCATACGAGTAACTCCTGTTTTATTAAAAGTCTGCAGTGTGTGTACCTTGATGCTGCAGCGTTAACAGGAATATTGCAGGCGCTGTGCCAAGTCTCCACCACCAATAAAAATCATATAAAACAATGACTTATAAAATGTCGCTATTTTCGAAATCGTGCAACTTGCATGAACCCCATCGTGCCTGCATGCAAGTTGCGGCTTTTGCCATGGCGTAAATGGCTGATTTCACTTCACTTTCCTGGCTCCATAAAAAAAGGACTCCGAAGAGTCCTTTTTCAGCGTGAAGCCTTAGGGGTGATTACACGCCCGAAGCCTTGGCTGCTGCTACGTCCTTGATGGACAGCTTGATACGGCCGCGGTTGTCCACGTCCAGTACCAGCACTTCCACTTCCTGGCCTTCTTTGAGAATGTCGGTCACTTTCTCAACGCGAGCGTCGCTCAGCATGGAGATGTGAACCAGGCCGTCTTTGCCCGGCAGGATGTTGACGAATGCGCCGAAGTCGACGATGCGCTCAACCTTACCGACGTAGATCTTGCCGATCTCAGCCTCAGCGGTGATACCCAGGACGCGCTGACGTGCTGCTTCAGCCGCTTCCTTGGTTTCGCCGAAGATCTTGATCGAGCCGTCGTCTTCGATGTCGATCGAAGCCTTGGTCTCTTCACAGATCGCACGGATTGTCGCGCCGCCTTTACCGATAACATCACGAATTTTGTCGGTGTCGATTTTCATCGCGATCATGGTCGGAGCGTTTTCCGACAGTTCGGTACGGGACTGACCAATGATCTGGTTCATCTGACCGAGGATGTTCAGGCGCGCTTCCAGGGCTTGGCCCAGGGCGATTTCCATGATCTCTTCGGTGATGCCCTTGATCTTGATGTCCATCTGCAGCGCGGTAACACCTTTGGCGGTACCGGCTACTTTGAAGTCCATGTCGCCCAGGTGGTCTTCGTCGCCCAGGATGTCGGTCAGGATGGCGAACTTCTCGCCTTCTTTAACCAGGCCCATGGCGATACCGGCAACCGGCGCCTTCATTGGCACACCAGCATCCATCAGCGCCAGGGAAGCACCGCAAACGGAAGCCATGGAGCTGGAACCGTTGGACTCGGTGATTTCCGACACAACACGGATGGTGTACGGGAACACGTCAGCAGCAGGCAGCATGGCCTGTACCGAACGACGCGCCAGACGGCCGTGACCGATTTCGCGACGACCAGCGCCACCCATGCGACCGCACTCGCCCACCGAGAACGGAGGGAAGTTGTAGTGCAGCATGAACGGGTCTTTTTTCTCGCCTTCCAGGGTGTCCAGCAGCTGTGCGTCGCGGGCGGTGCCCAGGGTCGCAACTACCAGGGCCTGGGTTTCACCACGGGTGAACAACGCCGAACCGTGAGTCTTCGGCAGAACGCCAACTTCGATGTTCAGCGGACGTACGGTGCGGGTGTCGCGACCGTCGATACGTGGCTTGCCGTTTACGATGTTTTCGCGAACGGTGCGGTATTCGATCTCGCCGAAGGCAGCTTTGACTTCGCTGGAGGAAGGCTGGCCTTCTTCACCGGACAGCTTGGCCACAACCTGATCCTTCAACTCGCCCAGGCGAGCGTAACGGTCGGCCTTGACGGTGATGGTGTAGGCGTCGGAGATGGCAGCACCGAACTCGGAGCGGATAGCGCCCAGCAGTTCAGTCGCTTCAGCCTGTGGCGCCCAGGTCCAGGTTGGCTTGGCCGCTTCGGCCGCCAGCTCGGTAACAGCCTTGATGACTGCCTGGAATTCGTCGTGGGCGAACAGCACGGCGCCCAGCATCTGGTCTTCGGTCAGCTCTTTGGCTTCCGATTCAACCATCAGAACGGCTTCCGAAGTACCGGCAACGACCATGTCCAGGCTCGATGCTTTCAGTTGCTCGTAAGTTGGGTTCAGCAGGTAGCCGGTGCTTTCGTGGAATGCAACGCGGGCTGCGCCGATCGGGCCATCGAAAGGAATACCGGAGATAGCCAGGGCAGCCGAGGTACCGATCATCGCAGCGATGTCCGGATCGGTCTTCTTGCTGGTGGACACGACGGTGCAGACAACCTGCACTTCGTTCATGAAGCCTTCTGGGAACAGCGGACGGATCGGACGGTCGATCAGTCGGGAAGTCAGGGTTTCTTTCTCGGAAGGACGGCCTTCGCGCTTGAAGAAACCGCCAGGGATCTTACCGGCAGCGTAAGTCTTTTCCTGGTAGTGAACGGAAAGAGGGAAGAAGCCTTTGCTTGGGTCAGCGGTCTTGGCGCCAACAACGGTCACCAGTACGGTAACGTCGTCATCAACGGTAACCAGCACTGCGCCGGAGGCTTGACGGGCAATACGGCCTGTCTCGAGGGTAACGGTCGACTGACCGAACTGGAATTTTTTGATAACCGGGTTCACGGTGTCCTACCTTCTTTGTGGCTCTTGGGGAACTTGTCTTCTTGCGAAATTCTTGGGCAATGCTGGGAATCGGCCCAACCCTCGTCCAGGGTAAAACGTGTATCCAGATAAAACTTGAGGCTGGGAGCCTGCCATGGGCCAGCGGGAATCCCACTGACACACGGCAGACAACCAACCTCTAGCGCAATCGCTTGTTAGCGACGCAGACCCAGGCGAGCGATCAGCGAGCTGTAACGGCTCACGTCCTTGCCCTTCAGGTAGTCCAGCAGCTTACGACGCTGGTTTACCATACGGATCAGACCACGACGGGAGTGGTGATCTTTACCGTTGGCCTTGAAGTGACCTTGCAGCTTGTTGATGTTGTGGGTCAGCAGTGCAACTTGCACTTCTGGCGAACCAGTGTCACCAACAGCTTGCTGGTAGTCAGCTACGATCTGTGCTTTTTCTTGAACGTCGAGAGCCATGAGGCAATCCTTTTATCAGGAAACTGTTTCAGAAAAACAGCTTCAACAGGCCAGGGACAAATCCCTGTATCTAAAAATGAGTGTTGACCGTGCCTGTTAACAGCCACACTCGTTCGGTCATTCTGACCGAATCAGTCGACGCGGCGCGATGCGCCCGTCTTCGCTCACTTCACCGATACCGATAAAGCGACCATTGTGATCTTGTACCCGCACCATGCCGAACTTCGGGGCATCCGGGGCACGTACCGGCTGGCCGTTGAGCCAGTAGAACGCGCTGTGCTCCGAGAAGTGCAGCAATGGCCAATCGAGCAAACCGCTGTCCGACGGCATCAGGAAGCGATCTACCGCTTCGTTGCCACCTTCGGCGTGTACCGCTTCGAGCTCTTCCAGCGTGACCGTCTGGGCCAGGCTGAACGGACCGGCCTGGGTACGTCGCAGTTCTGCAACGTAGGCGCCGCAACCGAGCTGTTCACCAATATCTTCCACCAGGGTACGGATATAGGTGCCTTTGCTGCAGTCCACAGCCAGTCGGGCGGTGTCACCTTCACAGGCGAGCAATTCCAAGCGCGCAATAGTAACAGAACGTGGTTCGCGCTCCACTACTTCACCCGCACGTGCCAGCTTGTAAAGAGGCTGTCCATCACGCTTGAGCGCCGAGTACATCGGCGGTATCTGACTGATTTGCCCACGAAAAGCGGGTAATGCAGCTTCGATATCAGCACGACCAACGGTCACGTCGCGAACCTGCAAAACATCACCTTCGGCATCGGCCGTGGTGGTGGTCTTGCCCAGTTGCATCAGGGTTTCGTAACCCTTGTCGGAATCGAGCAGGTATTGCGAAAACTTGGTGGCCTCGCCAAAGCACAACGGCAATACGCCGGTGGCCAGGGGGTCGAGGCTGCCGGTGTGCCCGGCCTTCTCGGCATTGAGCAGCCAGCGAACCTTCTGCAACGCAGCGTTGGAGGTAAAGCCAATGGGCTTGTCGAGCAGAATGATGCCGCTGACGTTGCGACGGATACGTTTGACCTGAGCCACCGCTTACTCCTTGGCGTCTTCAGGTGTGGACGGGTGCTGGCTGTCTTCAGCCACGGCGCGCTCGATCAGTGCCGACAGGTGCGCGCCACGCACCACGCTTTCGTCGTAGTGGAAGTGCAACTGGGGAACACTGCGCAGCTTCATTTCACGGGCCAACTGCATGCGCAGGAAACCCGCAGCCGAGTTGAGCACCTTGATGCTTTGCGCGATTTCTTCGCTGTTGTCCTGCCCCATCACGGTGATGAAGATCTTGGCGTGACCCACGTCACGGCTCACTTCAACGGCGGTGATGGTGACCAGGCCAACGCGCGGGTCTTTGACTTCGCGGCGGATCAGTTGGGCCAGCTCACGCTGCATCTGATCGCCGATACGCTGGGTACGGCTGTATTCTTTTGCCATGTCTTGTTACCTGTTACTGCCACACGGTGAAACCCGTGGGGTCTGAAAGCGGCAAACGCCCGGCCTGACAAAAGCCAGACCGGGCGTTGCGTTTAGAGTCCGTACGCTGCGTGGGACATTTGCATGCCCACACGCCGCGTGGCTCCGGAAGTGCGCGAGTTAGAGGCTGCGAGCAACCTGAACCTTCTCGAAGACTTCGATCTTGTCGCCAACCTTGACGTCGTTGTAGCTCTTGACGCCGATACCGCATTCCATGCCGGCACGTACTTCGGAAGCGTCATCCTTGAAGCGGCGCAGGGATTCCAGCTCGCCTTCGAAGATAACGATGTCTTCACGCAGTACACGGATTGGACGGTTACGGTACACGGTGCCTTCGACAACCATGCAGCCAGCGATCGCGCCGAACTTCGGCGAACGGAACACGTCACGAACTTCGGCAATACCCAGGATGTTTTCCCGGACGTCGCTGCCAAGCATGCCGGTGAGGGCTTTCTTGACGTCTTCGATGATGTCGTAGATGACGTTGTAGTAACGCATGTCCAGGCCTTCCTGCTCGACGATCTTGCGAGCGCCAGCATCGGCACGCACGTTGAAGCCGAACAGTACAGCGTTGGAAGCCAGTGCCAGGTTGGCGTCGGACTCGGTGATACCACCGACACCGCCACCGACAACGCGCACTTGCACTTCGTCGTTACCCAGGCCGTTCAAGGCGCCGTTCAACGCTTCGAGGGAACCACGTACGTCAGATTTGAGGACGATGTTAAGCGTCTTCTTCTCTTCCTGGCCCATGTTCTCGAAAATGTTTTCCAGCTTGCCTGCGTGAGCACGGGCCAGTTTGACTTCGCGGAACTTGCCTTGACGGAACAGAGCCACTTCACGGGCTTTCTTCTCGTCGGCAACCACGCTCATCTCGTCGCCAGCGTCCGGGGTACCGTCCAGGCCGAGGATCTCGACCGGGATAGCAGGACCTGCTTCCTTGATTGGCTTGCCGTTCTCGTCGAGCATGGCACGCACACGGCCGTAGTTCGAACCGACCAGGACCATGTCGCCTTGGCGCAGGGTACCGTCTTGAACCAGAACGGTCGCAACCGGGCCACGGCCCTTGTCGAGGCGGGATTCAACCACGACACCACGGCCAGGAGCCGATGGGGTAGCAGTCAGTTCCAGCACTTCGGCTTGCAACAGAACAGCTTCAAGCAGTTCGTCAACGCCAGTACCCATCTTCGCGGAGACCGGTACGAATGGAGTGTCACCACCCCACTCTTCGGAGGTCACGCCGTGAACCGACAGTTCGCTACGGATGCGATCAAGATCGGCGCCCGGCTTGTCGATTTTGTTCACGGCTACAACCAACGGAACGCCAGCTGCCTTGGCATGCTGAACAGCTTCGATGGTTTGTGGCATCACGCCGTCGTCGGCTGCAACCACCAGGATCACGATGTCGGTCGCCTTGGCACCACGGGCACGCATTGCGGTAAACGCGGCGTGACCAGGGGTATCGAGGAACGTCACCATGCCACGGTCGGTTTCAACGTGGTACGCACCGATGTGCTGGGTGATACCGCCGGCTTCGCCCGCAGCTACCTTGGCACGACGGATGTAGTCGAGCAGAGAGGTTTTACCGTGGTCAACGTGGCCCATTACGGTCACAACCGGAGCACGGGAAACCGCCTCACCTTCAAACTTCAGGGACTCGGCCAGGGAATCTTCCAGGGCGGTGTCGCTGACCAGGGTCACTTTATGGCCCAATTCCTCAGCAACCAGTTGGGCAGTTTCCTGATCCAGTACCTGGTTGATGGTGGCCGGGGTGCCCAGCTTGAACATGAACTTGATGATTTCAGCAGCCTTGACCGACATCTGCTGGGCGAGATCGCCAACAGTGATGGTCTCGCCGATCTTCACTTCACGCACGACAGGGCCGGTTGGGCTCTGGAAACCGTGGGCGTTGCGTTTTTTCAGCTTGGCCTTGCCGCGACCACCACGACGGAAGCCATCGCTTTCTTCGTCGGTAGTACGTGGGGCAACGCGTGGAGCAGGCGCTTTCTCTTTGACCGAGGCACGATGCGGAGCGTTTTTACGCTCGCCGTCGCCACCACCGCCGCGACGATTGTTATCGTCAGCACGCGGCTTGTCTGGGCGACGAGGTTCGTCGCGTTTGCGAGCGTCAGCAGCAGGCGCTGGTGCAGCGGCAACCGGAGCGGCCTCACGCACAGCTTCAACCGGCGCGCTAGGCGCGACAGCCGCTTCAGTGGCAGCAGGTTGCGCAGCAGCAGGCTGGCGACGCGCTTCTTCTTCGGCGCGACGCTTGGCTTCTTCTTCAGCCTTCTGACGAGCAGCATTTTCTACTGCGCGACGTTCGTCCAGCTCGCGTTTGCGCTCGGCTTCGATTTCTTCCGGGCTGCGCTGTACGAAGACTTTCTTCTTGCGTACTTCAACGCTGATGCTCTTGCTACCAGCAACACGCAGGGTGCTGGTGGTTTTGCGCTGCAATGTAATCTTGCGCGGTTCTTCCACTTTCGCCTTGTGGCTGCTCTTCAAGTGAGTCAGCAAAGACTGCTTCTCACTATCGCTCACACCTTCATCGGCGGCGGTGTGCGGCAGACCTGCCTCACGCATCTGCTGCAACAGGCGCTCTACCGGTGTTTTGACCTCATCGGCCAGTTGTTTCACCGTGACTTGCGTCATGCACTTCTCTCCTCAGGCCGCGCCTAGTTACTCGAACCAATGGGCTCGGGCGGCCATGATCAACTTGCCGGCACGATCATCGTCAATGCCGTCGATGTCGAGCAGATCGTCAATAGACTGCTCGGCCAGGTCTTCGCGGGTAATTACGCCGCGCACCGCCAGTTCCATCGCCAAATCCTTGTCCATACCCTCAAGCGAGAGCAGGTCTTCGGCCGGATGGGCGTCTGCCAGCTTTTCCTCAGTAGCGATGGCTTTAGTCAACAAACGATCCTTGGCCCGAGCGCGAAGCTCGTTGACGGTGTCTTCGTCAAAGCCGTCGATGTTGAGCATTTCTTCCAACGGTACGTAGGCAATCTCTTCCAGACTGGTGAAGCCTTCATCTACCAGCACCTGTGCCAGGTCTTCGTCGACTTCCAACTCGTCGATGAAGTTGCGCAGGATGTCACCGGTTTCAGCTTGCTGCTTAGCCTGGATGTCCGATTCGGTCATCACGTTCAGGGTCCAACCGGTCAGTTGGCTGGCCAGACGCACGTTCTGACCACCTCGACCAATGGCCTGAGCCAGATTGTCTGCGCCAACGGCGATGTCCATTGCATGGGCATCTTCGTCAACGATAATTGCCGCCACTTCAGCCGGCGACATGGCGTTGATCACGAACTGCGCCGGGTTATCGTCCCACAGGACGATGTCCACACGCTCACCGCCCAATTCGCCCGACACTGCCTGGACGCGCGAACCGCGCATACCGATGCAAGCGCCTTGCGGGTCGATGCGTTTGTCCTTGGAGCGGACCGCGATCTTGGCGCGCGAACCCGGGTCGCGGGACGCAGCCATGACTTCGATCAGGCCTTCGGCGATTTCCGGCACTTCGATACGGAACAGCTCGATCAGCATTTCCGGCGCGGTACGCGACAGGATCAACTGAGGGCCGCGGTTCTCGGTGCGGATTTCCTTGAGCAGCGCACGCAGACGCACGCCAACACGGAAGGTTTCGCGAGAGATGATGTCTTCGCGGGCCAGCAACGCTTCGGCGTTGTTGCCCAGGTCGACGATCACGTTGTCGCGGGTGACTTTTTTCACGGTGCCGGAGATGATTTCACCCAGGCGCTCGCGATAAGCGTCAACGACCTGAGCGCGCTCGGCTTCGCGAACCTTCTGCACGATGACCTGCTTGGCGGTCTGTGCAGCAATACGGCCGAACTCGATCGACTCGATCTTTTCTTCAACGACATCACCGACCTTGGCGCCAGGGTGCGTTTCGGCAACCTTGCTAGGCCAGGTTTCGATGGCCGGATCATCAAGATCGGCTTCTTCAACGACCGTCCAGCGACGGAAAGTCTCATAGGCACCGGTGTGGCGGTTGATTTCCACACGCAGATCAACTTCGTCTTCAAAACGCTTTTTGGTAGCAGTGGCCAGGGCCAGCTCCAGCGCTTCAAAAATCACGTTTGCCGGTACGCCCTTTTCATTGGATACCGACTCAACAACCAGCAGTACTTCTTTGCTCATCGTACGCCTCGCCTTTCGCAAGCCATTGGATCCGCGGGATCCGCGTCTCAGTCAAAACTGGGAATAATGTTGGCCTTGTCGATCATATCGATCGGCAACAGGAATTCATGGTCTTCTACCTGCACCACGACATCCTGTTCTTCTACACCGCGCAGAAGGCCCTGAAAGTTGCGTCGCCCTTCAAAGGGAGATCGCAGCTTGATCTTCACTTGTTCACCGGCAAATTTTGCAAACTGATCAATAGTGAACAGTGGGCGTTCCATGCCTGGCGAGGAAACTTCGAGGGTGTATTCAACGGAAATCGGATCTTCAACATCCAGGACACCGCTGATCTGACGGCTGACAATGGCACAATCGTCCACCAGCACGCCGCCCTCTTTATCGATATAAACGCGCAACATTGAGTGGCGACCTTGAGCCGAAAACTCAATACCCCAGCATTCATAGCCTAGGGCCACGACCACCGGGGCCAGCAAGGCCTGCAACTCTTCTAGCTTGCTCGACACCTGAACCCCCTCGTGCATGTATGTGCATGCTGTGCAAAATAAAAAAATGGGCGAAACGCCCATCCTTGAAACGCCGTCGAACAGCGGCGTTGAAAGTGTCCAGCTAACAAAAAGCCCCTTAAAAGGGGCTCCGCTAAAACTGGTTGCGGGGGCCGGATTTGAACCGACGACCTTCGGGTTATGAGCCCGACGAGCTACCAGACTGCTCCACCCCGCGACAAAGCTGGGGCGGAAGTATACGACCGATCCCTTACAGGGTCAATGTAACCTTCCACCTACAAGAAAGCCCGCAACAGCGGGCTCTCCTGATAATTGGTACCGAGAAGGGGACTCGAACCCCTACACCCTATGGGCACAACCACCTCAAGGTTGCGTGTCTACCAATTCCACCACCTCGGCAATACAGCGTTTACAACCCTTCTTACTTCTGCTCTTGAGCTGGAGGTACGTCAGTCGCTGGAGTAGCCGACTTTTGCTCTTGAAGCACCGGGACATCATCAGAAGCCGGTTTTGCTTTTGGCACTTCCAACACTGCTGGATTTGGGAGACCTACTTGAGTCAGCACATGAGCTTTCTCTTTAGCAAAGTAACCTAACCCTAAGCTGGTTATGAAGAAACCGGCGGCAAGTATAGCAGTAAACTTACTAAGAAAGGTAGAGGAACCTTGGCTTCCGAACACAGTATTTGAAGCACCTGCACCGAAAGACGCACCAGCATCCGCACCTTTACCCTGTTGCAACAAAACCAGGGCAACTACGCCCAGGGCAGCCAACAGATGAAAAACGACTACGACTGTTTCCAGCATTTTTTCAGTTTCCCGCGGCGCGACAGATCGCACCGAACTCATCTGCATTCAGGGAAGCTCCACCAATGAGCCCCCCATCGATATCCGGCATGCCGAACAGTTCGACCGCATTGGCCGCCTTCACGCTGCCGCCGTATAGAAGACGCACACCTTGTGCGACTTCAGAATTCTCTGCCGCCAACTGCGCGCGGATGGCTGCGTGCACATCCTGCGCCTGTTGCGGTGTAGCAGTCAGCCCGGTACCAATGGCCCAGACCGGCTCGTAAGCAATGACCGCCTTTGCAAACGCACCAACACCCAGCTCCTCGATGATGCTGCCCAGCTGACGCGAGACAACTTCTAGAGTCTTGCCAGATTCACGCTGCTCAAGGGTCTCCCCTATGCACAACACCGGAATCAAGCCACAAGCCTGTGCCGCTGCGAACTTGCGATTGAGTGTCCCATCACGCTCGCCCATCATCTGACGGCGCTCGGAGTGCCCGACAAGCACATAGGAACAACCCGCATCGACCAACTGACTCGGCGAAATCTCACCGGTCAATGCACCTTGCATTGGCTCCACCGCAGAGTTCTGCGCGCCGACCTGAATCGACTTGCCCTTCAAGCCATCAACCACTTGGTTGATATGCAAGCAAGGCGGGAAAACCGCAACATCAACACCGCTCGGCAAGGCCAAGTGACGAAGGCCATTGATCAGCTCAGCGACACTGGCGCGGGTACCGTGCATCTTCCAGTTACCAGCTACCATAGTGCGACGCATGCTGTACCTCGTCGGTCAAAGTGGGCGCAGATGTTACCCAACCATCTCATTACTGGCAAGCCGAATTCAGGCGCAAACTTCAGTTACCAGTTTTGCCAGGTCTTCGGCGTGGCCGCGAACCTGTATTTCGTCATCACCTTCGACCATAACGCGCACCAGAGGCTCTGTACCGGACTTGCGCAACAGCACTCGCCCACGGCCCGCCATAGCCAGGGTGACGCGCTCGCACGCCTCTTTGACAGCCGGGTGCTCGATCGGATTTTCGCCACCGGCAAACCGCACATTCAGCAACACCTGCGGACACTTGCGCAAGGCCTGGCGCGCCTGGGCAAGACTCTCCTCACGACGACGCAATGCCATCAATACCTGGAGCGCAGCAATAATCGCATCGCCCGTGGTGGTGTGCTGGAAGCAGACGACGTGACCGGAGTTCTCGCCCCCTACCAACCAGTTGCGCTCAAGCAGTTCAGCAATTACATAACGGTCACCGACATTGGCACGGACAAATGGGATCCCAAGATCGGCCAGTGCCAACTCAAGCCCAAGATTGCTCATGAGCGTACCGACAACACCACCTTGCAGCTTGTTACGCTCATGCATATCGCGAGCAAGGATGAACAGAAGCTCATCACCATCCACGATCGCCCCCGTGTGATCCACCATCAGCACACGATCGCCATCCCCATCAAAGGCAATGCCCAAATCGGCATGCCCGGCGAGAACCGCTGCCTGCAACTGCCCCATATGGGTGGAGCCACAGTTGTCATTGATGTTCAACCCATTGGGCTGAGCCGAAAGCACCGTCACTTGAGCGCCCAACTCCTGGAACACGCTTGGCGCAACCTTGTAGGTTGCACCGTGAGCGCAGTCGACGACGATTTTAAGACCGGCGAAATTAGTACTGCTCGGTACGCTGCTCTTGCAGAATTCGATATAACGGCCAGATGCGTCGTTGATTCGCGACACCTTGCCCAGCTTGCTTGATTCGACCACCGTCATCGGTGCGTCGAGCAGCTCTTCGATCATCAACTCGATCTCGTCCGGCAGCTTGGTGCCCTGACCCGAGAAGAACTTGATGCCATTGTCATCATGAGGGTTGTGCGAGGCGCTGATCACAATACCTGCCTGAGCGTGAAAGGTACGCGTCAGGTAAGCGATCGCCGGTGTCGGCATTGGGCCCAGCAACATCACATCCGCACCTGCGGCAGACAAGCCAGCCTCCAGTGCGGATTCAAACATGTACCCGGAAATACGGGTGTCCTTGCCTACCAGGATGCGGCACGCGCCCATACTACGGAACGCCATACCTGCCGCCCAACCCAGCTTGAGCATGAAATCAGGAGTAATCGGATATTCGCCGACACGACCACGGATACCATCGGTACCAAAGTATTTTTTAGTCATAAGTGCTCCATCATTCTTATTCGGCTGATTCTACGGCGGCAATCATGCGCACCACATCCACGGTTTCGGCGACATCATGCACACGCAAGATGCGTGCACCCTTGGTCACGGCAAGCGCCGCGAGCGCAAGGCCGCCATACAACCGCTCTCCCACCGGACGATTCAAGGCCAGCCCTATCATGCTCTTGCGCGATACACCGACCAGTAGAGGCCGACCAAGGGCATGCAGGGATTCCATGTGTTTAAACAGGCTCAGATTGTGCTGCAACGTCTTGGCGAAGCCAAATCCAGGATCAAGAATGATCTTTTCTGCGGGAATCCCCGCCGACGCGCATCGAGCAACACGCTCAGCAAGGAAACCACTTACTTCACCAACAAGATCATCATAGTGCGGGCTGTCTTGCATATTGCCCGGCTCACCCAGCATATGCATCAGGCACACCGGCAAACCTGTGGCTGCCGCGGCATCCAGAGCGCCATCGCGCTGAAGCGAGCGCACATCGTTGATCAACCCAGCACCGAGGCGCGCAGTTTCACGCATCACCGCCGGCGTTGATGTATCAACCGAAATGATCACATCCAGCTCACGAGCAATGCGCTCGACGATCGGCGCGACTCGCTCCAACTCCTCCACCGGAGAAACAATGCGGGCACCCGGTCGCGTCGACTCGCCACCGACATCAATCAAGGTAGCACCAGCGACCACCATTGCCTCGGCATGACGCAATGCCGCGTCAAGCTGGCTGAAGCGGCCACCGTCGGAAAAGGAGTCAGGGGTTACATTAAGAATGCCCATGACATGTGCATGGGCCAAATCAAGAACCCGATTGCCGCAAGGCAACCGGGTGGAGGACAACACAGAAGTCATTTCAAACCTTAGTGGTCGGCTGCCGGGCCACCGATCGGGGTTTCAGGGCGTTCGTTCTGAACCACTGGCGGGGTGCCAGAAGTGCCCGAACCGCCTTCCCAATCGCGCGGCTCACGAGGTGCGCGACCGGCCATGATGTCGTCAATCTGATCGGCATCAATGGTCTCGTACTTCATCAGCGCGTCAGCCATCGCATCCAGCTTGTCGCGGTTATCGGTAAGGATCTGTTTGGCCGTGCCGTAGCACTGGTCAATGATGCTGCGCACTTCAGAGTCGATCAGCTTGGCTGTCTCACCGGAGAAGCTCGCGCTTTGACCACCACCGCCACGACCCAGGAATACTTCGCCCTCTTCCTCGGCGTACATCAACGGACCGAGTTTTTCGGACAAGCCCCATTTGGTCACCATGTTCCGCGCAATCTGGCTGGCACGCATGATGTCGTTGGAAGCGCCAGTGGTGACACCGTCAAAGCCCAGGGTCATTTCTTCAGCAATCCGGCCACCGTACAGCGAGCAGATCTGACTGATCAGCGCACGCTTGGAGAGGCTGTAGCGATCCTCTTCCGGCAGGAACATGGTGACCCCCAGCGCACGACCACGGGGAATGATCGACACCTTGTAGACCGGGTCATGCTCAGGCACGACACGACCGACAATGGCGTGACCGGCTTCGTGATAAGCGGTGTTCTGCTTTTCTTTCTCGGACATGACCATGGACTTGCGCTCGGCGCCCATCATGATCTTGTCTTTGGCCAGTTCGAACTCTTTCATTTCAACGATGCGCTTACCGGTACGGGCAGCAAACAGCGAAGCCTCGTTGACCAGGTTGGCAAGGTCGGCACCGGAGAAGCCTGGCGTGCCACGGGCAATCACTGCCGGAGCAACGTCGTCGCCCATCGGCACTTTGCGCATGTGTACTTTGAGGATCTGTTCACGGCCACGAATATCCGGCAGGCCAACAACAACCTGGCGGTCGAAACGGCCCGGACGCAGCAACGCAGGGTCCAATACGTCCGGACGGTTGGTTGCGGCGATGACGATGATGCCGTCATTCATTTCAAAGCCGTCCATCTCAACCAGCAATTGGTTAAGAGTCTGCTCACGTTCATCGTGACCACCACCCATGCCAGCGCCCCGATGGCGACCAACGGCGTCGATTTCGTCGATGAAGATGATGCATGGCGCATGTTTCTTGGCCTGTTCGAACATATCTCGAACTCGGCTGGCGCCGACGCCGACGAACATCTCGACGAAGTCAGAACCGGAAATGGTGAAGAAAGGCACCTTGGCTTCGCCGGCAATCGCCTTGGCCAGCAAGGTTTTACCGGTACCCGGAGGGCCAACCATCAGCACACCGCGGGGAATGCGGCCGCCCAGGCGCTGGAACTTGCCTGGATCGCGCAGGAATTCGACCAGCTCGCCGACTTCTTCCTTGGCTTCATCGCAGCCTGCGACGTCAGCCAACGTAGTCTTCACCTGGTCTTCGGAAAGCAGACGCGCCTTGCTCTTGCCGAAACTCATCGGCCCGCCCTTGCCTCCTGCACCACCTTGCATCTGGCGCATGAAGAACATGAACACGGCGATAATCACCAGGATCGGGAAGCTGGCCACCAGGAGCTGGGTCCAGATGCTTTGCTGTTCAGGCTGCTTGCCCTCGACAACCACATGGTTATCCACCAGGTCGCCGATCAGACCGTTGTCCTGGATTGCCGGACGGATGGTCTTGAAGCTGTCGCCATCGTTGCGCTTGCCGGTAATCACGTAGCCATCAACCGCTACGCGCTCGACCTTGCCATCCTTAACTTGCTGGATGAAGTCGGAATAGTTGAGGGTCTGCGGCTCGTTAGGGCTGGAGAAGTTGTTCATCACCGTCACCAGGACAGCCGCGATGATCAACCACAGGATCAGATTCTTTGCCATATCGTTCAATTAACTACCCTCTGAAGCAAGCTCCGCTACTGGCGCGCGCTTCGCATGATATTCACCGGCCTAACTTACTACATTACCTACAACTCTGGCAGGCGCCGTCTGTAACCCTTTGTGAAACTTTGACTACACAATATTCGTAAAGCTTCGTGACGAAAGCGACATAAAAAAACCTATCGCCCTCCTCGAATTTCTCAAAAACGCTCTTCGCTTTCCGCGCCTTCGACACCACGGAAGCCGCGGCACAACAGGTATTGCTCTCTGGATCGGTCCCGGGAAGAGTCTGGTTTACGGGTCTGCACCTTGTCGAACAACTTGCGGATGTTCTTGTGGTACTCGTCGAAACCCTCGCCCTGGAACACTTTCACCAGGAAATCACCACCGGGACGCAACACCCGCCCGGCCAAATCCAGCGCCAACTCACACAGGAACATGGCTCGCGGCATATCAACAGCCGGTAATCCACTCATATTGGGGGCCATGTCGGAAATCACAAGGTCTACCTGTGAATTTCCCACAGCTTCCAGGATCTCGGCCAGCACGGTGTCCTGAGTAAAGTCGCCGTGCACAAAGGTCACATCCGGAATGCTGTCCATCTCAAGGATGTCGGAAGCAATCAGACGACCTTGCCCACCAATCAGACGACTGGTCACTTGGGACCAGCCACCGGGGGCTGCGCCAAGATCGATAACGCTCATGCCTGGACGAATCAACTTATCCTTGTCCTGGATCTCCAACAGCTTGTAGCTGGCCCGAGAACGGTAGCCGTCCTTCTGCGCCTTTTTGACGTAAGGGTCGTTGAAATGCTCTTGCAGCCACTTAAGGCTAGTTTTGGAACGGGCCACGGGCCACCTCGAAAAATAAAACGGGTCGTGATTAACTGGGCGGTCCCGGACTCGCTCGGGTAAACTGGCCGCCGCTTTTTACAAGATCAGACGCAGGGGTCAGATTATGCCGCTCACTCAAGAGCAGAAGAAACAGTACAAATCCATTGGCCACCATCTGAAACCAGTTCTGATTGTGGCAGACAACGGTTTGACTGAAGGTGTGTTAGCCGAATTTGAACGCGCATTGAACGATCACGAACTGATCAAGATCAAGGTCAATATCCTTGATCGCGAAGCACGCCTGGCTGCCATTGCAGAACTGTGCAAGGTTGGCAAAGCGGACCTGGTCCAGGTCATCGGCAAGATGGCGCTGCTGTATCGCAAGAACTTCAGCGTCAACAAGCAACTGTCGAACGTTCATCGCTTCAAATGATTCAAAGGGTCACGGGCGTGCTTCGCGCGCCCTGCCACTCCACCCCGGTGCCGGCTGCATAACCAACACCAGGCCGGAGAACCCTAGCACAAGATAGCTGAATAGCTGCCAGCGCAACGCTTCCGGCAGCCAGACATGCACAATGCAAAACATTGCACACGCATACAGCGCCATCAACAGCAGTTGCCCGCGAATATCCCGCCATAAACTCTCCAAGCCTTCGGCCTTGACCAGCACCAACGCCTGAAGCGTCACGCACGCTGCTGCAAAACCCACCAGCAACGCACTCAGTAATCCGTCGATCTCATCGATCAACAACGGTGCCAGGCCTATCAGGCCCAGCGCCGGCAAAACACCAATATGCAGCAACCACAGGCCACCCACCCAAAGCATCTGGGAGAGTTGCCAAAGCATGGCGCCCGCACGCAGCGGGCGCCGCCTTTCAGACGTGGCGAACTTCGACAATCTCGTACTCGATAACGCCGCCAGGCGTCTTCACGGCCACCACATCACCCTCTTCCTTGGCAATCAAGGCACGGGCCAGCGGGGAACCGACGGAGATCTTGCCGAGTTTGAAGTCAGCTTCGTCTTCACCCACGATGTGGTAGACCACGCTTTCGTCAGTCTCGACGTTGGCGATTTCCACGGTCGTACCGAAAATCACCTTGCCGGTCTTCGGAATGGTCGTCACGTCGATAACCACCGAGTTCTGCAGACGGCCTTCGATGTCACGGATCCGCGCCTCAACCATACCCTGCTGCTCACGAGCAGCGTGGTATTCGGCGTTCTCCTTCAGGTCACCCAACTCGCGGGCCGTACCGATGTCCTGGCTCAGCTTCGGACGGACGACCTTGGTCAGATGGGCGTGCTCCTCTTCCAGGGCCTTGAAGCCCTGGACGGTCATTGGGTATTTGGTCATGCCTTCAATCCTGCGTGTAGATCCTGCAAGCGACGCACGGTCTTTTCAGGACCGAACTTGAGCGCTTCGCAGATAGCTTCGCCAGCAGCAATGGTGGTGGTGCAGTAGATCTTGTGCTGCAAGGCGTTACGACGAATGGAGTAGGAATCCGCGATCGACTGGCGACCTTCGGTGGTGTTGATGATCAGGGTGACTTCGTCATTCTTGATCATGTCGACCACATGCGGACGGCCTTCCGTCACCTTGTTCACGCGACGCACTTTCAGGCCGGCAGCTTCGATCAGCTTGGCGGTCCCGGCTGTGGCCACGACTTCGAAGCCCAAGTTGATCAGATCACGGGCTACGCCTGCAACCAGTGGCTTGTCATCATCACGCACGCTGATGAACGCAGTACCGCCGGTCGGCAGCACTTCGCTGGCCCCCATCTGGGCTTTGGCGAATGCTTCACCGAAGGTGTCGCCCACGCCCATCACTTCACCAGTGGACTTCATCTCTGGGCCCAGGATCGGGTCCACACCAGGGAATTTGGCGAATGGGAATACCGCCTCTTTCACGCTGTAGAAGTTAGGAATGATTTCCTTGGTGAAGCCGATTTCCTTCAAGGTCTTACCAGCCATCACGCGGGCAGCGATCATGGCCAGGGAGACACCGATGCACTTGGACACGAACGGCACGGTACGGGAAGCACGCGGGTTGACTTCGATAACGTAGATGTCTTCGCCTTGCAACGCCAACTGCACGTTCATCAGGCCAACCACGCCCAGCTCCAGGGCCATTTTCTTGACCTGCTCACGCATCTCGTCCTGTACGTGTGCCGGCAGCGAGTACGGCGGCAGCGAGCACGCGGAGTCACCGGAGTGAACACCCGCCTGTTCGATGTGCTGCATGATCGCGCCGATCACCACGTCGGTGCCGTCGCACACAGCGTCCACGTCCATCTCGATGGCGCAGTTGAGGAAGTGGTCCAGCAGCACCGGGCTGTCGTTGGACACTTTCACCGCGTCACGCAGGTAGCGCTTGAGTTCTTCTTCTTCGTAGACGATTTCCATCGCACGACCGCCCAATACGTAGGACGGACGCACCACCAGCGGGTAGCCGATCTTGCTGGCTGCACGGATGGCTTCGTCTTCGCTGCGCACGGTAGCGTTTGGCGGCTGGCGCAGGTTCAGGCGCTCAACCATTTGCTGGAAGCGCTCACGATCTTCGGCACGGTCGATGGCGTCAGGGCTGGTACCGATAATCGGCACGCCTGCAGCTTCCAGAGCGCGAGCCAGTTTCAGCGGGGTTTGGCCGCCGTATTGGACGATCACGCCTTTAGGCTTCTCGACGCGCACGATTTCCAGCACGTCTTCCAGGGTCACTGGTTCGAAGTACAGGCGATCGGAGGTGTCGTAGTCGGTGGAAACAGTTTCCGGGTTGCAGTTGACCATGATGGTCTCGTACCCGTCTTCGCGCAGGGCGAGGGCGGCGTGTACGCAGCAGTAGTCGAACTCGATGCCTTGGCCGATACGGTTAGGACCGCCGCCCAGGATCATGATCTTGTCGCGACCCGACGGCGCAGCTTCGCACTCTTCCTCGTAGGTGGAGTACAGGTACGCAGTGTCGGTGGAGAACTCGGCGGCGCAAGTGTCAACGCGCTTGTAGACCGGGAAGATCTCCAGCTTGTGGCGATGAGTGCGCAGGTTCTTCTCGGTGACGCCCAGCAGCTTGGCCAGACGCTGGTCGGAGAAGCCTTTGCGCTTGAGGCGGAACATCATGTCGCGGTCGATGCTGGCCAGACCCAGGGTCTTGACCTTCTCTTCTTCCTTGATCAGATCTTCGATCTGCACCAGGAACCACGGGTCGATCATGTTCATGCCGAAGATATCTTCGACGCTCAGGCCGGCACGGAAGGCATCGGCCACGTACCAGATACGCTCGGCGCCCGGCACGGTCAGTTCGCGCTTGAGCACGCTCATGCTTTCGGGGTTGCTCAGGTCGAGTTTCTCGTCCAGACCGCAAACGCCCACTTCCAACCCGCGCAGGGCTTTCTGCAGGGATTCCTGGAAGGTACGGCCGATGGCCATTACTTCACCCACGGATTTCATCTGGGTGGTCAGGCGCGCGTCAGCCTTGGCGAACTTCTCGAAGGCAAAACGCGGCAGCTTGGTGACGACGTAGTCGATGGACGGTTCGAAGGACGCTGGGGTTTTGCCGCCAGTGATGTCGTTCGACAGTTCGTCCAGGGTGTAACCCACAGCCAGCTTGGCCGCGACCTTGGCGATCGGGAAGCCGGTAGCCTTGGAAGCCAGGGCCGACGAACGGGAAACACGCGGGTTCATCTCGATTACGACCATGCGGCCGGTGTCCGGGCAGATGCCGAACTGAACGTTGGAGCCGCCGGTTTCCACGCCGATCTCGCGCAGCACCGCCAGGGAGGCGTTACGCAGGATCTGGTATTCCTTGTCGGTCAGGGTTTGTGCTGGAGCCACGGTGATCGAGTCACCGGTGTGCACGCCCATCGGGTCGAAGTTTTCGATAGAGCAGACGATGATGCAGTTGTCCTTTTTATCGCGGACAACCTCCATCTCATATTCTTTCCAGCCGATCAGGGATTCGTCGATCAGCAGCTCTTTGGTTGGCGACAGGTCCAGACCACGGGCGCAGATTTCTTCGAACTCTTCACGGTTGTAAGCGATACCGCCACCGGTGCCGCCCATGGTGAAGGACGGACGGATGATGCATGGGAAGCCCAGGGTCTCGAGGACCGCGTTGGCTTCTTCCATGCTGTGGGCGATACCCGAACGCGGGCACGCCAGGCCGATGGACTTCATGGCCTTGTCGAAACGCGAACGGTCTTCAGCCTTGTCGATGGTGTCGGCGTTGGCACCGATCATCTCTACGCCGAACTTTTCCAGGACGCCTTCGCGCTCCAGGTCCAGGGCGCAGTTCAGGGCAGTTTGGCCACCCATGGTTGGCAGCAGTGCGTCCGGACGCTCTTTCTCGATGATCTTGGCAACAGTCTGCCACTTGATCGGCTCGATGTAGGTAGCGTCGGCCATGGCCGGGTCGGTCATGATGGTGGCCGGGTTGGAGTTCACCAGGATGACGCGGTAACCCTCTTCGCGCAGGGCTTTACAAGCCTGGGCGCCGGAGTAGTCGAATTCGCAGGCCTGGCCGATCACGATCGGGCCAGCGCCGAGAATCAGGATGCTTTTTATGTCTGTACGTTTTGGCATGGGTTTGTCACTCAAATCCGCAGGTCAGTCGGCAAGCCGTCTTGAACAATCTTTGAAGAGCCTGCGGGGGCCACCGAGGTTCGGGGCCGCCCGAAGGCCGCTCAGTCAGCGTCGCTTGGCCATCTCATTGATGAAACGGTCGAACAGCGGCGCTACGTCGTTCGGGCCCGGGCTCGCTTCAGGGTGGCCCTGGAAGCTGAACGCGCTCTTGTCGGTGCGCTCGATACCTTGCAGGGAACCGTCGAACAGCGACTTGTGAATGGCGCGCACGTTGCTCGGCAAAGTCGCCTCATCCACCGCAAAACCGTGGTTCTGGCTGGTGATCATGACGACGCCGGTGTCCAGGTCTTGCACGGGGTGGTTGGCACCGTGGTGGCCGTGGCCCATTTTCAGGGTCTTGGCGCCAGAGGCCAGGGCCAGCAGCTGGTGACCGAGGCAGATACCGAATACCGGAATCTCGGTTTCCAGCACTTCCTTGATCGCCTGGATGGCGTAGTCGCACGGCTCAGGATCGCCTGGACCGTTGGACAGGAACACGCCGTCCGGTTGCAGGGCAAGCACATCGCTGGCAGGGGTTTGCGCTGGCACTACGGTGACGCGGCAACCGCGCTCTACCAGCATGCGCAGGATGTTGTACTTCACGCCGTAGTCGTAGGCCACAACGTGGTAAGGCAAGTCAGCGGCTTCGATGGTCGCGTGGCTGTCGGTCTTCAAGTCCCAGACAGTGGAGCGCCACTCGTACTTCTCTTTGGCGCTGACCACTTTGGCCAGGTCCATGCCTTTCAGGCCAGGGAAGCCTTGCGCTGCGGCAATCGCCGCTTCTTCGGAGATATTGTCACCGACCATGATGCAGCCGTTCTGCGAGCCTTTTTCACGCAGGATGCGCGTGAGGCGGCGCGTATCGATACCGGCGATCGCCACAACGCTGTTGGCTTTCAGGTAATCGGACAGCGACATCGTGTTACGCCAGTTGCTCGCAACCAGGGGCAGGTCACGAATAACCAGGCCGGCCGACCAGACACGATCAGACTCGACGTCTTCCGGTGTAGTACCGGTGTTGCCGATGTGCGGATAGGTCAGGGTAACGATCTGTTGGGCGTAGGAAGGATCGGTAAGGATTTCCTGATAGCCGGTCATGGCAGTGTTAAACACTACCTCTCCAACGGTTTGACCGTCGGCTCCAATGGCTTCGCCGCGAAAAATGCTGCCATCAGCAAGGGCGAGTATGGCTGGCTTAGTCAAGAAGACCTCCCGTAAATAAAGCCTGAAAGGGCGATCGCAGGTTGTAAAAAAGCGGAGTGACGTATGGACACGTCACCCCGCTTGTTCACTGAATTATTCTGCGCGCTTTTAGTGGACACACTAAAGCTGTAGCTTACAGAAAAAGGCTTTTTTGGTCCACCGCTAATGAGCCTTAAAGGCAGGGGAATGCGACAGGACGTCGCTTAGCGGGTAAAAACGGGGCCTAAGCATAAGCTTGAGGCCCTGTTTTAGCTACTGATTAGTGCAGATCAAGCACATCACGCATGTCATACAGACCCGGCTCGCGACCTTCCAGCCAGAGCGCAGCACGTACCGCGCCCTTGGCAAAGGTCATGCGACTGGACGCCTTGTGCGTAATCTCCAGGCGCTCGCCTTCGGTGGCGAACAGCACCGTGTGATCACCCACAACATCACCACCACGCACGGTCGCAAAACCAATGGTGTCGCGCGCACGCTCACCCGTGTGACCTTCGCGGCCATACACGGCCACCTTTGACAGATCACGACCCAACGCATCGGCAATAGCCTCACCCATACGCAGCGCAGTACCCGACGGCGCATCGATCTTGTGACGGTGATGGGTCTCGATGATTTCGATATCGGCCTCATCCCCCAACACGCGCGCTGCCAGGTCCAGCAGCTTGAGCGACAGGTTCACGCCCACACTGAAATTGGCGGCGAAGACGACCGGAATATCCTTGCCCGCCTCCACCAGCAATTGCTTCTGCTCAGCCGTCAAACCCGTGGTACCAATGACCATGGCCTTGCCCGCCTTGCGGCAGAACGCCAGGTTTTTGAGCATCACATCCGGCAGGGTGAAGTCGATCAGCACGTCGAACTCGTCTGCAACCTGCTCCAGGTTGCCCGACAACGAAACGCCAATACGCCCCAACGAAGCCAGCTCACCCGCATCCGCACCGATCAACGTGCTGCCCGGGCGCACAATCGCGGCCGTCAGCCCAGAGGCCGGCGAGCGCTGCTGCACGGCTTCGATCAGATTTTTGCCCATGCGCCCGGCAGCACCCATTACGGCTATACGTCGCATACTCATTTCCTTACAGGTCGCCGAAGAAGCGCTTCACGCCATCGAAGAAGCCCGTGGTTTTCGGCGAGTGAGAGTCATCACCTTCCAACGAGCTGCGGAACTCCTCAAGCAACTCTCGTTGGCGACGATTCAGATTGACCGGGGTCTCGACCGCCACACGGCACATCAGGTCGCCAGCCCCACCACCACGCACCGGCGCAACACCTTTGCCACGGATGCGGAACTGCTTGCCGGTCTGCGTCCCCTCAGGGATCTTGAGCTTGACCCGACCATCCAGCGTCGGAATCTCCAACTCGCCACCCAGGGCCGCATCGACAAAACTGATCGGCACTTCGCAGAACAGGTGCTTGCCGTCACGCTGGAAGATCGAGTGCTCACGCACGTTGATCACCACGTACAGATCGCCCGTAGGCCCGCCCTGTGTACCGGCCTCGCCTTCGCCAGACAGGCGAATGCGGTCACCGGTATCCACGCCTGCCGGCACTTTCACGGCAAGGGTCTTGTACTCTTCGACACGACCTTCGCCGTGGCAGGAGTCGCACGGATCGGAAATGATCTTGCCCTGGCCATGGCAACGCGGGCAGGTCTGCTGCACCGAGAAGAAGCCCTGCTGCATGCGCACCTGACCAATACCGCCGCAGGTCGGGCAGGTAATCGGTGAGGAGCCTTTCTTGGCACCCGAACCATCGCATGGCTTGCAGTTGACCAGTGTCGGCACACGGATGTTGACGCTGGTGCCGCGCACGGCTTCTTCCAGGTTCAGCTCCAGGGTGTAGCGCAAGTCACTGCCACGCTGGGCGCCGCCACGCTGGCCACCACGGCCACCGCCGAAGAAGTCGCTGAACACATCGCCGAAAATATCGGAGAAGTTCTGACCACCAAAACCGGCGCCACCACCCCCCATGCTTGGGTCGACACCGGCGTGGCCGTACTGGTCGTAGGCCGCACGCTTGTTGGGATCAGACAGGCATTCGTAGGCCTCGTTGGCCTCTTTGAACATTTCCTCGGACTCTTTACTGTCCGGATTACGGTCCGGGTGGTGCTTCATCGCCAGGCGACGGTAAGCCTTTTTCAGGTCCGCCTCGCTGGAGCCGCGCTCCACACCCAACACTTCGTAATAGTCACGCTTTGCCATAAGTCTTTGCACTCTTAAGGACGTTCCGCCCGGCCCTCCTGAGCCTTGCCGAACTCGTTGAGCCCCAATACAGGCCCGGACCCAACTCACGTCAATTCAACGATCCTGGTCATTACTACTTTTAGCCAGGGACCCGGCCAAAATGCGGTATTTACTGCTCGGAAAGCAGGAGCATTCCCGATCACACCGCCAGCATCCGAGCGTTGTCGCATGCTGTAAAAATTCGCATACCCCAGACACGCCAACGCGGGAGCAAGCTCCCGCGCGGCGACATCCTACCAGTCACCGCTTGATAGCGGTCAACCGGGCGACCAACTTACTTCTGGTCTTTGACTTCTTCAAACTCAGCATCGACAACATCGTCATGCTTGGCTTCAGGCTCTGCCTGTTGCGCGCCGCCCTCAGGCTGAGCCTGTTGTTCGGCGTACATTTTTTGAGCAACCGGCGCGGAGACTTTCGACAGCTCCTCAACCTTGGCTTCGATGGCAGCCTTGTCGTCGCCTTTGATGGCGGCTTCCAGGGCAACCACAGCAGCCTCGATCGCGGTCTTCTCTTCGGCAGTTACTTTGTCGCCAGCATCAGCAACCATTTTGCGCGTCGAGTGAACCAGCGCATCGCCTTGGTTACGAGCGCCAGCCAGCTCTGCAAACTTGGCGTCTGCGTCAGCGTTGGCTTCAGCATCACGAATCATCTGTTGAATTTCTTCATCAGACAGACCGGAGTTGGCCTTGATCGTGATCTTCTGCTCTTTACCAGTGGCCTTGTCTTTCGCGCCGACGTGCAGGATGCCGTTGGCGTCGATGTCGAAGGTCACTTCGATTTGCGGCACGCCGCGCGGTGCTGGTGGAATCTCAGCCAGGTCGAACTTGCCCAAAGACTTGTTCTGAGCAGCCTGTTTGCGCTCACCCTGCAGGACGTGAATGGTCACCGCGCCCTGATTGTCATCGGCAGTCGAGAACACTTGCGATTTCTTGGTAGGAATCGTGGTGTTTTTCTCGATCAGCGCAGTCATCACGCCGCCCATGGTTTCGATACCCAGGGTCAGCGGGCTCACGTCCAGCAGCAACACGTCTTTCACGTCGCCGGCCAATACCGCGCCCTGGATGGCAGCACCCATGGCAACCGCTTCGTCCGGGTTCACGTCTTTACGTGCTTCCTTGCCGAAGAACTCGGTAACTTTTTGCTGTACCAGTGGCATACGGGTCTGACCGCCCACCAGGATCACGTCGTTGATGGAACCAACGTCGATGCCTGCGTCTTTCAGAGCGATACGGCAAGGCTCGATGGTGCGCTGAACCAGGTCTTCAACCAGCGATTCCAACTTGGCGCGAGAAATCTTCACGTTCAAGTGCTTAGGACCGGTGGCGTCTGCAGTGATGTACGGCAGGTTCACGTCGGTCGCGTTGCTGGACGACAGTTCGATCTTGGCTTTTTCAGCGGCTTCTTTCAGGCGCTGCATTGCCAGCGGGTCACCCTTGAGGTTCATGCCGCTTTCTTTCTTGAATTCGTCAACGAGGTAGTCGATCAGACGAATGTCAAAGTCTTCACCACCCAGGAAGGTGTCGCCGTTGGTGGCCAACACTTCGAACTGGTGCTCGCCGTCAACTTCAGCGATCTCGATCACGGAGACGTCGAAAGTACCGCCACCCAGGTCATAAACGATCACAGTGTGGTCGCCTTTGGCCTTGTCCATACCGTAAGCCAGAGCCGCTGCGGTTGGCTCGTTGATGATACGTTTTACGTCCAGGCCCGCGATGCGGCCGGCGTCTTTGGTCGCCTGACGCTGGCTGTCGTTGAAGTAGGCCGGAACGGTGATGACCGCTTCAGTCACTGTCTCGCCCAGGTAGTCTTCGGCGGTTTTCTTCATCTTTTTCAAGACTTCAGCCGAGATCTGTGGAGCGGACATTTTCTGGCCGTTCACTTCAACCCAGGCGTCACCGTTGTCAGCCTTGGCGATTTTGTACGGCACCATCTTGATGTCTTTTTGTACGACTTCTTCGTCGAACTTACGACCGATCAGACGCTTTACCGCGTACAGGGTGTTGTGCGGGTTGGTCACAGCCTGGCGCTTGGCCGACTGACCTACGAGGATTTCACCGTCATTGGCGTAAGCAATGATCGACGGCGTGGTACGCGCGCCTTCGGCGTTTTCGATAACTTTAGCTTTACCGTTTTCCAGAACGGAGACACACGAGTTGGTGGTCCCCAGGTCGATACCGATAATTTTGCCCATGATTTACTCTCCCGAAACTTGAATTTGGTTGCCGCAGCAGTTGTGGCTAACTGCGGTAGCACTTAAACGCTTGACTTATAAATGGGGGCCTTGCGGCGGATTTCAAGCCTGCTCGTCAATAGAAGGTGCAACCGGTGCAGGAGCCTTGCTCACCACAACCATTGCCGGGCGCAGCAAGCGACCGTTCAGCAGGTAACCCTTCTGAAACGTTTTCAGCACGCTGTTCGGCTCCAGGTCATGACTTTCCTGCATGGCCATGGCTTGGTGATGCTCAGCGTTGAACGGCTCGCCGCCTTGTGGGTCGATGGCTTCCAACTGATAACGCTTCAGGGTGTCCTGGAACATTTTCAGGGTCAGTTCGATCCCTTCGCGCATTGGGCGGATGTTTTCGTCGTCCGGGTTGGACAATTCAAGGCCACGCTCCAGGCTGTCGATGATCGGCAGCAAGTCGTTGGCGAATTTTTCCAGCGCAAATTTGTGCGCCTTCTCTACATCCTGCTCGGCACGACGGCGGACGTTCTGCAGATCGGCGGCAACACGCAAAGACTGATCCTGCGCAGCAGCCAATTGCTCTTCGAGCACTTGCACACGAGTCGCCAGCTCATCACCGGCAGCCGAATTGGCGTCTGGAGTTTGCGTATCCTGCGTCTGTTCGTCAGCCATAGTTTTCTCCTTTCAAAATCATGCGCGAACCTAACTCGCGCTTCTGTTCCGGTATATGGGGCCACAATTTCCAGGTTCAAGGGCGCAGGCGTTACCAAAAGTCTTCCTGGGAGCGGGATCAATTCCTGCGCGACCATTCCCCAATGCGCTAAAAAAAGCTGCCAATCAAGCAAATCGAGCTAAGAGCCAGGATTGTCAGCCCTGAACAAAACACTGTATAAATAACCAGACCTAACGCCTTGGAGCGGCCGCCATGCTCGTGCACCTGTCCGTACATAACTACGCCATCGTTGAACATCTGGATCTGGAACTGGATCGCGGAATGAGCGTAATCACAGGCGAAACCGGCGCCGGCAAGTCGATCATGCTCGACGCCCTGGGCCTGACCCTGGGTGATCGCGCGGACAGCGGCGTGGTGCGCCCTGGCGCGGACAAAGCCGACATCCTGGCCACCTTCGATCTGGCAGACATTCCTGAAGCCGAAGCGTGGCTGGCCGAGCGCGACCTTAATAATGAAGGCCCATGCATCCTGCGCCGAGTGATCACCGCAGAGGGACGTTCGCGCGGCTATATCAACGGAACGCCCTGCCCTCTGGGTGACTTGAAAGCACTGGGCGAGCTGCTGATCGACATCCACAGCCAGCACGAACACCAATCCCTGTTGAAAACCGACACGCACCGCCGTCTGCTGGACGAGTATGCCGGCGCCACCGACCTTGCCAGGCAAGTACAGCTCGCCGCCCAGCGCTGGCGCCAAACCCGCCAGGAACTGGAGCGCCTTTCCAACTCCGGCGACGAGCAGCGTGCCCGCCATCAATTGCTCAGCTATCAGCTTGAAGAACTGGAAAGCCTGGGCCTGGGTGAGACCGAGCTGGAACAGCTCGAACAGGAACACAAGAACCTGACAAACGCCGAAACGCTGCTGGGCATCTGCCGCCAAGTGGTGGAGCAATGCAGCGAAAGCGACTCCGGCAACGTGCTCAATGCTCTGACCGCCAGCCTCAATCGCCTGTCCAGCGTGAATAGCGCTTCGGGCTCATTGAACGAAGCCACCACTCTGCTGACCAGCGCACAGATTCAAGTAGAAGAAGCCGTCGGCGAGCTGAATCGCTTCCTCGATCACTTCGACGCCGACCCAGCCCGCCTGCAGGAAATAGAAGAGCGCCTGGACACTATCTATACGCTTGCGCGCAAACACCGCATCCAGCCAACCGAAGTAGCAACGCTGCAGCAGAAACTGCTGGATGAAATCGAAACCCTGAATGCGAACGACGAATCCATCGAGCGGTTGGGCGACGAGCTCGCCTCCTACGCGCGCCACTACCAGGAAAAGGCCCGCGAACTGAGCGACCTACGCCAGCAAGCCGCTACCAGCCTGGCAAGCGCCGTGGAGCAAGAGATTCAACGCCTGGGCATGCCCGGCGGGCGCTTCACCATTGAACTTCGGGCCAACGCCAACAATGAACTGCAGCCACACGGCCTTGAACAAGTCGAGCTTCTGGTCAGCGCCAACCCTGGGCAACCGCTCAAGGCGCTGGCAAAAGTGGCGTCAGGGGGCGAACTTTCGCGGATCAGCCTGGCGATCCAGGTGATTACCGCGCAAACCTCACGGGTACCGACACTGGTGTTCGATGAAGTGGACGTGGGAATTGGCGGGCCTACCGCAGAAATTGTTGGCCAACTGTTGCGCCGACTGGGCGACCGAGGCCAGGTACTTACCGTGACTCACCTGCCGCAAGTGGCCGCTCAGGGGCATCAGCACCTGTTTGTACATAAGGTGCGAGGTAGCGATGCGACGCACACGGCCGTGTCAAAGCTGAACAAGTCGGAACGCGTGGAGGAAGTAGCACGGATGCTCGGGGGAATAGATCTGACCAAAGAGTCCTTGGCCCACGCAAAGAAGATGGTTGTGGCGACGAAAGCCTGAACCGGCCGTTTTCTCTTCTTATAGAAAGCACGAAGGCGACCCTGAGGTCGCCTTCGATCGTTCTGCAGAGCAAATCTGCGTCGCTTTTTACTTTTTCTTACGGATGTACAACACGAGATTGTGGTCCACCAGATCGAATCCATGCTCCTCAGCAATCTTATGCTGCAGCGCTTCGATCTCAGGGCTGGTGAACTCGATAACCTCGTTGGTATCCAGGTCAACCATGTGGTCGTGATGACCACCGTCAGCCAGTTCGAACACTGCATGACCGCCGTCGAAATTATGACGAACCACCAGCCCTGCGGCTTCAAACTGGGTCAGCACACGGTAAACCGTGGCCAGGCCAACGTCCTCGTTAGACTCCATCAACGCCTTGTAAACATCCTCGGCACTCATGTGGCGCTGCTCAGCAGAATCGAGCATTTGTAGAATCTTGACTCGTGGCAGAGTCACTTTAAGACCGGCTTTGCGTAGTTCGCTATTTTCAACCATGGTTAGCTTTCTCGCGGATGCTGCTTCGCAGCTTCTCTTAATACGGGTATGATCGGCGTTTACGTTGTCCCAGCCAAGATAGTGGAAGTCGCCCACCGATGCAAAACACCAAGCTCTTGCTAACCAGTTTCACCTTTGTGGGACTGCTCGCACTCGCCGGTTGTTCATTCCCCGGGGTTTACAAAATCGACATCCAGCAGGGCAATGTCGTCACGCAGGACATGATAGACCAGTTACGCCCGGGAATGACCCGACGGCAAGTACGGTTTATCATGGGCAATCCCCTGCTGACCGACACTTTCCATGCCGATCGCTGGGATTATCTCTATAGCCTCCAGCCTGGTGGCGGTGAACGCCAACAGGAGCGCGTCAGCGTCATTTTCAATGGCAATGACCAGCTCGTGAGCCTGTCCGGCGACTTCATGCCCGGCGTGAGCCGTGATGAAGCCTTGCTTGGCAAAGACAACGGCACCAACGTGACTGCGCCAGCGCAGGATGCCGAGAAGCCCAAGTCTGAAGTCCCCGCCAAGCCTGGCTCTCTGCTCGACAAGATCCAGAAAGACGTCGACGGCGTGGAAACTGTACCCGTCCCGACGCCACAGCCTCTGGACACCAGCCCGCAGTAACTATGCGGCGCCCAACAAAAAGCCCGGCATGCCGGGCTTTTTGCTATCTGCTGATTGACGAGCTTATGAACCTTGGCGCCTGGCAAGGGCCGCTTTCGCGGCGCGCAGCCTGCGCGCTTCTTTAGGATCTGCCAGCAAAGCCCGATAAATCTCGATACGATCCCCCGCCTGCACAGCACGCACATCAGCCTGCGCGACCACCCTGCCGAATATCCCCAGGGGACAACTCGCCAGATCCAGCTCAGGAAACGTCGCCGCTATTCCCGACGCCTGGACCGCCGCCCGCAAGCTAGTGCCCTCTGGCACCGCAACCGCCAATAAAGCCTGGCGGTCGACCGCGGCATACACCACCTCGATCTCAACCATGCAGTTGCTTGGCTCGCTGACAGAATGCATCCACCAGGGTATTGGCCGCCTGATTGAACAACGGCCCCAATGTCGCGCGCACAATCGGCCCGGCGTAATCGAAGGACAGGTCCAGACTGATCTTGCAGGCCTTATCGGTCAGCGCCTTGAAGACCCACACGCCATGCAACTGCGTGAATGGCCCCTCCTGCAGGTTCATCTCGATGGATTTACCCGGCACCAACACATTGCGCGTTACAAAGTGCTGGCTTAGGCCACCCTTCGCCACGCCAACACTGGCGACCATATGCTCATCACTGCTTTCCAATACCTCGGCGGTTGAACACCAAGGCAGAAACTCCGGGTAACGCGCCACGTCGTTGACCAGGTCATAAAGCGCCTGTGCCGGATAGGGCAGCAACGCCGAACGTTGAATATGCGTTGTCATGTGAGCGTCATTTCCACTGCTGAGGCAAACATCGCGAAAAAACAGCTCAATCCGCGAAAGAAAAAAACCAAAGAACTGCCCGCATTGTCCGGGATTCGTCCAACACGCTCAAGCACGCAGGTTGACCGTAGCCGACACGCTCGCAACTCCCTATAATGCCGCCCCTATGGCTAAACAAAAGAAACACCCCACAGGGACCATCGCGCAAAATAAAAAGGCGCGACACGATTACTTCATCGAACACCGTTTCGAGGCTGGTCTGGTCCTGGCCGGCTGGGAAGTAAAGAGTCTGCGTGCCAGCAAGCTTCAGCTGGTCGACAGCTATGTGCTGCTCAAGGATGGCGAGGCGTGGCTGCTTGGCAGTCACATTACCCCGCTGACTACCGCGAGCACCCACGTCATTGCCGACCCGGTGCGTACGCGCAAGCTGTTGCTCAACGCCCGCGAAATCGACAAGCTCGCCGCCGCCGTACAGCAGAAGGGCTATGCCTGCGTCTGCCTGTCCTGGTACTGGAGCAAGCACCTGGTCAAGTGCGAGATCGCCCTGGGCAAGGGCAAAAAGGAATACGACAAGCGTGATACCGAGCGCGAACGCGACTCCAATCGCGAACTGCACCGCGCCGTGCGCAACAAGGGCAAGGAAGACTAACCCTTGCAGCGATGTAGCCTTGGGTTGCCCCCTGGCTACATCCCCTTACGCCGCTCTGCTCGCGCTACACGCTGAACCTCCTGACGCACCTCCTCCAACACTTCCTGCACATACAACAGATGACGCGTAGACACTTCACGCGCCTGCTCCGCCCGCCCTTCGATAATTGCCAGGTACAGATCCCGGTGCTGACTGATCAGCATGTCGCGGGTTTCCGTACGCTGCTGATACATGCCGCCAATGTTGGTCACCACGTTACGCTTGAGTAAATCGAACAAGCCCCGAATGGTGTGCAGCAACACGGCGTTATGACTGGCCTCTGCAATGGCCAGGTGAAATCTCGCATCCGCCGCCCCCTCTTCTGCCCGACTCACTTCATCAGAGCGGGTATAACAATCCTGCAGCGCCTCGAACGCGGCCTTCAAACGCTCGCGATCGACTTCAGTGGCGCGCAACGCGGCGTAGTAGGCACACGACGCTTCGAGGGTCTGGCGAAACTCCAACAGATCACGCTGAGCCTCAGGATTGTTTTCCAGCAGGTGCAGCAACGGATCACTGAACGTCGACCCCAGGGATTCGGCAACATAGTTGCCACCACCCTGGCGACTGACCAGCAGCCCCTTGGCCGCCAGCTTCTGGATCGCTTCGCGCAACGACGGGCGCGACACACCAAACTGCTCGGCCAGCGCACGTTCGGCCGGCAACCGCTCGCCTGACTTGAGCGTGCCCTCAAGGATCATGCCCTCAAGCTGCTCGACAATATCGTCAGACAAACGGCGCTGGCGCACCTGATCAAACCCCATAACTCACTCTCCACCATCCCGACCACTCGCCGGGCCCTCTATTCTCGCCTATCGCAACACTCGCGACACCTATCAGAACGCACTCGTTTCGCCCGATCAGCACTGCCCAGCCACCGGCCTACGACCAAAGTTTCGCGGGCGGCAAATTGACACATCCCCATGAAGGCTTTTAACCTAGCCATCAGCGATTGTAAATTGGTATTACCAATTACCCAAATCGACTTAGCAGTGCCTGACCAACAACAATTAGGGGCCACCCCATATGCAAACCTGGCAACAGCTCTACAGCCCGCTCGGCAGCCTCGGCCTGTCCGCATTGGCCGCCGTTATCCCGATCGTATTCTTCTTCCTGGCCCTGGCCGTGTTCCGCCTCAAAGGCCACGTGGCCGGCAGTATCACCTTGGCACTGTCGATCCTGGTGGCGATCTTCGCCTTCCAGATGCCGGTGGACATGGCACTGGCCGCCGCCGGTTACGGCTTTGCCTATGGCTTGTGGCCTATCGCGTGGATCATCGTTGCGGCAGTGTTCCTCTACAAACTGACCGTCAAGAGTGGCCAGTTCGAAGTCATCCGCAGCTCGGTCCTGTCGATCACCGACGACCAGCGCCTGCAGGTGCTGCTGATCGGCTTCTGTTTTGGCGCCTTCCTCGAAGGTGCGGCCGGTTTCGGCGCACCTGTGGCAATTACCGCCGCGCTGCTGGTAGGCCTGGGTTTCAACCCGCTCTATGCCGCCGGTCTGTGCCTGATCGCCAATACCGCGCCAGTCGCCTTCGGTGCCCTGGGCATCCCGATCATCGTTGCCGGGCAAGTCACCGGCATCGACGCATTCAAGATCGGCGCCATGACCGGCCGCCAACTGCCGCTGCTTTCGCTGTTCGTACCGTTCTGGCTGGTGTTCATGATGGATGGCCTGCGCGGCGTGCGCGAAACCTGGCCAGCCGCCCTGGTCGCGGGCTTGAGCTTTGCCGTGACCCAGTACTTCACGTCCAACTTCATTGGCCCGGAACTACCGGACATCACCTCGGCCCTGGCCAGCCTGATTGCCCTGACGCTGTTCCTGAAAGTCTGGCAACCCAAGCGCACCGCAGGCGCGCAGATTGCCGGCGCGACCTCCAGCGCCACGATCACCGCCAGTGCCGGCGGGTTCGGCCAGCCCCGCAACACCGTCGCCTCGCCCTACAGCCTGGGGCAGATTTTCAAGGCCTGGTCGCCGTTCCTGATCCTCACGGTGCTGGTCACTATCTGGACCCTCAAGCCGTTCAAAGCGATGTTCGCCGCCGGTGGCTCGATGTACAGCTGGGTGTTCAACTTCGCGATCCCGCACCTGGATCAATTGGTGATCAAAGTTGCGCCAATCGTGACCAACCCCACCGCGATTCCGGCCGTGTTCAAGCTGGACCCGATCTCGGCAACCGGCACCGCGATTTTCTTCTCCGCGCTGATCTCCATGCTGGTACTCAAGATCGACATAAAAACTGGTCTGACCACTTTGAAAGAGACCTTCTACGAGTTGCGCTGGCCGATCCTGTCCATCGGCATGGTGCTGGCATTCGCGTTTGTCACCAACTACTCCGGTATGTCTTCGACCATGGCCCTGGTTTTGGCCGGCACCGGCGCAGCGTTCCCGTTCTTCTCGCCGTTCCTGGGTTGGCTGGGGGTTTTCCTGACAGGCTCCGACACCTCGTCCAACGCCCTGTTCAGCTCGCTGCAAGCCACCACCGCACACCAGATCGGGGTGAATGACACCCTGCTGGTCGCAGCCAACACCAGCGGCGGCGTAACCGGCAAGATGATCTCGCCACAGTCGATCGCCGTGGCCTGCGCCGCCACCGGCCTGGTGGGCAAGGAATCCGACCTGTTCCGCTTCACCCTCAAGCACAGTTTGTTCTTCGCCACCATCGTCGGGCTGATCACCTTGGCCCAGGCCTACTGGTTCACGGGTATGCTGGTTCACTGAGACCTGCACGTAATAGGGTAAAAATCGACGCCGGGCACCCACGCCGGCGTCAGCTATTTCTGGAGGACCGATGAGCCTGCCTGCTGCTTTCCTGAGCGACGTCGCACAACTGATCCCAAAAGATCGCCGTTTTGACGACCCTCTTTCCACCCTCGCTTTCGGCACCGACGCCAGCTTTTACCGACTGATCCCACAGCTGGTGATCCGCGTGGAGTCAGAAGACGAAGTCGTTGCCTTGCTGCAAATGGCCCAGCGCGACCGCGTGCCGGTGACCTTCCGCGCCGCTGGCACCAGCCTCTCCGGGCAGGCGATCAGCGACTCGGTATTGATCGTGCTCGGCGACAATTGGAACGGCCGCGAAATCCGCGGGCAAGGCACGCAAATCCGCCTGCAACCCGGCGTGATCGGCGCCCAGGCCAACGCTTGGCTGGCGCCGTTCGGGCGCAAGATTGGGCCGGATCCGGCGTCTATCAACGCCTGCAAAATCGGAGGCATCGTCGCCAACAACGCCAGCGGCATGTGCTGCGGCACGGCGCAAAACACCTATCACACCCTGGCGGGCATCCGCCTGGTTCTGGCCGACGGCAGTCGCCTGGACACCGAAGACACGGCCAGCGTAGCGGCGTTTCGTGAACAACACGGCGCGCTCCTTGACCGTCTGGCAACCTTGGGCCGCGAGACGCGAGCCAATGCTGAATTGGCTGCGAAGATCCGCCACAAATACCGTCTGAAAAATACCACTGGCCTGTCACTCAACGCCTTGGTGGATTTCGATGACCCCCTGGATATCCTCAGCCATCTGCTGGTGGGCTCCGAAGGCACATTGGGGTTCATCAGCGCGGTGACTTACGACACCGTGGTCGATCACCCAAACAAGGCGTCGGCGCTGATCGTATTTCCGGATGTGGAGACCTGCTGCAATGCGGTCACCGTGCTGAAAACCCAGCCCGTCTCCGCCGTTGAATTGCTGGACCGACGCAGTATGCGCTCGGTGCAAAACAAACCGGGCATGCCGGCGTTCGTACAGCATCTATCGGAAAATGCCTGCGCGCTGCTCATCGAATCCCGCGCAGCATCACCATCACTGCTGCACGAACAGCTGGCGCTGATCATGGCGTCCCTGGCCCACTTTCCCGTGGAGCAACAGGTCGCCTTCACCGAAGACCCAACGGAAAACGCCCGCCTGTGGGCCATCCGCAAAGACACCTTCCCCGCGGTCGGCGCCGTACGTAAAACCGGTACCACGGTGATCATCGAAGACGTCACCTTCCCGGTCGAACAATTGGCCATCGGCGTCAACCGTCTGATCGAGCTGTTCGACAAACATCACTACGACGAAGCCATCCTTTTCGGACACGCCCTGGAAGGCAATCTGCACTTCGTATTCACCCAAGGCTTCAACAGCGCGGAAGAAGTCGCACGCTACCAGGCGTTCATGGACGACGTGGCGCAACTGGTGGCCGTGGAATTTGGTGGCTCACTGAAAGCCGAACACGGCACTGGCCGCAATATGGCGCCCTTCGTCGAGCGGGAATGGGGCAGCGACGCCTACCAACTCATGTGGCAACTCAAGCGCCTGCTCGACCCCAACGGCATCCTCAACCCGGATGTGGTGCTCAGCGAAGACCCGCAGATTCACCTCAAGCACCTCAAGCCACTGCCCGCCGCTGACGAGCTTGTGGATAAGTGCATCGAATGTGGTTTCTGTGAGCCGGTGTGTCCGTCAAAAGGCCTGACCCTGAGCCCGCGCCAACGCATTGTGATCTGGCGCGACATCCAGGCGAAGAAACGCGAAGGCATCGACACCACCGAACTGGAAGCCGCCTACCAGTACCAAGGCATCGACACCTGTGCCGCCACGGGCCTGTGTGCACAGCGCTGCCCTGTGGGAATCAATACCGGCGACCTGGTGAAAAAACTACGCAGCCGCGAAGCCGACCGTACGAAAACCGCCGAATGGCTCGCCACCCATTTCTCCACGGCACTGCAAGGCGCGCGCTTTACCCTGCATGTGGCCAACGGCGCACGCATGCTGCTCGGCGCGCCGCGCCTGGCCAAGCTTTCAGCCGCCGTCACCAGGCTGTCCAAAGGCCAAATCCCGCAGTGGACCAACGCCATGCCCCAGCCGGAAAAAGCCATTCGCTTCAGCCCAACGGTGGCCGACCAGCGCCCACGGGTGGTCTACCTGGCCGCCTGCGTCTCCCGCGCCATGGGCCCGGCGGCCGGTGATACCGAGCAAATGTCTCTGTACGACAAAACCCATAGCCTGCTGGAAAAGGCCGGATACCAAGTGGTCGCGCCCGACAACCAGGACAGCCTGTGCTGCGGCCAACCATTCGCCTCCAAAGGCTACAGCGAACAAGCCGAACACAAGCGCCAGGAACTGATCGGCGCCCTGCTCCACGCCAGCCGTGGCGGGCTCGACCCCATCTATTGCGACACCAGCCCCTGCACCCTGCGTCTGGTCCAGGACCTGGGCGAAACGCGCCTGGATCTTTACGACCCCGTACGCTTCATCCGCACACACTTGATGGACCGCCTCGATTTCACCCCCCAGGACGCGCCGATCGCCGTACACGTCACCTGCAGCACCCAGCACCTGGGAGAAAGCCAGGCTTTGATCGACCTGGCCCGACGCTGCTCGAAAAACGTAGTAATCCCAGAAGGCATCCATTGCTGCGGCTTTGCCGGCGACAAAGGCTTCACCACCCCGGAGCTCAACGCCCACTCACTGCGCACCCTCAAGGACGCGGTGCAACATTGCAGCGAGGGCATCTCCACCAGCCGCACCTGCGAGATCGGCCTGAGCCAGCACGGCGGCATTGATTATCACGGGTTGGTGTACCTGGTAGACCGAGTGACCCAGGCCCGCGCGCATCAATCCTGCAAATAAAACAGAACCCCTGCGCGCCGGCGTAGTCATCTGCATAGGCCTCGACGAACGAGGCTCAACAGTGATGTCGCTGGCAGCCCTTGAACGCCAGCCCTTTTTCGCAAGGAGATACCCTATGAAGCGTTCCGCTCTTGCTGGCTTGTTCATTACTGCTGCGATGCTGGCCTCCCCTGTTTTCGCGGCGGGCGAGCCTGATTTGTGCAAAATCAACCTGGATAAAATCAACAACGGCAAAGCCCTGCTCGCCACCGACACCAGTGGCAAAAGTGGCGAGATAGACACCGCCGTGTCGCAGGCCAAGGCAGCCCATGCGGCAGGTGATGACAAGAAGTGCATCGAGATCACCTCCAAGGCCCTGCAAGACCTGCAAAACAGTGAGAAAGGCGGTCAATAACCGCCTCCGTGCGCTCAAGGCCAACCTTCGGGTTGGCCTTCCGTGACGGTTTGGCGTACACTGCACAGGCTTGTCACTCACTATGAAACAACGAGTTACAAGCACGGGGCCGTTTAGGATTCGACGCCGGTCGCGAAACTTTAGGTGCATGCCGAGTTGGTAACAGAACTCGTAAATCCACTGTTGCAACTTCTTATAGTTGCCAATGACGAAAACTACGGCCAGGAATTCGCTCTCGCTGCGTAAGCAGCCTTAGCCCTGAGCTTCTGGTACCTTCGGGTCCAGCAATCACCAGGGGATGTCTGTAAACCCAAAGTGATTGTCATATAGAACAGAATCGCCGTGCAGTACGTTGTGGACGAAGCGGCTAAAACTTACACAACTCGCCCAAAGCACCCTGCCCTTCGGGTCGCTGAGGGTTAACTTAATAGAAACGGCTAAGCATGTAGTACCGACAGCGGAGTACTGGCGGACGGGGGTTCAAATCCCCCCGGCTCCACCACTTCAACATCTAAAGACGTCCACGAACGTCTTTTTTTGTGCCTGAAATCCAGCAAATACGGGGCCTTCAGCACCACCAGCGTCCACGGACGTCCAGGAACAGCCACGCTTTATGGCATTCCAAATGGCATTCCAAGCCCAATAGTGCTAATTTTTGGAATGCCAACTCCATCCTGGAATGCCAATGTGCGCACAAGCGATTCGCCTTTCTGAACTCAAAATCAAATCTGCCAAGCCTGCTGAAAAGGACTACGTACTGTTCGATGGCGGCGGACTTCAAATGCGAGTGAGAAGTAATGGCTCAAAGCTATGGAACTTCAACTATCGACACCCCGTGACGAAGAAGCGGATCAACATGGGCCTCGGTACCTTCCCTGAAGTCTCGCTAGCGCTGGCACGAAAAGGCTCTATTGCAGCTCGGGAAATACTTGCCCAAGGCCTCGATCCCAAAGAACAACGGGACGCAGTGCTGCAAGCAAAGCAAGCTGAAACCGAGCACACATTCCAGAATGTCGCGACGTCCTGGTATGAACTGAAGAAGGATGCGGTGACACCAGCTTATGCCGAGGACATCTGGCGTTCGTTGACGCTGCACGTTTTTCCAGACTTGGCCACCACACAGATTTCAGCAATCAGCGCACCACAAGTCATCAACCTTCTTCGACCACTCGAAACCAAAGGTAGCCTTGAAACCGTTAAACGGCTGTCACAGCGACTCAACGAGATCATGACTTACGGGGTCAACTCAGGACTGATACACGCAAACCCACTCAGCGGGATTCGCTCCGTCTTCAAGAAGCCGAAAAAGAAAAACATGGCGGCACTTGCTCCAGATGAGCTGAAAGAGCTCATGATGGCAATTGCCAATGCCAGCATAAAAAGAACTACGCGCTGTCTGATTGAATGGCAGCTCAATACCATGACTCGCCCAGCGGAGGCTGCAACCACGCGCTGGGTCGACATCGACTTCGAGAAGAAGATCTGGACGATTCCTGCTGAGCGCATGAAGAAACGCCGCGTACATATCGTGCCGCTCACAGATCAAGCATTGGCACTGCTGGAGGCAATCAAACCCTACAGCGGACACCGAGAGTATGTATTTCCTGCAGACCGGGACCCTCGGACCCATTGCAACAGCCAGACCGCCAACATGGCGCTAAAGCGCATGGGCTTCGAAGGTCGGTTGGTGAGCCATGGCATGCGATCAATGGCCAGCACTACTCTCAACGAACACGGTTGGGATCCTGAGTTGATTGAGGTAGCGCTTGCACACGTCGATAAAGACGAGGTCCGCAGCGCCTATAACCGAGCGGACTACATCGAGCGCAGGCGTCCAATGATGAAGTGGTGGAGCGAGCACATCCAAGAAGCAGCTACCGGCAATCTTTCGATCTCGGCAATCCAGAACACCCGAGACACGAAGGTCGTCTCAATACGCTAACGAAGTAGCTTCAACAGGTGATAAGTAATCTCTAAACCATGACCGTCGGCTGTCTGGGCTGTACATCAGTCTTGCCTCCATCTCTCAGCGTGCACCTCATGCAGCCGACTCACGCGATACAGACATCTACAGATACTCTTTCATCTGACGCCGGTAGGATAGGACACACGTAAATGATGAAGGAGGTCTTTCGGTAGCACTGCGGGGAGCTTCGCAGTGCCGTTATTGGACAATTGGATGACCACTGTCTTGTGAAGACCAGCGAATTTCACTTGGACTTTTTCCAACACATGTTTGCGCCCGGCTAGTAGAACATCAGTGGCTTCACGCACATCTCTTAGCCCTTTGAGCAATATTTTCCCCGTCACACCTTGGTCTATTTCGACGCCCGAGACCTGAAGCGAATCGACAGTGATTTCCTGATCCACGGCAAGCTGCAGCGCCGAGACCCACTCAATCAGGTTAACCGTAATAGGCGTAACTACTAGGTTGAAACTGCAAGCTTCGAGCAGCCGACTGATAAATTCTTTGATACTGCGCTGATAATTTCTTAGCTCAATGTGGGGCGACGAATCAAAGAGAGTGAACTCTGTTGTGCGGTACCCAACCCGATCAAACACCTCTTCAGTACCAAAAGGAGTTGAGATCACTTCTTGGTAATTGTACTTTTCGATGTAACGCCCCTCGACGAAGTCGTCTCGAATTCGTTCTATAGCGAAGCCATCCATTCTCTCATCCGTAAATGGCGTCTCAACGAGCTTCTTCCCAACTGCTCGAATTGGTAAGGGCCATTGGGCATGAAGCCATCTAACCCTGTTCATGTTGGTTCTCCTTGCGGCTCAGCGCTCGCTTGAGCTTTCGCTCTCAGTTCCCTGATAACTTTCGCCGCGGTTTCTTCAATAACACCCAGATAGGTTTCTTTGTCTTCGACACTGACCGGCCGAATCGTCTTGGTGTACTCAAGCTCAACGATACGATAGGCGCCTCGGACAAAGTACTTGAACCCCTTTCCTTGCATCGGATCCTCAAAAGCAGCCTCAAACTCCACCATAGGTTGTGGTGCTTTATTCAGCACCGAGCGCCATATGATCGACGTGATGAAAAAGCCTTTCCGGGTCAAACTCTGGTACTCCTCAGACGCCAGAAGTGTCTCACCTTTCAGTGCGACATTCTTGACCAGAGCCAAGGCCTCCTCTTTGGCCACCTCAGCTTCCTGGTCATCGTCCAGATCGAGCTCGTCTTCCTCAGGTTCCTGGGGCAAGCGCTCGACTTTCACACTAGTGACGTTCTTCAGCGAGAACCCCGTTAGATCTCTGATCAGAGAAGTAAAGAACTCTGTGCGCAATGCTGATGATTGAAACTCGCCGAGTTCGATGCGGATAGCGGGGATTTCAGCCTTGGCCTTGGTATCCAGCTTGCCCTTGAGCTTCGAGTAGATAGCCTTGACACGATCATTGGCAGGCATCCGAATGACCGTCTTGTCCGCCGATACGTGGAACTCGATCAAGGCTTCTTTGGGTGTGCGCTGAACGAGCCGCGTTTTGCCATAGTCAACGTCGGAGTACTTAATGTTGGCGACCACTTGGTTGCCGCCCTTAATCTGCTGAGTGACCTTCTCGTCCTCCGGGGACTCCTCAATGTACTCTCTAATAATCTCCCGGATTCCTTCCACGGTCAGCGCGGTTGGTAGCGTTACCGACGTGAGCTTTTCCTGCCGGCCAGAATGCTCACGCTGTTCCAGCAGGGTATTAAGATCGTGATAGTCATGTGGAAGGAGCGAAATGGCGCTGACCAAATCATCCCGGCTGTCCTTGGCAGAAAAGAAAATCCCCCTGTCCTTCGCAAGCTCTAGCAGAATCTTTTCGTTGATTTTCTGCTTAGCAGACATCAAGGCGTCGTAAATTTCCTTATCCGTAGCACAATACTGAAGCGCGTTTTTGCTCATTGCCGAGACAACTCCAGTTCACAGAAAGTGGTACGGACGTGCTCAAGTTTGCCGAAGTCAATGGAGTCTAGGATCTGCCTAAGGTCTCCACCGCCTTGATAGTCAGCGACGTACTGGTCTTTTGCTTTGGAAAAATTAGCTGAAGCATTCTGATGCGGGTCGACCATGCGGATAGTGACCTCCGTTTCGGCCTTAATTACCTGGTAGTGCATCAGATACTCGATGAGATACAGAAACTCATCTGTTGTGAATCCCCGCTTACGCATGAAGATCACGAAACCCTGCTTACTTCCATTCTTGGGGTTTACATAGGACAGGATGATCCAAGGTGCGGTCAGCATGTCCAGCGTGGCTGCCTTAGCGTGCTCCAATTGGACATTCTTTCTGCGAACCAGATGGGGGTAGTAAAACTTGCAGTAATCCCGTTCCGGTAGGAGACCTGCACCTCCGCGAAGGTGGATAATTTCGTGGTGAACGTTGTTCAGCCAGTAGATATCGTCAGGCCCCATCACAACGATTTTAGAACCTTTGGGTATGTCCAATTCATCGCACTTTACCTTTTCTAGGATTTTGGCGAAGTCTTTGTCATACTCACTATCGTGGTTGTAGACGAAAAGGAGTCCCTGGATATTTGCCGATACATCCGGATGGATGTAGGTTTCGCTAAACTCTCGGCTGATCTCGGCGCATCGCAGACTCTTGGCAAGACTCTCGATTGCCTCCCGGATAGCCTTCGTTTTAATGGTGCCCTTCGCGTAGCTCTTGAGATCGCAGTTCACATATGTGCGGGACTGAGAATAGGGCTCGTTGTACCAAAAAACGACATCTGAGGGATGGGTCTTGACCTCATGTACGTCCTGGTTCTCGCACGGCCAATTGATATTGGTGTGCTCCATACGCCCCCAGAGAAACTCGTTGAAAATGCCTTTCGACAGCTTCTCTGCCATCTTTGCGATGTTTATCGTCTCGGCCATGATTCCGTGGGCTCTTTATGTAGTAAAAGCAACACTAGCACCATCACGGCGCTAATGCCGGCACAGTAAACACGTTAGTCCAGCTACAAGGTGATCCGTTATCCGCTGGGCACGAATACCATAATCCTTGATTCTGAGGAAACTGTCTGAACAGTTACGACTGACTGGAACCAACCGCTAGATATCCTTCCTGAAAGCTACCCGCATCAGCTTCGGTTAACCCCCGTCAGCTCTTTGCATTCCAGTAATGCAACATTTCTGACCTCCATCTTCTTCGCTGCTATGCCGAGTCCAGTACCAGTTCACCGAATGGAACTTGCCGCACCTGGCCGGACGAGAAAGAGTAAAGTCTATTTCTCCGAACTGCGCTCAACTAGCCTGCGAAGACGTGCTGGATCAAAAAAGCCTCCAGCCCGTCTTCCAAGACACGCACAATGCCGCCATTCGGTGTGGCCCAAACCAGAACTTTCCGTGCCTGGTTGTCGTATAGATAGTACTGACCATCACCAATCTCCAGCAGCGGTACAGTATTTTTCGGGTAGTTCTGGTCACGGCCCAGGTCCGAGAATGCGGCAAAGACATTCAGGTAATAGTCGTCAGGCACGCCTAGGCCATACGTTTCGTAGGCGTCAAAGACAATGACTCCAAAAGCCGACAGGTAGCGCTTGTATTCGTCAGACAGTGCGAATCCCAGTTTCTCCTCAAGATTCTGGATGCTGGCGGTATCTACTGGCCGGGTGTTGGCCTGATGGAGATCAACGAGTTGTTCAAGTTTTTTCATAAGATTCGCCCTCAGCGCTGATTCTCAATCTGTTCGGCTCGCGCCTTCCAGTAGTCTTTTCGCTCTTTATCGAAGTCCTCGCGATTGATCTCGGACTCCTTCTGTTTGTTGTGCAGCACGTTATCGTTTCCGTTGCCACGGTGCTCAGCGCTGGTCAATTCTGCCAATGGCGAGTCCTGTTTCTGGCCGATGTGATGTAACTCGATCGGCTTTCCGTTGGCATCCAGCGGAGCCCTTCCCGACTTCATCCGGTCCAGGTTGGTGGTACCCATATAATCTTTTTGATCGTAATCGATGTCGGTACGAATCAGTGCATCCTTGCCATTGACCTCGGCCGGTTCAAGATTCGCGCCTTCATAGATTTTCGCTTCGGCTTCACTACCGATAGCATCCAGAACCTCTTTTGGAACGCCCAGCAGTTCAAGCCGCTCACGGGTTTCCGGCGACATTTGCGGTAGCTCCAGGCGGGTTTCCTGGGTGAGCACGATAGGTCGATCAAGCTCGACAACGATCAGGCAGCGGTCTGGCATTTCGCGCGCCAGTAACGCCAGGTTGGACGGAACCTCGGTTTTTCCAGCAAAGAAATTTTCAAAGTTCACAGAACGCTCCCTGTTTCGAGGCGCGCACGCCATGCAGAATAAATATCGATATGGCTCTCGTGCTGGAGGCTGTAATCCTTCATCAAGCATTGCTGGGTCGCCAGGGCCAGCTCAGTGCTCAAGGCTGTCGCTCGCTCGTGGAGCAGCTGGTCCAGTTGATTGCTGAGTTGCCCGTAATCGGTCGCCGTTTGAATGATCTGCTGAACCTGCTGCCGGCAACCGAGCACATCGACCACCAATTGTGCGGCGTAGGCAAATGCCTCGGGCTTGCACAGCGCTGACGGCTTCTCTTCTTTGTGGGCATTGAGCGCCTCGAACAGCGCAATTTTGCTGCGAGCCAGCAACGGCAATTCACACAAGCCATTTTCCAGCAACGCTAAATCCAAGGCGACTGGCGTGCGGATACGGTTGCTCAGCAGCAGGTTGAGTACCTGCAGGTTGAAATCCTGGCTACGCACGGCGCGCTTGTCATTGGCGGTATACACATAAGGGGTTTCATACCCGGCGAATTTCTTCACCTGACACAGCACCGGCTCCAGCCAGTCATTTTGATAAACGATGGCGACGCCTTTGGGTAACTTGGCGATTTCTTCAAGCTGGTCATCACGCAACGCCACCGACTTGCCGATTAAACGACGGTCCATTTCATCCGGCAGGCGCATGATTATTTTGGTGTTGGTGTTGCGAATCGCGGCGATATCCACCGCATGGGGCGACTGGTCGGCAATGATGAAACCTTCACCATAGGTGCGCATTTCGGCGATGGCATTGGTCAGCATCTCCACTGACTTGCCGACCACATTTGCCCCTTCAGCACCGCCTTCGGACGGGCTGCGCTTGAGGATGTTGTGCGCTTCCTCAAGGACTGTGACGTGGCGCAGCGGCTGGTTCATGCCACCACAGGCCATTCGGTGCTCACTCAGGCGCATCACCAGGATCCCCATGATCAGGGCCTTGGTCTCGGACGAGCCGACGCGGCTCAGGTCCACGATTGCGCTCTGATCAAACAGCACTGCGCTGTCGATTTCGTTAGCGGTAAAAATCTGCCCATTCAAGCCATTGGTCAGGGATTTGATCCGCGTGGACAGCGAACCGATGTAGTTACCTTTGAGCTCCTGGGAGTACGCGGAGGCCTCGATCACGCTTTGCAGGGTACTGAGCAGGTCACTGAACGTCGGAAACAATGCATCGCTGTAACGGTTGGTCGACGCGTCCAAGTCCCAACCACATTGCTGATACGCCTGCAGGATTGCCTCTTTGAGTACGGCAGGCATTGCGGCATACATCGGCCAGCAGACGTTGAAGATTTCCACGAGCCGATCAACGTGCTCCAGCACATGAATGGCCAACGGGAAGCGGAACGGGTTGATGCGCAACAATTCAAAGTGGGCCGGATGCGTGCCGAATACATTGACGTCATCGCGATGACCAAAGACGTGTTTGTACTCGCCCTTGGCCGGCTCAATCACCAGGAATGGCACGCCGGCGGCGCTAATTTGGCTGAGCATTTCATACAGCGTGTTGCTTTTACCGGCACCGGTCGAACCACTGACAAACACATGGCTGGCCAATTGATCGAGGCTCAACTCGATCTTTTGCGGCAGGTTTTCCCACAAGTGGCGGATGTTGCCCAAGGTCAGTGTCTTGCCCTTGCCTGGCTCACTGCTGTGACCATCCAGGCGCTGCACCTTGCGGCCGAACGCCTGGGTTTCCAGCACGGCCACCGTGGAGGTGGAGCGTCGGGGCAGGCTCAATTGGATCGCCATCTCCTTACCAGACACCAGCGTGGCGGGCGTGAGGTAACTGATCGGGATCTTTTTCGAAAACCCCGGCTTCAATTGCGGATGGCTGAACGCGCTGAGCCAGTCCAGCACAGCGGACTTGTTGGCAGATTTCCAGGTGGTCAGGGCGAAGTCTTCATGGCTGGACTTGCTGCCGCGTACCAGCCCAAGAAAGATACTCGCCAACGATTCGGACGACGCAGTGCTGTCACCGATGAAATACGCCGCCGAGTTCCAGCCGCCGTATGTCTTGGCTTCGTCGATACGCTCGAGGTGGTGATCGATTTTGCTGAGCAACTGCTCGATGGTCTTGTCCACGGTCTCAATCGAAATCTGCCGATTAGAGCCCAGGGTTTTGTTCAACGAATGAGTGTCGGTGGTGCTGGTGGTGTGTGTGGTCGAGGTGGTCTTCGACGCGGCCTCACTGAAGGACGTGCCGTGGCTTTCATTGCGACCTGTGGACGTCGACTGACTGGTGCCGGTGGTGCGTTGTTCGTTGAGCAGCGCTGCAGCGGCCGAGCCGATCTGACTACCGAGCATCGCGCCGAATGGCCCCAATGTCGCACCACCCACCATACCGAGCACATTGGCACCGATAGCGACCGTTTTCGAGGTCAGGGTCTGCGCACTAAACGATTCGCTGGTACCGGTGGTGTCAGTGGTAGATGTACCCAGCGTTGTCGAAGTACCCTTGGTCTCGGTCAGCCCAAGGCTGTGCCCAAGGGAGTCACTTAAGCCCTGGCTGATGCTCAGCCCAACGGAATCGCTGTCCTGCTCGCCGAACGATAATTGTTGCTTGAGCAAGGGCGAAAGGTGTGTGGCCACTTGCTCATAACCGGCACGAATTAGGTCAAGGTTTTGTGACGAAACCGGCTCAGCAAGGATTATCGCATGATACACACGGCGCTCAGCCGCATCGATAAAGCGCTCGAGCCCTTGCATGAAGTGCTCGCGGTTCTCCGTCGACAACGCAGGAACACCTGTGACCGCCGTGATACTCGCCGAAGGGTTAGCCTTTTCGGCCTGGACCGCCCCAAGCAAGACGTCAGCCTCTTGTTGCTGCAGCGGCACTAATGAGCTGCCCGAGAAGTGTCCCTTGAAAGTCTCCCGCAGCAACTCGCCGGAACTGTGCCCGAGAGTTTTGCCGGGCTCCCCCCGGGTACCGATATATAGGTCGGTTTCAATACCGTTAGAACGCAATATCAAGAAAACCGAGTAACCCGCAGCACCCAGTGCGGTGTAAGCGGCCGTCGTGCTTTCAAGCACGGATTGTTTGTTGTCTTGGACGATGCGCTCGACGCGGAAAATCCGCGCATCACTGGCCGCATTGAACCGCAGCCCCTTCTCCGCGAAGGCATGGACCGGATAACGTTCCAGTTCCGACAGGTAACTGCGATTGATCAGTGCGCGCCCTGCCTCAAGGGTCAGGCCAGCGTTTTCACGTATGTCCTGCAGTGCGGTTCGGGTCAGTATAGAAGTTGTCATACGCTCACCGAACCAATGCCACAAGGAACACGACCACCGCGGCAATCGCACCGCCAATTAGCAGTGCGGTCCTGAAGGCGGGGTTGCGATCCGGTGCGGTGTCGGGAATAGCCTGGCGGGAGCTGCGAGGTGATGCTTGAGCCACCGCAGGAGCGGAATATGCACCGGTAGTTTGTTTTGGCGCTGCCGCCTTAGTCGAAGCAAAGCCCTCGACAGCACTATTGCGCAACAGATCGCGAACTTCGATCAAATGCACAAAGCGCTGTTCTGAAAAGTTAGTTTTCAGGTATGTAACCTGGAGGTCGTAGTAATCCTCGGTCCATTGTTTCTGATCTGCAACAGGTTCCCGCGCAAAAGCCCCCTCTGCGTAGGTCTCGAAAATTCCGGGGACTTTGCCTTTGATCCACACAAGTGCAGCATGCAAATCGGCGCCATCCAGACGACGATCATTGAGTTCCAGATGCAACGCCGTTCGGATCGTCAGCAAGTCGCCTTCGTCGACAAACTGCTTGAGGTTGCTGGAAGGCTGGTAGTCAAGGGAGGCATTGTTCATCGGTGTTTTTCTCGCTGGTGAAACGGAATCTATGGGTGTGAACCCCTTTTCGTTTCTTTGACGAAACACATCGCGAACCTGGATTAAATGTTCCAGCCGCTCCGCGGAGAAATTGCGGGCGGCGAAAAACTTTTGCCGGCTGAAATAGTCCGGGTTCCAACTCACCGGATCCACATCGATAGCGCGAGTGATGCGATCCACCTCGTGAGCGTCCATCACTCCCGGGCGCTGTCGCGCTGCATCCACCATCTGTTGCAACAGTTCAGTGCCGACCTGTGTGTCATCGAGCGCCGCCAAGAACTGCTCACGGACTTTTCCAATCATTGCGGTGTTAGTCGTCATAGAAGCTCCGAGGTCAAACCGCTAGGGTTTCGTCGAGTTTTTCTTTGAATTGGTTGATCCACGCTTGCAACTCACGAGCCTCTTCAAGGGCTTGTTTACGAACGTCGCGATCGGTCATTTTTTCTTTGAGCGAGTCGATCAATTCATTGAACTTGGTTTCGAACTCACGCCCCATGAAGGCCATGAACTGATCAATCAGGACGGTCTTGCCATTGTCGATTTCTGTGCGAGCGGCCACGACCAGTCGAGCAAACTCAGTATTTATACGGGTGCTGCGGGGATTCCAGAGCTTGGCCAGGTCAACCGACTTCTCTTCGCCATATTTGTAAACCGTACGGGTAGAGCCCCATGAAAAAGGGTTGTACCAACTGCTGTCGCTGACTTCGTAACGGTCAATCACAACCCGCTTGGTTTGCACCTCATCACTCTTGATGGTGAGATTGAAGGAGATATCACCCGCGGCTTTTTGAAGGCTGTCCAAAATCGGCAACTTCAAATGCTGGCAGTCCTTGAACAGATCCACGATATAACGCTGATACTCCGCCTGGAGATCATCACGGATGACTTGTTGGCTCGTGATAAATACGGCCTCGTAGGCATTGATGAGTTTCCGGTACTGGAACTGGAGTTCCTCTTCAACCTCCTTGACCCGCATTTCAGCGATCCGCGGCTCAACCTCCCCGATAAACCGCTCACTGACCGACCGGAGATACTTACCCGAAGCATTTTCCAAGGTCGCGAGTTCATCTTCGGTGGCCCGTGGCAACACCTTGCCTTCACGCGCTATTTTGTCCTTGTAGGCCTGCGTATCGAACCCCTGCTCCTGCCGAAGCTCCAGCGCCAGGATCTCTTCATTGATATGCGCCAGCGTCTTTTCGTCCTGATCCAGTTGCTCGATCAGTTGGGTTTCGTTAAGTCCGACTGCAATGGCCTTGATCATCGCGTCATAGGCGCGCTTGACCCGATGTGGAAAATTGTACTTGTCGATGTACTCGTCAATCATCGCCTCCACCGCCGGCAATCCGCTGCTCAGCACGATCTCGGGAAGTTTCTTTTCTTGCAGGCTACGTTTGACCCGCTCGGTAATCGGCATGTATTGCAGCAGGTTCATGCTCGGCTCTTCGCCAAACATGTCCATCATGGAGTTCAACTCACCGCGTTCCTTGCGTGAGTGCAAGTGCTGAGGCTTGCGCAGCAGCCGCGTCAGGTTGGCCGATACCGGGTAGATCAGCGGATTGAAAATACCGTTTTCAACCAGGTAGTTTTTGACGCGGGCCAGCACGGATGGCAGGTCCTCGCCTTTCTCAGGGTCGAACACATCCATCTTGTTGATGACAAAAATGAACCGATCCTTGCTCTGCTTTCCGCCCTTGCGCATGGTTTCGGCGACCAGCCCCAATAGGTTTTTGTCGTCGTTGGTGCCCAATTGGCTGGCATTGAGCACATACAGAATCAGCGGGTTGCGCTGAGAGTCCTGAATGAAACTCATCGTTTTGAGCTGATGCTTTGCATCCTGGCTGTTGTTCGGGCCCGGCGTGTCGGTCAATACCAGGCGTACGCTGTCACGGTCTTGAATCGCGTGAATTTTGCCTTCGATATCGATGCGCATCGTATCGGGCAGGTTGTTCCATGCCTGGAGCACTTCCAGGCTTACGTTGTCGCTGTTTTCCGCAACGCGGTGATCATTCGTCACGCGCTGGGCTGCGAAGCGTTGACCCATTAATGCGTTGTCGGTGATCCGCGCAATGGTTGCGGTAGTGGCTTCGTTGGCCGCCGGTAACAGGTCCTGGCCAAGCATGGCGTTGATCAGCGTCGACTTGCCCGAGGACATAGTCGCCACCACATACACGTCAAAATCCTTATTGAACGCTTCTTCAAAGGACTGGCTGACATCGGCATTCTCGCGAATGAAATGCTCAAATTCAGGATGGAGCTTGGCCTCCTCCATCAGCTCACGAATACGGGTCAGGCGCTCTTCGGCCGGGTCCGCTTCGATAAACTGCAGGGTGACCTGCATGCCTTTGCCCATCGCCACTTTTGCGGCGTCAACCACGTCCAGATAATCCGACTCGACGCCTCTGAAAGTGACCTCAAAGTTATTGTCACCATTGAACAACTGGCTCAACTCATCAAACAGCTTCTCAATCCACACTTGCAGCCGCGATTCTTTATAGCTCGACAGCTTGCAGCCTTCGGCCGGCGGTTGGCCACTGATCAGGAACTGAGTCTCGACGATGAAAGGGTTATGGATAATTTCAATAGTATTCATGGTTGCTCATCTAATCGGCGCTGATGATGGATAAGGGCTTCAACGGTTTTAAGCCCACTGATGGTGACCAGTTGCTGCAATCGGTTTTTATCGTAGGCTCGGGTATCGGATTCCTTGGCCTGCAGTTTGCGTTCGAGGTTATAGAGCGCCTTGCCGACGCGACGCTTGATCAGGTCTGGTGCGACTGTGGCATTGAGCAATGCGCACTTGTTGACATCCAGGTCATCGAGCACTTGGCGCAACTTAGAGCGCTGCGCGCGCGTGAGTGTTTCGGCACTCAGGGCCTTGCGCGCGTACAGCGCTGCACTGGCCATTGTCGGAATGATGATCGGCTGTTCAAAACCGATATCGCGCAAATAACGCTGAGCGTTGTGCACATAGCCCTCAATGCTTTCGCCCTTCTCCGGATCGAGCAAATCCACTTTGTTGAGGATGAAATAGATAGGCTGGGCAGGCTTGGCGGCGAGTTCTTCGCGCAACTGTTCGAGTAGCAACCGATCGTCACGAGTCCCCAGTTGACTAGCGTTGAGCACGTAGCAAAGCGCCTTAAACGACACGTTGCGGATTGCCTCCAGCGTCAACCGGGCATGGTTTTCATCCTGGCTGTTATTTGGCCCTGGCGTGTCGTGAAGCACCAAACCGGGTGCCGGGCGCGGCACCACGTTGAAGGTTCCCGCCAGGCTGATGCGCTTGACCTCGACATTGGCGTTCCAGTCCTGCAGCAGCGCTACTGACGGCGAAGGCTGGGAGGCCAATTCGGTGTCGTTGTAGCAATAGCAGGCACCACTGAATCGCCGCGCGCCCTGACGATGCTCTATACGGGTCACACAGGCAGTGGTGGCCTCATTGGCGGTATGCAGCAGTTCCTGGCCAATCAATGCGTTGATAAACGACGTTTTGCCTGCGCTCATTGTGGCCAACACCAATACATCGAAGGTGGCGTTGCCAGCAGACACCGAGCTTCCGACTTTTCGGGATTTGAGGGGCGTAACGGTGGAGCGCGTCATCAGTTTCTGTCCCTATCGCCCGGCGCCTTGAGCACCTGACAAGCGTTAATCCATTGGCAATCAAACGGCCGCAGTCTTCCATGGCCATGCGACAGTTCATGTCGCGTGGTCAACTGATGTGTAGAGGTTTTGCATACCGTGCAACCTGGCCCCTATCTCATCGACCCACACCTGTGGCCCATGCACGCGGATGTTGTCGTTCAGGCCAAAGATCCACCACAGCGTTTCACGATCCAGCGGCACCTGGGCGCGTAAACGCTTCCAGGTATGCGAGGGGATATCGCTCAAGGTCTGCTCATGACTCAGCGGAGTCTCTCCAAGCAGGAAAGCAATCTGCGGATGAACATCCGCGATCAGCTCTACCTCTATGCCGGTTTGACGATGGCTGAATATGCCGGTCGCGATGTAATCGTCCACATCAAAGGCCGCATGCAAAACGGACGGCTCATCGAGTACACGAACATGCTGAATACGGTGCAGGGCAAACTGGCGCAAGTCGCCGTAGCCATCTACGGAAGCCAGCAAGTAGCTGATGGCATGCCGCGATACCAGGCCTGCCGGATGAAGGCGAAACTGTTTGAGTTCGCCCTTGCTCCGACTCTGATAAGTCACTTGCAGTTGCCGGCGCTCCAGCAAAACGGTAGACACTTGCCCCCAGACGTCGGGATCGATCGCAGCAGGCAGCAAGGTTTTCCCATTGGGAATCGCCCGAACTCGTCGCGCCCAATCGGCCAATCCGTTGTGGCCCAGATCACCCAGGAAGTTACGTGCGCGTCGAAATTGTGGACCGAGCTGATCCAGAACCGTCTGCGGCAGCAAGGTAACCAGATGGCTTTCCGACAGATACAAAGCCAGTGCTGTGGAAGCATCCATATCTTCCAGCTTCAATGGAGCATCCCGAGTGAAACTCCAGCGGAAAGGGGTCTCGCTATCATCGCATTGCAACGAAAAAGGTATCGATAACCGATTCAAATCACGCTGAACCGAGCGAAGTGTCACGGAAAAACCTCTATCGCGAAGCTTTTCGAGCAGGGTCGGGGTTGCAATACGCTGCGGCTCGGTGGGAATCAGGCGCAGTAATGCGAATAGCCTGAGCAGCGTATCCTTCGCTTGAGACATGGTGACTACCTTGTTTGCAGTTCAACTGATAGCCCGCAGGCTGATGCCAATTTGGCATTGATGCTACTGACTAAAATGGCTTATTGCCATCTATTGTGGTCAACATGAGACTTTAGTCTTTCGACAGGGGCGCGCCAAACCTGAGATTCTGCTTTCCTCTCAGCCGGGAGAAGACTGGCGCCCTGCCTTGTCACGCTTCAGTTCGCTGTACTCGCAATACAGTTCATAGCTTTTCTTCAGCACCACACAAAAACCGATGACGGCAAACAGATTTTTCATGATCGTAATCTCCTAGGTTTTTTGGTCATTTTCCAAGGTAGAGCGACAAGGTGTGTCGCGACTTTGAAGCGTCAATCGTTGAGGCTAAGAAATTGATCCAAGCGAGTTCTGAGGATTTCATGACGATTGGCTTCTCGCCCCTCCAGCGAAGGGGTATGACATTCAGGACAAAGGATGAACGCTGCTTGGCCGAGCGATGCCAAATCGTTGTGAGGTAGAACTGTTTCTTTCCAAGAACAGTAAGCGCACACAAAGGTGAACGGACGCGGGGAGATTGCCATAGCGGTGTCCTAAGCTGTCGGATGGCGCTAGCTTGGGGTACAGGTACGACAATGTGTGTCGCCTCGTTTAACAGACAAAACTCATCATAATTGCGGTCGAATACAAGCGGATGAGTGTGTTCGCTGCCCTAGCGACCAAATCACGTGCCCATAGGCGTACTAATTCGATTCAAAAAAATCTCAACTCTACATAACAGCAATGACACCATTATCAGGAAGGTTCATCCCATGTCATTGCAGTGTCCTCGTTGTAACTCCCCTAAAGTCGCTTCATTCCATCACGCCATGAAAGTCGGCGCGGCCATCGGCACCTTGGGTGGTGCCGCGCGCGGCGTCAGTACTGCTTTGGCTGGAGGCCAAGCGGGCGCGCTTATTGGCGCTATCGCCGGCCCTGTCGGTATCACACTCGGTTCGGTATCGGGTGCCATCCTCGGTGGGCTGGCCGGCGGTGTCGGTGGCTGTGCCCTCGGCGCCCAGTTGGGTGAGTCGCTCGATCGCCACGTCCTGGCCCATAACCTCTGCTTGCTATGCGGCCATCGATTCAACCTCCCGACATAACCAAGTCAACTTCCCCTCTATTTATTACGTCCGGACGGTGCTGCGCTCTGCGTGGCGCTGCATGCCGGCTTATGCCCAAAGGAATCACAATCATGGCTCATCTCATCGAAACTATGGCTTACGCAGGCGCAACTCCCTGGCATGGCCTAGGTAATCAGCTCACTCAGAAACAACCCATCGAAATCTGGCAACGCGAGGCCGGAATGGAATGGGCGATCCAAGAAAGCCCCGTTCATTTCAAAGCCGAAACTGTCGGTCATCTCGGCAGCATCCACTCTTTCCCCGAGCAGAAAGTGCTCTATCGTTCGGACACCAAAGCACCGCTGTCAGTGGTTTCCCAGCGCTACCACACCGTGCAGCCTCGGGAAGTGTTGGAGTTTTATCGTGACCTTACCGAGGTCTCCGGTTACGAGCTGGAGACTGCGGGGGTACTCAAAGGCGGGCGCAAGTTCTGGGCATTGGCGCGCACCGGACAAGGCGCTGCCCTGAAAGGAAACGATCAGGTCAACGGCTACCTTCTGCTGGCCACATCCTGCGACGGCACCCTGGCCACCACGGCAACACCCACCACCGTGCGTGTGGTATGCAACAACACCCTGACGATAGCCCTAGACGGCTCATCTCGTGCAATCAAGGTGCCGCACAATACCCGCTTCGATCCGAAGGCAGTGAAGAAGCAACTCGGCATAGCCGTCTCCGGTTGGGACGAGTTCATGTATCGCATGCGTCATCTCGCTGAACGCAAGGTTCAGTGGCATGAGGCTCTTGGATATTTCATGTCGGTGTTGTGTGAGGTCAATCCGAGCAATCAACTACCGGAGCAACTACCCAACGAACGCGCCCTGCGCAAGGTACAAGAGCTGTATGAAGGCCGTGGTCGGGGCAGCCAGCTCGAATCGGCACGCGGCACCGCCTGGGGCTTGCTCAATGCGGTGACGGAGTACGTCGATCATGAGCGCCGCGCACGTAGCAATGAGTACCGCATGGACTCGGCGTGGTTTGGTCAGGGAGCGCAGATCAAGCAACGCGCCCTGGATGCAGCCCTGCGTCTCGCAGCTTAACCCTTCTCGTCAATCGCCACGCCCGATCAGCCTTGTACTGGTCGGGCGTATTTATGCCTGAAAGGTGAACACGATGAAAGCAACCTCATTGAATAGTAGTACCTCTAAGCCCCGCCCTGCCCTTCGCCTGGTGAGCACTAAAGAGCTGCCGCGTGAGGACTGGCTCGCAGTGCGTAAACAAGGAATCGGTAGCTCCGATGCAAGCGCTGCGGTTGGGCTCAACCCGTACAAGTCGCAGTTGGAACTATGGCTTGAAAAGACCGGTCGCGATGCCACGTTACCGAAGATAGATCCTCATGATGAAGAAAGCCCAGCCTATTGGGGCAATGTGCTGGAACCCATCGTCGCTTGGCACTACAGCAAGCGCACAAAGAACAAGGTGCGACGGATCAACGCCGTGCTGCAGCATCCGAGTCCCGATTTGCCCTGGATGCTCGCCAACATCGACCGCGAGGTAATTGGCGCAGATGACGTGCAGATCCTCGAATGCAAAACCGCCGGCATAAATGGGGCACGCCTTTGGAAGGACGGCGTCCCCGAGTATGTCCAGCTTCAAGTGATGCACCAGCTCGCCGTCACTGGCAAGCAGGCCGCGGATGTGGCGGTACTGCTGGGCGGTCAGCACCTGGAGATCCATCGCATCGAGCGTGACGAGCAAATGATCGCTCGCCTGATCGAACTGGAGCGCAAGTTCTGGACCTACGTGGAAACCGATACCCCGCCACCGGCCGACGGTAGCGCATCGGCTGAAGCAGCTTTGCGCTGCTTGTACCCAGAAGACAACGGCCAGACCGTCGACTTCAGCAGTCGCGCCGGTTTAGCAGCGGCCTACCTGGAACTCAAGGCCGTTCGCCAGTCCATCGGCGAGAAGGAAACGCGCGAGGCCCAGCTCAAGCAGATACTGCTGCAGGCCATGGGCGAGGCCACCCGAGCGGAGTTTTCCAGCGGTTACATCAGTTGGAAGAAATCAAAGGACAGTGCGGTACTCGATGTCCAACGCCTATTGCAAGAGAAACCCTACCTACAAGTTCGCTACACCAAAACCAAGGAAGGCAGCCGTCGCTTCCTGATCAACTGACTCCGCTATTCCCCAACTCCCTAC
>NZ_QUZU01000024.1 GCF_004682055.1 Pseudomonas kairouanensis | reverse complement strand
ACTTGCTCCCGATTGCGGTGTATCAGTCAGCTGATCGGTAACTGACCCACCGCTATCGGGAGCAAGTCGAATCGTCGCACCGCCCCTCCCACAGGGTATGTGCGTCGTGCTTATTTACCGGTACGAATGGTGTTCCACACCCTTGTACGAATCCGGTCGATATTCAGCGGCATCGCCTCCAACGCAAACAACTTACCCATCATCTCTTCACTCGGGTAAATCTTGGTATCGGCCTTGATCTCAGGGTCCACCAGGCTGTCCGCCGCGCTGTTGCCGTTGGCGTAGTGCACCGAGTTGGTGATATCGGCCATTACCTTGGGCTCCAGCAAGTAGTTCATGAACGCATAACCGGCCTTTTCATCCGGGGCATCGGCGGGCATGGCTACCATGTCGAACCAGATCGCGGCGCCTTCCTTGGGAATCTGGTAGCCGATCTTCACGCCATTCTTGGCTTCCTTGGCGCGGCTTTCGGCCTGCAATACATCGCCAGAGAAGCCCACCGCTACGCAAATGTCGCCGTTGGCCAGGTCGCCGGTGTATTTGGAGGAGTGAAAGTAGGCCACATACGGGCGCACTTTCATCAGCAGCGCTTCGGCTTTCTTGTAGTCTTCCGGCTTTTTGCTGTGGGGGGGCAGGCCCAGGTAATTAAGGGCAATCGGCAACAATTCCGGGCCATTGTCCAGGATGGCCACGCCGCACTTGCTTAGTTTTTCCATGTATTCGGGTTTGAAGATCAAGTCCCAGGAGTCCACGGGCGCGTTATCCCCCAATACCGCCTTGACCTTGTCGATGTTGTAGCCAATGCCGGTGCTGCCCCACAGGTACGGGAAGCCATGGGCATTGCCCGGGTCGTTGTTTTCCAGGGCCTTGAGCAGCACCGGGTTGAGGTTTTTCCAGTTGGGGAGCTGGCTCTTGTCGAGCTTTTTCAGGGCGCCGCCCTGGATCTGCCGCGCCATGAAGTGGTTGGACGGAAACACCACGTCATACCCCGAGTTCCCCGTCATCAACTTGCCGTCCAGGGTTTCATTGCTGTCGTACACGTCGTAGCTGAAGCCGATGCCGGTCTGCTTCTGGAAGTTTTTCGTGGTGTCCGGCGCAATGTAGCTGGACCAGTTGTAGATTTTCACCGTCTCGGCGGCCTGGCTGATAGAGGCCACCAACATCAAGGGCAATAGGGCAATGGCTTTCATGGTTCGATTTCCTGGCGGTTTTAGGGCTGTTCTTATGGCAGGCGATCAAGGATCAAAGCGTTACAGAATCAATACGTAGGTCTTGCGCACGGTTTCCTGGATATCCCAGATGCCGGTGCTGTTGGCCGGCAACATCAGTGCATCGCCGGCTTCTATGTGGACGGTTTCACCGGTGTCGGGGGTGAAGGTGCAGCGGCCCTGGATAAAGTGGCAAAACTCCTGGGATTTGATCTGGCGCCGCCAGCGGCCTGGGGTGCATTCCCAGATACCGGTCTCGACGCCATCGGTGCGCTCCACGCTCAAGGTGGAGGCCACGGCGATGGGTTCGCCCAAGGGCACGGCCACGGGGGACGAGTCCGGCAGGTGGGCATTCAGCGTGTCTTTGAATTGAGTAATGCTCATGGGTTTTCCCGTGTGAGTGAAACGGCTTAGTGCATGAAACCTTCCATGAACCCGGCCATGCCGGTGGCCAGCTTGCGGCGCCAGGGGGCGGAGTGGGGGTTGGCCAATACCTGGTCTTCATGGACAAAACTGCGAATGATCGCGTTGTAGCCCAGCCAGCGGCAGGGTTCGGGCTCCCACGCCTTGAGGGCGTCGAGACCACGTTCACGGATCACCCAGGGTTGCTGGACCAACGGGGTATCGCGGCCCAGGATCAGGTCGGCCAGGGTACGGCCCCCCAGGTGGGTGGCACCTACGCCCTCCCCGCCATAACCGCCGGACAGCGCGATGCCGCTTTTATGGTCGCAGAGCATGTGCGGGCGGAAATTGCGCGCCATGCCCAGGTTGCCGCCCCACGAGTGGGTAATCTTCGTGTGCTTGAGCTGTGGGAAAAGCTCGCCGAACAGGTAGCGGCGCAACTGTACTTCGTTGTCGGTCAGGTCGAAGTCATGGCGCAGCTTGCCAGCGAACTGGTAGCCGCCACGGGCACCGAACACCAGGCGGTTGTCCGCGGTGCGCTGGCCGTAGGTGACCTGGCGGCTGCTTTCGCCGAACGCCTGGCCGTGGCTCAGGCCGATGTCATCCCAGGTGCTGGCGGGCAATGGCTCGGTGGCGACGATCAGGCTTTGCACCGGTAATTGGTAACGGCCCAGGGGTGGCAAGGTGTTGGCATACCCCTCCACGGCGGGCACCACCCAGGCGGCGCGCACGTTGGCCTTGGGCGTACGTACGCTGCCGGACTGCCAATGGATGGCCGGGCTGTTTTCGTAGATCGTCACACCCATGCGCTCGACAGCCCGAGCCAGGCCGCGCACCAGTTTGGCCGGGTTGATCGTGGCGACATGGGGCGCATAAATACCGCCATAGGGCTTGGCGATGCGGATCTGTTCGGCCAGTTGCGCCGGGCTCAGCCAGCGGTAGTCAGCCTCGGTAAGGCCTTGGGCATAGAGTGTGTCCAGGTAGTTGCGCAGGCTGCTTTCCTGCTCCGGGTAGCGTGCGGCACAGTAAAGCGCGCCGCCTTTGCGGTAATCGCAATCGATGCCTTCGCGGGCCAGCACATGCGCCACGTCGTCGGGAATAGCGTGCAGCAGGTCAAACGAGGCGCGGCGCTGCTCGGGGTTCAGGCCCGCCAGCAGGCGATCTTCCCCCAGCAAGTTGCCCATCAGCCAGCCACCGTTGCGGCCCGAGGCGCCGAAACCGGCGGTTTGCGCTTCGATGATCGCGATGTTCAGCTCGGGGGCCTGAAGCTTGAGGTAGTACGCCGTCCACAGCCCGGTGTAGCCGGCGCCGATGATGACCACGTTAACGTCCAGATCGTGCTCCAGGGACGCCCGCGCCACCAGCGGGTCGTCCAACTGGTCCATCCACAAGCTGATGTTGCGCCATGCTGGCATGCCCGGTTCCCCTACCTCGTTTCGATAGGGTGGATCCTAGGGCGCGGTGTTATTGAATGTCTTGCGCGCGTGCACGCAAAGAAATTTGTTTGACGTAGGCCTTCGGCGACTGGCCGGTGTGTTGACGGAATGCGCTGTAGAACGCCGACAGTGAATTGAAGCCAGCGGCAAACGCCAGGTCGTCGATTTTGATCGGCGGCAGGGCTTTATCCAATGCGGCGAGCAAATGCTGGAGCCGAGCCTGGTTGACGTAGCGATAAAAGCTCTGCCCGAGTACCTGGTTCAGCAGGTAGGAAATCTGGTTGCGGCTGTAGCCACATTCCTTGGAAACCCGTTGCAGGTCGAGTTCCGGGTCCAGGTAGGGTTGCTTGCCTTCGAAGTACTGCTGCAGGTCATTGGCCATATGCCCCAATTGCTGGGGTGACAGGCCCAGGCGGCTGACCGTGGGGCGTAAGGCCTGGGTCGGCTGCTCATGCACCAGGGACGCGTATTCATTGACCTGCCAGATCAGACCGTCACGCACGGTGATCGCCTCGCTGGTGCGGAACGACACCAGCCCCTGACCGCCGCGCAAGGTGATGCGGTACTGGATGAACGCGGTGTCACCATCGGCGCGGATACGATCGGTGTGCTCGATGGCCTCGTCCGCTTCTCGGGGCATGCTCGCTTGCAGGTACTCACGCAGATCGGCGTAACCGACGACACGGTTCTGGAAGAAGTCGTGGTACTGGATATCCGGGTGGTAGTAGGACATCACCCCTTCCAGGTCACGATGGCGCCAACACAGGTGGTGGCGTAGCACCAGGTCGCTCGTGGCTTGGGTGTGTTGGCTATCGGACATGAACGGCTCTACCACGGTAAAACGTTGGAGATTGCCGAATTTCGCCCGTGGCGACAACGGCCAAATCACGCTTCTGACTAATGGCCTATTGCCCAGCCCTTGAGTAGGACATGACCTACATCAAAGTTATGGAAAACAACCGCCGAACGGGGCGAAAAATTCATCTTAGGGTCGTCAACCAATGCTATTTTTTACCTTCTCTGACGCCACGACCAGTGAAGGTCATGGCCCCCTGCCGCGAGCTAAAGGAAGCGCTCAATGAACAAGGTGGGCAACATGAACAAAGTGACGTTCCCCAACGCATGCCAGCTGATGCGCTGGCATTTTCATCCAATGGGCTTCGAGGGCAGCATGGACGCGCCTGGCAGTATGGTGGCGCGGTTGTTTGACCGTGCCACGGGTGAGACGCTGATTGCCATTGCCGGAATCCCCTGTGCCACGGTGATGAATGCCGCCGATGTGGAGCGGATGATCGAGGCGGTGGAGGATGAACTGGAGGCATTTGTGCCACCGGTGTCGCTGCGGGCCTGAAGTCGATGCTCCAGATGAATGGGTATCAAAAAGTGGGAGGGGCTTGCCCTCCCCAATTGGTCACATCAATGACTTAACTGCGTTGGTCATCAAAGAACGCTTTCTTGCCATCCACCCGCTCCGACGCCTTTGGCATATTCACCGCCTGGCCTTCCGGTTTCTCCACGTACCAATAGCAATGGCTCACCGCTCGCGTGATGCCGACATACGCCAGGCGCAGCACTTCATCTTTCTGCGCGTTGTCATACGGTTCACTGTCACCGTCCTTGCCCAGGCCCGCCATGCGGTACACCTGGTTCTTGTACGGCGAGCTGGTGAGATGCTGGCAGTCCCCGAGCAGGAACACCGCGTCCGCTTGCAAGCCCTTGGCACTGTGATACGTCAGTTGTTTCAACCTGCGCGCAGGTAGTGGCAGGCTAGAATCTACATTAACTACAGACTGAATATGCTCCTGAATCAATAACTTATCGTTGCTTTTTCGATATAGCATCAACACCGTATCGCCGCTGGCATAGTGCTCCTGCAGTTGCCTCCCCAATGCCGCGTCATCCCGCTCAAGCACCTTGACCGGCACCAACGCCTTGGGCGCCCCACTGGCCTTGGCCTTCTTGCCGGGAATGGCCGGGGCAGCTCGCACGATATGTTCAGCCGCATCGATGATGTGCTGATGGCTGCGGTAGTTCTCGCCCAACATCACGCGGGTGGTGCTCGGCGATGGGAACTCCTTGTTGAACTCCATGAAGTACTTGGGCGAGCTGCCCCGCCAGCCATAGATCGACTGCCAGTCGTCTCCCACGCACAGCAACGAGGAGCGTTGCGCCCCACGGCCAACATGCATCGACGGCCCCCGACTGCGGATCTCCTTCAGGCTGGCACGCAGCCACGAGACGATCTGCGGCGAGACATCCTGGAACTCGTCGATCATCAGGTGCGACAACGGGCGTAACAAAGGGTCGCTGAGCAGCTTGAGGTTTTCCGGAGTGTTTTCGCCAAACAACGAGAACATGCGGTTGTAGGTCATGATCGGCGGCGACTGGTCCAGCAGGTGATCCTCCAGGGCCTTCCAGAAAATACTCAGGGCTTCGAAGAAGAAGCGGTCTGGGTCATCCTTGGCGAAGCTCATCTGGCCCACGGCGGTAGGCACGTCCAGGCCCAGGTTCTCGATAAACCCGGCGGCCGTCACAAAACTGTCCAGCAAGGGCGCCGACGCCAGCTCGCCCTTGACCTTGTAATCAAAGCCGGGACCTGCACTGGCATCACCGGCCAAGCTGCTCAAAAGGCGTTTTGAGGATTCATAGCTGTCTAGCCAAATCAATGGCTTACGACAGAAAGCTTGAAACAGAGTGCGCTTTACCGCCCACTCCGCACGCACTGATAGCTTGGCGTTGGGACGGCAAAGCTGGGGGTTTTCACGGGAATCAAAACCCAACACCACCCACGCATCCAGCTCCGGGATGTAACCATGGCAATGGAACTGCGCACCGTTGATCTCCAGCGTCTGGCGATTGGGCTCGATACCCTTGATGGGCCAGGCGCCGGCGCGGAACCACAAGTCCTCGATCACATCGCACAGTTCTTCATCGCGCTTGGCAGCCAACTCGGTCACCGCCATGCGTTTTTGTACATCGGGGTGATCCCGTTCCAGCTCCTTGAGCTGCAGACCATGGCGAGCCAGCGGCGCAATCAGTTCGCGAAACCGTGGGTGCTGGCCATGCAGGCGGTGATAACAGGCATTCATGTGCTGGCGCTGGGCGGGGTTGATGCGCAGATCGAACGGGTTGCTATCGGCATCATCTCCAGCCGCCCCCAGGTTTTCGAAGGCTTGCAGGCGCTCAAAGCCCGGCAGGCTGCGCACCATCGGGAGGATACGCGAGTGAAAGGTGCGTACCACCGCCTGGGCCTCCTTGATATCAAGGGGTTGACCCCACAGGCCGAGAATTTCCCTGAGCTTGTTGATGAAGTCTTTACGCGACTCACGGGTAAAGGTCACCACGGTCATCGAGCTGAGCTCATAGCCCAGGTAGTGGGTGAGCAGCAGAATGCGCAGCACCAATGAGGTGGATTTACCGGCTCCGGCCCCCGCGATCACCGAGGTAGAGGGTGTGTCGCTGAAGATCATCTTCCATTGCGCAGTACTGGGCTGGGCGTGGGCCGGCAGCAAGCGCGCCACATCAGCTTTGATACGTTTCTTCAGATCCGCTGTCAGCGGCAACCGCCAATCGTCGAACAGGCTGTCGTCCACCCCTGGCGCGCGATGCTCGTCCGGGCGGAAGTCGCGAATCAGCAAGACTTGGCGCCCCTCCTCGATGCCATCGGCCTTGCCCTCACGGTAACCGTATTCCACGCCCGCCTCGTGGCCACTGCGAAACCCATCGGCCTGCCCATGCAGCCAGGAAAACCGGTGCTGGGCGCGCAGGCGCGTCAGGCCGTGACCAAACAGGCGTGCGGCCAAGCGTTTGAATAGGGGCATTTCTGCCAGGGGGCGCAGTTCGGGAGGCAGATCAGGCTGTTGTTGCGACACGCGGACTCCTGCGGTGGCTTCGGCTTTGACGAGTGCGCCATGGTCGCCGGAATCGGCGCTCAGTGCCAGCCAATTGCTTTGTGGTCATACAGTTAGGCGATGAAGTGAAAGTCAAAACGCCACAAACCAATCTAACCTATCGATAGGAATAAGGCATTTTTTACGCTTTGTTTCGATTATGCGCTGCTGGATCATAGGGCCATCAACAGGAGACGATCATGCTTGAACTTCGACCTTTCAACTCCCTGGGCGGCGCCCATCATGGCTGGCTTGACGCTCACCACCACTTTTCATTCGCCGAGTACCACAACCCCAAGCGCATGCATTGGGGCAACCTGCGGGTGTGGAACGACGACATCATCGCGCCGGGCAGCGGCTTTGCGCAGCACCCGCACCGCGACATGGAAATCATCACCTATGTGCGTGAAGGCGCCATCAGCCATGCCGACAACCTGGGCAATAAAGGCCGCACCGAGGCCGGTGATGTGCAGGTGATGAGCGCAGGCACCGGGATCGCCCATAGCGAGTACAACCTGGAAGCGACGCCGACCAAGATTTTCCAGATCTGGATCATCCCTAACGAAGGCGGCTTGCCACCGTCGTGGGGGGCCAAACCGTTTCCCAAAGATGGCCGTGAAGGCTTTGTGACGCTAGCCAGCGGTAAGGCCGGTGACAATGAGAGCCTGCGCATTCGCGCCGATGCACGGCTAGTGGCGGCGACGCTGAAGGCTGGCGAAAGTGCGGAGTACCGGCTGGACGACGGACGCCGGGCTTACCTGGTACCTGCGACCGGTGTGATTGAGATCAATGGCTTGCGCGCGCAAGCTCGGGATGGTGTGGCGGTTGAGGATGAACAGGTGTTGCGGGTGACCGCGATCGAGGACAGCGAAATCGTGTTGGTCGACCTGGCCTGATCCAGGCGTTCAATACACCATCAACCGACTGTGGGAGGGGCTGCCCCTCCCACATCCGGGTTTACTGGGAGATCGCGCCGTCTACCAGCACTTGCGCCTCTTCTACCAACTGCTTGAGGTGATCTTCACCCTTAAAGCTCTCGGCGTAGATCTTGTAGATGTCCTCGGTACCCGACGGGCGCGCAGCGAACCAACCGTTTTCGGTCATCACCTTCAAGCCCCCAATCGCCTGGTTGTTGCCCGGCGCGTGGCTGAGGATGTGTTGGATGCTTTCCCCGGCCAGTTGCGTGGAGGTCACTTGCTCAGGTGACAGCTTGCCCAGCAGCGCTTTCTGCGCTGGGGTGGCCTTGGCGTCAACGCGAATCGCGAACGGCTCGCCCAGGGCATCGGTCAAGCCACGGTAGATCTGGCTCGGGTCCTGGCCTTTGCGCGAAGTCATTTCCGCCGCCAGCAAGGCCGGGATCAAGCCGTCCTTGTCGGTGCTCCATACCGTGCCGTCCTTGCGCAGGAACGAGGCACCGGCACTTTCTTCACCGCCAAAGCCCAACGATCCCTCGAACAGGCCATCGGCAAACCATTTGAAACCCACCGGCACTTCATACAGGCGCCGCCCGATGCGCGCGGCCACGCGGTCAATCAAGCCGCTGCTGACCACGGTTTTGCCCACGGCCGCATCGGCGCGCCAGTCGGGACGGTTCTGGAACAGGTAGTCGATGGACACTGCCAGGTAGTTGTTGGGCGCCAACAGGCCGCCGGACGGGGTCACAATGCCATGGCGATCGTGGTCCGGGTCGCAGGCGAACGCCACGTCGAACCGTTCCTTGAGGCCGATCAGGCCTTGCATGGCGTAGGTGGACGACGGGTCCATGCGGATCTGGCCATCCCAGTCGACGCTCATAAAGCGAAAGGTCGAATCGACTTCGGTGTTCACCACGTCCAGGTTCAGGCGGTAATGCTCGGCAATCGCCGACCAGTAGCGCACCCCTGCGCCGCCCAACGGATCTACGCCCAGGCGCAGGTCGGCGCTGCGGATGGCATCCATGTCGATCACGTTGATCAGATCGGCCACATAGCTGTTGAGGTAGTCATGGCGATGGGTGGTGTCGGCCTTGAGTGCCTGGGCATGGGTGATGCGTTTTACCCCGGCCAGTTTGTTGGCCAGCAACTCGTTGGCCTTGGCTTCGATCCACTTGGTGACGTGGGTATCGGCCGGGCCACCGTTGGGTGGGTTGTACTTGTAGCCACCGCTTTGGGGCGGGTTGTGGGACGGCGTGATGACAATACCGTCCGCCAAGCCACTGGTGCGGCCGCGGTTGTAGCAGATGATGGCGTGGGAAATGGCAGGGGTCGGCGTGTATTCATCGCCTTCGGCCAGCATGACGTGCACGCCATTGGCGGCCAATACTTCCAGGGCGCTGGCGCCGGCAGGCGTGGACAGCGCATGGGTGTCCAGGCCGACGAACAGCGGGCCGTTGATGCCCTGCGCTTCGCGGTACAAGCAAATGGCCTGGCTGATGGCGAGCACATGCCATTCGTTGAAGCTCAGTTCAAATGAACTGCCACGGTGGCCGGAAGTGCCAAAGGCTACACGCTGGGTGGAGATCGCTGCATCAGGCTGGCCCGTGTAATAGGCCGTGACCAGTCGCGGGATATCCACCAGCAACTGGGCTGGCGCCGGCTTGCCCGCAAAAGGACTGATTGTCATGCATAAACCTCAGAAAGAAGGAGTCGGAAAAATCGCAGTTTACTGACACTTCGACTGCTGCGCGACGTTATAAATCCTACGCCATAGATAGAAATTTCACTCACTGACCAACCTGCGCCTGGTGCAACGCTTCGCTGATCCCGGCGAGGGCGTCGTCAAGGTCGGGCTGCCCGTGAAAGGTATGACTCAATCGCAAGTGCTGGTGATGCAAGCCACTGAGACTGAACAGTTCACCCGGCGCTACGACCACCTGCCGGCCCACCAGGCGCTGGAACACTTGGCGCATGTCCACGGGCTGATTGGCACCCAGCCAGAAGGCCGCCCCGGCGGCGGGCATGCGGTAGGTAACTTGATCACCCAAATGCCGCTCAAGGCGTTGCGCCATTTGCATCGCTTGCTCGTGCAACAGTTGGCGCAACGTGCGCCAGTGCTGGTCCATGCGCCCGCTTTGGTAAAGGCGCGCAATTGCGCGCTGGCGGATTGAGGACAGACGGAAAGAGCGCAGCAGGAACTGGCGCTGGAACTCGCTACTCTGGCGCCGCGACAGCAGGTATCCATAGGGGGCCTCCGAGCCGAGTGTTTTCTCGAACGAAGAAAACACCATCAGCCGCTCGGGGTTCACCTGGTCGCGCAGTGTCATCTGGGGCAGCTTGAAACCCAACTCGCCATACGTGTCGTTTTCCAGCAGCCAACAACCGTGCTGGTCCAACAGTTTCGCCACTTCCAGGCAGTTTTGCGCCGTCAAGGCAACTCCGGATGGCAAGCTCACCGCTGAGGACAGCAGTACCAGGTGGATGGGCTCGCTGCGCAGCAACTGATCGAGGGTCACCACGTCCAGACGGCCATCAGGCAGCCAGGGCAACTCGATTACACGCACGCCAGCGTCTTGCAGCAGGCGCAGGATCAGCCAGTCACAGGGCGACTCCACGATCACCGAGGTGCCTCGCAGGCCTAGCACGTCGATCAGGATGGCCAGGACGCCACGCAGGTCTGCGCCGATATACACATCGTCCGCATGCCAGCAGCGTGTAGGCGATGAGGTGTACCGCGCCGCCAGCGCTGCGCGCAGTTCCCACACACCGCACGCCTGTGACCAGGGCTGCAGCTGATGCGGGTACTGGCGCACCAACTCCCGCTCTAACCGTAACAATGTGCCATCCAGGGAGGCCAGTAGCGTGGGCTCATCCCCGCTGAGCACCACCATGCCAGGGCGCCGGGCGGCTGCGTAGAGACGGTCGAGCAAGTCGCCGCCGACGCCCGTCAGCAGGTTGGCGGTCATGGGCCAGGCGTAATACCCCGACTTTGCCACCGAATACACCCTGCCCTCCTTCTCCAGCAGCGAATAGGCGTACTGAATCGTCGAGATCGACACATTCAAGCGCGCCGCCAGTTGGCGCAGGGACGGCAGCTTCACGCGGGCATCGGTACTGACTTCGTTGATCAGGCTGATCATGTATCGGTACACGGCCTGGTACGCGAAGTCTGCCTGCCGCTCGCCGCGCAGCGTCATCGCCCGGACAGTTGAAAGGCCTGGCCAACACCGTGCGCCCTGGGGCGGGCATCACGCGGCTGACCACCTCCGGGCACCAGTGGCCATTTACGATACAGGTGCTGCAACAAGGGCATCGGCAAGCCGCTGGTATCCACCACCCACTGTTGCAGCATGTCTGCCGAGGGATTGCCCTGCAGCGCCTTGTGCAGTTCGGGCAACGCTACCAGCATGCCCGGGTGGCACTGGCGCAAATAGCCCTCCAGCCTTTCGCCGTGCTGGATAAACGGTGAAAACAACATGCAGACCAGTTGTGTTTCATCCAGGCCAAAGAACTGCTGGGCGTAGGTACTCGACGAGACCCGCCCTTCGCGGGTAGCCGCCTGGGCGAGCAACTCTTCAGGCATGTGACGACTGCGCAAATAGTGGCCTGCCAGTTGAATGAAGCCTTCAACGCCTGCCTCGTAGTCCAGGTCGCGCAGGCATTCGGCTTGCAAGCCACGCAGGTGGGCCATCAACAAAGGGTTGGCATAGGCCGGCTGGCTGAACTGGAAGCCGAGCGGATCAGGCGCGTAGGCCATGAAGTCCTTGAGCAAGGGCGTGGCGGGCAGATCGATGCTCTCCAGCAGATCAGCAATGCCAATGTAGGCCAGGTGGCGATGACCCACCTGGCCGGGCGCGGCATCGGGCACATAGTGGTCGCCGTAGACGTCCCGGTAATAGCCCTCGCTCCATTGATCCATACGCTCGAACAAACCATTGAGCGAGAGCGCGCGGCCGTTCCCAGCAGAGAGGCTCGCCCCTTGGGCGGCGCTCTTGAGCCAGGCCAGCAGTTGGCGCTGCTTGCGTGGGGAGTCACCGCTGACCAGGGCATGTACGCCGCCGTGCCAAGTGGTGACACGCTGGTAGAAGTCACCCAGCGCCAGGTAGGTGTTGTTGCACAGTGTCGCGCGACAGTCTCCGGAGGTGAGGTGCCCGACCATCAACATATTGCGCTGGTTGGCCTCGCGCCCACCGGCAGAGGCCGGGCGCTGATGGTTGAAGGGGTGAATCTCCTGGTTTTCCACCATCAACAACTCCACGCGTGGGTCGTCATGGAAAAACAAACGGCTATAGCCGCGATTGAGGGTATCCAGTGTGCCCTGGGTCATCCCGGCGTGGCGTAGCGTGGCGACGCGCAATTGAAAGGTCCGCGGAGCCCGGCCGGCGATAGTCAGTTGCGCTGCGCGCAGCAACGCCAGGGTGTAACTGCTGGCTGCGCCGCTCCCATGGGCTAGCAGCACCTTGTAATCACCCACCTGCTCCATGCCACCCGCTGCCACAGTGATTCGCTGCACCAGCAACTGCAACGCCGTGCGCTCCTCGCGAGAGAGGTGGCCAATCAACCGTTGAAGAACTTGCTGATAAACATAATTCATAGCCTGTTCGTGAATAGCGCTCATAGTTCTACTACCTGAGTTGAAATATCAGTTTCGGGAAACCACCTGACCGTCTTCGCCCGACCTATTGCGTATGTAGGAGATGTGCTCGTCGTCACGTACGCCGATGAATAAACACTAGCACTCCGGCACAAGGGCGTCTCGGCACCCTGCGTGGTCTGCAGCGCCATCATCCGATAAAAAAACCATTACATTACAACACCTTAAGATTGGTTTTCTTACCCCTAGGACCCTTCCGACAAACTCCTACACTTCTTTAACTAAGCTATTAAAGAAGCGTCCCACATTTAGACATCAGCACACTTTCCAATTAATTGAATTGATACTTCCCAGGAGCCCTTCCTTCCCTCCGGGCTCGCACAGGCGCCAAGGCGTTAGTTGCCAGTCTTATTAGTGGCGACATCCTTAATTCATTCATTGCTCATTCCTTGAGATGAAAGTGACGGCACAATTATCAGGGCTTGAATATTGATTAACAGATACAGAACTTGAGCTAAAACCAGTTCAGATCTGCATCAGGCACCAGAATGATGGCGCACACACGGCGACGCCGCGCTGGGGTTCAGCGCGGCGTCGGAGGGGAAACCCGTATTCATGGGGATAAAGCGCCGAATCAGCGCTCTAGGGGGAGAGCAGGATGTGCCCTGTCAAATGGCGCATTTGCCCCATGCGCCAGCGGGTCGGAAGCTTCGTTTACGAAACTTCCTACGCATTAAACAGCTTCAACCTGCAACGCGACGCGCTCTCGGCATGGGCATTCGTCCATATAGCGGTGAGCTTCCACGAACTGATTGAACGGAAACACCGTGGTTTTCAGCGGTACCAGCACACGATCGGCCGTCAGTTGGTTGATATCCCTGAGGGCGCGCTGCAGGGCGACCTGATCCTGGATGATGCCCAGCTCCGGCTTGCCGGTGAAGTTGCCGATGCAATGCACGAAGAACTGAATGTTCTTCTGGAATGCCGCGCAGGCCGGGAACGGCGTCTGGTTGCCACCCTGCAACCCGTACAGCACCAGGCTGCCACGGGGTGCCAACACGTCACCCAGCAGCGACATCTGCGGGCCGCCCAAGCCATCGAACACCACGTCGACACCACGGTTTTCTGTGAACTTGTTGATTTGCATCAGCAGGTCCTGCTCTTCGGTGACGATGACTTTCTCCGCCCCCAGGGACAGCAGGTATTCACGCTCAGCACTGTCCTTGGTCGCCGCAATCACCCGCACACCCAGGGCCTTGCCCAACTGCACAAAGGACGGGCCCGCACAGTGGCTGGCGTCGGTCACCAGGGCGAACTGCCCAGGCTTGACCCGTGCCAGGTCCACATACGCAAAGTAGGCAATCAACAGCGGCGTGTAATGCACACTGGCTTCAATCGGGCTCAGCACATCGGGGTAACGGGTGAGCGCCGACCGGGGCAGTACAATCTGCTCGCCATACACCGGGTAGTCATTGGGGCTCTCGGCCGGAAAACTGGCCACCTTATCGCCCACTGCCAAATCATTCACGCCATCGCCGACGGCGACCACCACCCCGGCCATCTCATGACCCAAGCCTGATGGCAGGCGTGCATGGGACGACGCCAGGTTCTGGCGCCACAAAATGTCATACCAACTGATGCCAATCGCTTCGACACGCACCTGCACTTCGCCCGGTGCGGGCAACGCGGCTGCATGCTCTTCGCACTTGAGCACCTCGGCCGGACCAAACTTGTGAAAACGGATCGTGCGGGACATCGCAAACCTCGTCAAAGTAACCTCTAATGCCATGAACTCTATCTGGGCTTTACGGGTTAGGCCACCGGTCGCCATTAATAGTCAACATGCCTACCATTGATTCCGCATCTGAGGAATAGACCTCAAGTATTGTAGGAAAACTCAATTTACCGATGCAGAGTACCAGCCTTTCCCCGTAAGATTCACGCCGGTCATTGTTCTTTTATGGCCGCTCACGTCAAGCCTGCTGACTCTTCCAGGACACAAGATGAACCGTAACGACCTGCGTCGTGTCGACCTTAACCTCTTGATCGTATTCGAAACCTTGATGCATGAGCGCAGCGTGACTCGCGCTGCGGAGAAGCTGTTCCTTGGCCAACCGGCCATCAGCGCGGCCTTGTCGCGGCTGCGTGGCCTGTTCGACGACCCGTTATTTGTGCGCACCGGCCGCAGCATGGAACCGTCGGCCCGCGCCGTCGAAATCTTCGCCCTGCTCTCACCAGCCCTGGACTCCATCTCCACCGCCGTCAGCCGGGCCGCCGAGTTCGACCCCGCCACCAGCACCGCCGTTTTCCGCATCGGCCTGTCCGATGACGTCGAATTCGCCCTGCTGCCCCAACTGCTCAAGCGCCTACGCGCCGAAGCCCCCGGTATCGTGCTGGTGGTTCGCCGGGTCAACTACATCCTGATGCCCGGCCTGCTGGCCTCTGGGGAGATCTCCATCGGTGTCAGCTACACCGCCGACCTGCCCGCCAATGCCAAGCGCAAAGTCCTGCGCCGCAGCTTGCCTAAACTACTGCGCGCCGACAGCGTGCCGGGCTCCCTGAGCCTGGACGACTTCTGCGCCCGCCCTCATGCGCTGGTGTCATTTGCCGGCGACTTGAGCGGGTTTATTGATGAGGAATTGGAAAAACTCGACCGCAAACGCCATGTGGTGCTGGCGGTTCCGCAGTTCAACGGGTTGGGTACCTTGCTGGCGGGCACGGATATCGTCGCCATCGTGCCGGACTATGCCGCCGAGGCACTCACAGCGGCAGGCGGCCTCAGGGCCGAGGAGCCGCCGCTGCCAGTGCGCTCGTTTGAGCTGCATATGGCGTGGCGTGGCTCCCAGGATAATGATCCTGGGGAGCGGTGGTTGCGGTCGCGGATTCAGATGTTTTTCGGGGACCCGGATAGTCTCTAAGCATCGTCACGAAGCCTGTTCATCCTGATCATTTCTGCTTTTTGATCGCCCCCACGCTCTCGACAGCCACCCTCGACCTGAAGAGTTATCACTTGGCGATCCACGAGCATTATCACGCCCATATCAGCAGCGACAGTGGCGTCAACCAGGGCTATACGATGAAGCAAGACTGCGCCCGATCGCGCGAATTCGGCGCCTGGTACCTGTGGCCGAACTTTTGCCTGGAGGTCTATCCAGGCGGGTACATGAATGTGCTGCATCACCTGCCGGTCAGCGTGGACAAGACCCTGCAGATGGTTGAATGGTTTTGCACGGCAGCCACTCCCTCTCGGGAAGAACAGGAGGTCATCGACTTCGTCGCCTTGATCCGCGAAGAAGATATCCCCCTGTGCGCCAGTGTGCAGCGTGGCCTGAACAGCGACGGCTACCAGCAAGGCCGCTTTATCGTTGATCCGGCACTGGGGGCCAACAGCGAGCATGCCGTGCACGACATTCAGAAGAAGACCCTGGCCGCGCTGGGCCTGCTGCACACTGACCAGGAATCAGTCTGCGAACGATGAATTCAACCACTCCAGCACCTGGCGAACCGACGGGCTGAGGGTTTCATCACGCCATTGGTACACGCTCAAGGCTTCAGGGAGGTGTATGGATTCGGAAAAAGGCCGTACCAGGTCACCACTGGCGAGCATCTTTTCACTGGTGCGACGCCACCCAAGCGCAAACCCCAGGCCTTCGACACATGCCTGCATCATGACCGGATAACTGTCATAGAACTTACCCTTGAGTTCTCCGGGCCTGATGTGAAATTCCCCCAGCCAGTCGCTCCAGGTACTCCAGTACTGAGGCGTGGCGACGTGATGCAGCAACGGCAGGTCCACCAAGTTTCGCAAGGTCAGTGGGTGATCGCCCAGCGAGGCCAGGTAGCTGGGACTGCACACCGCAAACACGTCATCACTCAAGGTCAACAGCCGGGTGTGATCACCCGACGGACGACCGGAGGTTTGGATAGCCAGATCGAATTTTTCCGCGGTTTCGGTAATCGGTTGGATGGATGCATTGAGGCGTACGTCCAGGTCAGGGAACTTCCTGTGCAGATGCGTGATATTGGGCATCAACCAGTAAAAGGCTTCGCACAATTGCACCTCCAGGACGATTGCATTGTTGTCTCGTCCTGACTTCAGCTCTTCGGCGCGTGAAGCAATGCCCAGGAAAGCCGTGCGCACCGCGTCTCGAAACTCGGCGCCCGCCTCGGTCAGAAATACGGCGCGATTCCTACGCGTAAATAACGCCACGCCAAGGAATTCTTCCAGGGATCGTACCTGTTTACTGATAGCAGCCTGGGTGAGATGCAATTCATCCGAGGCTTTGGAAAAACTTTCCAGACGCGCCGCGGCTTCAAAGGGAACCAGGCTGGAAAGTGGGGGCAGTGAGCGTTTGAAGTTATCCATAATTTTCATTCCTCCTGCGTAACCCTAAGTCACTTTAAATGCAAAACGAGCTCACCCAGAATCCTTCAGGTCGATCACATCAGGACCCATCATGTCTGCAACCACAACCGTTACCGCCGCTGAAAACCGACAAAGCATCCTCATCGTCGTAGGTTCGGTGTTCCTGTTGTCGGTGTCAGACGCTCTGATCAAGGCCACCAGCGCCGAGACATCGATGTGGCAGCTCTACGTGATTCGCTCGGTCCTGGCTATCGGCATGCTCGTCGCCTTGTTGATGTACCGCCGCGGCACAACGCAGCAACGGCCGCTTTCCCTCTTGTGGATCGGGACAAGAAGCCTGCTGCTCGCCCTGATGTGGATCGCCTTTTACAGCGCACTGCCCTTCATCAGCCTGACCATAGCCGCATTAGCGATCTATACGACACCTTTGTTTATCGCTTTGTTCTCGGCCGTCACCCTGGACGAGCATGTCACACCGCGTAAATGGGTGGCCATTTTGTTGGGGTTCGCAGGGGTGCTGGTCACGCTCGCGCCCAGTCAGGCTGACTTCAACCTATGGACACTGCTGCCCGTACTCGCTGCGATTTTCTATGCCCTCGCAGCGGTCGTGACCAAGGGCAAGTGCGCCAATGAAGTGCCGATGCACCTGGCCCTGGCGCTGAACATCGTCCTGTTGTTCATGGGGTTGGTCGGCAGCATCGTCGTCACACAGACCGGCCCCCACCTGCCTGCCAATGAGGGCCTGCGATTTCTGGTCGGCAACTGGTCGCCAATGGCGATCGGCGATTGGGGCGTGATGGTCGTACTGGCGATTCTCATGGTACTGGTCAGTACCGGCATCGCCCGGGCCTATCAGATCGGCGAGACCTCGATCATCGGCGCATTCGATTACACCTACCTGATCTTCGCGATTGCCTGGGGAGCGTTGCTGTTCAACGAAGTGCTCAATGTCCGGACCGCGGCCGGTCTGGCCCTCATTCTGATTTCAGGCCTCATCCTGCTGAAAAAGCCCGCCGCCACGCGCTGAACGCTTCACATGCACAGGCCTTAACCAGGAGCTGTTTATGCTGACGTCATCCGATTCCCTGCCCAATGTGATTTTGTGGGCGGTTTCCCGCAGCCGCTCTACCGCTTTCGAGCGGGCCGTGATGCAGCATCCAGACGTCAGGGTGTTGCACGAAAGGCTCTCCGAGCCATTTCTGGCCAGGCATTTCCCCGAGAAACATGCGTTGATCCAGCGCACTCGCCGGATCAATAACGGACCGCCCGGCATTACCGGTTACGCCGAAGCGATGGCGTTGCTCGGCGAACATCCAGCACCACCGCACCGCGTGCAATTCTCCAAGGAGATTGCTTACTTCGTGGACTTCGACTCGATTGACAGCACGTGGCTGGCGCAATTCAGGCATGTGTTCCTGGTTCGCCAGCCGCGGGATGTGATGCGCTCGCTGTATCGCGTCAGCCAGAGCGGTGGCACCACCTATTTCGATGCGGATGAGTCCGGCTTCGATGAGCTGGCGCGTATCCATGAGCGGGTGCTCGAACAGTGTGATGCCAGTCAGGTGCTGTACCTGGACAGTGATGAGGACCTGATGGGTAATACGCGCGGCACGCTGGCGCGCTTTTGTGATTTCGCCGGTATCGACTTTTCGCCTCGCCTGTTGAACTGGGCACCGGAAAAGGTCGAACAGTGGCAATTTTTTCAAGGCTGGCATGACGATGCCGAGCGTTCCTGCGGTTTCGCTCAAGTCGCGCATCCCGAAATCACGTTTCCGGATGCCGTCGAATGTACAGCGCGGGACAAGCAACCCCTCTACAATTTTTTCCATCTGGCAGCCGCCTGGCAACGCGTGCCTCCCACGAAGGATCACCTTGCCTGTCTTCATGAGCCGGTGGACGCCCATCTGCGAGTGCTGTTGCTGGCATCGACGAGGCCGCAGCACCTGCGTGCGTTGCAATGGGCCGCGCAATTGCCTGGCGACTATGCCGTTTGGCTATGGAGCAGCCCCGCAGCCTGCCATTTCGACGCGATTATCCGAGAAATCGAGCAGTTGCAGGACCTGCCGCTGGTGACGTTGACGACCTCTGAAGACTCGGCGTCGCTTGAATTCGTGCGCCGTCTGAGCCATCGCCAGCTGTGCCTGATCTGCCCAGACAGCACGCAGGCACGCCACACCGAGGTCAAGCTGATCATTGTCGATCGAGATAACCCGGCGATGGATGAAGTCAGCCCAAGGATTGCCCAGTATTAGCAGGCGGCCGCTCAACACAGCCGCGAGCAGCAGATCAGGACCCAGCGTCTCAACGCCCCAGCCCACGCAATACCGCTCTCCTGGCACGAGCAACTGCGTCAGTTGTTGCGCGATGCCCCAGACAGCACGGTCGCCGCCAGCCCCCAACGAAGCCTGACCGCACGGGAGCTGAATGCCCAGGCCTGCACGCTGGCTGAGCGCCTTTTGCACAGTTGCCCCCATGGGGGCTGGGTTGCTATTCGCCTGGACAAAGACCTGCGCACGCTGGTGACCATGACCGCCTGCAGCCTGCTGCGCTGGCCCTATCTGGATATCCCGCAATGGTACGGCACCGACGCGACCGCGAACGTGCTGGCCAAACTCGATCCAGTGGTCGTGGTGGGCGACACCCTGACTCTGCAGCCCTTGGCAGGCGGTTATCGCACGTTGCTGCTGGACCACCGGCCAAAGCGCTGCGACGTTGCGCCAGCCGTTCAGCCGCAGCCTTGCGGTGATTTGGCCTATGGCTTGTTGACCTCTGGTACGACCGGTATGGCAAAAATCGTCACAATTGGCGAACACGGTCGCCTCGATTCACTCGCCTTCTGGCGCCAGCATTCCGCCCCGATGATCGTATCGGCCTCAATGCCTGGATGACCGGCTATGTCTACTACCCCATCTTCAGCGGCGCTGTGGCCTGCCTGATTCCGGACGCCATGGTGCTGGATCCCCACGCCCTCACAGGCTTTATCCAAAGCAGTCGTCTCTCTCAGTTGATGATCACCCCCAGCCTGGTGGCCGGCCTGCTGCACAACGAACAGGCATTCCAGCAGGCGTTTGCCAATGTGCATACCCTGTGGCTCAGTAGCGAACCGCTTCCCGACGCGATGCGCCAACAGCTCAAGGGTTGCGTGCCCCACTGCCAAGTGCTCGATCTGTAGGGCTCGAACGAAGCCGGGGATGTTGCCCTGGTCGGCCCGCTTGGCCGTCTGCACTTCACCCCCGGCACCGAAGCCTTCGTGCTGGACTCGACACTTAAGTGCGTGCGCCTGGGCAGCCCTGGCGAACTCTACGTGCACACCCAGGGACTCACGCCGGGTTATCTGAAGGACGATGCGGCCGACCAAGCGGCCTTCGTGTCCAATCCGCTGGCGCCGGCCCGGCAGGACCTGGCCCAGCAACTGCTGCGCACCGGTGATCGAGTGCGAATCACCGAAAGCGGAGATATCCACCTGCAGGGTCGCAGCAGCACGCACCTGAAATTGCGCGGGTGCAAGGTATTCAGCACCGATGTGGAACGTATCCTGGATGCTCATCCCGAGGTACGCGCAGCCTTGGTCACCACACGCGGCGAAGGGCTAGACCTGCAACTGGTGGCCTTTGTGATCCCAGCGGATGCCGAGCACCCGCCCCATGCCAACACGTTACGGCACTGGGCGAGTCAGAACTTGCCTGCCTTCAGCGTTCCAGTGGCCTATTTCCTGACCCCATCGATCCCGGCCGGCACCAGCCAGAAGCGCCTGGGTGCGCACATACTGCTGCAACAACCGCTGGTCCCTCTGCCGGATGACGAACCGCCGCTCACGCCCCTGCAATCCCGGGTCGCTGCCCTGTGGGGCGATTGCCTTAACCTTCAGGGTGTGACGCTGGGTCCCGACAGTGACTTCCTCGACATGGGCGGCAGCCTGTTGCTGTTGGAATTGAGAAACCTGATCAAATCGTGCGCCACCTGCACCAGGCAGCGGGCGTGGACCGCATTCTGTGCCTGGTGCGGGCCGACAGCACGGCTCACGCACTGCAGCGGCTTGCGGCTCTTGGGCCAGTGGAGGCTGTGATTGCGGACCTGGGGCAGCCCGGTCTTGGCCTGTCACCTGAGGATTACCGTCGATTGTCTTCGCAGGTCGACTGCATCATTCATTGCGGTGCCGAGGTCAACTGGCTCAAGCGTTATGAACGCCTGGCCGAGACTAACGTAGGTGGCGTCCTGGAAGTGCTGCGCCTGGCTGCCCTGGGCGGTGCCGGCGTCGTCATCGCCTCGACCTTGCCGGAAACGGTTCCGACCACCGGCTACAACCGAGCCAAGCTGGTTGCCGAAAGCGTGGCGATAAGGTTCCGTGAACAAACCGGCATAGACCTGAACATCCTCAGATGCGGAGACATCAGCGCCCCCGTCCAGGCCTATGCCTGCGACCGGATCAACCCCGACGACTATGTCGGACTGATGATTCGTAGCTGTCTTGCTCTCAGGGCCTGGCCGGCGCAAAGCGATTGGTCGCTGAATCTCACGCCGGTGGATCATGTAGCACGGGTCTTCGGGCACTGTGCCCTAGGCAAACCGACGATGCACTCGACGTCAATCCACCACCTTTACAACCCTCAGAGCACACGCTGGGAACAGATCTGCACCTGGATCCAGACACTTTTGGGGAGGGACCGGTTCACCGCACTCCCCCTCGCCCAATGGCGCGTCAGACTCGAAGCGCAGGCGCCGGGCAACGCAGTGCTACAGCGCACGTTACTGATCCATATTGGTCAATCGTACGCAGACCATGGCGCGTGGGCTGGCCTACGGCACCAACAGCCCCCTCCACCTATTGAACGCCAGCGTTGGAAAAATGAGTGCGCTGGACGATGATCCAGAAGACTTCTTGAGGTTCTGCAGAAGCCGGCACCTCGACGTCGAGTCTACCTCGTACGTATGTCGCAGCCTTTATGGCAACTACCTGAACGATGTCCTCGACCGCGCTGAACGATTAAACCCTGGCGTGCAGTTGTCACGGATTGTGGCAGAGGTCATACAGGTGCAACCCTGCGGTGAAGGCGCCCGGCTCAAGCTTTCGGATGGGCGTACCCTCGAAGCGGATCACGTGGTCCTCGCCTTTGGCAACTTCCCTCCCGCCGACTGCTGCCATTTGAACAAGACTCTACGTCCACAGACCTACGCGCATGATCCCTGGAGCCCTCCCCTATGCCTGGCGTCCGATCCAGACTCCGCGGTGCTGTTGATCGGCTCCGGTTTGACAGCTGTCGACATGGCACTGCAACTGCGTCAAAAAGGCCATCGCGGCCCAATCCATTTACTCTCTCGGCGCGGGCTCTTGCCCCTGGGCCACCCACCGCAGGCCATTGCACCCCTTTGCGCCCCCGTGCATCTGGGACGCGGCTCACCTCGACAGCTGATGGCGACTCTGCGCAAGCGGGTCAAGGAACACCAGCGCCAAGGAGGCGATTGGCGAGCCGTGGTCGACAGCTTGCGGCCGTGGGTACAAAAACTCTGGTGCGCGATGGATGCCACGCAGCAGCGACAATTCCTACGGCATGTCCAACCCTGGTGGGACGTCCACCGTCATCGTTTGGCACCCGCCACGTTCGAACACGTTCGACACCTTCTGGAAAGTCGACAACTGGCCGTTCATGCCGGCAGGTTGATCAATGTGGCGCTGCTGGGCAAAAGCTTGATCGTGGATTTTAAACGGCGTAGCGATCAGGCAACTGAATCGCTCAAGGTTGGCAGCATCATCAATTGCACCGGGCCCAACCTTGACATCCGGCGAGTCGATAGCCCCTTGGTCAACAACCTGCTGGAGCAAAAGCTACTTAGCGCCGCCCCGTGTGGTTTCGGAATACTGGTGGACGAGCAATTGCGCGTGTTGGATCAGTAGCATCAACCGATACCCTGGCTTAGCTATGTGGGGCCCATGCTCAAGGCGCAGTATTGGGAAGCCACCGCCGTCCCTGAGCTTCGGCGCTTTTCGTTCAAATTGGCCACGCGCATGGCCGCCCTGCTGACAGATGTACCGGTTAGCAGGGGGCAAGATTCCAGTGAGCACGTGACCGCTCAAGGTGACGGCTTTCAGAGTACGTTCTGACCCTGTGGCATCCGTCGAAGCGCCTTGGCTGCTGACTGCCAACAGGACTTTACGGGGTACCGCGCAGGAAACGATCGAGCACATTCTTCGTGATCATCACCGTGTAGATATCTCCCTGCAGGAGCCCATGCACCCATTCGCAAGTGGCGGCGGTAAACACCTCACCTTGACCTTTGTGAAAGTGCACCACCATGCCGGCACCGCGGCTGTGCACGTCGATGCTGGCATCGCCAAGCCCGGGTGCCAGGATGGAAGCACGGAACCGGGCGTCGCCATCGCCAAGCATGAATGAATACGTATCCTCGGGCCGACCCTGCTCGGCGTTGGTCGCCCACCCCATTGCCAGAATTTGCAATCCGTGGGGTGCGCCGTCTGTGCCGAGCGGTTCCGGGAGGCCGTCGACGAACGTGTACTCCAGGCCATCTACCTCATAGCCAAAGAGGTTGGCTTCGTCTCCGAACATGTCCGCATAGCCCAGGCCCGTCCCCCTGAACGCCCAGTGCTGGGGCCTGAAGACCGTATAGCCGCGAGGGCTGCGCGGCGCCATTGCGCCAAAGCTGGCGTATATCCCCCGCAGTGCGTTCACCCCAAAGGTCTTCGCCCCTGGGTGATTCACCCTGGGATCTTCCCAGGCCCCCGTTAGCCGATGAGGCTCGGTCGCCGCCACCGGATCCAGGGCGCCGGCATCGTACTTGTAGGCCACCTGCCGACGCCCCTCATCCTCCAAGCGGATCTGCCACATGAAATTGCCGGCAAAGCGCGCGACCTTGCCGCCACCCTCGACAAAGGCGTCAACATGGTCGCGCATTTCCCGCGTCCAGTACTCATCGTGCCCGGCGAAGACAGCGCAGGCGTAGCCTTCAAGCGCGTGCGGGTCGTGGTGCAAATCGTCCTGCGTCAGGATATGCACGGTATAGCCTTGTTGTTCGGCCCACACCACAAAAGGTCGCTCGTAGGAAGCCCACCCCGCCAGCGCGTAGTATTTGGCGTAGCCGTTGAGACTGGCCCATTCGATGAACTCATAGCGCGCCGGCCCTGGTTTGCGCGGCCGGTTGGCGTTGAGCGAACGTGGCGCATCCTCCGGCAACCACACCTGCCCTCGGGCCCACGGGCGCTGTGCCGACAGCAAAGGTGAGCGACCACGCGGCGTGCCGGGGTGAGTGCCAAAGTAATGATTGGCACCCCCCCAGTCGTTATAGGCGGCCCATGTCGAGGTGGCCGCCACGAGTGCCAAGGCATCGGCACGCTTGCACAGCGCCTTGACGACGAACAGGTGATGCCCCAGGACGCTGTCGGGGCCCTCGCGTATTTCGACGATGTAACCGCCCTGCTCGGCATCAGCCGGGATTGACCACTGCATGAAAACGGGCCATTGGCAGCCATGTTCGTAGGCACGTTCGGGCAACGGGTGCAATTGCGCGTCAAGGCTGCCGGTACGCAGTAGCGTGCGCGCGACAGCGCCGTCACGATAGATCCGCAGGCTTACTTGCGGGCGGTTCGACGACAGATACAGGCACACCGTGTCACCGGGGTTGTAGGTGCGTTGATCCGAGTAGCACCAGGCGGCCGCCGGGCCCGACTCGGACGGGACTTCCACCCAGGTCTCGCGTGCGGCCTGACGTGGCCCCGACGTTTGGCTGACGATCACGCTGGCGCCCGGTCGCTCACCGCGTGCGGCCGTGTGCTTGAGGTCTGTTGAATTCATTGCGCCGTACTCCTTTGATTGGCTGAACCTGCGCTGATCCGAGCACCCGGTGCCTCGATGCTCGTAAGGTCGATGCCCGCCGTTTCTTCGATCAGAAAACCTGCCAGGACGGTGACCACGCCCAAACCAATGACATAGCTGACATACAGATAGCCAAGGTCGGCGCCGCTGAGGTAGCTGTGAAGGTAGGGCGCGGTGCCGCCAAAGATCGCCACCGACACCGACGAGACCAGGCCGACGCCCTGCGCCCGTGCCTGGGTCGGCACCTGCTCGGACAGCACGGCCGGGAAGATCGCCGCGATCAACGACCAGGCGCCCAGCCCCAGCACCTGCGCCAGAAACAGCGTGTAGGGCTCGGTGGTCACCATTATCGAGAGGGGATAGGTCAGCAGGATCACGCCCAGGCCCCAGGCGATGACCATGGGTCGTCGGCCGACGCGATCGGACAACATCCCGCAGACCGGCAACCAGCACACACACAGGATCTGCGCCAGCAGACTGGCTACATAGGCGCCCGTGGGGTCCATGCCTTGGGCAATCGCCGTGGACGCGCCGAACGTGACCCAGGCGTAGTAAGTGACATTGGCAGCCGCTGCAAGCATGACGATATTACGTGCAACGCGCAGCCTCTCGCCCATGGACAACCTGCGCGGCGGATGCACCATTGCCTGCTGCTCTACGAACACATGGGACTCCTCTGCACTGCGGCGTAAAAACAGCGCATAGATACCCAGCACGCCACCAATGCCGAAGCCGATCCTCCAGCCATAGTCACCCATGGCCTGCGCGCCCAGCAGCCAGGTGAGCGTCGCCGCCACGGCCGTCGCCGCCATCACCCCGAGCGTCACCCCCACATAGACCGAACTTGACCACAAGCCACGGTGTTTGCTTGGGGCTATCTCGGCGACATAGGTGTAGGAAACACCTGTCTCGCCACCGTGGGCGAGCCCCTGCATCAGCCGGAAAAGCAGCAGCGTGGCCGAGGCATACAAACCAATGCTCTGGTAGTCAGGGATAAGCGCGATGCCCAGGCTGCTGAGCGCCAGCAGCAGCATGGTGATGACCATGATGGTGCGGCGCCCCAATCGGTCGCTCAGCCGACCAAATAACCACCCACCGACAGGGCGAGCGACAAAGCCAACCGCAAACACAGCAAGGGTCGCGAGCATCGCCGAGCGGGTATCGGTCTTGTCGAACATGTTGCTGGCCAGGTACACCGAAAAGGTTGCGTACAGCGTCCAGTCAAACCATTCGAGCGCATTGCCGATACCTGCCGCGCGCAACGATTTGAGGCGTCCTTGGTGGGACGTCGTATTGTTCATGGTGTGTCTCCAGGGTACGGACGGAATCGAAAAGGCCGGGGCAGCCCAATCAAAGGTGCAACGCGGGCTTGGGTTGAGTGCTGCCAGCAGCAGAAGGAACTCGCACACGCAGCGCAATCAGCAACGCCGCCAACAGCATCAGCACGGCCGCCGCTATGAATACGCCGGCGCTGCCACCGAGGCTGAACACTGCACCACCAGCCGCTGCGCCTGTGGCGATGGCGGACTGCACCGATGCCACCACCATGCCGCCGGCGCTTTCGGCCTGATCAGGCACCGTGCTGGCGACCCAGTTCGACCACGCCACCGGTACACCACCAAACGCCAGGCCCCAGATCGCCAGCAGCGCCGCCTGCCCTGGCACCGAGGCGGGCAACAACACCAACGCCAGTGCTGCAACACCCACCAGCGCAGGCATCAACACAAGCGTGGCCAGCGGGTGGCGCTCCAGCAGCCTGCCGGCCAACAGCGTGCCGACGAAATTCGCCACACCAAAACCCAGCAGCATCATGGACAACCCTTGAGTGCCGATGCCGGTCGTCCCTTCAAGGAAGGGCCGAACATAGGTGAACATCGCAAAGTGCCCGCTGTGCACCAGCACACAACCGAACATCCCCATGGCGATGCCTGGGCGTCGCAACACGTCGAGTATGGTGCGCAGACGTGCTGGCCGGCGCGGCGCAAGGCGCGGCAGCGTGAGCGACTGGAAAGCCAGGGTCACCAGGCCTACCGCCGCCGCGGCAAAGAATGCGCTGCGCCATCCGTACAGCCCACCCAGGTAGCTGCCCAGCGGCACCGCAACCACGGTGCCGATGGCAATGCCGCTGAAGATGATCGAAAGCGCCCGAGGCAACAGTGCGTTCGGTACCAGGCGCATCGCCACCGCCGCCGCCATGCTCCAGAACCCGCCAAGGGCAATGCCCAGCAAGATGCGCATCACCAACAGCACCGCGAAGCTGGAAGAAACGGCGACCAAAAGATTGGAGGCCACCATCAACGTGGAAAACCCCAGCAATACCCACCGTCGGTCGATGCCACGGGTCAGGCCTGGGACCAATAAGCCCGCGAACAGTGCCACCACCGCTGTCACCGTGACCGCTTGGCCAGCCAGCGCTTCGGACACCCCCAGGTCAGTCGCCATCAGCGTCAACAAACTGGCCGGAAGGTACTCAGCGGTCAGTAATCCAAACACCCCCATTGCCAACGAAAAGACAGCCATCCACGCGGGGGTCGCAGGTTCCAGGTCCGCATCAGCGCCAGAATGGCGGTCGGATACGGTATTGCACACACAGTCAGTCATTGCACGGATCTCCCAATCTTCATTGCTAGCCGCAGTCTAGGCGCCGATAGCTGGATGATCTATGATCCTAAATCTCTACTTTTTGATCAAAACACCTAAACGATGCCTACCGATCAATTTGCACTCTCCTCCGATCTCATCAACGAGCTGTTGCGTGGCATGCGCCTGCGTGGCGTCGAATACCGGCGCATTCAAGCCGGCCCCGTCTTCGGTTTGGGCTTCGCTGATAAACCGGGGCATGCCTGGTTCCACTTCATAGCCGTCGGCAATGCGGTGCTGCAAATGGAGGACGGCACCACCTACTCACTGTCGGCCGGCAATGCCGTGTTCATTTCCCACGGCGCGGCCCATCAACTGATTTCCCATCCGGGCGCGCCCATTCAGGACATCAACCACCTTGAGGGTGCGCCCCTGGGGGACGCCGTCAGCGCGGTCGATACCCAAACCCAGGGCAGCCCCACGCCGAGCACTATTGTGTTCAGCGGGTGTATGGAGTTTGAACTGGGCAGTATCCATGGCCTGGGCCGGCTGATGCCGGGCCTGATGTTGATCGATGCCGGCGGCCAGCGTTACCCCGGACTGGTGCCCATCCTGAGCACCATGGAACGCGAGGTCAGCGCCGCCCGTATCGGCTTCGCCGGTATCCTCGCGCGTTTGGCCGACGTGGTGGCGGCCATGGTCGTTCGCGGCTGGGTGGAGTGCGCCTGCGGGAATGCCTCGGGTTTGGTCGCCGCCTTGCGCGATCCACGCCTGGCCGGTGCACTGCTTGCGCTGCACCAGCAACCGGGCCGCGATTGGACCGTTGCGCAGTTGGCAGAGCACTGCAATACCTCACGCTCGGTGTTCGCCGACCGCTTCCAGGTAACGATTGGCATGACCCCGCTGCGCTATGTCACCGAACTGCGCATGCGGCTCGCAAGCCAGTGGTTGACCCTGGAACGGCTGCCGATCGAAGAGGTCGCGCAGCGTCTGGGCTACACCTCCCAGGCCGCTTTCAGTCGCGCCTTCAAGCGGATTACCGGCAACACACCCGGACTGAGTCGCAAGGTGCGGCAGCCGGTTGCCAGTTGAAGCCACTCGCAGGCAGTGGATGGGCCGTGCCGCTGGCTCATTTACCCCCTGTGACGTCAAGGAAGGTACCGGTGACGAACGATGCCTGCGCACTGGCCAACCATAGAATCGCCTGAGCCACCTCCTCCGGCTGACCGCCCCGCCCCATGGGGATCGAGTCCTTGACCCGATCGACCCGACCCGGCTCACCGCCACTGGCATGCATGTCGGTATAGATATGTCCGGGGCGGATGCAGTTGACGCGTATCCCCTCCCGGGCCACCTCTTTGGCAAACCCGATGGTGAAGGTCTCCAAGGCGCCCTTTGACGCCGCATAGTCGACATACTCATTGGGGCTGCCCAGGCGCGCCGACGCGGAAGAGACATTGATCACCACGCCGCCGGGCCCGTTATGGCGGTGAGACATGCGCCTCACCGCTTGCTGAGCACAAAGCATTGGCCCAATGGCATTGACCGCGAAAATACGCTGCATCCGCTCGAAGCCGAGGTCTTCCAGGCGCGACTGAAGCCCCAGCATCCCGGCGTTATTGACCAGCACATCAATGCGTCCGAACGTACGGTCGATGGCCGCGAACAAATCGGCCACCTGTTGAGGGTCCGCACTGTCGGCCCGCACGGCCAAGGCCCTGCGCCCCAATGCTTGCACATCCGCGACCACCGCCAACGCTGCGGACTCGTTGGCAACGTAGCTGATGGCGACGTCATAACCGCGTGCGGCGGCCAGCCGGGCGGTGGCCGCTCCCACTCCACGGCTTCCACCGGTGATCAGAATCAGCGGTGCCGTTGCGACGTTGTTCATTGAATCTACCTCCTGAGCAGTTGGCTGTATCAGCCGATGATGAAAGCGCCGCTGGCGATCACGATGCACGCCAGGATCCGGCGCGCGGTGAGCGTCTCGCCGAGGAACACATAGCCGATCAGCAACGCAAACAGCACGCTGGTTTCGCGCAATGCCGATACCGCGCCCAGGGGTGCTTCGTTCATGGCGTAGATGACCATGCCATAGGCGAGCAAAGAGACCAGGCCGCCGACCACCGCGGTGACTGTGCCTGGGCGCACGCAGAACAAGCTGCGGGGGCCACGCAGGCCGATGTAGACCAGCGGCATCAGCACACCCCACAAGACGCACATCCACACGGTGTAGGCCAGCGGCGCGCCGGACAGCCTGGCGCCTATGCCGTCCACGACGCTGTAGGCCGCAATGAAGCCGCCCGTTCCCAGCGCATAGGGCAAGCTGGGCACCGACAGGCTGCGCCCTTTGAAGGCCAGCGAAATAATCCCACCGGACACCAGCCCGACACCGAGCAGCTCGCCTGGCGTGATGCTTTCTCCGGCAAACATGGCGGCGCCCAAGGTGATCAGCACCGGCGACGAGCCGCGTGAAATCGGGTAGATCTGCCCCAGGTCGCCAACCCGGTAACTGCGCACCAGAAACAGGTTGTAGCCCACATGCAGCACCCCCGACAGCAGCGCATAGCCCCAGCTTTCAATGGCCGGTGGCGCCATGAAAGCTGCGGCGACGATACACACCAGCGCAATGGCCATGCACATCACCGTCATGGACCACAGCCGATCGGCACCGCTGCGCAGCAGCGCATTCCAGCTTGCATGCAGGAGCGCGGCGAAAAGAACAAGGCAGATGAGATGAATAGGCATACGCCACTGTAGGCAATCCGGTGCCGGGACTAAAGCGAAGTCTCCTCATTGCAGCATGAGCAGATACTCATGCTTACGGCGCGACACGTTGGACTTTCAGCGCCTCGCTGACCAGCCATTGGCGAAAGCTGGCAATGTGCGGCTGCGATTAGATGCCCTTGGGGCACACGAAGTAGTACGCCAGCGGCGATGGGAACGCTACATCGAACAGCCGCACCAAACGGCCATCGGCGATTTCGTTCTCGACATGCCCGCTGCGCACCAAGGCCACCCCTTGACCGAGCAAGGCCGCCTCGACCGTCATGTTGGTATCGCCAAACCTGACGCTTTCCTTGAGCGGTAAGTAGGCCAGCCCGACGGCTTGAAACCACACCTCCCACTTAGGCACCAACTCGGCACCATCACGGGTCAGCAGCGGCAGATTCAATAACTCTGCAGGGCTCTGCGGCGTCCCGACGCGGCGCAGCAGGTCGGGGCTGGCCACAGGAAATACCTGCTCGCCAAACAGGAACTCCGAATGCAGGCCGGGGTAATTACCCTTGCCGAGCCTGATCGCAACATCCGCCTGGCCGTGGGAGAAGTGGATGATTGTATCGGTGGTGTCCAGCGAGACCAGCAACTCGGGGTGCTGGCGAGAGAGTCGCGGCAAGCGTGGCAACAGCCACTTGAGCGCGAACGAATAGGTGGTACTGACGCTGAGTCGAACCCTGCCTTTTTGTTCGCGCAAATCACCCAGCGTCGCCTCCAGGCTCATGAAGAACTCCCGCACGATGGGCGCCAGCGCAGCCCCCGCCGGCGTGAGGCGCAACGCCTTGCCGCGCTCAAACAACTGCAGCCCCCAAAGCGCCTCAAGGTGTTTGAGCTGGTGGCTGACCGCGCTCTGGGTTACATGTAGCTCCTGTGCGGCCGCCGTAAAGGTCAGGTGCCGGGTGGCCACTTCAAATGCACGCAAGGTCGCGGTGGGCGGCAGGTCTCTCATAAGGGCAGTATCCAGGGAGTTGTCGGAACAGTGCATGCATGAACGCTAGCTCATGATAGCGCTCAACTCACTCGAAACGTCACCTCAGTCGACACCCAATAACTCGTTCATCAAGTCGAATACCGTGGTCTTGACCGGGCTGTTGAGATCAACCCATGCAAGGCCGGTAGTCGCCCTGTAGCCGCCCAATGCCAGCGGCTTTGACACCACATCGGCGGGCAGTGCCCGTGCGGCATTGGTAGGCAGCAGCCCAATGCCGAGGCCAGCGGACACCAGCGCAAGCATGGTGGTGAACTCCCCCAGTTCAGAGGCGATCAGCGGCCGGCCTCCATGGCTGTCCAGCGCTTGCATCAAACCATCGAAAAAGCCTGGGGCGTATTGCCTTGCCAGGATAAACACTGGCTCCTGGGCGAGGACTTCGGGGGTCAGGCTGTCGCGCATGGCCAGCGGGTGGTTTCGAGGTAGCGCAACGGTGAGGGTCTCTTGCAGGACCTCCCGAGTGTGAATACCCGCAATGACCGTGGGCAGGCGCATCAACCCAAAATCCAGTCGGCCATCCTTGAGGGCGGCGGCCTGCTCCGGCCCTGGCATGTCCTTGAGCTCCAGCTGAATGCGGGGAAAGCGCTCGTGCAGTGCGCGAACAAGCTTGGGCAGCAACTCGGGCAGCACCGAGGACACGAACCCCAGACGCACCCGCCCGATCTCCCCTCGGCTTGAGGCCTTGGCCACATCCACCGCATACGCTGATTGCTTCAAGGTAGCCCGAGCCTCGGGCAAGAACATCGCCCCCACCTCAGTCAAGGTCACCGAATGCCGATTGCGATCGAACAAGCGCACGCCAAGCTCATGCTCCAGCATTTTGATCTGCATGCTCAGCGCCGGCTGCACGATCGACAGCCGCCGTGCTGCACGACCGAAATGAAGGTCTTCTGCCAGCGTCACGAATGAGCGCAGATGTTTGAATTCCATGGGAGGGCTCCTGATTCACTGGGCCGATCTTATCAAAATCCGTGATCACCAGATCAGCAATGACGATTGGACGACGATCGGGCAGTAGGGTGAACTGACGCCAAGGCCTAAAAAAATAAACGGCTGCTTGCGGAGAATCCTATGCCATTTGATATCAACAGCTTCCACCTTGGGGGGCGCAGAGCCCTGATCACCGGTTCTGGCAAAGGCATCGGCCTGGAGCTCGCCAGAGGCCTGGGGGCCGCGGGAGCGAGCGTGGTGATCAACGACCGCAATCGCCAGAAAGCGCAGCGCGTCACCGACCAGTTGCGTGAAGAAGGTATCCACGCAGAATTCGCTGTATTCGACGTCACGGACCGCGCTCAACTGCAGCAAGCCATCAATGATTTCGAGGCGGACATCGGCCCCATCGATATCCTGGTCAACAACGCCGGCATCCAGCGCCGCGCGCCGCTCGAAGACTACGACGCCAACGACTGGCACGATTTAATGCGGGTCAACCTCGACGGCGTTTTTCACGTATCCCAAGCCGTCGCCCGGCACATGATTGCGCGCCGGCGCGGCAAGATCATCAATATCTGCTCGGTCCAGAGCCAACTGGGCCGCCCGACCATCGCCCCTTATGCGGCCTCGAAAGGCGCCGTAAAGATGCTCACCAAAGGCATGTGTGCCGACTGGGCGCGGTATGGCATCCAGGCTAATGGCTTGGCGCCTGGTTACTTCGAGACCGAGATGAATCGCCCCCTGGTGGACAATCAGCAATTCTCCGAGTGGCTGTGCAAGCGCACGCCGGCGGGACGTTGGGGGCGCGTCGAAGAACTCTGCGGAACGGCGGTATTTCTCGCCTCGGCCGCCTCGGACTTCATCAATGGGCAAACGCTGTTTGTCGATGGCGGGTTGACCAGCGTGGTTTGAACAAAGCACCAGCACCACTAGAACAACAATAGGGAAACCCCCATGAGCAATCGCACAGAGCAATTACTGCCGCGGGTTGAATCTGACACCCCCGGTGGCAACACCAACAGCCAACGAGGCGCCCGCGCCAAAGGCTTTGCGTCCAAGCGCTGGCTGTATTTGATCCCGCTGATTTTCATCACCTACAGCCTGGCCTATCTGGACCGGGCAAACTACGGATTCGCCAGCGCCGCCGGCATCGAGCAGGATCTGGGCATCACCAAAAGCATGTCCTCGCTGATCGGGGCGCTGTTCTTTCTGGGTTACTTCTTCTTCCAGGTGCCGGGTGCCATCTACGCGCAGAAATACAGCGTACGAAAGCTGGTGTTCTGGAGCTTAATCCTCTGGGGTGGCTGCGCGATGGCCACGGGACTGGTGACCAATATTCCGATGCTGATGGTCATCCGGCTGACGCTGGGCGTTGTCGAGGCCGCCGTGATGCCGGCGATGCTGATCTTCATCAGTAACTGGTTTACACGCAAGGAACGTTCGCGCGCCAATACCTTTCTGGTGCTGGGCAACCCCGTGACCGTGCTGTGGATGTCCGTGCTCTCGGGGTACTTGATCCAGGCATGGGGCTGGCGGGAAATGTTCGTGATCGAAGGCGCCCCGGCGATCCTGTGGGCGTTTATCTGGTGGCGCCTGGCTCGGGACAAACCCGATCAGGTCGATTGGCTGACCCAGCAGGAAAAAAACCAGCTGGCGGCCACATTGGCCGATGAGCAAAAAGGCATGGCGGTGGTGCGCAATTATCGCCAGGCGTTCACCAGCCCCGTCGTGATCCAGCTGTGCTGCGTGCATGCGCTGTGGAGTATCGGTGTGTACGGTTTCATCATGTGGCTGCCAAGCATCATAAAACAGGCGGCTGCAGCGGATATCGTCACTGTCGGCTGGCTCAGCGCCGTGCCTTACGTCGCGGCTGTCACCGCCATGCTGGCCGTGTCCTGGGCGTCGGACAAGTCTCAACAACGCAAGCATTTCGTGTGGCCGCTGTTGGCACTGGGCGCGCTGGCTTTCTTCTGCTCTTACCTGTTGGGGGCGAGTCATTTCTGGCTTTCGTTCGCTTTGCTCACCCTCGCTGCGGCTGCGCTGTACGCACCTTATGGCCCCTTCTTTGCGCTGATCCCGGAAATCCTGCCGTCCAATGTGTTTGGCGGTGCGATTGGCTTGATCAACGCGTGTGGAGCATTAGGCGCGTTCGCGGGCTCGTGGATCGTAGGCCACCTCATAGGTCTTACCGGAAACCCTGGCGCGGCCTACATCTTCATGACGGTGGGTGTTCTGTCTTCGGCAGTGCTGATGGCTTGGGTGAAGGTACGCCGCTGAGGCCTTCTGCATCCAGGTATGCGCTCGCGGTGACTATTGCCTGCCCGTCAGAAAACGATCGTCCTCCTCCAACCGTTTCGGCAGGTTGGCCTTGAGGAACTCGATCCAGGTGCGGATCTTGGCGTCCTGGAACTGACGCGAGGGGTAGATCACCGAGATGTCGCGCCGGTTGGCGGTGATGTTGGTCAGTACCCTGACCAACTCCCGCCTTCGGATCGCGTCTGCCGCCACGTAGCCGGGCACCAGGCAGATCCCCATGTTTTGCCTGGCCGCTTGCGCCACGGAGTCTGCGACGTTGACCGTCAGCCGTTGGCGCATGGGCATCATGCCGTCCAGGTCCACCCCTTCTATCTCCGGGCCTTTGGGAAAGGACGGGTCATGCAGCGCCAGGTAGTCATGCCCGGCCAGCTCGGCCAATGTGGCCGGCGCACCGGCGGTCTTCAAGTACTCCAGGCCCATGCAGAACACGCTGTAGGTGGTGCCCAGGGTCTGGGCAAAGAACCCTGAGCTTTCGATCTTGCTGTCCGCCGTGATCATCAGGTCATACCCCTCGCCCAGAAGGTCAGGAGAGACCTGTGACAAGGTCAGTTCGAAATCCACGTCTGGGTGCAGCTTGAGGTACTGGGCCACCAACGCAATGATATGGAACTGCCCGACACCGTTGGGCGCATGCATGCGTAACTTGCCGAACACCTGGGTTTGCGCGCCGGACGCTTCAAGCTCGGCCAGGGCAAGGCTTTCCAGGATCGATTTGCAATGTTGCAGGTAGCGGGCCCCTACCTCGGTGAGGGCCAGTCTGCGGGTGGTGCGGTTCAGCAGCTTGGCTTTGAGGTGCGCCTCAAGCTCGGAAACGCTGCGTGAAACATGCGTCACCGAGTACCCCAGGGACTCGGCAGCGCTGGTGAAACTGCCCAGTTCCGTCACTCGGACAAAGGTCTGCATCGAGTGAAATACGTCAACTCCAGCCTTTTTGTAGACGAGCATCAGGATCGGTCCAATCGGGTCGCCGCAAAGGAAGCGGCAAGATGGTTGATCACCACGCGCAGTCGCGCGGTGTGGCGTAAATCCTTGTGCGTCACCATCCACACCTCATAAGGATGGTGACGCTCCCGTGTCGGCCAAACCCGTGTGAGTGCGTCCCGCTGCCCCGCATCGATGGGCAGCTCGCCGATGCCCAGGCCCTCGGCAACCGCGCGCCGCACCGTCATGCTCGATGTCACGGCCAACACCACCGTGCCGCCGTCCATGGTTTCATCCACCAGGGTCGGTACTTCACGCCCGCGCCAGTAGGGCTCATACATGACCACGTCATGCCCCTTGAGGCCTTCGCACTCCAACGGTGTGCCCTTGCGCGCCAGGTAGCCTGGCGAGGCGAACAGCCCCATCGGCCATTGCGCCAATTTGCGCAAGATCAGGTCGGGGTTTTCCGGGCGCTGGTTGCGGATGGCGATGTCGGCTTCACGCTGTGAAAGGTTGACCATTTCCGAGCTGCTATCGAGCAACACATGAATGTCCGGGTGGGTCACGCGCAGTTGCTTGAGCGCCGGGATCACATAGTCGAACGCCAATGAGTCGGTGGTGGAGATGCGCACCTCACCAGAAAACTCATCATCCGCTCCGCGTACACGGCGACTCAATTCCAGGGCCGCTTGCTCCATTTTTTCGGCAGCTTGCAGGGCCGCCTGGCCAATTTCAGTCAGTTGAAAGCCACCCGAGGTTCGCAGGAACAACGTGGAGCCAAGCGCCCCCTCCATGGCGGCAATCCGGCGGCCAACGGTGGCCTGGTCCAGGCGCAATATGCGCCCGGCCTTGCGCAACGTGTGTTCGCGTCCCAAGGCCAGCAACACGCGGGCATCATCCCAATTCATCGACGGTTTTCCTCGAACAATTCCTGCAACAGGGCATCGCGAAATCGCAGCGCATTGCACACGGCGCACTCCAGTAGATTGGCGACAGAGGCCATAACCGCCTCCGTCTACGTCAAACAGGGTTTTCTCATGAGTACTAGTTCCCCCGCCGAAATGACGGCAATTGAAATCACTCGCCCCGGCGCTCCCGATGTGTTGCAGCCGGTCACACGGGCCGTACCGACGCCCTCCGACCGCGAAGTGTTGATCCGGGTGCACGCCGCTGGCGTCAACGGCCCCGACCTGCTGCAGCGCAAGGGCCTGTACGACCCACCACCCGGCGCTTCGGATATTCCTGGGCTGGAAATCTCCGGCGAGGTGGTGCAGGTCGGCAGCGAAGTCAGCCGGTTCACCGTAGGGGACCTGGTGATCGCGCTGGTCCCTGGCGGCGGCTACGCCCAATATGCCGTGTCCGATGAACGCACTACCCTGCATGTACCCAAGGGGCTGTCGATGATCGAAGCCGCTGCCCTGCCGGAAACCTTCATGACGGTGTGGGTCAATCTGTTCCAGCGGGGCCGCTTCCAGGCCGGTGAATCGGTGCTGATCCACGGTGGCGCATCCGGTATCGGTACCACTGCGACCATGTTGGCCAAGGCCCTGGGCGCCTCGAAGATCTTCACCACCGTCGCCAGTGCCGAGCAACAGGCCGCCAGCCTGGACCTGGGAGCGGACGTGGCGATCAACTTCAACGACGATGACTTTGTCGACGTTGTGCTGCAGAACACCGACCAGCAAGGCGTGGACGTGATCGTCGATATCATTGCCGGCGACTACGTGTCGCGAAACTTCCAGGCCGCCGCCATGAATGGTCGCGTCGTGCAGATTGGCGTGGTCAAAGGCCTTGCCACCCAGGTGGACCTGTTCCCGATGCTGGTCAAACGCCTGACCCACATCGGTTCCACCTTGCGTTCGCGTACTGCCGACGACAAGGCCGGCATTCTCGCCGAGCTCAAGTCCAAGGTCTGGCCATTGATTCGCCGTGGCGAGGTCAGCCCGCTGATCTACGAAACCTACCCCTTGTCCGAGGCGGCCCAGGCCCATGAGTTGATGGAGTCTGGCCAGCACATCGGCAAAGTGGTACTGACCCTGGTGTAAACGCCGGGCTTGCCGGCGGCAGCGCCCTCTCGGACGCTGCCGCCGCTTTACAAGCCGGACCACGAATGCCCGCCGTCCACCACCACCTCGGCACCGGTCATGCCACGCCCCGCCTCTGACGCCAGCAACAGCAAGCCACCGTCCAAGTCTTCGCTGGAGCAGAAACGCCGTGTAGGAATGCGTGAACGCAAACGCTCACCGGCTTCGCTGGTCAAGAACCCATCATTGATTTCGGTCGCGATGTAGCCCGGCGCCAACGAGTTCACGCGGATCCCATAGCGCGCCAGCTCAAGCGCCATTGAGCGGGTCAGGTGGCTCAGGCCGGCCTTCGCCGCACTGTACGGCCCGACACCGCCACCCACACGATTGGCCAGAATCGAGGTGACGTTGATCAGGCTACCGCCCCTGCCCGCTTCGATCATGCGTCGCGCGGACTCTTGCGCCATCATCCAGGCGCCCTTCAAATTGGTGTCCACAATGCTCTGCCAGGCCTGGTCGTCATAGTCCAGCAAGCGCCGGGTATCACTGACACCGGCGTTGTTGACCAGGATATCCAGCCCACCGAAGTCCGCCTCCACCTGGTCCAGGCAGGCAATGATCGACTCACGCGAAGTCACGTCCAGCGCATAGGCCCTGGCCTCCTGCCCGGCGCTGTTGAGCTCCCCCACCAGGTCATCCAGGCGATCGATACGCCGTGCCGCCACCGCAACACGGGCACCGGCTGCCGCCAGGGTGCGAGCGAAATGCCGTCCCAGGCCGCTGGACGCACCGGTGACCAAGACCCGCCGCCGCCGCAGGTCGAACAACTGGCTGACAAAGTCGTTCATTGCGCACCTCCAGCCACGCGGTCGAGGATCTTGCGCGCCAGGCTCATGCGGTGCACTTCGTTGGGGCCGTCGTAAATACGGAAACCCCGCGCATCGCGGAAGATCCGGTCGACAATCGCTTCGCGGGTAACACCCTGCCCGCCCAGCACCTGCACGCTGCGGTCAATCACGCGCCAGATGCCTTCGGAACTGATGACCTTGGCCATGCTTGACTCCACATTGCCGCGCCCGCCCTGATCCAGCACCCAGGCGCAGTGCCAGATGGTCAGGCGGGTGGTCAGCAGGTCCATTTCATTGTCCGCCAGCATAAAGCCCACCCCTTGATGATCCCCCAGGCGCTGGCCGAACGACTGGCGCTGCGTGGCATAACGCGACGCCACCTCATGGGCGCGCCGGGCCTGGCCCAGCCAGCGCATGCAGTGGGTCAGCCGCGCGGGCGCCAGGCGCACCTGGGCGTAGCGGAACCCCTTGCCCACCTCGCCCAGCACATTGGCGGCCGGAACCCGCAGGTTTTCAAAGCGCAGCACGGCGTGGCCACCGGTGAAGCAGGTGTCCAGCGAATCCATCATGCGTTCGAGGATGAACCCCGGCTGATCGGTGTCGGTGAGGAACATGGTGGCGTTGTCGTCTTCAGTGCGCGCCATGATGATCGCCACGCTGGCGCCCAGCGCACCGGTGATCAGCCATTTATGCCCATTGATGAGGTAGTCATCACCGTCGCGTACCGCCGTGGTCGTGAGCATCGACGGATCGGAACCCGCGCCCGGCGCAGGCTCGGTCATCGCAAAACAGGAGCGGATGTGGCCTTGCACCATGGGCCGCAGCCAGCGGTCCTTCTGGGCGTCGGTGGCGACCGCTTCCAGCAGGTGGATATTGCCTTCGTCGGGGGCATGGATGTTCAGCGCCGTCGGCCCGAGGGGCGAGTAGGCAGCCTCCTCGAACACCACCGCCTTGGCGATATGGGACAAGCCCAGCCCGCCCATTTCCACCGAAGCGTGGGGCGTCAGCAAGCCATGGGCGCGGGCCTTGTTCACCAACTCGTTGCGCAGCTCCTCGGTGGGCCCGTGGTCGGTCTGGCGTGGATCGTTCTCCAGCGCAACGATTTCGTTGGCAATAAAGTCGCGCACACGCATCTGCAACGCGATCAGGTCTGCGGGTAATGCAAAGTTCATGGGTCAATGCCTTCTGGTTAACGGTCAGGCCTGCGGCCCGGCCGAATGAATGCCGCGGTAGAGGTGTTCCATGACGGTGTCGTGGATCCCTGTTTTCTGCGGGTTGTACGGGGTGAAATTGACGGTGCGCAGGATGGCGTTTTGCACCTGGTCGCCGTAGGTGTCGATATCGAGGATGTTCAGGCACGCCGGGTCTTGCTCGAACGCCGCGATACCGGCCAGCCCGGCCCCCGTGGCCCAACTGAGCAGGATGCGGTTGACCGCGTCGTGGCTGACGATCAACGCGGTGTCCCATGAAGGGTCGGCGGCCAGTTCAAAGAACGCCTGCAGGACCCGCTGGCGAAAATCCTCCCAGCGCTCACCGCCCAGAAAGCGCGCATCCGTCTCGTGGGCCGTGCGGTAGGCGCCGACGACCTGTTCGTGCAGGTCTTGTGGCGCGATCTCGCGCAAGCGCCCGGCGCGGATTTCCCGCAACTCGGCCTTGGCTTCGGTGGGCATGGCGCGGCCGATCAGCAACACCTCCAGGGTTTGCATCGCCCGTGGGTAGTCACTGCACAGCGCGCGGTCGAAGGGCGTGTCCAGCAACGCGCGGCTCAACGCCCAGGCCTGATGCGAACCACGGTCGGACAGACGCACTGAGCGCGGGTCCAGCGGTTTGCCATGGCTGTCGAAGTAGTCCACATGCCCGTGGCGTACCAGGTAGCAGCGACGCCGACGTGGCACCGGGTAATGCTCAGTGCTCATCACGAATGGCCTTGGGATTGCTGATCGCCAAGCGCGCCTGGGTGATACGCAGCAGCGCCGCCAACAGTTGCTCGCGGGTAGAGTCGACAGGGTCGTAAACCCCATTGCGAATGAACCCGGCCAGCAGATTGCGCGCGTGCATGGGGGTCAGTTCCAGCAAGCCGTGATTGGACATCACCGAGGCCAGCGCACGGGCTTCGATGGCCTCCACGTCGGCGCCGATATCGATCTCCCGCGCGGCGATGGACATGGCCCGGGCGATCATGCGGCCTTCGTAATGCAGGCCCTTGTCCAGTTCGGGCAGCAGCTCGGTCAGCAATACACCCCGAGCGGTGTCCAGCAGATCTCGTGCACCGACAGTCATGGTCGTACTCCACTCAACAAAAGAATTTCCTGCTCCAGCTCTGGAAGCAGATGGCCGGTCAGTGCCAGTTCCAGGGAGCGCTGCTGGCCGGAGACATGCCGCTGCACTTGCTGCAGGGCCACCACGGCCCAGCGCAGGTGGGCCATCAGTTGCCAGTAACGCAAGTCTTGTGGGGTCACGCGCAGCCCGGAGACCGTTTCATAGCCTTCCAAAAAGGCCACCAACTCACCGACGCCGCCGGCCTCGCGGTCCGGGCGAGTGAAGCGCCAGCAGCGCGCAGTGAACCAGCCAATGTCCTCGCGCGGGTCGCCCCAACCGGTGAATTCCCAGTCGAGCACCCCACTCAAGCGACCCTCGGCGACCATGTAGTTACCCGTGCGGTAGTCACGGTGCAACAGCCGCGAGGGCAGCGCTGCGGGCTTGTTCAGCTCGCACCAGCGCAGGCCCCATTCGATCACCAGGTGGTTGTCGGGCAGCTCGTCGAGAAACGCCCGGTATTGAAGGATGCTGGCCTGTATCGGGTCGGCAACCGGCGCCGGCAGAAAGCTCAGGTCGGGGTGGTCCGGGGTGATCTGGTGCAGGCGCGCCAGGTTGCTGCCCAGGGTGCGGCACAGCGCCTCACGGTGCGGATCCAACTGCGGGTCGCGGGTCAGTTGGTGGCCGTTGGCGGTGCCTTCCAGCTGGCTCATGAGGAAAAAGTCACGGCCAATGATCGAGCGGTCCCGGCACAGCCACAGCGGCTCGGGTACGCGCACCCCGGCATCGTGTACGGCGGCGAGCACCGCGAATTCTTCGGCCCGGCTCATGCTCACCGCCACCGACGACGCCGAATCGGTGCGCAACACCCAGCTTGCGTTGGTCTGCCGGTCACTGCGGCGGATGCGGCCATTGAGCAGCCAGTTTTCCTGAATGGCGCCGCCGGACAATCGTACGCTGCGGTCGATGACCACCTCGTCTGCGCTCAGTTGTTGGCGCACGTATCCGGCAATCGCGGGAAGCGCGTCCGTAATCGCGACCCGAGGGTAGGCGGATCCTGCAGTAGTAGAGCTGTGCATAGCGTTTCAAACTCACGAGTGGAATGATCTACACCCCTGCCTGAGCAAGACCTGCGCCAGCTCCCGATAAAAATATTTTTATCGATATAAATCAACGCGTTAAATTCACTTTAATCAGATCAAGCGCACACTCCTCCCGCCCACCCATTGCAGAATTGAAATCAAGGTTTCAGCATAGAAAAAAACCTTTGTGGACCTTTTCCATGCCTGCCGAACCGTACCTGCCCCGCATTGTTGCGCTGATTACCCACCTGCGTTTACCCGAGGCGCCCAGCCGCATGGCGCGGATCGTCGAGCAGGTATTGCCCGACTATCAGGCCCGCGCCAGGGTGGAAATCGTTGAAACCACCGTCAACCAATTGGGCGACACTGGACGCGCCCTGGAGGCCCGAGGCGATATCGATGCGATCATTTGTTCGGGGGCCACCTCCGAGTACCTGCGCCGCCATATCACCACCACCGTCCTGTCGATCCGCATGGGTGAATACGACCTGATCCGCGCGCTGGACCTGGCCCGCGCGCGCGCCACCCGCGTGGGCATCCTCAGCTTCCAGCAAGGCCACCCGATACTGGCCACGCTGTCGTCACTGTTCACCGTGGACATCCGCCAACTCACCTACACCCGCTACGAAGAAGCACGCCAGCAAGTGCAGCGCCTGATCGAAGACGGCTACCGGGTGGTGGTCGGTTCGTCCACTGCCGTAGAACTGGCCGAGGCCTGCGGCGTACAAGGCGTGTTGGCGCTCAATGCCGATACCGTGCGCCGCTCCATGGAAGACGCCCTGGCGGTGTGTCGCAGCCGCCAGGACAGCCTGATCCAACAGCAGCGCCTCAATGCGGTGCTGCGCAACCTGTCCGATGACGTGATTGCGGTCGATGCCGCCGGCCTGGTGCAGTCGCTCAACCCGCGCATGGCGGCGCTGCTGGACATTTCCAGCGAGTGGGCCCGTGAGCGACCGCTGGCCGACGTGATGGCCGGCCTGGATATCAGCAGCGTGCTGGCCGGCGGCGAAGGCGAAGAAAACCGTATCGTCAAAGTCGGCAACCGCACGTTGGCGGCGAACATCACGCCCCTTGTCGAGCAGGGCAAAACCGAAGGCGCGGTGATTACCTGCCAGGAAACCAACGCCATCCAGCGCGCCGACCGACGCATCCGCAGCCAGGCCAAGCCGCGACAGTTCACGGCCCGCTATCGCTTCGAACAGATCCTGGGAGACAACCCCGGCTTTCGCGCCATGCTCGACCTGGCCCGGCGGTATGCCGGCGCCGATGCCACCGTGCTGATTCGTGGCGAAAGCGGCACCGGCAAGGAACTGCTGGCGCAAAGCATCCACAACGCCAGCCCACGCCAGAGTGGGCCGTTTGTGGCGATCAACTGCGCAGCCTTCCCCGAGACCTTGCTGGAAAGTGAACTGTTTGGCTACGAAGAAGGCGCCTTCACCGGCGCCCGCAAGGGCGGCAAAGCCGGGCTGATCGAGAACGCCCACACCGGCACGTTGTTTCTCGACGAAATCGGCGATATGCCCGTGACCTTGCAGACCCGCCTGCTACGGGTGTTGCAGGAGCGCGAAGTGCTGCGCCTGGGCGCCGCCGAACCCACCCCGGTGGATATCCGCGTGATCGCCGCGACCCACCGCGACCTGGTGAGCCGCATCGAAGAAGGCAGCTTTCGCGAAGACCTGTACTACCGCCTGAACATCCTGCGCCTGTCCATCCCACCGCTGCGCCAGCGCAGCGAAGACGTGGCGATGCTGTCCAGCGCCATCCTCGCCCGGCTGCCCCATGCAACCCTCGACACCGGCGCCAGCCAAAAGCTGCTGGAGCGCCTGCTGCCCCAGCTGCAGCGTTACGACTGGCCGGGCAATATCCGCGAGCTGGAGAACCTGGTGGAGCGCGCAGCGCTCTCGGCCAATGCCTTGCAAGCGCGCGACAGTCACCTTGAACTGCATACCCTGTTCAGCGAATTGTTTGCCACGCGCCCCGGAGCCCCCGCCGAAGCCGGCGCTCAGGACCTGCGCAGCCTCAGCCGCAGCCACGAGCGCGAGCGCGTACGCCAGACCCTGGAACAGTGCGGCGGCGACATGGACGCGGCAGCGCGTCGGCTGGGCATCAGCCGCACCACCCTCTGGCGGCGACTGCGCAGCAGCGCGCAAGACTGATCGGTCACGCAGTTCAACTCTGAAATTCGTTGCAGTAGTGAAACCGGCAAACGGCGGGCGGGTCATTCATAACCCGCCCCATCAACTATATAACCCACTGATTTAAAACGACTAAAAATCTTCCTGGCGCATTGGCACAACCCTTGCTCAACCACTGGCAAAGGGCTGCCAGCCCCACTGGCCGCCCTACCTTTCCTACAAGAACAAGGCTGGAGGTGCCTGTGCTGGGCATGATGATGAATTTCAACCTGAGCATCACCGCGATCATGCGGCATGCCCTGACCGTGGCTGGCGACAGCGAAATCGTTTCGCTGTTGGCTGACGGCCGCAAACACCGCTACACCTATGCCGATGCGTTCACCCGTGCACGGCGGCTGGCCAATGTACTGGATAGTCTGGGCTGCGACGCCGAGGCACGCATCGGCACCCTGGCGTGGAATGACTATCGGCATTTCGAGCTGCACTATGGCGTGCCGTGCTCGGGGCGCATCTGTCACACCATCAACCCCAAACTGGCGCCTGAGCAGGTCAGCTACATCATTCGTCACGCCGAGGACGATGTGCTGTTCGTCGACCCGCAGTTCATCGGGCTGCTCGAAAGCCTGCAAAGCGAATTGGGCAGCGTACGCCACTACGTAGCCCTGTGCGCTGGCGACGCGTTGCCCGCCAGCACCCTGCCCAACCTGCTGAGCTACGAAGCATTGCTGGCCAGCGTGGAGGATGGCTATGCCTGGCCCGAACTCGATGAACACCGGGCCAGCGGGCTGTGCTACACCTCAGGCACCACCGGCAACCCCAAGGGTGTGCTGACCAGTCACCGCAGTACCGTGCTGCATGGCATGGCGCAGAACATGGCGGACAACATTGGCTTGCGCGCGTTCGACGTGGTGATGCCGATGGTGCCGATGTTTCACGTCAACGCCTGGGGCATGCCGTACAACGCCCCCATGGTGGGCGCGCGCCTGGTGCTGCCAGGCCCGCATGTTGGCGACGCCGCGGCGATGGTCCGTCTGATCAATGATGAGCAGGTGAGTTTTTCCCTGGGCGTTCCGACCCTGTGGTCGAACATTTCACGCCACCTGGAAGCCCAGGGCGGCGAGATCCCCACCCTCAAGCGCGCCGTCAGTGGCGGCGCCGCGTGCCCGTTGGCGCTGATCCAGGCCATGGGCCGCCAGGGCGTCGCCCTGGAGAACGGCTGGGGCATGACCGAGTTGAGCCCGATGGGCAGCTACAACCGCCATCAGCCTTGGTACGACGAACTGCCAGCCTCCCCGCGCGACCTGCAATTGCTCAAGTCCGGTCGGGCATTGTTCGGCGTGGAGATGCGCCTGGTTGACGAGGCTGAACGCGTGCTGGTGCACGACGGCCAGGTGGCCGGGGCGCTGCAGGTACGCGGACCTTGGGTGCGCAGCGGTTACTTCGGGCTGGAAAACGAAGACGGTTGGTTCGATACCGGTGATGTGGCGACCATCGATGCCCGTGGCTATCTGCTCATCACTGACCGCCTCAAGGACGTGATCAAGTCCGGCGGCGAATGGATCAGTTCGGTAGAGATCGAAAACGCCGTGATGGCCCACCCTGGGGTGGCCGAAGCGGCAGTGATCGGCATCCCCCATGTGCGCTGGAGCGAACGGCCCTTGCTGTTGATCGTGCCCCGACAGCCGGGGCAGGCACCCAGCCACGCCGAGCTGCTCGCCATCCTGGAGGGCAAGATCCCCAAATGGTGGATGCCCGACGCCAGCGAAACCGTCGACCAACTGCCCCACACCGCCACCGGCAAGGTCAGCAAGAAGACCCTGCGCGAACAGTTCAGCGACTACGTCTGGCGCTGAAGCCCGCCGCTGTCAACGCCTTTGACTGGCCCGTCCTGCGACGGGCCAACCAGCTTTCCTACAACAAAAACAAGCGGAGGCATCATGAGCGACACACCCCAGTCCTTGACCGAGCGTTACCGCAGCATTCGCGAAAACCCGGATTTCAAAGCCGTCGTACTCGCCCGTTCACGGCTGAGCTGGCGCCTCAGCGCGTGGGTGCTGAGCGCTTACTTCGCCTTCATGGCAGTTGCAGCGGGCGCGCCGGCGCTGTTGCACACACCGTTACACGCCGGCAGCCACCTGAGTATCGGGATCCCGCTGGCGAGTTTGCTGGTGGTGGTGCCCTGGTTGTTGACCGGTTGGTACGTACACCGCGCCAACACGCATTTCGACCGGCAGATCGCCGCCATCGTCGAGGAACAACGGCCATGAAGCGTTTACGCACCCTGCTCTTGCCGATGACCTGCTGCAGCCAAGTGGCGCACGCCGACACCCTGGCCGGTGGCATCAACACCAGTGCCATTGGCATGTTTTTGCTGTTTATCTGCATCACCCTGGCGATCACTGCCTGGGCTGCCCGCAAAACCCGTTCGGCAGCGGACTTCTACACCGCCGGCGGCGGCATCAGCGGCCTACAGAACGGCCTGGCGATTGCCGGTGACTACATGTCGGCGTCGACCCTGCTGGGTCTGTCCAGCATGGTGTTCGCCAAAGGCTATGACGGCGTGATCTACATGACCGGCTTCTTTATCGGCTGGCCGGTGCTCACCTTCCTGATGGCCGAGCGCTTGCGCAACCTGGGGCATTACACCTTTGCCGATATCGTCTCGTTCCGTCTCGATCCGCGCCGCATCCGGGTATTGGCGGCCTGTGGCTCGCTGACGGTGGTCAGTTGCTACCTACTGCTGCAAATGGTCGGCGCCGGCCAATTGATCAAGTTGCTGTTCGGCCTCGACTACAAGGTGGCGGTCGTGGTGGTGGGTGTGTTGATGCTGGTGTACGTGATCTTCGGTGGCATGCTGGCGACCACCTGGGTCCAGATCACCAAGGCCATCCTGCTGCTCGCCGGTGGCACGGTGCTGATGCTGCTGGCGTTGGTGCCGTTTGACTTCAACCTGGACACCCTGGCGCAGCGCGCCGTGCAGGCCCATACCGCCGGTTGGGCGCTGATGGGGCCTGGCAGCATGCTGAGCCATCCGCTGAACGTGGCGTCCATGGCCATTGGCCTGGTGTTCGGCCTGGCGGGGCTGCCCCATGTATTGATGCGTTTCTTCACCGTGCCCAATGCCCGAGAGGCCCGTAAATCGGTGTTCTACGCCTCGGGCTTCATTGGGTTTTTCTTCCTGGTGGTGTGCGTACTGGGCTTTGCCGCGATTGTCATCGTCGGCACCGACCCGGCCTATTTCGTCGATGGCAAGGTGGGTGGCGCGCTGATGGGCGGCAGCAACATGGTGGCGATGCACTTGGCCAAGGCGGTGGGTGGCAACCTGTTCCTCGGGTTTCTCTCGGCGGTGGCCTTTGCCACCATTCTTGCGGTGGTGGCCGGGCTGACATTGGCCGGTGCGTCGGTGGTGTCCCATGACCTGTACGCCATGGTGATCAAGCGCGGCAACGCCAGCGAAGCCAAGGAAATGCGCGTCTCGCGGGTGGCGGTAGCCGTACTGGGCCTGCTGGCCATGGCCCTGGGCATTCTGTTCGAGCAGGTCAATATCGCGTTCCTCGTGGGGCTGACATTTGGCATTGCTGCCTCAGCCAACTTTCCCGTGTTGTTCATGGCCATGTACTGGCAAGGCCTGACCACACGCGGCGCCATCTGCGGCGGGCTGGCCGGGCTGGTATCGGCCCTGGTGCTGGTGGTGCTTTCGCCGACCGTGTGGGTCACCGTGCTGGGCCATGACCATGCCCTCTTCCCTTACGATCACCCGGCCCTGTTTTCCATGCCGTTGTCGTTCATCGTGATTATCGTGGTCTCGCGCCTGGACCGCAGTGCCAGGGCTGCGCAGGACCGCGCCGGATTTGCCGACCAACTGGTTCGCGCCCAGACCGGCCTGGGCGTTGCCAGCGCTTCCACACACTGAGGTGTCCGCCACGCCTGGCGTGGCGGCTTTTGTTTTTTCCAGAGGTTGTTGCCCCATGCCTGACTACAAAGCCCCCTTGCGCGACATGCGCTTTTTGCTCAACGAAACCTTCGATGCCCCCGCCCTGTGGCGACGCCTGCCGGCGCTGGCCGAACGGGTCGACAGCGACACCGCCGACGCCATCCTGGAAGAAGCGGCAAAGCTCACCGCCGGCCTGATCGCACCGCTCAACCGCAGCGGCGACGAGCAAGGCGCGCAATGGCAGGATGGCAAGGTCACCACCCCAGCAGGGTTTGCCCAGGCCTATGCCACCTATGCCGAGGGCGGCTGGGTCGGCCTGGCAGGCAACCCGGACTTCGGCGGCATGGGCATGCCCAAGATGCTGTCGGTGCAATTTGAGGAAATGGTCTACGCCGCCAACGCCAGTTTTGCCCTGTACTCCACGCTCTCGGCCGGTGCCTGCCTGGCCATTGATGCCCACGCCAGCCAAGCGCTGAAGGACAAGTACCTGCCCGCGATGTACGCCGGGCGCTGGGCCGGTTCCATGTGCCTGACCGAACCCCAGGCCGGTTCCGACCTGGGGCTGATCCGCACCCGTGCCGAACCCCTGGCTGACGGCAGCTACGCCATCAGCGGTACAAAAATCTTCATCACTGGCGGCGACCAGGACCTGACCGAAAACATCATTCACCTGGTACTGGCCCGGCTACCCGACGCACCGGCGGGTTCACGGGGGATTTCGCTGTTCCTGGTGCCCAAGGTGCTGGTGGACGACCATGGCGCGCTCGCCCAGGGCAATGCCCTCAGTTGTGGCTCGATCGAGCACAAGATGGGCATCAAGGCCTCGGCCACCTGCGTGATGAACTTCGACGGCGCCACCGGTTGGTTGGTGGGCGATCCCGGCCGAGGCTTGGCGGCGATGTTTACCATGATGAACTACGAACGCCTGTCCATCGGCCTGCAAGGCATTGGTTGCGCCGACATGTCCAGCCAGACGGCAGTGGCCTACGCCCTCGACCGCCTGCAAAGCCGCGCGCCGGATGGCCCGGTGCACAAGGACAAGGCCGCCGACCCGATCATCGCCCACCCCGACGTACGCCGCATGCTGCTGACCATCAAGGCCCTGACCGAAGGCGGCCGTGCGTTTGCCACCTGGCTGGGGCAGCAACTGGATATCAGCAAGTACAGCGACGATGCCCAGGAACGCCAGCACGCGGAGCTATTGGTGGCCTTGCTCACCCCGGTGGCGAAGGCGTTTTTTACCGACACCGGACTGGAAAGCTGCGTACTCGGCCAACAGGTCCTGGGCGGCCATGGTTACGTACGCGAGTGGGGCCAGGAACAACTGGTGCGCGATGTGCGCATTGCGCAGATTTATGAGGGCACCAACGGTATCCAGGCGCTGGACCTGATCAGCCGCAAGGTGCTTGGCAATGGCGGTCAGTCGTTGGCGCTGTTCGCCAAGGAAGTACGCACCTTTGCCGACACCGACCCACAGTTCGGTGCCCCGCTGCTGCATGCCCTGGACCATCTGGTAAACCTGACCACCCACCTGCAGCAAACAGCGGCGCAGGATCCACGGGCGCCGGGCGCCGCTTCGGTGGACTACTTGCACCTTTTCGGCTACACCGCCTACGCCTATATGTGGGCGCGCATGGCGCGTGCCGCCGAGGGCTATACCGGCGAGTTCTACACCGCCAAGCTGGCCACGGCGCGGTTTTACTTCAGCCACCTGTTACCACGCATCGAAGCCCTGGCCATTACCGCCCGCGCCGGCAGCGCGGGCCTTTACGCCCTAGGCGCCGAACAGTTCTGACTCAACACACCCGCCGGTAGCGGCTGATGCGGGGCGTGTCCTGCAACAGCTCGGCGGCCTGGGCGAGCGCCTGCGTGAGGTGCTCGCTCTGCCAGTGCAAGGCTTCATGTTTATCGCTTTGCCAGGCCTCGAACGAGGAGAACTGCAAGGGATCATCCACGGCCTGGAAGTAGCCGTAGCCCAGGCAACCCGCCTCCTCGCGGGTGAACTCGCTCAAGACCTCCAACAGCGCAAGCATGGGCGCAAGCCCCTCGGGTTTCACTTTGAACACTGCAGTGACATATAACGGAATCGACATTAGAAACACGCTCTGGGTGGGCACGCGCGCCTGTAGACCGCAACCGAATCCGGCGCAGCCTGCAGGGGGAGCAAAGGTGAGTGAATCGAATAAAACCGGCTGCCCGCGGCCCTGCGTGGGGGCTGCGCGGGCAGGCGGTGGCAGGTCAGCCAGCGAGTTGTTTGACGACCAGTTCGCCGACGGCTTTGCCGGAGGCCGGATTCTGCCCGGTGATCACGCGCTGGTCGGCCACGGCGAACTCCAGCCACGGCTCGGCGGCCGCCTTGAAGATGGCGCCCCGTTTGACCAACTCATCTTCGGTCAGGTACGGCATGTACTGGTCCAGTTCGGCGAGTTTTTCCTCATTGTTGGTAAAGCCGGTGAGTTCCTTGCCCTTGATCAGCAACGAGCCGTCGGCCAGCGTGATATTGAGCAGCCCGACGGCGCCGTGGCACACGGACGATACAACGCCGCCATTCTCGTAGATCTGTTGGCTGATGGCTTGCAACGGTTGGTTGTCCGGGAAGTCCCAGACCACGCCATGCCCACCGGCGTAATAGATCGCCGCGTAGTCGGCCGGGTTGACCTCGGCCGGTTTCAATGTAGCGCCCAGGCGCGCCATGAAGGCGGCGTCCTGGTACCACTTCCAGTCGGTTTCGTCGGCCATGGCCAGGCTGTGGGGATCGATCGGCGTGTAGCCACCCTTGGGGCTTACGTAGTCAACCTGGTAACCGGCGTCCTGGACCACTTTGACAAAGTGCACGGCCTCCCCCAGCCACAGCCCGGTAGCGCGGGCAATCGTCGGGTATTTAGCGAAGCTCGTCAGAACCACTAGTATTTTCTTTTTCACAGGGCACCTCTTCTGTCGGTTTTCAAATGTGCAACTACCTTATGCCCCACCCGCTCAAGCCGGTAGACCGACACCCGGAACAGACAATTTCGTAAATGGAACAGCCTTGAATGTACGACTTGAACGAGCTTTACCTGTACGCCCAGATTGTTGAGCACCAAGGCATCGGCGCCGCGAGCGAAGCGCTCAACATTCCCAAATCCCGCCTGAGCCGCCACCTGTCTGCCCTGGAAACCCGGCTGGGTGTGCGCCTGATCAACCGCTCGACCCGCCAATTCGTAGTCTCGGACCTGGGCATGGAGTACTACCACCAATGCCTGGAGATGCTGGCCAATGCCGAGGCCGCCCAATCGATCATCGAACACAACACCCTGGCGCCACGCGGGGTCGTGCGTATCGCCTGCCCGACCGCACTGCTCAATTACCAAGTGGCGGGCATGGTTGCGCGTTTCATGCAGCGCTATCCGGATGTGGAGGTGCATATCGAGAGCACCAACCGCACCGTCGACCCGATGCGCGAAGGCTTCGATGTGGCCTTGCGGGTGGGATTCCCGCCGTTCGAAGACAGCGGCTTGACCGTCAAGCCGCTGTCCAGAAGCCCTCAACAGCTGGTGACCAGCCCTCGCCTGCTGGAGCGCCTGGGCAAGGCCGGCACCCTGGCCGACCTGCAGCGCTACCCCAGCCTCCACAACGGCCCTTGCACTCGCCACTATGCCTGGACGCTCCAAGGCCCCGATGACGTAAGGGCCACCGTGCAGCACACGCCGCGACTGGTAACCGACGACGTAATCACCTTGCGCCGGGCCGCGCTGGAAGGCAGTGGGATCGTGCAATTGCCCAAGCTGGTGGTGTTCAAGGATATCGAGGCCGGGCGACTGGCCCCGGTGCTGGAGGGTTGGCATCCACTGAGTGGTTTTGTGCAGGCAGTGTTTGCGTCCCGACGCGGGTTGATGCCTGCCGTCAGGACGCTGCTGGATTTTCTGGGGGATGAATTCAGTGGGCTGGATTTCGACAACCCCAGGCTGAGTTATTCATCCAATGGCGACGAAGATGCATGTCAGGTGCTGTAGGAAAGGGTTGCTAGTGGTGGCTCCCGATCTGCGCGGGCCGGGTTTGTCGAATCCCGAGGGTGGTCGTTATCCAACAACCCCTCACATAATAAAAATAGATGATCTTATGAAAATACAAAATAACAATGTCTGATAATTAGCTTATTCCAAAAAAGACTTTCACTCGGGTTTTTTATAGGAATATCTTCCTATCACAGACCGACCCCATACCTGGCGGAGGACGCACCCAACCCCGCCAGGAGCCTGTGATCATGTCCGTCTTCTACCAACCCGCCGTGCTTGGCGCGCTCACCCTGCCCAACCGTATCCTCATGGCACCGCTGGGCCGTGCGCGCGCCCATGAAGAGACACGCCAGCCGCTGCCACGCGTGGTTACCTACTACCAGCAACGGGCAAGCGCGGGGCTGATTATTTCCGAAGCGACCCATGTGTCCGCCGAAAGCGTCAGCCGACCTGGTGGCTCGGCCATTCACCACAACGCCCAGGTCCAGGCCTGGCTGCCGATAACCGAAGCGGTGCACGCCGCGGGCGGGCGGACGCTCAATACCCCCGACGAGGCCAGCTTCGACGTCGGCGGTGACCAAGGCTACATCGACTACCCCTTTCTTCAGGCCGTCGCCCACTGACGGTTCCCCTACCTATTGAAGCTGTACCCGCGCCCCGGGCCAGTGCCACGCGTAATGGACTATTGCTCACATGCCCGATATCGCATTTCCCGCTCCAACCAGAAGGTTTCACCTGACACTGCTGGCCAGTTCGTTGTTGCTGACCACGGCGCCCACCTTCGCCGAAGAGGCCAAGCTCGACACCGTTACGGTGATCTCAACGGGCCTGCGCGGCCAGCAACGAACCGTGGCCGACAGCCCGGCGCCGATTGATGTGATCAACAGCGACCAGTTGCTCAAGACCGGCCGCGCCGAACTGTCGGAGGCGATAGCCAAGTTGCTGCCATCGTTCAACTTCGGCACCAATATCGCCGGGTACAACTCGGTGACACGCCCGCTCAGCAACCGCAGCCTCGGCCCGGCCTACACCCTGGTGCTGGTCAACGGCAAACGCCGCCACAACGGCGCCACCGGCCAGCGCGGTTCCATCGACAACAGCGGTGCGAATGCGGTGGACATCGACTTGATCCCGGTGAGCGCCGTGGACCATATCGAAGTGCTCAAAGACAGCGCCGCCGCGCAGTACGGTTCCGATGCGGTGGCGGGCGTGATCAACATCATCCTCAAGAACACCCGCAGCGGCGGCCACCTGGAAACCAGCTACGGCCAGTTGTTTTCCGGCCAGGGTGAAACTATCAAGGTGGCCGGCGACCAGGGTTTCGAGCTAGGCCAGGGCGGGTTCTTTCACCTCTCGGCCGACGCGCGCAAACGTGGCAGCGCCTCGTGGAACGACAAGGCCGACAGCAGCGTGCGCGCCTTTGCCGACCCGGCCAAGGAAGCCGCCTGGGACCGGGTGGCAATCAAGAACGGCGACCCCGACCTCAAGGCCTTCAACCTGGCCTACAACGCCGAACTGCCCCTGGAGGATCTGACGCTGTACTCCTTCTCCACCTACGGTGAACGCGACGCCGAAGCCGCCAACTATTTCCGCCTGCCCACGGGCACCGCGGCGGTGCCCGAGGTGTTCCCCGACGGTTACTTCCCGCTGAACAACATCAAGGACCGCGACTACCAGTTGCTGTTGGGGGGCAAGGGCCAGGTGGCCGAGTGGAACTGGGACCTGAGCACCACCTATGGCCGCAACAATGTGCACCATTCCAGCGACCTGAATATCAACCCGTCACTGGGCACCGCGTCACCGACCAAGTTCGACAACCTGGCGACTTTTCGCTTTGAGCAGTGGGTCAACAACCTCGATTTCACCCGCCGCTATGACAGCCTGTTCAACCTCACATCACCGGTGCAGGTATCGGCCGGCCTGGAGCATCGCTGGGAGCATTTCAGCACCTTCGCCGGCGACCGCGAAGCGTACATCACCGGCACGTATCCGGCGGCATCGGGGGCCCAGGCGGCGGTGACGATTCGCCCGGAAGATGAAGTCAGCCTGATCCGCAACAACTACGCGGGCTACCTGGACCTGGGCTTTGACCTGACCGACCGCTGGTTCCTGGATTTCGCCGGCCGCATCGAGCACTACGACGATGACTCAGGCAACACCTTTGGCCTGAAAGTGAACTCGCGCTACGAGCTGACCGACACCGTGGCCGTGCGCGGCACCGTCGGCACTGGCTTTCGCGCGCCATCCCTGACCCAGATCGGCTATACCGTGGCCGACAACCGCGTGGCAATCGACGCCAACGGCAATGTGGTACCGGCAGTGACCCGCCTGACCCCATCGGGCAGTAACCTGGCCAAGGCCCTGGGCGGCGATGACCTCAAGCCGGAAAAATCCCGCAACCTGGGACTGGGCCTGACCTGGCAACCGGCGCCGCGCACCAGCATCACCGCCGACGCCTACCTGATCGACATCGATGACCGTATCGCCCTGACCAGCAACATCTACGACCGCGGCAACGGCGCGATCAACGCGATCCTCACCGCCCAAGGCGTGCCCAGCGGCACTTGGGTCAACTATTACACCAACGCCTTCGACACCCGCACCAAGGGCCTGGACGTGGTGGCCGACCACACCACCCCGCTGGATAACTTTGGTGAGGTGCGCTGGAGCCTGGGCTTCAACTGGAACAAGACCACCATTGAGGGCGCCCGCGACACGCCCAGTGCGCTGGCAGGTTCCGGCGTGACCCTGGTGGGCCGAGACCGCGAAGGCGACCTCACCGACGCCTCGCCCAAGACCAAGTGGATTTTGGGCGCCAACTGGAAGGTCTCGGACCTGGCAGTGAACCTGCAAACAGCCCGCTATGGCGCGGTCAAGACCCTGGCAGTCAACCCCAGCGGCGACCGCAGCTTCGGGGCCAAATGGATCACCGACCTCGACGTGAGCTACACATTCGTCGACAGCCTGACCCTGAGCATCGGCGGTACCAACATCTTCGACGTGCGCCCCGACAAACACGCGGTGTACAGCAACCTGGGCCTGGCAGCCTACGGCAACCCGCCGTTCTACCCCGGCGGCGGCTACTGGTACACCAAGCTGGCCTACGACTTCTGATCCACACCTTGCACGCACCCGAACCGCCATACGAGGGCAAACCATTGAATACCTCCAACTTGATGAGCCGTCTGCTGGCCCCCTGCGCCCTGGCCTTGAGCCTGGCCGCTTGCTCGCCGGGTAACGACACCCAGGCGAACAAGACCCTGAACATCGCCTTTTTCGGGGACAACACCACCCTGGTCAGCATCGATCCGTTCCAGGTCTATTGGCTGGAGCACCGCGTGCTGTTGCGCAATGTCGCCGAGTCCCTCACTGACCAAGACCCGGAAACCGGCAAGATCATTCCCTGGCTGGCCAAAAGCTGGGACGTGAGCGACGACGCGCTGACCTACACCTTCCACCTGCGCCAGGACGTCACCTTCAGCAACGGCGAACGTTTCGATGCCAAGGCAGTGAAAACCGCCTTTGACAGCGATAAGGCCCTGGCCACCGAATTGCCGGCGACCTTCGGCGCCACCTACTTGGCGGGCTATGACCATGCCGAAGTGGTCGACGACTTCACCGTCAAGCTGGTGCTGTCCAAGCCCAATGCGGGGTTCCTGCAGGCCACCTCCACCACCAACCTGGCCATCCTTGCACCCGCTTCCTACGCCCTTACCGTCAAGGAGCGCTCGCTGGGCAAAATCATCGGCACCGGCCCGTTCGTGCTGGAGAGCTACACCCCGGAAGTCGGCGCGCACTTGACCAAACGCAAGGGCTACGCCTGGGCGTCGGCCAATATGAAAAACCAGGGTGAGGCCCACCTGGATGCGGTGGACGTGACCTATATCCCCGAGGAAAGCGTACGCAACGGCCTGTTCCTGCAGGGCAAGGCCGACATCCTGTGGCCGCGCAACCCGTTTTCGGAGGTGGACCTGAAGCTGTTCCAGTCCAAGGGCGCCACCATTCAAAGCCGATCACTGCCGGGGCCTGCGCTGAACCTGTTCCCCAACACCCGAGGCGAACGCCTGCTGGCCGACCAGCAAGTGCGCCTGGCCGTGCAGAAATCCATCGACCGCAAGAGCTACGCCAGCACCGTGTACAACGCCGAGTTCCCGGTGGTGCAAGGCGTGTTTGACGTGACCACGCCTTACGTCAAAAGCCAGGCTGCCAAGCTTGGTTACGACCCGGCCGGCGCCGAGCAACTGTTGGATCAAGCCGGTTGGGCCAAGGGCGCAGACGGCTACCGGCAGAAAAACGGCAAGCGCTTGAGCCTGAGCTACAACATCAGCCCGGCGGAAACCGCTGGCGACGTGCTGATCCAGGACCAACTGCGCAAAGTCGGTATCGAGTTGAAACTCAGCGTGGTGACCCGCGCCGAGTGGGTGGCCAACAACTCTGCCGGCAACTACGACCTGACCATCAACTACATGACCCGCGCCGACCCGATCATCCTGCAAACCATCCTCGATCCGCGCAGCGCCAACAGTTCCACCGTGGCCACCAACACCTTTGAGCCCGGCGTACTGGATAAAGCCAAGGCCTTGTTTGATGCGGGCATCACCGCCACCCAAGCCTCCCAGCGCGCAGCCGCCTACGGCGACCTGCAAGACCTGCTGATCGACGAAAGCTCGGCGTTCCCGATCTACGAGCGGGTATGGCAGGCGGCGACGTCGCCCAAGGTAAAGAACTTCCGCTGGACCGCCGAGGGCTTTGCGCTGCTGGGTGATATCGAGATCGGTACGCCATGAGCCGCTACCTGATCGGCCGTGTGGGGCAAGCGCTGCTGGTGTTGTGGGGTGCCTACAGCATCACCTACTTCATCCTGTACCTGCTGCCGGGGGATACGTTGTCCCTGATGCTCAGCGCCTCCGGCATGGAAGCCGATGCGCTGTCGGTAGAAGACCTGGCCAAGGCACGCGCCTATTACGGGTTGGACAAGGGCGTGTTCGAGCAGTATTTCAGCCTGCTGTGGGGCGCGCTGCGGGGTGACTTTGGTCAGTCACTTTCAATGAATCGCCCGGTGGCCGAGTTGCTGCTGGAGCGCTTGCCGCAAACCTTGTCCCTGGCGGGCTTGGCCATTGTGCTGTCATTGCTTGGTGGGATTGGCCTGGCCTACCTGACCGCGTATATCCGCTGGCAACCCTTGAAGAAAGCGCTGGCCCGCCTGCCCTCCCTGGGTTTTTCGGTGCCGGTGTTCTGGATGGGGCTGTTGCTGATCCAGGTGTTTGCCTTTGGCCTGGGTTGGTTTCCGGCGACCGGCAGCAAGGGCGTTGAAAGCCTGATCCTGCCGGCGGTCACCCTGGCCATTCCCAGTGCGGCGGTGTACGCCCAGGTGCTGCAGCGCAGCTTCCAGGGAGTCTGGAAGGAGTCCTACATCATCACCGCCTTTGCCAAGGGCCTCAGCCGTGGCCAGGTGCAGGCCCGCCACGGGTTCAAGAACGCCGCGCTGCCGATCCTCACCCTGATCGGCTTGCAGGTGGGCAATACGGTGTCCGGGGCGGTGTTGGTGGAGACCATCTTTGCCCGCAATGGCATCGGCCGATTGGCCCAGGAGGCGGTGCTGCGCCAGGACATTCCAGTGGTACTGGCTATCGTCGCCGTATCGGCGGCGGCCTTTGTGCTGGTGAACCTGCTGGTGGACCTGCTTTACCCCTGGTTCGACCCGCGTATCTCCCACACGCCAAAGGTGTCCTAGACCATGACGATTCTTGAGCAGAACCTACGTGGCACTGCCCTTGCGCCCAGCCAGCCGTTATGGCGCCGTCGCAGCCGCCTGCAACGCGCTTGGGCGGTGTTGCTGCCATTGCTGCGCCGCCCCGGTTTCAGCCTGGCCGTGCTGCTGGTGCTGTTTGCGCTGGTTTCGGCCGTGGCGCCACAGTGGCTGACCAGCTTTGACCCCTATGCCACCGCGCCAATCGACAAGCTGCGTGCGCCCAACCTGACCCACTGGTTCGGCACCGATGAACTGGGCCGCGACCTGTTTACCCGGGTGGTGTACGGCGCCAGCCTGTCGATGCTGGCGGCCTCGCTGGCGGTGGGCATCGCTCTGCTGGGCGGGTTGGGACTGGGCATTCTCTCGGGGTTTGCCGGCGGGCGTATCGACTCGGTGATCATGCGCTTTGTCGATGTGTTGCTGGCCCTGCCCGGCGTATTGCTGGCCCTGGCGATTGTCACGGCCATCGGCTTTGGCACGGTGCCGGTGGCCATTGCGGTGGGCGTCGGCATCATTCCGGGGTTCGCCCGCACCACCCGCGCCGAAGTGCTGCGGGTCAAGACCCTGCCCTATGTCGAAGCGGCGCGCCTGGGCGGCGCAAGCTGGAGGCGCACGTTGCTGCTGCACATCCTGCCCAACGCCTGGGGCCCGGTGGCCGTGTTGGCCACACTGGATTTTGGCGCGGCCATCCTGGCCACGGCGGGTCTGAGCTTCCTCGGTTTTGGCGCGGTGCCGCCTGCAGCGGAATGGGGCACCTTGATCGCCAACGGCCGTCACTTCCTGATCACCGCCCCTTGGGTGTCCCTGCTGCCGGGCCTGTTCCTGGTGGCGGTGGTGTTCAGCCTTAACCATATCGCCCGCACGTTCGAGGAGAACCCGCGATGAGCGCTTTAGTGGATGTGCGTCAACTCAGTGTCACCTACCGCTCAGGCGGCCACGCCAACCAGGCGGTGCGCGGGTTATCGTTTGCCATTGCCCAAGGCGAGACGGTGGCGATTGTCGGCGAATCCGGCTCGGGTAAATCCACCTTGGCCAACGCGATCCTCGGCCTGTTGCCGAACAACGCGCAGATCAGCGCGGGCCAATTGTGGGTGGACGGCAACGATCTGACCCACGGCAACGAACGCCAGAAGCGCGCCGTGCGCGGGCGTACGGTGGGCCTGGTGCCCCAGGACCCGATGGTCAGCCTCAACCCAACGCTGCGCATCGGCCAGCAGATCGCTGAAGCGCTCATCCTGGCCAAGGGCAAACGCTACCCCGGCATCGATGCCGATATTGTCGAGCTGCTGCAACAGGTGGGCATCGACAAACCGGTACTGCGCGCGCGCCAGTACCCCCACGAACTCTCCGGCGGCATGCGCCAACGCGTGTTGATCGCCATCGCGCTGGCGGGCAACCCACGGCTGATCATTGCCGACGAACCCACCAGTGCCCTGGATGTGACGGTGCAGCGCAAGATTCTTGATCACCTGCAACGGCTGGTCAGTGAACGTGGCATCTCGCTGCTGATCATTACCCACGACTTGGGGGTGGCCACCGACCGCGCCGACCGCATCCTGGTGATGCAGCAAGGCGAACTGGTAGAACAGGGCCCGCCCCGACAAATCCTCACCGCGCCCCAGCACGAGTACACCCGTGCGCTGATTGGCGCCGCACCCGCGTTCGCCAAGCGGCGTGAACCCCTGATTCGTATCGACCCGATGCAAGAGCCGATCCTGAGTTTGAAAAACGTCGGCAAGACGTTCGTGCTGCCGTCGGTCAAGGGCGAGGACAACCGTTTCGTGGCCCTGGAAAACCTCAACCTGGAGGTGTACCCCGGCCAGACCCTGGCAATTGTCGGCGAATCTGGCTCCGGCAAAAGCACCGCGCTGCGCATCGCCCTCGGCCTGGAAACACCCACCCAGGGCCAGGTCTGGTTCGAACAGCAAGACGTCACCCACCTGAGCTGGCGCGACTTCCGCCCGCTGCGTCAACGCCTGCAACTGGTGCAGCAAAATCCATTTGCCGCCCTCGATCCGCGTTTTACCGTGTTCGACAGCATCGTAGAACCGCTGGTGTCGTTTGGCTTGCTCAAAGGTCCCGCCCTGGAGCAAGCGGCACGGGAGTTGATCAGCCGCGTGCATTTGCCGGTGAGTTTCCTGGATCGTTTGCCACGGGAGTTGTCCGGCGGCCAATGCCAACGGGTAGCCATCGCCCGCGCCTTGGCGTTGAAACCGGATCTGTTACTGCTGGACGAGCCTGTCAGCGCGCTGGATGTGTCGGTACAGGCCCATATCCTCGACCTGCTGGAAGAACTGCAGCGGGAAATGGGCATTGCCTATGTGCTGGTGTCCCATGACCTGTCGGTGGTGGCCAACTTCGCCCATGAGGTGCTGGTGCTGCGCAATGGCAAGGTGGTGGAACAGGGTACAGTGGAACGTATCTTCAACCGCCCGGCCAGCGATTACACCCGGGAATTGATTGCGGCGATTCCGGGGCAACAAACGGCGAATGCGGCGTGAAGCCAAAGGCTGGCCGATGTCTGCCTGATGTGCGGGCTTGCTCGCATTTCAAGGGACGAACTCGGTCAAGTGTGGGAGCTGTCGAGCTTTAGCGAGGCTGCGAAAGCGGTGGTGCTGCTGGCAGATATCCTGCGCCTGAACCAACGCCTTCGCGAGCAAGCCCACTCCCACATTTGAACCGAGTGATGCCTGGTATTGGCGGTTTATTGGGCAGAGCAATCCCGTGCCACGATGCCCTTCTCCTGGGCATACGCGGCGGATTTGGCCTCGATCAGTGGGCGCAAGGTGGCGCGGTCAGCCTGCAACCAATCAGTCACCAACACCCACTTTTGCCCATCCCACTGCTGCACCCGCGCCGAGCCGCCACCTTCATGATCGGCGCACGACAACTTCAACGGCGCCAGCAAGCCTTCAAACCCCAGGGCCTTGAGCCGAGCGGCGTCAATATCCAGATGTTCGAACGCCCAGCGGGTTTCTTCCCCATTCAGCGCACGGTTGCCGAACTTGGCCTGGCCGGTGCGCAGGGCCTCGACGGCGATCGCGGCGTTGATCAGGCCGATGTTGTAGTAGACCTTGCCGAAGTAGCTGGGGTCTTTAAGGTTGCTCTTGCCCGGATCGAGGATGAACTGTTTGAGCTTGCGATGTATCTCGAAGCTGTCGCCACCGGGAAATGGCGCCAGGGCCTGATAGCCTTTGGCGGCGGTGCCGGCAGGAATCACATCGGCTTCGGAGCCGGCCCATACATCGCCGATCAGGCGGTCCACCGGCACGCCAAACCGCACGGCGGTCTTGATTGCGACCGGTGTGGATACGCCCCAGGTACGCAGGAATACCCAGTCCGGGTTGATCTGGCGCACCTGGCGCCATTGGGTGGATTGTTCATTGCCGGGGTCGGCCACCGGGATCTGGATATTCTCGAAGCCATACTTTCGCGCCAGCAACTGCATCGCCGCCTGGGTTTCGCGGCCGTAGGCGGAGTCGTGATAGACCGTGACGATCTTCTTGCCCTTGAGCTTGTCCAGGCCACCTTCACGCTCGGCGATGTAGTTGATGCCCACCGAAGCCTGGCCGTAGTAGTTGAGCAGCAACGGGAATGCATAGGGGAACACACGGCCGTCGGTGGACTCGGTACGCCCGCCCGCGCCGTCGATCAACGGGATGTGGTCCTTGGCCGCACGGTCCATCAATGCATAGGACGCAGGTGTGCTGTGGGTGAAAAAGAACCCCGTGGGCGCGCCGTCCAGGCCGCCTTTGTAGCGCTCATAGCATTCGATGATACGGTCGGTCTTCCACTCGGTCTCGCATTCCTGCCAGACCAGCTTGACGCCATTCACACCGCCTTCGACCTCATTGATATAACGAAAGTAGTCAATCTCCCCCGCCCACCACGGAATGCCACTGGAGGCGTACGCGCCGACGCGGTAGGTGGCCAAGGGTATGAACTGTTGATCATTGGCGGCCTGAGCGGCGGCCGGCAGTAGCGCGCCCAGCGTGGTGAGCGCCACCAGACTGGCGATGAGGGTGCGTTGCAAGACGTTGTGCATGGGTGTGGGTTCTTATGAGAAGTGAGGGGTTCCCTCCCGTTGTCGGGTTGAGGCATCGGTTGCTTCATTGGGCAGCAACCACAATTCATGCCAACGGCGAGAACCTTTATATTCAGGGTCTTGAAGCCGCTACCCGCACACTGCCCAATGGTAGGATCAAGCACTTTATTGAACAGGTGTTGCGCCACCAACACCGGGTGTCTGCAAAGGGCTGCGAATAGGTGACCCAATCAACGCCGCTTCAGTGCCGACCAAGGGCCCGCATGACAGCCATTAGCGATTGTTTTTATTACGAATAAATCTAGTCGCCCATACACCCGTATTTCCAACCTTATCTACTCTCAAGCCCGTGCCAGGAGGCGCATTGAAGAGTCCATGACGGGCCCCTGTCTCCTGGCGCCTGATGCCCTGGAGATAACGATGAGAAAGGAAACCCATCGCCCCCGGCCTGGGTTCAGCTGCGCGCTGTTTGGTGCATTGCTGAGCCCGCTGGTCGTCGCGGCCCCCACGCTGTCTACGCAAATCCCCTTCGATGTCACGGCCACACCGCCATTTTCCCTCACCAGCCTGCAACAGAACTTCGATGAAATGTCGTGGCAGACGTTTATCGCGCTGAACTGGCCAGCCCTGGCCGACGGCAACCCCAACACCGGCGTGCAGATCGGCCAGCAGGACGCGGCCACGGTGTGGGAAAGCTACAAGGAGAGTTACCAAGTGTTCCTGCCTCAAGGGCAAAAACCGTTGCCTTTCCGTGCGCCGGCGGCTGTGCCCAAAGCCTGTGAGGGCAAGGGTTCGGGTCGTTTGCTGCAACAAATGGGCAAGGTTCCGGATGTGCTGGACGAGTTTATCCAGCCGTTTGAAAGCGGCCCGCTGGTGGACCAGAGCGGCGTGTACACGCGCAATGAAATCGTGGTCAACCAGTCGATGTTCGATGGCATCGTCAACAACGGCCTGTATAGCGTCCAGGGCCAGCAGGCGTTCTTTGCCGCCAGCCCGACCAATGCGGTGGCGTTCAGTTGCGGCAACCCGGCGACCAGCGAAGTGGGTTCGCTGATGGTCAAGGCGTCGTGGAAGGTGCTGGATGGCAACGACAAGCCTGGCAGTTTCCATACAGTAGATGCCTTGGTGTATACGCCGGGCAACAGCGACCCGAGCAAGGGGCCGGTGGTGGCCGAATCCTGCACGGCCGAGCCGGTGGGCCTGGTGGGGCTGCATATCGTGCACAAGACCACCAGTGCGCCGCAGTGGGTGTGGTCGACCTTCGAGCATGTCGACAATGTGCCGGAAAAAACCACGCCGCCCGCCGAGCGTAAAGGGCCTTACCTGTTCTACAACGCCAGCAACCATACCGAGGTCAACCAGCCGCCGCCACGCCCCTGGAACCCGGCAGTGAAGGCTACGCCGTCGCAAATCGTGCGGGAGATTCCGCTGACCGACGCCACCAAGGCGCTTAACAACACCTATCAGACCCTGTTGCGCACGGTGAACCCCAGCAGCGTTTGGGCCAACTACCAGTTGATCAGCACCCAGTGGCCCACCCTCAGCGGCCAGCCGCCGTGCCAGATCTCGGCCACGGTGCCGCTGGGCAAGCCGGCACCGTCGTTCCTCGCCAATGCCACGCTGGAGACCTATATCCAGGGCATCGTGCCCCAGGCCTCATCCAGTTGCATCGCGTGTCACGGTAACGCCGCCACCCATGTAACCCAGTCGCCTCGCACCAGCTTTGCGGACTTCACCTACCTGCTCGAACGTGCCCAATCCACCGGTGTGACAAGGAGTCAGCCATGAGTACCGACCTGGACAATTTCACCGGCCTGAGCGTAGTGCTCACCGGCATCAATCAGGACCTGTTGGCGCCCTCCGTGGACCCCATCGGCCTGCCCACCACCTTTCTCAACTTCATCGGCCCGCGCCTGGGGCAAGGCGTACTCAGTGCCCTGCTCGCCCAATACACAGCGCTGGTGGCCGAGCAGGCGACACCGCAGCAAATCGGCACGGCAATCCTGATGCAAAACGGCCAGCCCGCCCCGACGCAAACCGCCCAGGCCGCGCGCGCGATCATGAAACTGTGGCTGCTGGGGGTGTGGTACCAGCCTTACGCCCAAGGCGCGTTCCCCTCCGGTGAGCAAACCGTGGTCAGCGATGAGGCCTACACCCAGAGTTGGGCGTGGAATATCGCCCAAGCCCACCCCATGGGCTACAGCGAGTTCTTTTTTGGCTACTGGAACAGCCCGCCGCCGAGCCTTGAGGACTTCACCGGAGTACCCGCCAGCACACAATCAGGAGCATCGTCATGAGTACCGAACAAGCAGATGTAGTGATCGTCGGTGCGGGTCTGGCGGGCAGCCTCATTGCCTATCAACTGGGCCTGGCAGGTGTGAAGGTATTGGTACTGGAGTCCGGCCCGGAGATCCCGCCCAACCGCAACCAATACCTGGAGCGTTTCTACACTGCGACACTGAAGACCCCCGAGTCGCCCTACCCGCCCGTGAGCACCTTGAGCCCGGCGCGCAACCCCGCCGAGCAGAACGCGCCCCGCGCCACCATTGCCGACTTGATCAATGGCTGGAACAACCCCAACATCAGTTACCTGGTGCAGAAAGGCCCGTTGCCGTTCACCAGCACCTATGAGCGCGTGGGCGGCGGCACCACCTGGCATTGGGTCGCCACATGCCTGCGCATGCTGCCCAACGACTTTCGCATGAAGTCACTGTACGGCGTGGGGGTGGATTGGCCCATCGGCTACAACGACCTGCAGAGTGCCTATTGCCGGGCCGAAGCGGAAATCGGCGTGGCGGCCAATGTGGCCGATCAGGCCTACCTGGGCATCACCTTTCCTGCCAACTACGAATTCCCGATGACCAGCATCCCGCTGTCACTGGTGGATGGTAGTTTCGTCAGCGCGGTGCAGGGCCAGTCGTTCCAGGGTTTGCCCCTGGTGGTCAGCCCGACCCCGGCCGGGCGCAACTCCCAGCCGTACGCCGGACGGCGGGTATGCGCGGGCAATACCAACTGCACGCCGATTTGCCCGATCCAGGCCAAGTACGACGCTACGGTGACCATGAACAACGCGCTCAACACCGGCAATGTGCGGGTGCTGTACAAGACCGTGGCGAGCACGGTCACGGTGGCGGCGGACAAGACCATCAGCGGCATCGAGTTCATCCAGTACCAACTGGGCGATGGGCCAGCGACCGGTACGGGCGTAGCGGTGGGCCAGCGTTATGTGATCGCCGCCCATGCCATCGAAACGCCGAAACTGCTGCTCAACTCCACCAGCAGCGCTTGGCCCAACGGCGTGGCCAACAGCAGCGGCCAGGTCGGTCGCAGCCTGGCGGACCACCCGATCTACCTGGCGTGGGGCTTGATGCCCGAGGGCAAGACGGTGTTCCCATACCGTGGGCCGGTGTCCACCTCCGGCATCGAAAGCCTGCGTGACGGCGCGTTTCGCAGCCAGCGTGCGGCGTGGCGCATCGAGATCGGCAACGAGGGCTTCAACTGGCCGATTGGCGACCCCTACACCACCGTCGCCGACCTGATCGACGGCACCAACGTCAGCCGCACCAACCCGCTGCCCAATGCAGGCGGCGCGCCACAGGTGCTGTTCGGCACAGCGCTGGTGCAGCAGTTGAACAACCTGCTCACGCGGCAATTTCGCGTGGGTTTCCTGGTGGAACAAGTCGAGGACGACCCCAACAACGCCAACTGCTACATCGTGCCCTCCAGCCAATACAAGGACCGCCTGGGCATCCCGCGCCCGGAGATCCACTACGACCTGTCGGACTACACCAAGGAGGGTTTCAAACAGGCACGCATCCTCGCCAGCCATGTAATCACCGAACTGTTGGGTGCCACGGAACTGACCGCCGATATCGCGCCAGGGTTGTTCGATTACCAAGGCGAATCCTATTCCTTCCAGGGCGCCGGGCACCTGATGGGCACCTACCGCATGGGCGCCGATCCCAAGACTTCGGTAGTGGACAAATACCAACGCAGCTGGGACCACGCTAACCTGTTCCTGGTGGGCGACGGCGTGTTCCCCACCACCGGCACCTCCAACCCAAGCCTGACCATCGCCGCGCTGTCGATCCAGGCTGGCGACACCCTGTGCAACGACCTGAAAGCCACCACGGTGCAGGTGCAAGCCAACCAGCCCTGGCAAGGCACCGGCGTGCAGATCAGCGGGCCAAGCCCACGGTTGGTACGGTATGTGAGTGGAAAATGGCTGGCCAGCCCGGTGGGCGGCATCGTGGATGGCAATGGCAGCCCAGGCTTGATTGCCAAGGCGGGCTACACCTTGCCAGGGGCCAATGAAGGCGCGCTGATCGGGCGCGTGGGCAGTGGCGGCACGCCATTTTTGGTGGGGGATTTGGCAGAAATTCCGCCGGGGCAGATAGGGGAATTACAGCTGTGTATCAATGATGATCTTGAGGGCAGGTATGGGATTGGGTTGGGGGATAACCAGGGAGCGCTAACGGTGCAGGTGGGGTTTGGCGCGTTGTAGCCTGAGCAATCATACACGCACATCCAAATGTGGGAGCGGGCTTGCTCGCGAATGCGGTGGGTCAGTCACCTAATATATTGGCCGACACACTGCCTTCGCGAGCAAGCCCGCTCCCACATTTAAAGTGTATTGCACGCCCTGTAACAATCCTTTGTCATCAGCGACATTGATAGCACCCTAACGAAACCCCCATGCTAGAGGGCTAATCTCGCGCTTATATCATTCCGAATGATAGTTACCTTTACTTCATTCGATTCGTGACATAGCACCTCGCCGCGCATGATCCGCCCATCTCAAATACATTGGCGGATGCACCTCATGGAACAGTCACTCAAACATTTGCGCTTCCCCCTGGCGATTTTGGCCGTGGTGGTGATGAGCGCATGCGGCAAGTCCCCGGAACAAGCGGCCGCCATGCCTGCTGCGAGCGTCAGCGTGGCCAAGGTGCTGGAGCAACCGGTCAACGAGTGGGACGAATTCACTGGTCGCCTGGAAGCGCCGGAAACCGTGCAGATTCGTCCACGGGTGTCTGGCCAGATTGACCAGGTAGCGTTCACCGAAGGCGCTTTGGTGAAGAAAGGCGACCTGCTGTTCCAAATCGACCCGCGTCCGTTCCAGGCTGAAGTGCGTCGCCTCGAAGCCCAGCTTCAACAGACCCGCGCGGCCGCCACCCGCAGCGATAACGAAGCCCAGCGCGGTGAGCGTCTGCGCCAGAGCAATGCGATTTCCGCCGAACTGGCCGACTCGCGTACCACCGCCGCCCAAGAGGCCCGTGCAGCAGTTGCCGGCATCCAGGCACAGTTGGACCTGGCGAAATTGAACCTGAGCTTTACCCGCGTAACCTCGCCCATCAGCGGCCGTGTCAGCCGTGCCGAAATCACCGCCGGCAACCTGGTTACCGCCGATGTGACGCCGCTGACCAGCGTGGTCTCCACTGACAAGGTCTACGCCTACTTCGACGCCGATGAGCGCGTGTTCCTCAAGTACACCGAGCTGGCTCGCCAAGGCCGTCGCGGCGCAACCACCCCTGTATACCTGGGCTTGTCCAACGAAACCGGCAACCCGCACCTGGGCCAGATGAACTTTGTCGACAACCAGGTCAACCCCGCTACCGGCACCATCCGTGGCCGCGCCGTGTTCGATAACAGCAAGGGCGAATACACCCCTGGCCTGTATGCCCGCCTGAAGCTGGTTGGCAGCGGTACCTATTCGGCGGTGTTGATCAACGACGAAGCCGTAGGCACCGACCTGGGCAAGAAGTTCGTGCTGGTGATGGACGGCGACAAACCGGCTTATCGCTCGGTGGAACTGGGGCCGAAGATCGAAGGCTTGCGCATCGTTCGCAGCGGCCTGAACAAGGACGACACCATTATCGTCAAGGGCCTGCAGCGCGTGCGCCCTGGCTCGCCCGTCGCACTGGAAACGGTACCGATGGCCAGCAAGGAAACCCTCGCCGCCTTGGCTCAACAACGACAAGCCCTTGAAGCCAGCAACCTGGAGCAAGTGGCGCCGGATAAAACCGCGCCCAAGCTCGCAGTCGTTGCGGCTCCACGCGGTTAAGGGATACGACTCCAGATGAATTTTTCCAAGTTCTTCATTTCGCGACCGATCTTCGCAGCGGTGCTGTCGCTGCTGATCCTGATTGCCGGCGCGATCTCGCTGTTCCAATTGCCCATCAGCGAATACCCGGAAGTGGTGCCGCCCACCGTGGTGGTACGTGCCAACTTCCCCGGTGCCAACCCCAAGGTCATTGGTGAAACCGTGGCCGCGCCCCTGGAGCAAGCCATTACTGGCGTCGAGAACATGCTGTACATGTCCTCGCAGTCGACCGCCGACGGCAAGCTGACCCTGACCATCACGTTCGCCCTGGGTACCGACCTGGACAACGCGCAAGTGCAGGTACAAAACCGTGTCACCCGGACGCAGCCAAAGCTGCCTGAGGAAGTGACGCGCATCGGTATCACCGTGGACAAGGCCTCCCCCGACCTGACCATGGTGGTGCACCTGACCTCACCGGATCAGCGCTACGACATGCTCTACCTGTCCAACTACGCCATCCTCAATATCAAGGATGAACTGGCGCGCTTGGGCGGCGTGGGCGATGTGCAGTTGTTCGGTATGGGCGACTACTCCCTGCGTGTATGGCTGGACCCGAACAAGACCGCTTCGCGCAACCTCACCGCCACCGACGTGGTGACGGCCATTCGCGAGCAGAACCGCCAGGTTGCCGCCGGTGCACTGGGTGCCCAGCCGGCGCCGAGTGACACCAGCTTTCAATTGTCGGTCAACACCCAAGGCCGTCTGGTCACTGAGGAAGAGTTCGAAAACATCGTGATTCGCTCCGGCGACAACGGTGAAATCACCCGCCTCAAAGACATCGCACGGGTGGAGCTGGGCTCTAGCCAATACGCCCTGCGTTCGTTGATCGACAACCAACCGGCAGTGGCGATTCCGATCTTCCAGCGTCCGGGCTCCAACGCCATCGATATCTCCAACGATGTGCGCGCCAAAATGGCGGAGCTGAAAAAGAGCTTCCCGCAAGGCATGGACTACCGCATCGCCTACGACCCGACCATCTTCGTGCGCGGCTCCATCGAAGCGGTGATTCACACCCTGTTCGAAGCCCTGGTGCTGGTGGTACTGGTGGTGATCTTGTTCCTGCAGACCTGGCGCGCCTCGATCATTCCGTTGGTGGCGGTGCCGGTATCCTTGATCGGTACGTTTGCGGTGATGCACCTGTTTGGCTTCTCGCTTAACGCGCTGTCACTGTTCGGACTGGTGTTGGCCATTGGTATCGTGGTGGACGACGCCATCGTGGTGGTGGAAAACGTCGAACGCAACATCGAGCTGGGCCTGGATCCCTTCCCGGCTACCGAAAAGGCCATGGGCGAAGTGACTGGCCCGATCATCGCCACCGCGCTGGTGCTGTGTGCGGTGTTCGTACCTGCGGCCTTTATCAGCGGCTTGACCGGCCAGTTCTATAAGCAGTTTGCGTTGACCATTGCGATCTCCACGGTGATCTCGGCGTTCAACTCACTGACCCTGTCGCCCGCCCTGGCTGCGGTGTTGCTCAAGGGCCATGACGCACCGAAAGACCGCTTCTCCCGGTTCCTCGACAAGGTGCTCGGTGGTTGGTTGTTCAAACCCTTCAACCGCTTTTTCGACAAGGCCAGCCATGGCTACGTCGGCACCGTTCGCCGGGTGATTCGCGGCAGCGGTATCGCCTTGTTCCTGTACGCCGGCCTGATGGTGCTGACCTGGTTGGGCTTTGCCCACACGCCAACGGGTTTCGTACCGGCCCAGGACAAGCAATACCTGGTGGCCTTCGCCCAACTGCCGGACGCCGCCAGCCTGGATCGCACCGAAAACGTGATCAAGCGCATGTCCGACATTGCCCTGAAGCAACCGGGTGTGGAAAGCGCCATTGCGTTCCCGGGCCTGTCGATCAATGGGTTCACCAACAGCCCCAACAGCGGCATCGTGTTCGTGACCTTGAAGCCGTTCGATGAGCGCAAAGACCCGAGCATGTCGGCAGGCGCCATTGCCGGTGCATTGAACGGCAAGTACAGCAGCATCCAGGAAGCCTACATGGCGATCTTCCCACCGCCGCCGGTACAGGGCCTGGGCACCATTGGCGGGTTCCGCCTGCAGATCGAAGACCGTGGCAACCTGGGTTACGACGAGCTGTACAAAGAAGTGCAGAACGTCATTGCCAAGAGCCATAACGTGCCTGAACTGTTCGGCCTGTTCACCAGCTACACGGTCAACGTGCCCCAGGTGGATGCGGCCATCGACCGTGAAAAAGCCAAGACCCACGGCGTGGCGATCAGCGACATCTTCGACACCCTGCAGGTCTACCTGGGCTCGCTGTATGCCAACGACTTCAACCGTTTTGGCCGTACCTATCAGGTCAACGTGCAGGCTGAACAACAGTTCCGCCAGGACCAAGACCAGATCGGCCAGCTGAAAGTGCGTAACAACAAAGGCGAGATGATCCCGCTGGCGACCTTCATCAAGGTCAGCGACACCTCGGGGCCGGACCGCGTGATGCACTACAACGGTTTTATCACCGCAGAAATCAACGGCAACGCCGCACCGGGCTACAGCTCGGGCCAGGCTGAAGCGGCGATTGAAAAACTGTTGAAAGACGAACTGCCCAACGGCATGACCTACGAGTGGACCGACCTGACCTATCAGCAAATCCTCTCGGGTAACACGGCGCTGTTTGTATTCCCGCTCTGCGTATTGCTGGCGTTCCTGGTACTGGCCGCCCAATACGAAAGCTGGAGCCTGCCACTGGCGGTGATCCTGATCGTACCGATGACGCTGCTGTCGGCCATCACCGGGGTGATCATCTCGGGCAGCGACAACAACATCTTCACCCAGATCGGCCTGATCGTACTGGTGGGCCTGGCATGCAAGAACGCGATTCTGATCGTCGAGTTCGCCAAGGACAAACAGGCCGAGGGGCTTGACCCACTGGCAGCAGTATTAGAAGCCTGCCGCCTGCGTCTGCGGCCGATCCTGATGACCTCGTTCGCGTTCATCATGGGTGTGGTGCCTCTGGTGATGTCCACAGGGGCCGGTGCTGAAATGCGCCATGCCATGGGCGTGGCGGTGTTCTCCGGGATGATCGGTGTGACCTTCTTCGGTCTGTTGTTGACGCCAGTGTTCTACGTACTGATCCGTCGCTATGTAGAGCGCCAGGAGGCGCGCAAAGCGGCCAAGGCCTTGAAGCTGGAGACACAGCAATGAGCGTGAAAGTATTTTTGCCGAGCTTGCTGGTACTGGCGCTGAGCGCCTGTGCCGTGGGCCCGGACTACAAGACCCAGAACCTGGAGGCGGCCAATATCACGGCCGCCGCCGACACCAAAAGTTATGACCACGCCAAGTACGAAGGTATCTGGTGGCAGCAGTTCGACGACCCCACCCTCAACCAACTGGTGACCCAGTCGTTGAGCGGCAACCGCGACCTGCGCGTGGCCTTTGCCCGCCTGCGGGCAGCACGGGCGATCCGCGATGATGCGGCCAACGACATCATGCCAGTGGTCACCTCCCGGGCCAGCAGCGACGTGGGCAAGGGCCAGATTCCCGGCCAGACCACCAAGCGCGTCAACAGCGAGCGCTACGACCTGGGGCTGGACATGGCCTGGGAAGTGGATTTGTTCGGGCGTATCCGCCGTAACCTGGAAGCCAGCGACGCGGATCAACAAGTCGCCGAAGCGGACCTGTACCAACTGCAAGTCACCATGATTGCCGAACTGGTGGATGCCTACGGGCAACTGCGCGGTGCGCAACTGCGTGAACGTATTGCCCTGGACAACCTGAAGAACCAGCAGGAGTCGCGCACCATCACCGTGAGCCTGCGCGATGCCGGTGTTGGCGATCAGTTGGATGTGGAACGCGCCGATGCACGCCTGGCGGCCGTCGAAGCCAGCGTGCCGCAACTGCAGGCCGAACAGGTGCGCGAGCGCAACCGCATCGCCACCCTCCTCGGCCAGCGCCCCGACAAGTTGACTGTGGACCTGAGCCCCAAAGACTTGCCAGCAATCGCCAAGGCGTTGCCGATTGGTGATCCGGGGCAGTTGCTGCAACGTCGCCCGGACATCCTCAGCGCCGAACGCAAACTGGCCGCCGCCACCGCCCGTATCGGCGTGGCCAAGGCCGACCTGTTCCCACGGGTCAGCCTCAGCGGCTTCCTTGGCTTTACCGCCGGGCGTGGTTCGCAAATTGGTTCGGCCGCCGCCAATGCCTGGTCCTTGGGCCCGAGTATCACCTGGGCCGCCTTCGACCTGGGCAGCGTGCGCGCCCGTCTGCGCGGCGCCAACGCCGAAGCCGACGGCGCCCTGGCAACGTACGAGCAACAAGTGCTGCTGGCCTTGGAAGAGTCCGAGAACGCGTTCAGCGACTACGGCAAGCGTCAGCAGCGCCTGGTGTCGCTGATCCGTCAGAGTGAATCCAGCCGCGCCGCCGCCGACCTCGCGGCGATCCGCTACCGCGAAGGCACCGTGGACTTCCTGGTGCTGTTGGACGCACAGCGCGAGCGGTTGGCGGCGGAAGACTCCCAGGCCCAGGCCGAGGTGGATTTGTATCGCGGGATTGTGGCGATCTACAAGGCACTGGGGGGTGGCTGGCAGCCGGATACGGTGGTGGCCAGCGCCAAGTGATTTGATTTGAAGAGCTCCTTTGGTTGGTCGCATCCAGCCAATTTTTAGCCCTGCGGCCCATTCGGACGCGGGGCTTTTTTTTGATGTGGCATTTAATGCAATTCGTAGGGCATATCCTAAAAAACAATAGGATATATCTGTGGGTAAAATAGTCATGCAGTGTAGGTATTTTCCTAGTCCCTTGCGATGCAACTAATACGCAGCATTCAGGCCAGGGTCAAAGCGGTTAAGTTCGAGCATAAATGGCGTTGACGACAGTTAAAGTTAATCTGCTTTTTGTCGACGATGTACATGTGACTTTCGACAACCGGAGGGTGTCATCATGGCGTTGGTATTGAACGAAGCACCGCTCACCAAAGCAACCCAGGCGTATGTGATAAAAAATCCGAATCAGGTGACTAATGGCTTTACGATAAACGACGATTATATGGCTGCTGAAACACTGAAACTCAGAGATCAGGAACAAATCGCGGAATTGAAGAATTACGTGAAGAACTTCGACATGACATCCATCAACACTCAAGATCTAAAAAAAATCGGACGCGCACTTTACGAGAATGACATTATCAATATTCACGCCTACCGAATGTTTATAGAGGGCAATCTAGCGTTTGACGAGAAAGGCAAACAGACGGCAACACACGTTGAATTTAATGCAATTGCCTTATTCAGCGAACGCCTGCAAGACTACAATGATTTTTTAAAAAAACATCCTGAAAATGCAACCAAGGAAAATCTTGAATGGCGACAAGGAATGATCGCGGCAAATCACGCTGTGGGTGCGTTATCGTACTTTGCGAACTCAGTGCGCAGCGATTTATCCATTCATGAGAAGGCTTGAAGGTTCATCTCACTGCACAGTGCGCTAACGCCCAATTAGCGCACTGCCCGTTCACTTCAGTTCAACGCCCGTAATTAACTGTCCCCGAGTAAGGCTTCGCGAAGTCGTCAGGGTTGACCAACACTAATCTATAGGTGCCGTGGGGGCCTGAAAATGATGCGCGTGTCCCGTAGTTCCCGCCTACTTGCTGCCAAGAGGACCCGATCAAGCGCTGAATGCTCATAAGCGCACCCTTTCCACCCCCGCTAATTGATAACGTGATGTCAATCGTTGCGCCAATACACCCATTAGCGGCTGTCATTGAAAACGGGCCATAAGCCTGTTCACTGGAACTTGCCTGAAGCACCCCACCATAGCTATCAGTTATATACAAACACGCCGCATACATCTGAGCCGAAGCAAACATCAACAACAATACTGGAATTGCGATAAGACGTTTCATAACCTCACCTCAACATTAGTCGTTAGCTTCCATATGATTCGCCGCAATCCAGCCATACACAGGATTAACGGACACTCTTAATTGTCCGCAAAAAGACATCCAGCTCAAGCCCTGCACTTCCTAAAAACACGAAGGAATGCACTGTCATACCCAACATTAGGAACAAGTAAGAAACCTCCTAGTCCCGTCCCATATCGGGGAGTTCCCGGCTGACAATATTCAGCTCCACTTGAATACTTCACGCACGGAATTGACCAATGTCCGGGTTGCCGTTCCTGCCGGAGAAACTTTTCCAAAAACGCCAACAATATGTCCGGTTTGATCATCCCGTGCCACGAGAAAGGCAGGTGCGCCATGTTGAGGACCTGAGGTTTTTTCAATAATACGCACCGCCACGGTTTCCTTGATAAGTCCGCCCTCGGCCTTTGCGTCTGCATCGCTGATTGCCTGCATGTTGGCCTCAAACAGAGCGCGATTGTTCTTGGCCTGATCGAGTAATGCAGCAACAAATAACGTCGAGTCGGCGTTGTGCTTTTGCGGCTCTCGGGCAAACAAACTGACCGTGCCATCTGTGGCGTCGGCGCTCAGGTACCGGAAGTCCTTGGGGTCGGTGGATTTGCCCAGGTTCAACAAGTCCACAATGTCTTCCCTGGCACCGCGCAATTTGGCGGCATACACAAAGTCTTCATCCGCTGGCATGCCGTGGCTCATTTCGTGAATCAGGGTATTGGCCAGGGTCTCATCGCTGTTGCCCATGTCACGGTAGTATTGCAACGCGCCGTCCACGTTGACTTCAATGTATTTCTCTTTGACCGCACCGGCTTTGTATTCGGCATAGCTGGACGGCTGCAACTGTGCAGACCAACCCAAGCCTTGGTCATGCAGAAAGTCGATGTTAGCCAATTTGAGTTGGCTCAAATCGGCCTTCATCAATTGTTGCTTGCGTTGCAGTGCCGTTAGCGTTTCGGGCGTATCTGAGCCATAAAACAGTCGGGCAATTCGTTTTGTGTCGTCGATATGGTTTGGGTCAGCCGCGGTGCGTATGGCCGCATCGAGTCTGGCTCGCGCCAGTGGTAACGCACGCTCAATGGCCTTACGACTCACCTCGGTGTTGGAAAGCGCTGGGCGGGGGATCGGCGGTGTTTGTGAGGGCGCGGCGAGTGACGCCCTGCGCATCTGCTTGGCGCCCTTTCGCAGGCCATTTGCAGTGACCGTTGCAGAGCCTGCGGCCACTCGGGGCTTGTTCAGATGCTTGAGCAACTGACGGATTATCCGTGGTGTTTTCTTCTGTGCCTGCTCGGTGACAAACCGGTAGTAACCCAACGCTTGGGGAATGCTCTTGAACGGATACCGGATACCGTTGGCAAATGGCCCGGCAAGCGGAGCAGCCATGAACGCGCCAGCCAACGCCGCAGAGACGATAGCTTCCTTGAGGTATTCATCCGCCTGATCGGGGCGATCGCTGATTGCCGCCTGTCCGGCGCTCGCGGCTACATACGCGCCGGAAGTCATAAGGCTGGTCATCAACATGAACAGTTTCGACCCCGTACCGGGCGAGGCGAATGCCCCTGCGGTCGAGTATATCGTCAGCAGGGTCTTGGCGATGTCCAAGGCATTCAGGTCCGATTGCTCGCCCTCGGTAAACACCAAGGTGTCGATGTCCGACTTCAAGCGCTGCATCAAGCTCTCGTAAAAACCCCGGGTCAGTGCGTCAACACTGGGTGTTGCACGGAAGGTAAAAGGGTTGGCATACACCTGGCCCTGCGTCGGCCCCACACCCAGCCACGGCATGCTGGAGCGTGACCGCTTCTTCAACGCGTAGGCATCTTCCTTACCCTTGTGCCGGTACTGCTCATACACCGGCAACTTGGACAATACCCACTGTTTGAAAGCATCGGACGTGGGATACACCGGCACTTGCTCGCTCAAGGGGTGGCCGAATTTGAGGTAATGATTGGTTGTTGTGCCAATGTCAAAATGTGCAGCGTCGTCCACGCTAAACAAGATCCCCCCCGCCTTCACCGGAATAAGGAAGACACCATTCAAGGTTTCGCCGTGAAATTTCACCTCCCGTGCCTGCAGCTTGCCCGCCAGGAAATCGGCAACCGCAACGTAGGCTTCGGACTTGGGGTTGGCATGGTTCAGATAGCCGAGGCAGCGTTGCATCACTTCGCTTTTGTAGAGTGATTGCAGGCCCGTTTTTTTCGCTGGATCTGCGCGATAGGCGTCCAGCGCAGTGGTCATCTGGGTTTCCAGATTCTTGCGGGTCAAGTGATCGATCAACGCTTGGTGTTGATGCCCGACCACCCGGTAACGGTCGCCAAAAGCACGTCGCCAGGAACGCACCTCATGCTGATAACTACCCGTCACGATTTCGTTAAGGGTGAAATGACGCGTTTTTTTGACCGGTGCCTCGTGACGCAAATTAGGGTTAGCCGGCACCAGCGGCGCGTAGTCGACCCCAACCAGGCTGTCTGGCGTGAGCCCCGTCGAGATGCCGGATTTCGCTTCATACTCAAGAATACCGACCTTGATCTGCGCCTCTATAAACGCGCCGGGATGCAAGATCGGTGCGTACAGATCCAGACGTCTTTCAAGGTTGTCTCGCGCCATCCTTGCGAAGGTGCGCGGTGCTTCGCGGCCCTTGCTGTGAGCCTCTGATTCCTTGCGATAGGCCAACGCCTCTCTCCGGCCGCCGGAGCTGCCCGCAGGATCGCCAGCGTGGAGATTTGGATTGATTGACCGGGACAATGTTGAGGTGGGCAGTGATAACAATACGATGTCCTCTCGGGAGCAAATATCAAACACCCTGGAGCCACAAGGTTGCTGTTGAAATAAGAGAAGTCCGAGCGGGTTGTAGCTCTTGGGCTGGGCCTTTGCGGTATGGGTAATACCTGGTGGAAAGGACAGCTAGTTGCTAGCATCGAATACCCAACCCGAAAGCGTAAGGCATTTCCCAAACATACGTAAGAATGATCTGTAGGTTTATTCAAGCGAACTTATAGGAAAACTCCTATCCCGTGATGACACCTGCATCTAAAGCGCGACACGCCTTAAACACTATTAAGCTTTGTGCGCCCCCGCACTATTCAAACGACTAAAGCCGCACATTTTTCTGCCGAAACATGGAGACAACCCTAAATCATTGGAGGTTTCAAGATGACTTACGTAATGCTGACGGTAGAGCAACTTCGACACACAAAAGCGACCAACCCCTTTGTGATCAAAAACCCGGACCAGGTTACCAATGCGTTTACCTCGACCGACAAACAAATGGCGGCCGACAAGCTGAAACTGACTGAGCGGGAGCAAATCGAGGAAGTTAAAAACTTGGTAAGGGGCCACGACATGACGTCCATAAGCTCGAAGGATTTGCGGGAGATAGGTTTGGCACTTAACAGAACCGGGCTTATTGACGACGAAACGTTCTGGGTATTTTCTAACGCGCTATTGGCCACCGATGAAAACAGCAAGCCTACGTTACAGGATGTTAAATTTAACGCGCTCGCATTATTCAACGAACGCTATGAAGAATACCGTGATTTCCTAGAAAGTAATCCTCGCGATGTCAACAAAGGGACCTTGGAGTGGCAGCAAGCTCTGGTTGCGGCCAACCATGCCATTAGCGCACTGTCATATTTCTCCAACTCAACGCGAGCAGACTTGGCAATTGATGAGCGCGCCTGAATTATGCGTTAGCAGTACGCCATACTCTTATGGCGCACTGCTCATCATCACTATTCAGCGACCATACTGAACGGTGCCAAAATAAGTACTTATTACCTCAGAGGTATTTTTGAGTACCACGCGATAAGTACCATGCGGCCCGGAATAAAGCGCCCAGTTCCCGTAGGTTTCCGTCACACCCAACCAATTGGAACCTACCAGACGCTCAATAACCATTTGAATTCCTTTTCCCGTCCCTGTCGGATTCAGCTTCGCATCAATGGTCGCACCAATGCATCCATTAGCTCCTGTCATTGAGAAGGGCCCATACACCGCTTCTGCCGTCTTCGGCTGCAGAATGCCTACATAGCTGTGGGTTAAATATAAACACGCCGCAGACACTGGAGCGGAAGCCAAGAACAACACCAACATTGGAATTACAAAAAAAAGCCTCATAATTTCACCTCAACATTGCTGTTAATCACTCGCACACGAACACGCCTGAATCTCTAGACATCCACCAGCGCACTTCGCAGCGACGTTAAAACTCGGCAAGCCGCCGAATTCATGAGCTCTTATTGTTGTGTGAATAGAGAACAACCACAAGTAACGCACTTCCTAAAATCACGAAGGATCGCTCTGTCATACCAAAACCCAGGAACTTGTAAGCTCTATCTTACTCCCGCCCACCACTCACTGATCACGCCCAACCTCATTCAAAATCAAACTCCGATAATGCCCTGGATTCGACCCCGCCCACTTGCGAAACGCTTTATAGAACGAGCTGGTATCCGCAAACCCCAGCCGCGCAGCAATCTCGGCAAAACTGATCTGGGGTTCAGCCAGCCATACGATGGCAAGCTCCTTGCGCACGGTGTCTTTGAGCCCCTGGTAGGTCTGCCCCTCTTCCGCCAGGCGGCGACGCAGGGTAGAAGCGGAGATACACAGGCTGGTCGCAAGGCCTTCGGTTTCCGGCCAGGTGTCGGGGGGCACTTGGCGCAGGTCGTGCTTGATGCGTATCGCGAGGCTGTCGGGGTCGCGGTATTTGACCAGGATATTGGCCGGTGCGTGGGCGAGGAAGCGCGTGAGTTCCTCGGTGCTGCGTTTTACCGGCAGGTCGAGGCAGTCGGCGGAAAAGATCATGCGGGTGCGTGGCCGATCGAAGCGCAGGTTGTCGGAAAACATCACCTGATAGTCGTCGCAGAAGTCCGGTCGTGGGCAACGCAATTCAACCGCGAGAATCGGAATTCGCCGCCCCGCCAGCCAACAGGCCACACCGTGGACGATCATCCAGTAGGTGAAACAGGTAAACGCCCGCTTGGGTTGGTCTTCAGGCTCCAGCAACACGATTTCAGCCAGGCTTTGTTGGCGCATCAATTGTGCGGGCATGCGCTCCAGCATCAGCGACAGGAAACCCAGGCCGGTTTCCAGGCTCGCCCCCAAGTTCGGTTGTGCCATCGCCACCCGACAAAGAAACGCCAGGCTGCCGGACTTGAGCTTGCGCGGGTCCATGCCAAAGAACTCATCATCCATGCGCCGCGCCAGCAATCGCCAAAAGCGCGCGTAGGACGTAGCGGACACCCGTGCAGCGGGCTGCTCCAACAACAGCGGGTCAATGCCGGCTTTACTCAGCACCTCGACCGTGGCAGCACCGGGTGCGCAGCTCTGCAACAAAGCTTCGCGCACGAGCTGGATGGAGATGGTGTCTTTTTCCGACATGGGGGGGGCGTGCATCCAGCGCTGCAAACAAGGGCCTGCATCATAAGGTGGCTTGCGCTTTGCCACCACCGTTCAGCCCGTGTTCAGCAAACGTCAAGATTGCTTGTTTAGTAATGAGTATCATTATGTTACAACTTAGCCTCCTATCTAGTTGCGATGCGGTGCCGAATGCTTGTTCCTTTTCTGATCATGCTGCGCGAAGGCATTGAAGCCGCCCTGATCGTTGGCATTATTGCCAGTTACCTGCAGCAGACGGGCCGCGGCCAGTGGATGCCCGCCGTGTGGATTGGGGTGTTTCTCGCCGCTGCGCTGGCCCTGCTGGTAGGCGGTGGCCTGGAACTGGTCAGCGCCGAATTCCCGCAGAAACAACAGGAACTCTTCGAAGGCATCGTCGGATTGGTCGCCGTGGGCATCCTCAGTTCCATGGTGTTCTGGATGCGCAAAGTGGCGCGCTCTATCAAACATTCCCTGCACGAATCCCTCGATCACGCGTTGGCCGGTTCCAGGCACCAGGTCACGGCGTTGATCCTCATGGTGTTTTTCGCCGTGGCACGCGAAGGTTTGGAAACCGTGTTTTTCCTGTTGGCAGTGTTCCAACAGAGTGAGGGTCCCAGTGCGCCGATAGGTGCCCTGCTCGGCCTGATCCTCGCGATTATCGTTGGCTTCCTGATTTACACCGGCAGCATGCGCCTGAACCTCGGGGCGTTCTTCCGCTGGACCGGCCTGTTTATCCTAGTGGTCGCCGCCGGCATCCTGGCCAACTCGGTGCAGGCCTTGCACGAAGCGGGTGTGTGGAACCATCTGCAAACCGTCCTGTTCGATTTCAGCGCCGCACTGCCGATGGACAGTCCGCTGGGCTCGGTGCTCGCCGGTATGTTCGGTTATCAGGAAGCCCCGACCGTCAGCACCTTGGGCGCCTATCTGATCTACCTGGTGGTGGCGCTGGTGATGTTCTTCCTGCCGGCGGCACCGGCCAAACCCTTGGCCAAACATTCTTCCGTTTCCACCCAGTAAGGACCGCCTCTTGTCCAGCCCAACTCCTCAACCGGCTTCGCCACCCCGTGCCTTGCGCTGGGCCGTAGCAGGCTCGGTGGTCGTGATGATCGCCGCCGGTGGCCTGTTCTATTACGCCTCGCAACTGGCCGCGAGCAAGCGCCAGATCAACCACAATGAAATCGCCGTGACCATTCATGGCCATGCCTGCGAGCCGAATGCACTCAGCGTCCCTGCCGGGCGCGCGAGCTTTCGTATCATCAACCGCTCCGACCGCGCGGTGGAGTGGGAAATTCTCGACGGTGTGCTGGTGGTCGAAGAGCGGGAAAACATCGCCCCCGGCCTGAGCCAGGTGATCAACGCCAACCTGCTGCCCGGCGACTACGCGATCACCTGCGGCTTGCTGAGCAACCCGCGCGGCACCTTGCATGTCACACCTACCGCCGAATCCGACGCCCAGGCAAAGGCCAAACCGTCGATGGTGGCGTTTATCGGCCCGTTGTCTGAATTCCGTGTGTACTTGAGCAGCCAGGGCAGCGCACTGGTCAAGGCGACTACCGCCCTGCAGCAGGCCATCGACGCGGGTGACCTCGCCCAGGCTCAGGCGCTTTACGTGCCGGCCCGTGAGGCCTACCAGCGCCTCGCACCGGCGGCCCAACGCCTGGCAGAGCTGGATAACGCGATCAACGCCCGCGCCGACTACTTTGAAAAGCGCGAGCAAGACCCGGCCTTCGGCGGTTTCCATCGCCTTGAATACAGCCTGTTCCAGCAGCGCAGCCTCGACGGCCTGGCGCCGATTGCCCAGCGCCTTGTAGCCGACGTCACCACCCTCAAACAGCAGCTGCTGGCCCAGTCCTTGCCGCCGGAACAGCTGGTGAGCATTGTGGTGCGCAACCTCAACAGCCTGGCGGATGTGCGCGCCGTCAGCGGTGAAGAGGAGCGCTACAGCCACCTCGACCTCAACGGTTTTGCCGCCAACCTGCAAGCCGCCCACAAGGTGGTCGACCTGATGCGCCCGCTGCTGAGCAAATCCGCAGCCGACCTGCTGCCAAAAGTCGATAGCGCCCTCGCCGCCTTCGATACCGAGATGCAAGGCTTCAAGGTCGAAAAAGGCTACGCAAGCTACGACAGCGTTACGGCCGATCAGCGCAAGCAGATCGCCGACAAGGCCAAGGCCCTGGCCGCCGCACTCGATGGAATCGACCCAGCCCTTGGCCTTTCCGGCCTGCAGTGAAGATGACCGCACACATGAGTGAAACCGAACACACTAACCTTCAGCGTCGCCGTGTCCTGCTGGGCATGGCGGCCACCGGCGCCGCGATTGCCGGCAGTGCATTGACCTGTCCGGCCATGGCTGCTGCCGCCGAGCAAGTCACCACCGCACCGCGCAGTGACAAAACCCAGGATCACCACGCGTTCCACGGCCAGCACCAGAGCGGCATCGTTACCCCACGCCCAGCCTGCGGCATGCTGGTGGCTTTTGACGTACTGGCCAGTGACCGCGAAGACCTGGAGCGGCTGTTGCGCACCCTGAACGAGCGCATTGCGTTCCTGATGACTGGCGGCGCTGTGCCCCAAGTCGACCCGAAACTGCCGCCCACCGATTCCGGCATTCTCGGCCCGGTGGTCACACCCGATAACCTGACCATCACCGTCTCGGTCGGTGAGTCCTTGTTCGACGAACGTTTCGGCCTGGCCAACGCCAAGCCCAAGCGCCTGAGCCGTATGGTGGGGTTCCCCAACGATGCGCTGGAGCCTGCGCAGTGCCACGGCGATCTGAGCCTGCAATTCAGCTCCAACACCCCAGACACCAATATCCACGCCCTGCGCGACATCGTGAAAAACCTGCCCGACCTGCTGCTGGTGCGTTGGAAACAGGAAGGCAGCGTGCCGCCCCAGGCGCCGAGCAGACCTGGCGAGCCTGCACAAAGCGCGCGCAATTTCCTCGGTTTCCGTGACGGTTCGGCCAATCCGAATTCCAACGATGACACCGCCATGAACCAGATCGTGTGGGTCCAACCGGGCAGCGACGAACCCACCTGGGCTGCCCATGGCAGTTACCAGGCGGTGCGCATCATCCGCAACTTCGTCGAACGTTGGGACCGCACCCCACTGCAAGAGCAGGAAAGCATCATCGGCCGCGTCAAAACCACGGGCGCGCCCATGGATGGCCAACGAGAAACCCAGGTTCCCGACTACAGCAAGGACCCGCAAGGCAAGTTGACCAAGCTCGATGCCCATATCCGCCTGGCCAACCCACGTACCCCGCAGACTCAGGCCAACCTGATCCTGCGCCGGCCGTTCAACTACTCCAACGGCGTCAATAAAAACGGTCAGCTGGACATGGGGCTGTTGTTCATTTGCTACCAGGCTGACCTGGAGAAAGGCTTTATCAGCGTGCAAACCCGCCTCAACGGCGAGCCCTTGGAGGAATACCTCAAGCCCGTCGGCGGCGGGTATTTCTTCACCCTGCCGGGGGTCACAGGGCCTGAGGATTTCATCGGGCGCACGCTGCTCGCTGCAACGCACCCTCACACCACTGCCAACACCTAAAACAAACCAGAGCGCAATTTCCCATGAAAAAGTCGTCTATCGCGTTGTCGTTGTTGCTGACCCTTTCGCCGCTGGCAGCGTTTGCCGCTACCGCGCCGCTGGACCTGGTAGGCCCGGTGTCGGATTACAAGATCTACGTCACCGAAGAAATCGGCGAGCTGGTCACCCAGACCCAAGCCTTCACCGACGCCATCAACAAGGGCGACCTGGCCACCGCCAAGAAGCTCTACGCACCAACCCGCGTCCACTATGAGTCCATCGAGCCGATCGCCGAATTGTTCAGCGACCTCGATGCGTCCATCGACTCGCGCGTAGACGACCATGAAAAAGGCGTGACCGCCGAAGACTTCACCGGCTTCCACCGCATCGAGTACGCGCTGTTCTCGCAAAACACCACCAAAGGCCTGGAAGCCCTGACCGCCAAGCTCAATGCCGACGTCAACGACCTCAAGACCCGTGTCGATGGCCTGACCTTCCCGCCTGAGAAGGTGGTAGGTGGCGCTGCTGCACTGTTGGAAGAAGTCGCCGCCACCAAGATCTCCGGCGAAGAAGATCGCTACAGCCATACCGACCTGTATGACTTCCAGGGCAATATCGACGGCGCGAAGAAAATCGTTGACCTGTTCCGTGGCCAAATCGAGCAGCAAGACAAGGCCTTCCTGGCCAAGGTCGACAAGAACTTCGCCACCGTGGACAAGGTCCTGGCCAAGTACAAGACCCAGGATGGCGGCTTCCAGACCTATGACAAGGTGAAGGAAAACGACCGTAAAGCCTTGGTAGGGCCGGTCAATACCCTGGCTGAAGACCTGTCCACCCTGCGTGGCAAGCTGGGCTTGAACTGATGCTTACGGAGCCGTTTGCCTACTGTGTGCAAGCGGCTCCCGGCGTCATGGCGTTTGCGCAACAGGCGGGGCTGCTGGATCAACCATGCCTGTGGCCACCAGGAAATAGCCGCGCATTTTTTGCTCGGCTCTGGCCAGGTGCGGCATAGCCTTGGCCAAAGCAGAACCGTTGCCGGCCAGCAACGCAGGCATCTTGCCCAAGCCTCGGGAAGCGGCACCCATCAACCGTGGATAACCATCCAGCGGGTTGAATACCGCATTGAAAAACGCCGCGCTCTGTTTGGTCACGTCAAAGGCAGCGTCACTGATCCGCACCTTCGGCCCGGCCAGTCCCAACCTGGCAACCCCCGGCGCCACCTTCCCACCAATCCCATTGAGGGCTGGAACCACACTGCCCTGCACCAGCTTTTTCACTGAATGCATCAGCGCCCGCGCTTGCCCACCGGCACCCATCACCACCCCGGCCGTGTCCAGTGCCAGACTCTGCAGGCCCTTGCCGATATTACCGGCGGCAAAGTCCTGATACGCCCCCACAAACGGCACGAGCGACATCAGCAAGTTAATGTCCCGTGCATTCGCTTGGCGGCTCTTTTCGACCGACAGTTGCCCCTTGGCCCTTTGGAACATGCTCTCGAGGCTTTCGTAGAAGTTGTTCTCGGCGATCTCGCAGGCAATGAACTCCACTCGGTCAGACTGATAGCTGTCAGGAACAAAGGTCTCCAACGTCTGTTTCTCCGGTAGCGAGCCCGCCTCAAGATAGCGCCCGAGCCGATCAATGATGACGTCGCCGGACTTGGCTCCCGTTTTTGCAGGGTTACCCGTTGCATAAGCGTCAAAATCCAGCGGCACCTCATGACCACCCCGTATGAATTTTTCGCCTAGCAATTTGTACTGGCCCAGGTGACTTTGATCCCTTACCACCCGGTCGAGGGTACTGATGACGACCGGATCACTGTGCCTGACGATGTTGCCGCTGTTGAATATCTCGTAGTACGTCACCGCCTGCGCATGCAGCACCCGCATCAAAGTGCCCTGGCGTCCAGTGACTGCCGAGCGGTCCCCGTCGGTTTCCCACACCTGTTGCTTGCCGGTTTTCTTGCGCAAGGTGAATAAGTCGATGGCACCCAGTTCAATGCGCTGGCGATCCGCAAGCGGCAGGCCGGCAAGCATCAGCTTGAGTTTGGTGACAAAGGCCATCTGCAGTTTTCGGTGGTGGGTGCCGACGGCACTCTCCAGCAAGCTGTCGAGTGCCGGTAACCGCCGGATTCGTACGTCGAGGTTTTCGCGCGCAACGTTCGGGACCTGCGCCGTATTCTGAAATTGAAAGGGCGTACGAGACGACGTCGCCGCCGGAAGGGGTAAATCCTGGCTCAGCACCCATTTTCCGGGAACCAGATCGCCGCTCATGTAGGTCTCGATCAGCGAACGTGTACGCGGCTCCGATGCCACCAGGTTGCGACGCTGGTTGGCGTCCGTCAGGTGTACCGTCATCGCCTCCAGCTGGCTTTGGCTGACCAGGGGAAAAACCTTGAGCAACGCCTGTACGGCCAAGACCCGGCGTGTCGGCAATGGCGTGCTGGCGGCCTTGAACGCTCGCGTCGCCAGGGTGCGTTGACGGGTAAACATTTGCGAGGCCCGCTTGAAGTCTGCCTGTGTGTGCTGGCCTTCAGGCTTGGCAGGGACGACACCGTTGAGGACCGCCCAAACCAGCAAACCTCCAAGGCCGCGGGCCTGCAACAATGTGCGCTGCTCCTCAGAGGTGGGCGCAAGGGTTGTCAGTGCGCTGATCTGCGCCTCGTTCATGGCCCTGGACGCACCCGGCGCCACGGCATCGGCTATTGCACAACCCAGTCGCAATTCCAGCCAGGCAGGCGTGCCGAGCGCCACCGCATCGGGTACATCTCGAACCAGAAACTCAGGCGCTGTCCGCGCCAGGCCGATGTGTGCGACCAGCACGGCAACCTTGGGGTCCAGGCTTTTTGTTTCGCAAAGATGCCGCTCCAGGTCGCTGCGCACCTGCTTCAACGTTCGCCCCATGTGTGCCGGTTGATACAGATCGAAACCGGCAATGTTGCCCGGAGTGTTTATCTGAATATCGGCCATCTGCCCTCTGAATACAGGCGCATCCGCACTTTTGAGCAGGCGGGCAAGTTCAGTGTCTGGATCCAGACGCAGCGAATCGGGGGTTTGCCTGGCGAGCGAGTCCAGCGGGCGAAGGTGCGTGGGATCTGACGCGGTTGCAGCCAGCCCGCTGTAATCGCCCCACGTTGAGGCCGGCGCCATCGTGGTACGCAACCATTGAATAACATTGCGCGTTGCCCCGACTGTGCGTGGTGAACCCAAACCCTTGTGCTCCAACAACTGCTGGATATCGCAGTGCGCTTGCACACCCATACCCTCGGCCGATGCGGGTGACACTCGGGTTCGCTGCGCCGACCAGTCCACCGTAGCGTCGTCGGCCAGCCCCTGGACGCGCTGCTCCAGCAAAGTCGCAAGATACGCTCGCTCATCAAGGTCGCTGATCACCCGCTGGACGTCCTTGAGTGCCCTGGTGAAAGGCAGTGACAGTCCATCCTTGACCGTGCGCCCCCTGTCATGCGCATCAAGGCCATAAGCATGGGACACCACATGCAAAGGCATTCGCTGCTCCCCTTCACGCAAGTAAGGCAAACCTTTGTCATTCGGGTCCAGCAGGTCACGGATTGCTCGCAAATTGACTGAGGCCTCCCACCAGCCACTGCCATCGGTCGTGCTGAAGCTGACTGCCGTGCGTACACCGTCACGGGTGACATAGCCTTCGACGCGATCCCTGTACAGTGTCAGGGAATCGGTTTCCAACCCTGTGCTGGCCAACCACAGAAGGGTTTGCGGCATGCCGATCAGTTGCTGATAAATGTCTATCACATCGCCCAGGGCACTGACCCTGGGGATGGTCACACTGTGCTGGCCGTTGCTCGATGCCGTGGCCAGGCGCTCAGCCAGGGTCACATCGCCTTGGGCCGAAGCGGCTGGCTCGCTTGGTTTTTGAAGCAGCGTCCATGCAGGACCCGGCACAGGTGACTCATCGACAGACGCAGAACGCCGCGTCCGTGTCGGTGGGTCTGCTTTAAGCGACACCAAGGTGGGAGATGACACAAAAGCGGGCGCAACGATGGGGCGGGGGTAAGACGAAATCGACGGCAAGGGGGAGTCCTCGTGCAGGCTGATTCCATATGAAAAAAGGCCGCGCTTCCCTGTGCGACAGGAAGGCAATGTAGGAGGAGGACAAACAATAAGGCTGTAGGCGCCGTCTTAAAGACGGCGCCTAAGGATCGACGGGTAGGTACAGCGCTAGAGAATCCGGTACAGCAACCGCTCGATTCGTACCCGGCTGACCCGGCGCAGGAACTTGCCGACCGCTGCCGGGTAGTCCACCAGGGTTTGCAGTTGCGAGTAGCCTTCGATGCGCGTGGTGTGCCGGTAGATCTGCGCCAACTCGTTACGCCGTGGCTCCAACCATTGGCCTTGGGGGTCATCGATCAACAGGGCGTTTTCCAGGTCGAGCCGGAAGGCCCGTGGATTAAGGTTGTTACCGGTGAGCAAGGTGTAGCGCTGGTCAACCCACATGCCCTTGAGGTGGTAGGTGTTGTCGCCATCACGCCACAGGTGCAGGTTCAGTTGGCCACTGTCGATCATCGGCTGATGGCGCTTGGCGAAACGGCGCAGGCTGATTTCATACAAGTACGGCAGCGCCGCGATGACCTTGAACGGCTCGCTGGGCGGGATGTAGAAGTCGTTGGCGGTTTTGTCGCCGACGATGATGTCGATCTTCACGCCGCGAGCCAGGGCACGGTTGATTTCCCGCGTCACCGGCAGCGGCAGGTTGAAGTACGGCGTGCAGATGGTCAGTTGCTGTTGGGCGCTGGCGATCAGTTCGAGAATCACCCGGCTCAACGGGTTGTTCTTGCCCACGCCGAGCAACGGGCTGACGGACAGGTGGCCATTGGGCAGTTGCCCTGCCGTGGTGTCGTAGGCCGCATGCTTGAGGCGGCTGCGCAGGTCGCCGATGTCGTTACGCAGGCTGCGGGTGGTGGGTGGGTTGGGCAGGTCCAGGCGATGCACGGCCTTGGACGCGACCAGGCCATGTTCCACCAGGTGCTGCATTGAGTCGGCAAGGGGTTTGCTATGGATCAGGTGGTAGCGGTCAAACCGGTACTTGTCGAACTTGTGCAGGTACACATTGTTCAGGCTCGCGCCGCTGTACAGCACGGTGTCATCGATTATGAAACCCTTGAGGTGCAGCACGCCAAACAGCTCACGGGTTTGCACCGGCACACCATACACCGGCACTTCGCTGGCGTGGGATTGGGTCATGGCCTGGTACCAGGCGCTGTTGCCCGGCTGCTTGCCTGCACCGATCAGCCCGCGCTGGGCGCGCAGCCAGTCGACCATCACCACGATCTCCAACTCCGGCCGCGCAGCGTTGGCGGCGTGCAACGCATCGTAGATTTCCTGCCCGGCTTCGTCCTGCTGCAAGTACAGCGCGACAATGTAGATGCGCCGTGTGGCCTGGGGGATCATCTCCAGCAGGCGCCGGCGATACGCATCGGCGCCGGACAACACGTCAATCGCGTCTGGAGTGAGGGGGAAACCGCGCAGTTTGGGCAACAGGGAGCGTTTGAAGAACGACGGCATAAGGCTCGCAATGGGTCGAATCCGAAGAGGCCCCGAGCTTACACCATGGGGGTGCTCAGGTCTCGTCGCCAGGGATAGACTGTGGGGCCTTTGCACTGCATCGCCTTCAGGAGCCGTGATATGTCATCGACCCAAGAGTCCCGTCCGCCGCTGCCGCCGTTCACCCGCGAATCGGCAATCCAAAAAGTGCGTCTGGCCGAAGACGGCTGGAACTCCCGTGACCCGCACCGGGTTTCCCTGGCCTATACCCTGGACACCCAATGGCGCAACCGTACCGAATTCGCCACCAACCGTGAAGAAGCCCAGGCGTTCCTTGCCCGCAAATGGGCCAAGGAGCTGGACTACCGGCTGATCAAGGAGCTGTGGGCGTTTACCGATAACCGCATTGCCGTGCGGTATGCCTATGAGTGGCACGACGACTCGGGCAACTGGTTCAGGTCCTACGGCAATGAGAACTGGGAGTTCGACGAGAACGGCCTGATGGCCAATCGGTTTGCCTGTATCAATGACCTGCCGATCAAGGACAGCGAGCGTAAGTTTCATTGGCCGCTGGGGCGGCGCCCGGATGAGCATCCGGGCCTGTCTGAGCTGGGGCTGTAGCCCTCACACGGTGAAATAAGAGAGAGGGCCTGCCCACGATAGCGGTGGATCAGATGGCCTAACCATCAGCAGGTCGGCCGCCATCGGGGACAAGCCCTCTCCCACAAGGGCCCATGGCCAGTATCAGTCCTGGTTCAGGCCCACACGGTACAGCACGCCATTGTCCTCATCCGTCAGCACATACAGATAGCCATCCGGCCCCTGCCGCACATCGCGAATCCGGGCTTTCAAGCCGCCCAGCAAGCGTTCCTCATGCACCACCTTGTCGCCGTCGAACTGCAGGCGAATCAGCTCCTGGCTGGCCAGTGCACCAATGAAGACATTGTGCTGCCAAGGCTTGAAGCGGTCAGCATCGTAGAACGCCATGCCACTGATGCCTGGTGATTTTTCCCAGACGTGATGGGGCGCAACCGCGCCGTCTACCGTCTTGCCCTGGGCCTCGGGAATGGCCGCTCCGGAATAGTTGATCCCGTGGGTCGCCAGTGGCCAGCCGTAGTTCTTGCCACGCTCGATGATGTTGATCTCATCGCCGCCCTTGGGCCCATGCTCGTTCTCCCAGATCGTGCCGCTCCACGGATTCAGTGCCAGGCCTTGGGGGTTGCGCTGGCCATAGGACCAGATCTCGGGGCGTACCCCCTCCTGACCCACGAAGGGGTTGTCATCGGGCACGCGACCATCGGGGAAGATGCGCACGACCTTGCCCTGCAGTTTGTCCAGGTCCTGGGCGGTGGGCCGGTCGTTGTTCTCTCCGAGGGTGACAAACAGGTAACCGTCACGGTCGAAGGCCAGGCGCGAACCGAAGTGGTTTCCGGTAGACAGCTTGGGCTCCTGACGCAGGATCACTTTGAAGTCGCTCAGGCTTTTCAGGTCTGCCGATAAACGCCCACGACCTACCGCCGTGCCGGCGGTGCCCCCCTTGCCGCCGCCTTCGGCGTAAGAGAGGTAGACCATGCGGTCTTGCTTGAAGTCGGGCGACAGCACCACATCCAGCAAACCGCCCTGCCCCTTGGCCCACACCTCGGGCACGCCGGTCAACGGCGCGGAGAGTGTGCCGTCCGGGCTGACAAAGCGCAGGTGGCCTGGACGTTCAGTCACCAGGAAACCTTGCCGGTCCGGCAGGAAAGCTACCGCCCACGGATGGTCCAGGCCCTTGGCAACCGGCGTGACGGTGATGCTGCCTTGTTCGCTGGGGAATTGTTGGCCATCAGCCGCGTAGACGCTTGTCAAAGGTAATAGCGCGGCCGCACAAACAGCGGCCAGAAGAGTTTTGCGTAGCAACATAAGACGAGTCCTTACCGGCGATTGCCGTTGGCATCATAGGTGGGGGCTTTGGTTTCAGGAGTCGGTCGGCTGGGGGCGGCATCACGCTTGGGGTAGCCATTGCCAATACCGCCGTTTTCCAGGGTCGGCGCACGCGGGGTCGGGCCGGTCTGGATACCGCGCACTGTCGGCACATTGGGCTGGGTGCCCTGCATGCTGTTGGGGTTGGCCCGGTGAATCGGGCTGTTGTTGGAATCCGTGCGGCCCGGCAGGTTTTGGGCGTGAGCCAGTGGTACCAGGGCCAAACCCATCACAAGCGCCGCAACGTGACGCACACAACTCTTCATGACAATGCCTCTCTGGGGCGAGTAGTACGTGCTTTCGATAACACGCTACGCCCTGGGTTCGGCTTTGGTAACTAAATAGTTTCTCATCAGGTGTAACACGATCTGTCCGCGTATCCGCCCGTCGAAACTTTCTTCGCCGTCTGCCGGTCACCTGAATATTCAGTCCTCTCAAGGAAAACAGCTATGCCACGGGCAATCTGGAAAGGCGCGATCAGCTTTGGCTTGGTGCATATCCCGGTGTCACTGGTCTCGGCCACGTCCGCCCAAGGCGTGGATTTTGACTGGCTGGACAAACGCAGCATGGACCGGGTGGGCTACAAGCGCATCAACAAGGCCACCGGCAAGGAAGTCAGCAAAGACAATATCGTCAAGGGTGTGGCGTTTAAAAAAGGGCGCTATGTGCTGCTCAGCGAAGAGGAAATCCGCTCGGCTCACCCTAAGTCGACCCAGACCATAGAGATCATCGCGTTTGTCGCCAGCGACCAGATCCCGCTGCAGAACATCGACACCCCCTACTTTCTGGCCCCGGACAAACGCGGTGGCAAGGTGTACGCGTTGCTCCGGGAGACCCTCAAGAAAACCCGCAAGGTAGCCTTGGCCAATGTGGTGCTGCACACCAAGCAGCACCTGGCGGCGTTGATGCCACTGGAGTCGGCCCTGGTGCTGGTGATGCTGCGCTGGCCTGCCGAAGTGCGCAGCCTGGATGAATTGGAACTGGGCAGCGACGTGACCAAGCCCTCCCTGGCCAAGGGCGAATTGGACATGGCCAAGCGCCTGGTAGACGACATGAGCGCCGACTGGCAACCCGATGATTACCGCGACAGCTTCCAGGACAAGATCATGGCGCTGGTGGCCAAGAAGGCCAAGGCCGGCAAGATTGAGGACGTGGAGACGGTCAAAGGCAGTGAAGAGCGCAAGTCCGCCGACGTGATCGACCTGACGGAGCTGCTCAAGCGCAGCCTGGCCGGCAAGCCCGCCAAGAAGCCCGCAGCGAAGCGTTCCACCAAGGCCTCTTGAGTCATGCCCAAGCCACTGAGTGAATACAACCGCAAGCGCGATTTCGATATCACCGCCGAGCCGTCGGGCGTCGCGGCCGGCGCCAAACGCCCGGCCTCGGCTTTGACCTTCGTGATCCAGAAACACCATGCGCGCCACCTGCACTATGACTTTCGCCTGGAACTCGACGGCGTGCTCAAAAGCTGGGCGGTTCCCAAGGGCCCGAGCCTGGACCCCAGCCAGAAGCGTCTGGCCGTGCACGTAGAAGATCATCCGCTGAGCTACGGCAGTTTCGAAGGCAACATCCCGGCCGGGCAATACGGTGCGGGCGATGTGATCGTGTGGGATCGCGGCGTCTGGCAACCTCAGGGCGACCCGCACAAGGCCTACGCCGCCGGCAAACTCAAATTCAGCCTGATCGGCGAAAAGCTCGCCGGCGACTGGGCGTTGGTCCGTACCCGTTTGAAGGGCAGTGGCGACAAGGAGCAGTGGCTGTTGATCAAGGAGCAGGACGAGCAGGCACGCCCTGGCGCCGACTACGATATCGTCCAGGCAATGCCCGATAGCGTGCTGAGCAACGCGTCGGTGGCCGCGCCACAGCCCCGTAAGGCCGTGAGCGCTAAGCTCCCTGCGCACTTTAGTCCGCAACTGGCCACCCTGGTGGAGCGGCCGCCACAGGGCGACTGGCACTACGAAATCAAACTGGACGGTTACCGCCTGCTGACACGGATCGCCGATGGCGAGGTGCGCCTGTTCACACGCAATGGCCACGACTGGACCGACCGCCTCCCACGCCAGGCCAAGGCGGTGCAGGCGCTCAAACTCAAGGACAGCTGGCTGGACGGCGAAGTGGTCAGCCTTAACAGTGACGGCCTGCCGGACTTTCAGGCGCTGCAGAACGCCTTCGAAATCGGCCGTAGCCTGGACCTGGTCTATTACCTGTTCGATGCGCCGTTCCTGGATGGCCGGGACCTGCGTGAGGAACCGATTGAGGTGCGGCGCAGCGCGCTCGAAACCGCGCTGGCCCCTAGCAAGAGCAAAATGCTGCGCTTTACCCATGCCTTGACCGCCAACCCTCGCGACATTTTCGAAAGCGCCTGCGACCTGAACCTGGAGGGGGTCATCGGCAAGCGTCAGGGCAGCCCTTATGTGTCCAGCCGAAGTGCCGACTGGGTCAAGCTCAAATGCCATTTGCGCCAAGAGTTCGTGATTGTCGGCTACACCCGCCCGCAAGGGTCGCGCAGCGGTTTCGGCGCGCTGTTGCTGGCGGTCAATGATGACACCGGGTTGGTGTACAGCGGGCGTGTCGGCACGGGGTTCGATCAATCAACGCTCGACAGCCTTTATCGGCAACTGACTGCGCTGGAGCGTAAAACCCCGCCGCTGGCCAAGCCGCTCACCAGCGCCCAGGCCCGCGGGGTGCATTGGGTAAAACCGGCGCTGGTGGCCGAGGTGCGATTTGCCCAGTGGACACAAGAAGGTTTGGTGCGCCAGGCGGCGTTTATCGGTGTGCGCACCGACAAGCCCATCGCGCAGATCATTCACGAGCACCCCCGAGCAGCCAACTCCCTCAAACCCGGCAAGGACATGCCTGCCGATGTTCACATCACCCACGGCGAGCGGATCATCGACCCGCTCAGTGGCACGCAAAAGCAGCAACTGGCGCAGTTTTACAGTGATATCAGCGGGTGGATCCTGCCGTTTCTACAGCGACGCCCGGTGGCGCTGCTCAGAGCCCCGGAAGGCATCGAGGGCGAGCAGTTTTTCCAAAAACATGCAGAGCGCCTGGCCATGGCGCCGATCAAGCAACTGAAAGCTGATCTCGACCCGGGCCATGCGCGCCTGATGGAAATCGACAGTGCCGCTGCGCTAGTCGGCGCCGTGCAAATGGGCAGCATTGAGCTGCATACCTGGGGCGCTACCTGGGACAAGATCGAAACCCCGGATCAGTTCGTCCTCGACCTGGACCCCGACCCGGCGCTGCCGTGGAAAGCCATGGTCGAGGCCGCGCAACTGACCCTTGCAGTGCTGGATGAACTGGGGCTGCAGGCGTTCATCAAGACCAGCGGTGGCAAGGGCGTGCACTTGGTGGTGCCCCTAGCGCGCAGGGATGGCTGGGACACAGTCAAGGCCTTTGCCAAGGCGATTGCCCACTTCATGACCGGCCAACTGCCCGAGCGTTTTACCGCCACCTCGGGGCCAAAGAACCGCGTGGGCAAGATCTTTGTCGATTACCTGCGCAATGCGCGGGGCGCAAGCACCGTGGCGGCTTACTCGGTGCGTGCGCGTCCGGGCTTGCCGGTGTCGGTGCCTATCAGCCGGGAAGAATTGAAGACGCTACAGGGCGCCCAGCAGTGGACGGTTGCCAATCTGCAACAACGCTTGCAGAACCTGAAGGCAGATCCCTGGGCGGGTTACGCCCATCGGCAGAAGATCAGCAAGGCAATGTGGGACAAGCTGGGCGCCTGCCCACCCAAATAAAGTCAGCCGTCTTGCGTTAGATCAACACGAAAACAAGGGCCAGCGCCGCGAAAATCGCCCACTTTTCGAGGTAGTAACGTGCACGGTTACGCTTTTTGAGCTCCTTGCCCCGCAAACGGATCTTGTACAACCGGGTAAACGCGCGATTAAGCCCACCTGTCTGGTCGCCCGCGTCGTTCGGCGAGCCTGCGGCCGCCATCACGGTGCGGCTGAACCAGCGATTGAACGCGCTCGCCCAGCGATACTTCATTGGCCGTTCGATGTCACAGAACAGGATGATGCGGTTCTGCTGCGTGGTGTTTTCGGCGTAGTGGATATAGGTCTCGTCGAACATCACCGGCTCGCCATCGCGCCAGTAGTAGTTCTCGCCATCCACATTGATGTAGCAGCCGGGATCGTTCGGTGTATCCAGGCCCAAATGGTAACGGTAGGAGCCGGCATAGGGGTCGCGGTGGCGAACCAACTTGGAGCCCGGTGGCAACTCGGCAAACATGGCCGCCTTGATCGAGCCGATGCTCTGCACCAACTCAGTGGTGCGCGGGCACAATTTCATCGCCGAGGGATGACTGTCGCCGTACCACTTCAAGTAGAAACGCTTCCAACCCGACTTGAAGAACGAGTTGAAACCCACGTCGTTGTATTGGTCCGAACGTTTGATCTGGCCGGCGCGCAACAGGTTTTGGCCTTCCGCGCGAATTTCCTCCCAATGCGCTTGCAGCGGGCTGAGGTCGGGGAAATCGCTGGGTGACAGGTAGGGCCGGCTGGGCAGCTTGGAGAACAGGTAAAGGAAACAGTTGATCGGCGCCAGAAAAGTCGAATGATCGCTGAGCTGGCGGCCCAACTTGTGCCGTACCCGGCCGCGCAGGTGTACATACGCAATGGAGGCAACGTAGAGAGCAACAATGATGAGTTTCAAGGGATTTCGTCACATGTCAGAAGAGAACAGGCTGCTCCTGCGTGCCCACAACGGCCGAGGATTGGATGAGCAGCACCTGAAATCACAATTCACACAGTCGGCCTGAGCGAACGGGCAATTACCCGGCACGCGGCCATTGGCAGTTATTTAGCCACAGTTTGTAACCAAAAGTTAATCAAGAATTGTGAAAAGGTGTCTTGCTGAATGTGCGTCTAGGGGCATGGTTCACAATGGCGTATCGTACGTGATGGCCAATGAGGCCTCCTCCTCGCGCACAAGGACAATGTGTATGCCAACTGTTTCAGATCCGGACGTTCAAGCACTGCAGGGTACATGGGAGCAAATCGCACTCGAAGACAGTGGTGTACTCAACCCCGTCGATGCCCATAGCGCCCCCGGCGCGATCACCACCATTACCGGCGAGCGCTTCGAAGTGAAAACCGTCAGTGGCGAAGTGTTGCTGGCTGGCCGGTTTTCCCTGGACAGCACGACCCGCCCCAAAAGCATTACCTGGGTGGACGCCATAGGGGATGACGCCGGCAAGCATTTGCCCGCCAGTTACCAACTTGACGCAGATCAGTTCGTGTTTATTGCCGCCGATGAAGGTATGCCCCGGCCCATTGTGTTCACTACCGGCCCAGGTCAAACCATGCGCACCTTCGTCCGCCGCACTTGATGAGTGCAATTGCTGCAAACTTACGACAGCATTTTCACAAAGCCTTCACTTTCCGACCTATAGGGTGAAGCCTACCTACTCCAGTGAATCCCTTGGCCCGCCTCTCCTCGCGGGCTTTTTTTT
>NZ_QUZU01000023.1 GCF_004682055.1 Pseudomonas kairouanensis | reverse complement strand
TTTTGGCCTGTTGGCGCTGGCCCTGCTGGTGGCCTGTGTTGGCCTGCTGTTGTTGCTGGCCAAGCTCAGCGGCGGCGCAGCATTCATGCAGGACGTGATCCGCATGCAGTTTTTGGGGCGTATGGACGGCAGCGAAGGCTCCAGTGGCGTGCTGTATTACTTCACCAGTTCCCTGGGTAACTACGCCTTCGCCTACCCGATGGCGTTGCTGGTGTTGGTGGCGCTGGCCGTCGGCGGGCGGCGCACGCCGGACCCTGCGCTGCAACTGGTGCTGTACTGCGCAGCCGCGGGCTTGCTGGTGATGCTCGGCCTGTCGATTCCCCAGGCGAAAAAGGCGCGCTACGTGCTGGCGATGCTGCCCATGGCGGCAATCATTGCGGCGTACCCCTTCCACATTGCCCAGGGCCGCGTGTTTGCCTGGCTGCGTGGGCTGATGCTGGGCCTCTGGGTGCTGCTGCCGGTGGTGCTGGCGGTTGCCTTGCTGATGGTGCAGCGCCGTTACACCCAGCAGTTGGACCACCTCGGGCTGGCCTTTGCGGTGCTGGGTGCGCTGCAGGTATTGGCGTTGTTGATGCTGTTCAAGCCACGCTTGCGTCCAGTCGGTCCGGCATTCATGGCGGTATTGGCGCTGTGGGCCACCTATATCCTGGTGGTCGAACCGCTGCAGCGCAGCCTTTACGACACCCGTACCTTCAGTCTGGCCGCCAAGGCCCGGATCCAGCAGGATCCAGCACCCGTGGTGCTGCATGGCTTGGGCAAGGACGCGAAGGCGATCAAGTTCATGGTCAATTACGATTGCGACCGAGTGCCGCTGTTCACCCAGAAACCGGCAGACCTGAACCCCATTCCCACCCCGGCGTGGCTGGTAATGAGCGCCGCGGATTTTGCCGGGCTGCAAGACCCGCGCTTACGCGCTATCACGCCGACGCTTACCGGTGAGTTCGACATGAACCCCTATGTGCTGCTGCACCTGGTCAAGCCCACCGCCCCCTGAATGCATTATTTTTGCATTCAACCCTCATTAATATGCATTGGCGCTGCGCTAAAGGGCGCGGCACACTGCATGGGTTCCTTCCCCCAATGTAGGAACTTTCAAAGGGCTTCTCCGGGCAACCAGACAAGCCTTTTTTTTGCCTGTCGTTTATGGATTCTCTCCGATGCTCGCTCGCTGGTTCCCCGCTGCAATCAACACTCGTCCCACTGAATGGAGCCGTGCCGCCATTGGCATGGCCTTGGGCACAATGCTCAGCGTCTGGGTGTGCGCCCAGGTGTTTGGCATGGAAGTCGCGCTGCATCTGCTGGGCCCGCTGGGCGCCTCGGCAGTGCTGCTGTTCGCGGTGTCGTCCGGCGCGCTGGCGCAACCCTGGTCGATCATCGGCAGCTACCTGTGCGCCGGTGTGGTTGCTTTGTTGGTGGCGCGCGTGCTCGGGCGTACCCTGGGTAGTGCGTGCCTGGCGGCGGGCATGACCGTGGTGTTGATCTGTTGGTTGCGCTGCCTGCATCCGCCGGCCGGTGGCCTGGCCATGACCCTGGTGTTGGCTGATCCGGCCTCTGCCGGGTTGGGGTGGCAAGAACTCGGCGCGGTGATGCTTGGCGCGGGTGCGTTGCTGACCTGCGCACTGGCCTATAACAACGCCACGCGCACACGCTACCCCAAGGGCGCCGTGGAAACGCCGGTCAAGCCCATGGGCTACACACCAGCACCCGTGGACCCCGCGATCACCGCCGCCGACCTCAAGCAGGCACTGGCAGACAGTGAGCAGTTCTACGACATCGAGCCCACGGAGCTGGAACAGTTGATCCACGCCGCTGAAGCCCATGCGCGGCGGCGCAGCATTGGCGAGGTGCTGGCCAGCCGTACGGCATAAATGCAAAAACGACCTGCAGGATTGACGGTTGTACTGGGCAAATTTGCACTGGTAGGATCGCGAGATGGTTCGTCCGCGAACATCTTGATAAAGAACAATAAAAGCAGGGAGTTAGAGATGACTGCTCAGGTTTCATCCGAAGCAAGCCGTGCCGACACACTTCAGGACGAAGTACTGGCCGACGTACGCAACCACATCGGCCACCTCACCCTCAACCGCCCCGCCGGCTTGAATGCCATTACCCTGGACATGGTCCGCAGCCTGACCCGCCAGCTGCAGGCCTGGGCCGATGACCCCGCCGTCTACGCCGTGGTCCTGCGTGGCGCAGGCGAAAAAGCTTTCTGCGCTGGCGGTGACATCCGCTCCCTGTACGACAGCTTCAAAAGCGGCGACACGCTGCACCAGGATTTCTTCGTCGAGGAATACGCGCTGGACCTGGCCATCCACCACTACCGCAAACCTATCCTTGCCCTGATGGATGGCTTTGTACTGGGCGGCGGCATGGGCCTGGTGCAAGGTGCCGACCTGCGCGTGGTGACCGAACGCAGCCGCCTGGCGATGCCCGAAGTGGCCATCGGTTACTTCCCGGACGTAGGCGGCAGCTACTTCCTGTCGCGTATCCCCGGCGAGCTGGGGACCTACCTGGGCGTGACCGGTGTTCAGATCCGCGCCGCCGATGCGTTGTACTGCGGGTTGGCCGACTGGTACCTCGACAGCGCCAGGCTGGCCGACCTGGACCACAAGCTCGACCACTTGCACTGGCACGCCTCACCCCTCAAGGACCTGCAGGGCGTACTGGCCAAATTGGCCGTGCAACAACTGCCCGATGCGCCGCTGGCCGTTCTGCGTCCGGTAATCGACCACTTCTTCGCCTTGCCCGACGTACCCAGCATCGTAGAGCAGTTGCAGGCAGTTACCGTCGCCGACAGCCATGAATGGGCGCTCGCCACGGCCAGGCTGATGCAAACCCGTTCGCCCCTGGCCATGGCCGTGACCCTGCAGATGCTGCGTCGCGGCCGTCACCTGCCGCTGGAACAGTGCTTTGCCCTGGAACTGCATCTGGACCGCCAATGGTTCGAACGCGGCGACCTGATTGAGGGCGTACGCGCGCTGATCATCGACAAGGACAAGGCGCCGCGCTGGAACCCGCCGACCCTCCATGGGCTGGCTGCCAGCCATGTCGAGAGCTTCTTCCATCACTTCGAGCAGGTTGCGAACTAAGCCATGCAAGACATTGAATACACAGAAGAACAAGTGATGATCCGCGACATGGCACGCGACTTTGCCCGTGGCGAAATCGCCCCCCACGCCCAAGCCTGGGAAAAGGCCGGCTGGATCGATGACGCCCTGGTGGCGAAGATGGGTGAATTGGGCCTGCTGGGCATGGTGGTGCCGGAGGAATGGGGCGGCACCTATGTCGATTACGTGGCCTATGCCCTCGCCGTCGAAGAAATTTCTGCGGGCGACGGTGCCACTGGCGCACTGATGAGTATCCACAATTCAGTAGGTTGCGGGCCGATCCTCAACTACGGCACACCTGAGCAAAAACAAACCTGGCTCGCCGACCTTGCCAGCGGCCAGGCAATTGGCTGTTTCTGCCTGACCGAACCCCAGGCCGGCTCCGAAGCCCACAACCTGCGCACCCGCGCCGAGCTGCGGGACGGCCAGTGGGTCATCAACGGCGCCAAGCAATTCGTAAGCAATGGCAAGCGCGCCAAGCTGGCTATCGTGTTTGCAGTGACTGACCCCAACCTGGGCAAAAAAGGCATCTCTGCGTTCCTGGTGCCCACTGACACCCCAGGTTTTATCGTGGACCGCACCGAACACAAGATGGGCATTCGCGCCTCGGACACCTGCGCGGTCACGCTCAACCAATGCAGCGTGCCCGAAGCCAACCTGCTGGGTGAACGAGGCAAGGGCCTGGCCATCGCCCTGTCCAACCTGGAGGGTGGTCGCATCGGCATTGCCGCCCAGGCCCTGGGCATCGCCCGTGCGGCCTTTGAAGCGGCGCTGGCCTATGCCCGTGACCGTGTGCAGTTCGACAAGCCGATCATCGAACATCAGAGCGTGGCCAACCTGCTGGCGGACATGCAAACCCGGCTCAACGCGGCACGGCTGCTGATCCTGCATGCGGCGCGCCTGCGCACGGCCGGTAAACCTTGCTTGTCGGAAGCGTCCCAAGCCAAGTTGTTTGCATCTGAAATGGCCGAAAAGGTCTGCTCCTCGGCGATGCAGATTCATGGGGGGTATGGGTACCTGGAGGATTACCCGGTGGAGCGTTACTACCGGGATGCGCGGATCACGCAGATTTACGAGGGAACCAGCGAGATTCAGCGGATGGTGATTGCCCGCGAACTCAAGCACTACCTGCTCTGAATGGCTGAGGGGGCTTGCCCCCGATGACAATGTGTCAGTCTGCCTATCTGGGACTGACTCGCCGCCATCGGGAGCAAGCCCCCTCTCACATTCAGATCGCCGGTGTTTGGGGGCTCAGGTTATTTGTCCTTGAATTCTGGCGCCCGTTTGGCCACGAATGCTGCCATGCCTTCCTTTTGATCCAGGGTGGCGAATGCCGCATGGAACACCCGGCGTTCAAAACGCACCCCTTCGGACAGGCTCACTTCAAACGCCCGGTTCACGCTTTCCTTGACCATCATGCTGATGGGCACCGACTTGCTGGCAATCAGCGCGGCGACTTTCAGCGCTTCTTCCAGCAGTTCATCGGCCGGTACGATGCGGGCCACGATACCGCAGCGTTCTGCTTCAACGGCATCGATAAACCGCCCGGTCAGGCACATTTCCATGGCCTTGGCCTTGCCCACCGCGCGGGTCAGGCGTTGGGTGCCACCCATGCCCGGCAGCACGCCAAGGTTGATTTCCGGCTGACCAAACTTGGCCGAGTCGCCGGCCAGGATAAAGTCGCACATCAACGCCAGTTCACAGCCACCGCCCAGGGCAAAGCCGTTTACCGCGGCAATGATCGGCTTGCGGCGGTTGGCCACGCGGTCGCTGTCGCTGAACAGGTCATCAAGGTAGATCTGCGGGTAGGTCAGCTCAGCCATTTCCTTGATGTCGGCGCCGGCGGCAAAGGCCTTCTTCGACCCCGTCAGTACGATGCAGCCAATTTCCGGGTTGGCTTCCAGGCCATCCAGCGCCTGGTTCAGTTCGCTGACCAACTGTGCGTTCAAAGCGTTCAGGGCTTGTGGGCGATTGAGGGTAATCAGCCCGACGCGGCCCTGGACTTCAAGCAAAAGGGTTTCGTAACTCATGTATCGGCTCCTTAGAGGTTGCGTGAGATGACCATGCGCTGAATATCGCTGGTGCCTTCGTAAATCTGGCAGACCCGCACATCGCGGTAGATGCGCTCCAGGGGGAAGTCGCTCAGGTAACCGTAACCGCCCAGGGTTTGCAAGGCGGCGGAACAGACTTTTTCCGCCATTTCCGAGGCGAACAACTTGGCCATGGACGCCTCGACCAGGGCTGGCTTGCCGCTGTCACGCAGGGCGGCGGCGTAGTGCACCATCTGCCGCGCGACGGCGATTTGCGTGGCCATGTCCGCCAGGCGGAAAGCCACGGCCTGGTGCTCGATGATGGCCTTGCCGAAACTTTGCCGTTCACGAGCATAGTCACGGGCCGCTTCAAACGCTGCGCGGGCCATGCCCACGGATTGGGAGGCGATGCCCACGCGGCCGCCTTCCAGGTTGGCCAGGGCGATCCGGTAACCGTCGCCCTCCTCGCCCAAACGGTTGGCCAGCGGCACCTTCACGTCGTCAAATAGGATCTGGCAGGTATCAGAGGCGTGCTGGCCGAGTTTGTCTTCGACCCGAGCCACGCTGTAGCCCGGCGAATCGGTCGGCACGATGAACGCGCTGATTCCACGTTTGCCAGCCGCCGGATCGGTGACGGCAAACACAATCACGACGCCCGCGTTTTGCCCGGAGGTGATGAACTGCTTGCAGCCATTGAGCACGTAGTGGTCGCCATCGAGGCGCGCACGGGTCTTCAGGCTGCTGGCATCGGAACCGGCCTGAGGTTCGGTGAGAGCAAAGGCACCGAGCATGGCCCCGCTGGCCAGGGGCTTGAGAAAGCGCTCCTTCTGCTCGTCATTGCCAAAGCTGAGGATCGGCACGCACCCTACCGAGTTGTGCACACTCATGATGGTGGAGCAGGCACCGTCGCCGGCGGCGATTTCTTCCAGGGCCATGGCATACGCCAGGTAGCCGGTGTCGCACCCACCCCACTGTTCCGGTACCAGCATGCCAAAAAAGCCCAGTTCGGCCATTTCACCGATGGCCTCCTTGGGGAAGCGATGCTCGCGGTCCCATTCGGCCGCGAAAGGTTTGAGGCGCTCCTGGGCAAATTGCCGGGCCGCGTCGCTGATTTGCAGTTGTTCGTCATTGGGCAGCATGGTGTGTCCTTAATACAGGCATTCGACAGCCATGGCCGTGGCTTCACCACCGCCAATACAGATGGCGGCAACGCCACGCTTGAGGCCTTTTTGGCGCAGGGCTGAGAGCAGGGTCACCAGAATCCGCGCACCGGAGGCGCCAATCGGGTGGCCCAGGGCGCAGGCACCGCCATGGATATTGACCTTGGCGTGGGATATTTCCAGCTTGCTCATGGTCACCAGGCTGACCACAGCGAAGGCTTCGTTGATCTCGAACAGATCGACGTCATCCAGCGTCCAGCCGGTCTTGGTCATCAGCTTGCGAATGGCACCCACCGGCGCGACCGGAAACAGCCCCGGCTCGTCGGCAAAGGCCGCATGCCCATGAATCACTGCCAAGGGCTTGAGCCCGCGCTTGAGCGCCTGAGACTCGCGCATCAGCACCAGCGCCGCTGCACCATCAGAGATAGAACTGGAATTGGCCGCCGTCACCGTGCCGCCTTCGCGGAACGCCGGTTTAAGGCTGGTGATCTTGTCCAGCCTGGCCTTGGGCGGCTGCTCATCGTGCTCGACGGTTTTTTGCTCTTTGCCCACGGTAACCTGCACCGGGATGATCTCGGCAGCGAAGTTGCCATCGGCAATGGCTTGCTGCGCACGGGTCAGGGAGGCGATGGCGAAGGCGTCCTGGGCCTCACGGGTAAAGCCGTTGTGCAACGCACAGTCTTCGGCAAAGGTGCCCATCAGGCGGCCTTTGTCATAGGCGTCTTCGAGACCGTCGAGGAACATATGGTCCAGCACACGCCCATGGCCCATGCGATAGCCGCTACGGGCGCGGTCCAGCAGGTACGGGGCGTTGGACATGCTTTCCATGCCGCCGGCGATCACCACCTCGACACTGCCCGCCAACAACGAATCATGGGCCAGAATGGCCGCCTCCATGCCCGAGCCACACATCTTGTTGAGGGTGGTGCAGCGCGTGGACTTGTCCAGGCCCGCACCCAGCGCGGCCTGTCGGGCAGGCGCCTGGCCGAGGCCGGCAGGCAGCACGCAACCAAACAGCACTTCATCCACGGCGTCGGTGGCAATGCCCGCGCGCTCGACGGCGCCACGGATCGCGGCGGCACCCAGTTGCGGTGCGGTCAGGCCCTTGAGGTCGCCCTGGAACCCGCCCATGGGGGTGCGCACGGCGCTGACAATCACGATGGGATCGGTCATCACAAATGCTCCTTATTTGGCTGCCATGCGCAAGGCCCCGTCGAGACGGATCACCTCGCCATTGAGCATGCTGTTTTCGATGATATGCCGCACCAGCGCAGCGTACTCGGCCGGTTTGCCCAGGCGCGGCGGAAATGGCACGCCTGCGGCCAGCGAGTCGCGCACTTCGGGGGTCATGCCGGCCATCATCGGGGTTTCGAAAATACCCGGTGCGATGGTCATCACACGGATGCCGAAGCGTGCCAGTTCACGGGCGGCCGGCAAGGTCAGGCTGGCAATCGCGCCTTTGGAAGCCGAGTAGGCCGCCTGGCCGATCTGCCCGTCAAACGCAGCCACCGACGCCGTATTGATGATGACCCCGCGCTCGCCATCGGCGTTCGCGTCGGTTTCGGCCATGGCCGCAGCCGCCAGGCGCAGCAAGTTGAAGCTGCCGATCAGGTTGACGTTGATCACCTGGGCAAAGCTGGCCAGCCCGTGGGGGCCATTCTTGCCGAGGATCTTCTCGCCGCGCACCACGCCGGCGCAGTTCACCAGGCCGTGCAGGCCACCAAAGGCGGCGACCGTGGCGTGTACAGCGGCTTGGGCAGCGGCCTCCTGGCTGATATCGGCAACGGCACTGCGGGCGTTATCCCCCAGTTGCCTGGCTTTGGTCGCCACGGCGTCGGCGTTCAAGTCCACCAGCATCACCCTGGCGCCGGCCGCGACCAGCATGTCGGCGGTGGCCGCGCCCAGGCCCGAAGCGCCGCCGCTGACCAGGAATACCTTGTTTTCAATCTGCATTGTTGTTGTCCTTGGGCTTTGCGAATGGCCTCAATAATCGCCCCGACGATTCGGCGCAGCAATGGTCAAAGCCATCAACCTGGCTGACTGGTTTGGCCAGTCATCGATCCCGCTGATCGATTGGTCAGCCCAAGCGATTGGACGCTCTGCGCGCAAGCTTCTAACCTGAGGGCCTGCGCCACAGAAGAAGCCCTGCCCTCGATGATTGTCCGCCCCAAACCCAACCTGCTGGGCATCCTGTTCTCCCTAAAGGGCTCGATTGCCAAGCGCATTGCCCTGCGCAGCCTGCTGGTCACGTTGCTGGCCTCGGTGATCGTGCTGGTGGAAACCCTGCACCCGGCCTACTTCTCCAAGGTCAACGCCACACCGTTCACGCTGCTGGGCCTGTCACTGTCGATTTTCATGAGCTTTCGCAACAACGCCTGCTATGACCGTTGGTGGGAAGGCCGCAAACAATTGGGGCAGATGATCATCGATGTGCGCTCGCTGATCCGCGAAACCCAGGTACTCATGGACCCCTCGGAGCGCGCCGGCGTGCTGCGGGGCTTGTGTGGCTTCGCCCACGGCCTGATTGCCCGCTTGCGCCTGGAAAGCGAAAGCCAGGCGATCAGGCCCTGGATCGACGTGGGCGGCGACCACCCAAACCCACCGGATCAGGTGCTGCAAACAGTGGGCGCACGGTTTTCCCGGCTGGCCGAGCAAGGCGTGATCAGCGAATGGCGCTATACCCAACTGGAAGCGCGGTTGGTGAGCCTCAGCCAGGTCCAGGCCTCGTGCGAGCGGATCAAAAGCACACCGCTACCCTTCCCTTACACTTTGCTGCTGCACCGCACCATCTACCTGTTCTGTATTCTGCTGCCATTCGCCATGGCCGAGCCCCTGGGCTGGCTCACGCCGGTGTTTACCGCCATCGTCAGCTACACCTTTTTTGGCCTTGATGAAATTGGTGATGACCTGGAGGACCCGTTCGGCTTCGACGAGAACGACCTGCCCTGCAATGCCATCGTGCGTACCCTGGAGCGCGAGATCCTTGCCGCCCTCGGCGAAACCGAGCTGCCCCCTGCCCTGGAACCGGTGGAATACGTGCTCACCTGACGCGGGTTTGACACTCGCGGTGGTCTGGTCGAAGCTTGCGCCTTTGCAATCGCTCGGACGCCTGCATGTCAAAGTCACGCCGTTACTCCATCATCGGCCTGTGCGCCCTGTTGTTTGTCGTGTTGCTCACCTGGTATTTCGCCCGCTCCACCCCGGTGGCTGTACCGGCCGCAATTGCCCATGGTTATTCCAAAGCCCTCAAGCAAGCGCGCAACGGCGAGCCCGGCGCCGCACGGGTGCTGTATCAGCAATTGGGCCGTCCGGACCTGACGCCTGAACGCCGTGCCGCGCTGCATGCAGAGTTGCCTAACTACCCCAGCCCCCAGGCGTTGAAGCTGGCAGACAAAGACCTGGCCAGCGATTCACCCCTGGTACGCGAAGCCGCTATTCATAGCATTGTCGGGCTGGTGCCCTCCGGCCAGCGCACGCTGTTGCTGGGCCCGGCCCTGGATGACCCCGAGCAAGGCGTGCGTTTTGCTGCCGCCAATGCCCTGCTGGGTTTATCCCCGGACACCCTGGGGTTGTACTTCGGGCCGTTGCAGCAGGTGCTGGACGAGTTCGTGAAAAAGCTCAAGGCCCAGCCGCCAACCGCCGAAAGCTGGATTCAACTGGCGCGCCTGTACATCCACAGCGCATTGCTGCCACAAGCCCAGGACGCCCTGGAGCAAGCCATGCGCCTTGAACCGGACAACCTGCAAGCCGTAGTCGCGCAGATCGAGTTGCTGGACAAACAAGGCAAGTCAGAGGAGTCGCGCCAATTGCTGGCCCGCCAGTTGGCCGCCCACCCGGAATCGGCCTATCTGCAGCACGCCCTCGGCATGTGGTTGCTGCACCACGGCGAGCGTCCGTACGCCTTGCTGGGCCTCTCCAAAGCGGTAGAGTTGGAGCCGGATAACCAAGACTATCGCTACGACCTGGCCACCACCTTGCATGCCCAGCACGAACTGGAAGCGGCCCAGCGCCAGCTGGAAGAAATCCTCCAACGCCACCCGGCCAATCGCAAGGCGCGGGTATTGCTGGTCAATTACTGGAAAGAAAGCGGTCAGTTGCAAAACGTACAGGTGCTGTTGGCGCAGCTAGAGCAGCAAAACCCTGACGACCCGGCGCTCCAGCAAGGCCTTTGACGCCGGCCGAACCTTTGTACAAATTTTACGAGTTGTGGAACGGCCTCGTGCCATCAAGGTCAAGAGAAATATAGCGCGCCCAGGGCGGCGCGTACTTTTATTCAAACGTGACCCGAGGGCACTCCTTGTCAACATCCAATGAGCTGTTCAGTGAAAAGGCCGCCACCGGTATCGAAGGTCTGGATGACATTCTTTCCGGCGGTTTGTCCCGCAGCCACCTGTTCCTGCTGGAAGGTGAACCTGGCACCGGTAAAACCACGGTCGCCCTGCACTTTCTGCAAGCCGGGGCGAAAAATGGCGAGCGCTCGCTTTACATCACGTTGTCCGAAACCGAACGCGAGTTGCGCCAGGGCGCCAAGTCCCACGGTTGGGACCTGGACGACAATATCCATATCTTCGAGCTGACGCCGCCGGAAAGCCTGCTGAACGCCGAGCACCAGCAGAGCCTGCTGTATTCCTCCGACCTGGAGTTGGGCGAGGCCACGCGGCAGATCTTTGAAGTGGTCGAGCGGGTCAAGCCCACCCGTGTGGTCATCGACAGCCTCTCTGAAATCCGCCTGCTGGCGCAAAGCTCGCTGCGCTATCGCCGGCAGATCCTGGCGATCAAGCACTACTTCGTGCGTTATGACGCCACCGTGTTGCTGCTGGACGACCTGACCACCGAGTCCCTGGACAAAACCGTGCACAGCGTGGCCCACGGCGTGATCCGCCTGGAAGAACTCACCCCTAACTACGGCGCCGAGCGTCGCCGGGTGCGGGTAGTCAAATACCGTGGCCAGAAATACCGCGGCGGCTTCCATGACTTCACCATCATGCACGATGGCGTCCATGTGTTCCCGCGCCTGGTGGCGGCCGAACACCGTGGTGGCTACAACCGCCAGACTCTCACCAGCGGCATCAGCGCGTTGGACTCCTTGCTGGGTGGCGGTATCGAGACCGGGTCCAGCAGCTTGATCCTGGGGCCTGCCGGTACAGGTAAATCGCTGATCTCAATGATCTTTGCCGCCGCCGCCGTGGCGCGGGGCGAAAAGGCTGCGCTGTTTATCTTCGATGAAGAGCTGGGCCTGCTGTTCGAGCGCATGAAGAACATGGGCATCGACCTTGCCGCACTGCAAGCCACGGGCAACCTGCTGATTGAACAGGTGGACGCCGCCGAGCTGTCGCCGGGTGAGTTCTCCCACCGCGTGCGTCGCTGCGTGGATGAGAGCGGCACCAAGACCGTGGTCATCGACAGCATCAACGGCTACCAGGCCGCGATGCCGGAAGAAAACGCGCTGATCCTGCACATGCATGAACTGCTGCTGTACCTGAACCGTCGCGGCGCTGCCACCTTCATGACCGTTGCCCAGCACGGGTTGGTGGGCGATATGCAAGCGCCGGTAGACATCACCTATCTGGCTGACACTGTGATTCTGCTGCGTTACTTCGAAGCGGTGGGTGAAGTGCGCCGCGCCATCTCGATCATCAAGAAGCGCACCGGCTCCCACGAGTCGACGATTCGCGAGTACCGCATTGGCAGTCGCGGCATGACCGTCGGCGAGCCTCTGCACAACTTCCAGGGGGTGTTACGCGGAATTCCGACGTACTTGGATGCCGGTTCGCCTTTGCTCAAGGATCAGGGGTAGTGCCGGGCCTTACATCGGTCTCCGAGCGCGCAATCATCCTGGCGCCGATGGGCCGTGACGGCTCCCTGGCGCTGATGATGCTCAATGAAGCCGGCTACACCGGCATCGTCGCCACGGACTTGACGACATTGTGTGATGCCTTGGAAGAAGGCGCCGGCATGCTGATCATCGCCGCAGAGGCGCTGTTGGGTGTAGAACTTCAACCGTTGCTGGAAAACCTGCGCCAACAGCCCGCCTGGTCAGACCTGCCCATTGTGTTGATGACGCACCACGGCGGCAGCGAACAGAACGGCTCATCGCACTTGGGCGGTTTGCTGGGCAATGTCACTTTTCTTGAGCGGCCGTTTCATCCGGTGACGCTGATCAGCCTGGTCAGCACTGCCCTGCGCGGCCGACGGCGGCAATATGAAGCACGGGATCGCCTGGTTGACCTCAGCGAAAGCGAATTGCGCCTGCAACGCACCCTGGAAACCCTCGAACAACAGGTTGAGGAGCGCACCGCGCAACTGCGCCATAACGAAGAAGCGTTGCGCCAATCCCAGAAGATGGAAGCGGTGGGTCAATTGACCGGCGGCATCGCCCATGACTTCAACAATATGCTCACCGGCATCATCGGCAGCCTGGAGCTGCTGCGCCGGCGCGTTTCGCGCGGCAAGCTCGATGACCTGGACAGCCTGATCGACCTGGGCGTCACCTCTGCCAACCGGGCGGCGGGTCTTACCCACCGGCTGTTGGCGTTTTCCCGTCGGCAATCGCTCGACTCCAAGCCCGTAGAGATCAACCAACTGGTGACCTCCATGGGTGAACTGCTGCAACGCAGTATCAATGAAAGCATCAAGCTGGAAATGCGCTTGAGCGGCGAACTCTGGACCGCTGAAGCCGACCCCAACCAACTGGAAAGCGCCCTGCTCAACCTGGTGATCAACGCGCGGGACGCCATGCCCAACGGCGGCAGCCTTAAGGTAGAAACCACCAACCGCCACCTGGACAGCGTATTCATTGCGGCCTACGGCACCTTGAAGCCGGGTGACTACGTCGAGCTGAGTGTCAGCGATACCGGGTGTGGCATCCCTGAAGGCCTGATGAGCCGGGTGTTCGACCCCTTTTTCACCACCAAACCCATTGGCCAGGGCACCGGCCTTGGGTTGTCGATGATCTACGGCTTTGCCCGCCAGTCACACGGGCACGTCACCATTCACAGTGAAGTGGGCAAGGGCACCACGGTCAGCCTGTTCCTGCCACGCTATCTGGGTGAAATTGTCGCGGATGTGGCCACCGACCCTGCCATGCTGCCATTCGCCAAGGCTGGCGAAACTGTGCTGATTGTCGAGGACGACCCCGCTGTGCGCGTACTGGTCAGCGCGGTACTCAAGGAGTTGGGCTACGGCTTTGTCGAAGCTGGCGATGCCGATACGGCGCTGCCGATCATTGAGTCGGACCAGCGCATTGACCTGCTGATCAGCGATGTGGGCTTGCCGGGCATGAACGGCCGTCAATTGGCGGAGATCGGCCGCCAGATACGTCCGGACCTCAAAGTGTTGTTCATTACTGGCTACGCCGAACATGCTGCCGTGCGCGGCGGGTTCCTGGACCCAGGGATGCAACTGATCACCAAGCCGTTCACGTTCGACCTGCTGACCGCAAAAGTGCGGGAGATGATTCGCAGCGTGTAACGCGCGACGCCGTTAAAGGTTAGAAGGGGCAACAGCCACCTGTGGCGAGGGAGCTTGCTCCCGCTGGGCCGCAACGCGGCCTCAAGATGGGTCGCTGTGCAATCCAACGGGGGCAGGCCCCCTCGCCACAGGTACAGTGAATGCCTTTGACTGACGGGCTCAGGCGAGCAGGCGTTGGATGTGCTCTTGCAGCGTATCCAGGTCAAACGGCTTGGCCAGGATCGGCGCGTTGCGCGTGATCGGGCTATTGCAGTCGAGAATTTCCTGCGGGTAACCGCTGATGAAAATAACCTTCAGTTCCGGACGCAGCTTGATCGCAGGCTCAGCGATCTGCACGCCCGAGATCCCACCCGGCAAACGGTAATCGGTCACCATCAGGTCCAGGTGCGGCTTGGTGGCCAGGATTTCGAAGGCCTGCTCCCCATCGATCGCCTTTAATACCCGATAGCCCAGGCCGGCCAGGTATTCACCCAGCACAAACATAATGGATTCGTCGTCCTCGACGATCAGAACGACATCTTGTGCATCTTCACTCATGGGAAGCCTTTGTCCGGTCAATTGCTGCAATTACGACCATGGGGTCACGCAGAAGGTTGCGTCGGGGTGACGATTGATTTCATGCCGAGGCCTCAAGGGGCAGGCACACCCGGAACAGGGCGCCCTCGCCTATCTGGCTCTCGACCTCGATGGTCCCGCCGTGGGCCGCCACGATCTGCTCGGAAATAAACAGCCCAAGGCCCAGGCCGGCCGCTACATGGCTGGCGGAGACACGCTCGAACTGCTGGAAAATACGTTTCTGGTTGTCTTCGCTGATACCGATGCCACGGTCGCGCACTTCAACACGCGCCTCGCCGTGCTCGGTGTACACCCGCACATCGACCGGGCTCTTGGCCCCATAACGCAAGGCGTTGGTCAGAAGGTTAGTCACCACTTGCTCGATACGGAACTCATCCCAATTGCCTTCAACGGCCCCTTCGGTCACCAGGTGCATGGACGAGTCCGCCGCCGCCACTTGTGGGGCGAAGTTTTCCACCAGGTTGCGCACCAATTGGGCCAAGTCAACGCGCGCCGGGCGAATGGACAGCTTGCCGGTGCGGATGCGGGAGACATCGAGCATGTCTTCGATCAGGCGGATCAGGCTCTGGATCTGGCGCTCGTCCCGGTCGACCATGGCGTGCATCTTGTCCAGGGTGAACGCGGCGGCGTTGTCCCGGGCCAGGTGCATTTTGCGTAGTTGGGTTTCCAGGATCAGCCCGTTGAGGGGCGTGCGCACTTCGTGGGCGACGATGGACATGAAGTCATCGCGCATGCGCACCGCCTGCTCAAGCTCGGCCTGGGTGGCTTGCAAGCGCGTGAGCAGCAGTTCCTGTTCGCGGCGGCTGCGCTCCAGGGCTTCGACCTGCAGTTTCATCGCCTTACTCTGGCGATACAGGTCGACGAAGATATTGACCTTGCTCTTGACCGCATGGATATCCAGCGGTTTGTGCAGGAAATCCACCGCGCCGCTTTCATAGCCCTTGAAGGCGTAATTGAGTTCGCGGCCGGCGGCACTCACGAACACGATCGGGATGTTCTTGGTTTTTTCGGTGCCGCGCATCAATTCGGCCAGTTCGAAACCATTCATGCCGGGCATCTGCACGTCGAGAATCGCCATGGCGAACTCGTGCTCCAGCAACAGGGACAAGGCCTCGTCGGCGCTCAATGCCTTGAACACCTGGCGGTCCTCGCGCTTGATCAGCGCTTCGAGGGCCAGCAGGTTTTCCGGCAGATCGTCAACGATCAGCAGTTTGGCCTGGACAGTACTTAGCATGGGGAATATTCCAGGGAAGCCAGCAATGAGCCAATCCGGCTCAACGTAAGAATGTGGTCAGGGGTATGCAGGGCCAGGGCCGCGCGGGGCATCACGGCCACGCGGGCCTCAGTGGGGTCTTGCACCACGGTGGTTGCACCTTGTTGTTTGGCGTGGGCCAGGCCGCGCGCGCCGTCCTGGTTGGCGCCGGTCAGCAGAATCGCCAACAGCCCCGCGCCGTAAGTGTCACTGGCGGACTCGAAGAGAAAATCGATAGCGGGCCGCGAGTGATGCACGCGATCTTCCTGGCTCAACGACAGGCTGCGGTCATGCTCCACCGACAAGTGATAACCGGGCCCTGCAAAATACAGCGTGCCAGGCTTGATCACTTCTTTGTCTCGCGCCTCTACCACCGGCATGTTCACCCGGCGGTCGAACACTTCGGCCAATTGGCTGCGACGCTCGTCCGGCAGGTGCAGCACCGTGATGATCGGCAATCCGAACCCGGTGGGCAGCTGACCAAATACCGTGAGCAACGCCTCGACGCCGCCTGCGGATGCACCGATGACGATAGCCTCTATGCCCTGGACCGATGCCGGGCTGGCAGCCGCTTCATTCATAGTTTTCGGTAGATCCGTTCCTGTTTGACCAAGGGTTCGAATTGTTTGCCGAAGGCAGAAAAATCCAGGGTCTCCTTGCTGCCCAGCACCAGGAAGCCGCGATGGCACAGCGACTCATGGAACAACCCAAACGCACGATCCTGTAGTTTTTTATTGAAATAAATCAATACGTTACGGCACGAAATTAATTGAGTTTCTGAGAATACACTATCGGTCGCCAGGCTGTGGTCGGCAAAGGTGACATTCTCTCGCAACGTCTTGTCGAAGATCGCGTAATCGTAAGCCGCGGTGTAGTAGTCGGCAAATGAACGTTGACCGCCAGCCTGCTGGTAGTTGGCCGTGTAGGCCCGCACGTTTTCCAGAGAAAAAATGCCCTGCTTGGCTTTGTCCAGCGATGCTGGGTTGATGTCGGTGGCGTAGATGATGGTGCGCTCCAGCAAGCCTTCTTCACGCAGCAAGATGGCCATGGAGTACACCTCCTCCCCGGTGCTGCAGCCGGCAATCCAGATCTTGATCGACGGATAGGTCTTGAGCAGCGGCACCACCTCCTGGCGGATCGCCAGGAAGTGCGACGGGTCACGGAACATCTCGCTCACCGGAATCGTAAGAAATTGCAGCAACTGCATGAACGCCGCCGGGTCGTGCAGCACGCGCTCCTGCAACGCAGAGATGGTTGCACAATTGAACTGGCGCAAGGCATGCGCCACGCGCCGCTTGACCGACGCACCCGAGTAGTCGCGAAAGTCGTAGCTGTACTTGAGGTAAATCGCCTCGATCAGCAGGCGCAGCTCAATGTCGCTGCTTTTTTCCAAAAAACTTCGCTCCACTTAAATGCGTTCCATCTTTGGCAGCCAGACGCGAATCAGCGAGAACAAACGGTCCAGATCAATCGGCTTGGCCAGGTAATCGTTGGAGCCAGCCGCAAGGCAGCGCTCCTGATCGTCCTTCATGGCCTTGGCCGTCACGGCAATGATCGGCAGTTTTTTCCAGCGCGGATCCTGGCGGATCAAGGCAGTAGCCTCGTAACCGTCCATCTCCGGCATCATCACGTCCATCAGCACCAGGTCGATATCGTCGACTTCATTGAGTTTGTCGATGGCTTCACGGCCGTTACGCCCGATCACCACCACGGCGCCTTTGTGCTCCAGGGCGCTGGTCAGGGCGAAGATGTTGCGCACATCGTCGTCCACCAGCAGGATCTTGCGCCCCTCGAAGACCTTGTCGCGGCTGCGGGCAGTCTTGAGCATCTTCTGGCGATCATGGGACAGCTGGGATTCGACTTTGTGCAGAAAGAGTGTGACCTCGTCCAACAGACGCTCCGGCGAGCGTGCGCCCTTGATGATGATCGAGCGCGAATATTTGCGCAGCTCGGCCTCTTCATCCCGGGTGAGGTTGCGCCCGGTGTAGACAATCACCGGCGGGAACGAGCAGATGTCCTCGGTGGCCATGCGCTTGAGCAGCTCATTGCCGAGCATGTCCGGCAGCTTCAAGTCGATGATCATGCAGTCGTAGACGTGGGTGCGCAGCAGGTCCAAGGCTGCCTGGGCGTAACCGACATCGGTGATCTCGATGTCATCGTCACCGATCAGGCGGGCAATGCTGTCGCGTTGCAGGTCATCGTCTTCTACCAGCAGCACGCGCTTGACCTTCTGGGTCAGCTTGGCTTCCAGGCGGGCGAATACGTCCTTGAGCTCTTCGCGGGTAGTAGGCTTGACCGCATAGCCCACGGCGCCCATGTGCATGGCGGCTTCGACGCGGTCTTCCACGGAAATGACGTGCACAGGGATATGCCGGGTACTGGCGTGCTCCTTGAGGCGTTGCAGCACGGTCAGCCCGGAATGGTCCGGCAGGCGCATGTCCAGCAGGATCGCATCGGGGATGTACTCTTCGGCCAGGCTGTAGCCTTCGTCTGCGCCATGGGCCACCAGGCAGTTGTACCCCAGTTCGTGGGCCAGATCGAAGAGGATACGTGCAAAGTTCGGCTCATCTTCTACCACCAGGATGCAGCGGGTGGTGAACGGGGCCTTGTCACGGTCATCGGCGAAGCGCGGGATAAGGGCGTTATCGGCCACTGGCAGCGGTGAAACCTTGACCGGTGCCGGTGCGGGCGCCACGACCACCTGGCGTGGCGGCTCGATGGGCGCAGCATCCTCCTGGCGCTCGACATACTGCTCTGGCAATACCAGGGTAAAAATACTGCCCTTGCCCGGTTCGCTGGTGACACTGATATAGCCGCCAAGCAAGGTGGCTAGGTCGCGGGAGATCGACAGGCCCAGACCGGTGCCACCGTAGCGGCGGTTGGTGGTGCCATCGGCCTGGCGGAAGGCTTCGAAGATGCTCTCTTGCTGGTCCGGCGCAATGCCGATACCCGAATCGCGCACGGTAAAGGCAATGCCCTCCCCCGGCGCGCGGGACACCGACAGGCTCACCTCACCCTGCTCGGTGAATTTGACCGCGTTGGACAGCAGGTTCTTGAGGATCTGTTCCAAACGCTGGCGGTCGGTAAACAGCATGCCAGGGCTACCTGCCTGCACTTCAACCTGGAAGCCCAGCTTGCGGTCGGCCGCCAGCGGTTCGAACATGCCGCGCAAGCCGTCAACCAGGCGGGCTACGCTGGAGTTTTCCGGGCGCATCTCCAACTTGCCGGCTTCTACCTTGGAAATGTCGAGGATGTCGTTGATCAGGTTGAGCAGGTCATTGCCGGCCGAATAGATCGACTCGGCAAACTTGACCTGTTCGGCACTGAGGTTTTCCTGGGGGTTTTCCGCCAGCAGCTTGGCCAGGATCAACGAGCTATTGAGCGGCGTACGCAGCTCGTGGGACATGTTGGCGAGGAATTCGGACTTGTACTTGCTGGAGCGCTGCAGCTCTTCGGCACGATCCTCCAGCTCCAACTGGGCCTGGTTGAGTTCGACGTTCTTGCGGTCCATGGCGTCGCGCTGCTCGGCCAGGGTCTGGGTCTGCTCGGCCAGTTGCTCGTTGGTCTGCTCCAGTTCCGCCTGTTGGGTTTCCAGGTGGGCCTGGGACTCCTTGAGGATGCGCGACTGCTCTTCGAGCTCTTCGTTGGCGGTCTTGAGTTCTTCCTGTTGCACTTGCAGCTCTTCGTTAAGCTGCTGGGTCTCGGCCAGCACTTCCTGCAGGCGCTGGCGATAACGGGCGGCCTCGATGGAGGTGCCGATATTCCCGGCGATCAGCTCCAGCAACTCCACGTCACGTTCTTGCAGTGGACGCAGGAAACCCAGCTCGATCACGCCATTGACCCGGTCATCATCACTGGTCGGCACCACCAGCACGCTGCGGGTGGCACCTTCACCCAGGCCGGAACTGACCTTGAAGTAATCCACCGGCACATCGTCCAGGCGAATCAGGCGATCAAGCTGGGCGGCTTGGCCAACGATGCCTTCGTCGCTGTAGATCGACTGTTCCAGCTGTTCTTGCTCGCGGGAAAAGCCATAGGTGGCCATGCGCTTGAGGCCGCCGTGTTCTTCGCGTACATACAAGGCAGCTACGGCCGAGCCCATGTACTGGGCAAAGAATTGCAGAATATTGCGCCCCAGCATGTTCAAGGTCAGTTGGCCCAGCACCTGTTCGGCCAGCTCAGTCTGGCCATTGCGCAGCCAGGCCTGTTGTTCCAACCGCGCTGCGATCCTCTGTTGTGACGCGAGGTTTGCGTTATAACTATCTGATAGTGAAATTAAATTCTTTCGGCCGATATACGCCAGGAACCCACTTAGCCCTAGCACGAAGGCCAGGTACAGGGTGACGCTGATCACCGTCGTACGGGTAACTTGCTCGTTACGGTTGATACGGAACTGCTGCTCCATATCCACCGCGTTGTCGTATTCCTTGCGAATTTCATCGGTGAGGCGCTTGCCACGGCCCGCTTTGACGGCGCTGCGGTAGTCACCGCTTTGGCGCTGCATATCAATCATCGATTGGGCGTATTGGTTCCACTCGACCTGCAAGGCTTCCAAGCGTTTGAGGCGATCGACTTGTTGAGGGTTATCCGCCACCAGGTCCTGCAAGTTACGCAGATCGGCGAGGATGCGCGGCTTGGCCACTTCGTAAGGGTCGAGGAAATGCTCATCACCGGTGATCAGAAAACCACGCATGCCGGTTTCCAGGTCCACCGTCAGCTTGGACGACTCATTGAGGTTATTGATAACCCGGTCGGTGTGTTCCACCCACTGGATCACAGACAGCAAATAAGTGATCAGGCAGACAAAAAACACGGCGCTGAGCACGCCCACACCCAGGGGCAAGGCAACGTTTCGGCTCAGGAGGTTACGAAAGCTCTTTTCATCGATGGACGACGCAGGAGTCATGGGCATGCCTTGGCCAAGTGTGGAAAAACCGGGAGTTTGCCCCAAAGTGGCAGGCAAGACCATTTTTCTGGAACGGTTTTGTACAGATTCCTACACTGGAACAGGCTATTCTCTCTGTTCTTTTGTATTGCATTGTTTTTACGGCCAGCGGGAACTTGTCGGGAGTCCGCGCTTACTCATGGAAGAGGCCGGTCTGAACAGCCGCCTGTAAACCTCGCCTTTTTTGGGAATTCCATATTATGTCCGCAGTCACCTCCACCATCCTTGTCGTCGAAGACGATGCCATCGTGCGCATGCTCATTGTCGACGTGCTGGAGGAGTTGGAATACACCGTGCTTGAGGCCGCTGATGCCGAAGAAGCGTTGGTGCGGGTCAAGGACACGGACCAAATCATTAACCTGATGATGACCGATGTCGGCCTGCCAGACATGGACGGCAAGCAATTGGCGACCCTGGTGCGCGAACTGCGGCCTACGCTGCCCATCCTGTTTGCGAGCGGTTACGCGGAAAATATCGATGTGCCGGCGGGCATGCAGGTGATCGCCAAGCCGTTCTCCATTGATCAATTGCGCGACAAAGTCAAAGCAATGCTGCCAGCCGCCTGAGCCAGTCTTTTCCCGTCGCTGCCCAGCCAGGGCAGCGATGTGTGCCTCGCCACACACACACATGACAGTGCTGCCCCCTCTTAACTAAATCCCACCGGAATATATTCTCGCCGTGTTTGCCTCAGTTCACCCTGTTTGCAGGGATTAACGTGACGTTCGGCAAATAAAACTGGAAACTCGGCGGCTTCAGCCCACGCCCTTTAAAAAGATCTCTGGAAGGACGCAACAACATGATTGGAAAACCGACGCGCCTGCTGTTGGCGAGCCTCTCGATACTGATGAGCACCGGCGCCCTGGCCAACTTCACTGCCAGCCCCGCCGAAGCCCGCGCCATCGCCAAGGAAGCCTACTTGTATGGCTACCCGGTGGTGGCGATGTACAAGACGCTCTACACCCAGGCCGTTGACAAGGGCGGCGCGAACTTCAAGGCGCCGTTCAACCATATCGGCAACACCGCCCAGGTGTTCACGCCCAAGGACACTGCGGTTGTTACCCCCAACGCCGACACCCCCTACTCGTTCGTGTGGATGGACCTGCGCAAGGAACCCTTGGTCCTGACCCTGCCCAAGATCGAAGACAACCGCTACTACTCGGTGCAGTTGATCGACCTCTACACACAGAACATCGCTTACCTGGGCACCCGCAGCACCGGCAACAATGGCGGTCACTACATGATCGCCGGGCCTGACTGGAAAGGTCAGCAGCCGGTAGACATCGACCGTGTGGTGTACAGCGAAAGCAACATTGCCTACGCGCTGTACCGCACCCAGCTGTTTGATGAGAAAGACCTCAACAAGGTCAAGCAGATCCAAAACGGCTACAAGGTGCAACCGCTGAGCACCTACGTGAAACAACCCGCACCCGCGGCAGTACCCAAGATCGAGTGGCCCAAGCCAATGGCGACCATGACCGAGGGCCCGCAGCTGTTTCGCTACTTGAACTTCATGTTGGCCTTTGCCGCGCCTCAGGACAGCGAAAAAGACCTGCTGGCTCGTTTCGCCAAAATCGGCATCGCCCCTGGCGCGCCATTCAAGGTCAGCCAATTGACGGCGGAGCAACGCAAGGCCCTGGAAGACGGGATCGCCGATGGCCGCGCTGAATTTGCCGCGTTCAAGAAAGACAAGATCGACACCCACCAGGTGTCCAGCGGCGACCTGTTCGGCAGCCGTGACCGCCTGAAAAACAACTATCTGTATCGCTATGCCGGTGCGGACCTGGGAATTTTCGGCAACTCCACCGACGAAGCCCTCTACCTGAGCTACTTCACCGACAGCGAAGGCAAGCCTGCCAACGGCGCACGCCACAGCTACACCGTGCATTTCGCCAAGGACCAACTGCCACCGGCCGACGCGTTCTGGTCGCTGACCATGTACGACGCCAAGACCAAGTTGCTGGTGCCCAACCACAAGAAGCGCTACCTGATCAATTCGCGCATGCTGCCTAACCTCAAGCTGGACGCCGACGGCGGCCTGACCCTGGCGTTGCAGCACCACGAACCGCCGAAGGCCGAACAGAGCAACTGGTTGCCGGCGCCACCGGGCCCGTTCTACGCGGTGCTGCGTATCTACCTGCCCAAGCCTGAGGTCGGTAGCGGTCAATGGACGTTGCCACCGTTGACACCCCTGAAGTAACACTACGAGGCCGCTCCCTGGAGCGGCCTTTTTATGGCTGGTTTCTATCCAGGTAAAACAGGTAAGGTGCGCCCGATTGTTTAGGGAGTTGCACCGCACATGACTTGCTGGAATGTCCTTGGCCTGGCGCCCGATGCCGATAGCCGCACGATCAAGCGCCAATACGCCGCGCTGCTGAAGAAAACCCGCCCGGACGATGACCCCGAAGGTTTCCAGCGCCTGCGCGAAGCCTACGAGGCTGCGCTGGCGTGGAGCCAGGAAGCTCAGCAAACGCTTGAAATCGTCGTCGAACATCGGGGTGAAACCCTCGACGAGCGCTACCAGGCGGCCTTGCATGACGGCACTGCGCTACTTTTCGAAATCCATCTGCTGCATCGCAGCGTTGCCGGCGAACTCACCGCCGAGGACACGCGCTGGGCCTTTGCGACCTTTAATTGGCTGACTGCCTGGCAACGCCTTGAACTGCCCACCGACCTTATCGAAAAGCTTGAGCGCCAACACCGCGCTGCCCTGCAACAACCCTTGCGTGAGGCCCTTGAGCAAAAAGACGCGGGCGCGTTCCTGGCCGCCTACGCAGCACGGGATCAGCATGGATGGGTGCACAACCACCCCCATGCCGAGTGGTTCAACCAATGGTTGGCCAGGCTGTTGGCCCAGAGCCACTACTGGTCGAGCACGGTGTTCGACGCAGTGTGTGCCGGCCAGAACTGGTACGGCGGCACCGATCATGCCTGCCCGGCGGGCGATTGGGCATTGTTGCTGCGGCGCCAGCAAGGGCCGATCTTCATTGCGGGCCAACGTGCCCTGGCCGCCGAGCCGCCCTTTACCCCCCAACAGCGCGCTGCACGCCTGTTACTGGCGCCTATGAGCCTGGCGCAGCGGCGTGCGTTCGCCCGGCGTTTCGACGAACACGACTGGAAAGCCTGCCAGGCCCTCAGTGCCGATATCTATGCCGATCATGTGGCCATCGCCGAAGCGATGCCCGGAGGTACCGTGTATTTCTGGCAAGGCTGGGACACCGCCACCGACACTTGGCCGTGGATCATCGCATTGGTAATCGCCTGCCTGGTGGGTGTGCTGGTCAAGGCCGAACACCTGGCGGGGCATGTGATCCCCACCCTGGGCTACGGGATACTCTGGTCGCTGGGCGCCGTGATCAGTGCCGGGCTGGCCTGGCAAGTCTGGCGGCCGCTGGCCCACCAATACCGCGTGATGGATGAACGCCTCGCCGAACGCCTGCCATTGAAGTTATTGCCCGTACGGGATCTGGTGCCCGGCGTGGTGGTGGCAGGTGCGCTGGGGTATGTCTTCAGCCCCTTCGCCAGCCTGTCCCTGGTGGCGACGTTGGCATTGATCGGGCTGATCAAGCGGCCCTTTTGCAACCACCACACGCCCTGGACCGTTCGCCATCCACGCTGGACAAATCTGGGCTTGGTGCTGTTCGTGCTCGGTGGGGTCGCCCTCTACAGCGGCCTGTTGCTGCTCGACAGGCAGAGCCTGCTCAACCGCAACCAAGGCCTGCAACAGTGGACCGAACGCCTGTGCAGTCGCATGCCGCGCAGCGACCTCGAATGCCAGGCACCGGCCACCCAGGCGCAGTGGTACGGCCAGGAGGCCCAGCAATGAATCCGAAATGGCTATTACCCATCAGCCTGGTCCTGGGCCTGGGGTTGCTCGGCGTCGCCGGCGCCACCAAGCCCCTGCAACGGGTGCAGTTGTGGCTGGACCAACGCGACAGCCCCCACACCGCCACCGCCAGCGCCCTGGCGCCGATCATCAACTGCGTAAACCGCATCGACCGGGACACGCGCCTGGCGTATTACCGCCAGCGCTCCACCCAGTCCGAAGCGCCGGACAACGATAAGTTTGGCGACCGCAACGAGCCCGAACCGCGCCTGATCCAGGCGGCGGTGTGTTCGCAGCTGTACACCCTGAAGCTGGAGCGCCAGGCGCCTGCAAGCCCCCTGATCGGCCTCGCCAACGACTACGCCGACCGGTTGAATAAATTCACCTCGCTGGCTGACAGCGTCGCGCCGATGTATCGGGTCGACGGCATACCGCCGAGCACTCAGCAAATGGTCGCCGACGTGATGAACAAGCATAGGGCGCAGGAGCTGCGGATCAAAGGCGAGGACTATTTGCGGGCTTCCGCCAAGCTACGTCAGCAGCTGGGGGAGGAAGACCTGCACGTACGCCCGGCGCAACTGGCACGGGTGGAGTCGCGTTTTGGCCGCGACGTGCATTGGCACATCCTCAACTACATGATCGCGGCGCGGCAGGCCGTGAACCACATCGAACACGGCATGCGCGATAAAACCCTCACCCCGGACACGGTTGCCGCCCTGGCGCAAACGCTGCAACAAGCGGCCGACGGCGCCAAGGCCTACATCCGCAAAGCCACCAGCCCGGAGCGCGACGAAGCTGCCGAGTACCTGTGGTACACCATCACGCCTGCAGCCGACGCTTACCTGGCGGCGCTGCACACCCTGGAACAAAACTGGCGGGAGCACGCGCCGCCGCAGCAACTGAGTGACGACTACTACTTGGCCACCCGCCGCTACGACGCTCTGCTCAGCTACTACAACCGGCAGGCGCGCAATACGTTCTAGTGCTTGCGCAGCTTCACATAGGACTGATGCAAGTCCGACGCCCAACCATCGATCACGCCTTTGACATCGTCGGCCTGCATCACCTGGGCGTCGTTGGACAACGGTTTACCCGTGCCTTTGCGCACCACTTGGGCCAGTACCTTGCCGCTGGCGCCGTCAAGGAATTGCGCCTCGGTGCCCAGGGTGGTTTCCTGGTCACGGTGGCCGGTACCGGTGCTCACTGCCGCGACAACCAGCGCCACGGGAACGTACTCGTAAGGCGCGAGGGCTTCGGTCTTGCTGCTCACAGCGGTGATCGCCGCGCGCACCACGATCACGCCGGGGCCAGGTGCGTTGGCCAGGGGCAGTGATTTCTCCAACTCACGTTTGAGTGCCTGGTTGAAATAGGCGTTGATGCCGTTGAGGGTGCCTTGCGGGATTTTCGTTGTGGCCTGGGGCTTGGGATAGAACTGGGTCGGTTCGACATACACCGCGTGGTAGCGGCTCAGATCCAGTTGGGGATCAACCCAGCGCATCACCTCGGCACCTGACGGTGACTGGGCTTGCTTGAGCTGGCTGTAGTCCGACAGAAAACCGGAGTATTCGTCCGGTTGCGTAACCTTGCTGGCACACCCTGTCATTGCGATTGAAGCGAGGCACAGCGTGTTGATCATGAGCCTAAGTTTCATCATTGAACTCCCTGGCGGACATCGCTGAAACACTGAGCTGTAGGTATAGCCAATTTTGGGGAAATAGCCGGTATTCGACCGGCCCTGCAACCGGCGTCAAAACCAGATGAGCAAACGCCGACGCTGAACTGCACCGGTCATTTGGCCCACAACTGCGTATGACTATTCCACGCACGATGGGTAAGGTGGGCCGACATTTCGTGTCAGGAGCATCGCATGCGCACCATCGGCCTTATCGGCGGCATGAGCTGGGAGTCCAGCGCCGAGTATTACCGCCTCATCAACCAACAGGTGCGTGACCTGCTCGGCCCGCTGCGTTCGGCGCAAATCGTGATGTACAGCGTGGACTTCGGTCCCGTTGAGCAGGCCCAGCACGCCGGGCGCTGGGACGACGCCGCGCTGATCCTCGAAGACGCCGCCCGCCGCCTGCAAGCCGGGGGCGCTGAGTGCGTGGTGCTGTGTACCAACACCATGCATTTGGTTGCGCCGCGTATCGAAGCCGCCGTGTCGATTCCGTTCCTGCATATCGCCGATGCAGCCGGGCTGGCCGCTGTCGAGGCTGGCACCTTGACCGTGGGCTTGCTGGGCACCGCGTTTACCATGGAGCAGGACTTTCTCAAAAAACGCTTGGCCGGCCACGGCCTGAGCGTGCTGGTGCCCGACGCCGATGAGCGCCAGGCGGTGCACCGGATCATCTATGACGAGTTGTGCGTGGGCGTGATCAGCGACGCGTCACGCCAGGTGTATCAGCGGGTCATCGCTTCCCTGGCCGCACGCGGCGCCCAGGCGATCATTCTCGGGTGTACGGAAATTGGCCTGCTGATCAAGCCACAGCACAGTGACCTGCCACTGCTGGACACCACCGAGCTGCATGCACAGGCTGCGGTGGCGTTTGCCTTGCAGGGTTAAGCTGAAGTTCGCAGGCGTGCCATGCTTAGGGTGTCGACATACCTGCCATCGCGCACCGCGTAGTCACGCAACCGCCCTTCAACCTCGAAGCCGAACTTGCGGTACAGGTTCTGGGCGGCCTCGTTGTCGGCATACACCGTCAGTTCCACCCGATGCAGGTTCATCCAGTTGTCGGCCACGTCCAGCGCGGCCGCCAGCAACCGGGAACCAACACCCTTGCCCTGCCAGGCCGTTGCCACGCCCATGCCAAATGAGCCGACATGGCTCTGTCGAACCCGCAGGTATTGCTCCAGTCCCAGTTGGCCGATGACCTCACCGCCATTCAACGCCACCAGTTGCAGCCGCCGCTCGTTGTCCATTACCAGCTTGTTGCGCCACGACTCAGCGCACTGGAACGGCATCTGCAGCACCTGTCGACACACCGCCGGTTCGTTATAGAGCGCCGCGACGCCTTCAAGGTGGGCCTCGGTAAAGCGCTGGATGACGATATGGGGTTCAGGCGTGTGCATTGTGTTTCATCCTTTGAAAAACAAGTGGCCGGCCAGTTTGATGGGGTCTACGGGTATTCTTCAAGTCCTTGCTTGGCCGCGTACGCGCGCAGCGCGCTGTTCTCGGCGATGCGCATATAGCTGCGCCTGTTGCTTAAGCGCCTGGCAGTATTCAGGTAGACAGTGTTGAGCATCAGCCGCATCCAGTTCATCAACCAGGCGCCTTGCGGTCTTGGCGGTAATAGGTATGCCGCGGGGCTTCAACCGGCCTCTAATAACAGCCGCTCGGTCATTGACCAGCGTAGGGTGGTTAAGCTTGAGGACATCGATTGTCGTGCTGGCCTCAGGGGTTAACCCTTCGACATAGCCATCACTGGAATAACTAAACTGATGCTCGATGTTGGCTGCCAGCGGTGACACAAAAGGCTTTCTAGCTGGATCGTAGTCGGCTTTTTCAACGGCGCCATATCCGCAAGCAACCTTGGTTTGGCTGGATGGATAACAGGCCACCAAGTTGCTGTAGGCGATACTCTCGGCCTTGTGGTGTTTTTGTGGAAGTACGTGTTCGATATGGCAGCTAAATTGTGTGCCTTGATCTTCTGCCCTGCAATCAGCGACTGTCGGTAACCGCCGCAAGGTATAGGCACATAAGTGGAATTGCTCTTTCAATAGCGCCTGCCGAACCGCTTCACTCGGAAAACTACTTCCTTTGCCATAAAAAAGATTATGCGGGGTATCGCGGTTTTCCCTTCGCCATTCAATCAGCGCCCTTGGCTCCGCGCCTTTTTTTATAGACTTCACGCATCACCCTCTTCAATCAACTTCAGAGAATCAATGCTGGCTTGGGCTTCCAGTACATCTGGGATTCTCCCGACCTTCTCACGCAATTGCGTGAGGTTGGCCTGGGCGGATTCGAGATCATCTTTATCAAGGTCTCGGTAGATTTGCCTGAGTTGTTGGCTGACGTTGGGGTTCTGGGACAACCCTCCCATCAACTCCTCGATCACCTCGCTGCTACGTAAACCCAATGAACGTTCTGGATGGCCAAGATATTGACCGTCTTTAAGCAACAGTATGGAATCCGCAGGCAGCTCACCCAGGATTTGTGGCGAGTGGGTGGTGATGATGAACTGGCACTTGGGGAAGGTTTTTTCCAGATTAGGCACGACGGTGCGTTGCCAGCTAGGGTGTAAATGGAGATCCAACTCATCGATTAAGACAACCCCATTTCCCAATAGCGGGTCAGGTAGATCACGATTTAGCAGCGTTAGTCTTCGTGCGAGGTCGCCAACCATTGCCAATAGACACTTCTCACCATCCGAAAGCTGTAAAACATTCAGTTCGACCCCGCCTTTTATGACCGTCATTCTTAAAAAAGGTATACGCCGCACTCGAATATCTTCAAAACCTGTAAAGGCTTCGATTGCTCTGCGTACAGCGGTGAGTTCAGGTGCACGATAGCCCGGTCGATCTCTACTGATTTCATTCTCCAAGTCCTCCTGGCTCCGAAACCAGCTGAAAAACTTCTTAAAGTCAGCACCACCTCGGCCCAACGCGTCTTCGTAGCCCGTGCCGACATCGTTGCTGGCATACTCGCGTGCGCGCAATGGCACGTCGAGCACCGCACGATGGACATCGTAATAAACAGCCAGCGGAAAAAGCGCGGCGAACTTAACTTCACCCGCTTCATACCGTTGAATGAATGCCTCAGCGTCCTCAGTCGCCTCGTTCAGACGTTGAAGATCACTATTACGGTCTTTGGTATAACTTCCTGCCTTGCGGTTCAGCGCTATCGCCCAGTCGACGTCATGACCAATAGTTAAATCCATATATACATGCAGGCGCGTGTACTCTGCCCCAACCCGAATGTCGTCTTTAGAAATTGCCCTTGATCGCTGGGGTTGCCCAACAATACGCGAGGTCAAATTCGACAAAGTAATCGCCAACGCATCTAGAATCGAAGACTTGCCGACGCCATTGACGCCAACCAGGGCGACAGTCTGCTTAGCCTCAAAATCGAGTTCCATATGCTTGATGCCGCGGAAATTGACGAGGGTAAAACGCTTGATCTGCATGATCGGCTTCCAACGTGCCCAGCCAGGTCGGCCATTCTTCAAAGTAGGCACGGATCATAGTAATTATCGACTGATCTGTCACGGCGCTGGAGGTTGCCTCTATCAGCCTCGCGCAGCCACTCGCCACACTCGCGCAATATCCGCCGCCCGTTCACGCAACAAGCGAGGCGCTTCACTGCAGGCTTGCTCAAGGGTCATCGGCCCGGCGGGTAAGGCAAAGGCGGCGTTCACGCCATGGGCATACATCTGTTCGTAGCCTTCGCCCAGGGTGCCAGCGATGACGATCACTGGCACGCTGTGCTGCTGGGCGATACGTGCGACGCCGAAGGGGGTTTTACCGCGCAAGGTCTGGGCGTCGAAACGGCCTTCGCCGGTGATGACCAGGTCAGCGCCGCGTACGGCCTGATCCAAGTCCACCAGTTCGGCCACCACTTCCACGCCGGCGCGAAATTGTGCGCCGAGGAAGGCTTTGGCGGCAAAGCCCAGGCCACCGGCGGCGCCGCTGCCGGGTTCGTCGCGCACGTCCCTGGGCAGGACCTTGGCGCAGTGGTCGGCGAAGTGGCCGAGGGCAGCGTCCAGTAGTTGGACCTGTTCGGGGTTGGCGCCTTTTTGCGGGCCGAAAATCGCCGAAGCGCCATGGGGGCCGCACAGGGGGTTGTTCACATCGGCGGCGATTTCAAAGCGGACCTGGGCCAGGCGCGGGTCGAGTTGTTCAAGGTTGATGTGGGCCAGTCGTGCCAACGCCAGGCCGCCCGCTGGCAACGCCTGTTCTTGGGCGTCGAACAGTTGTACGCCAAGGGCCTGCATTGCACCCGCGCCGCCGTCGTTGGTGGCACTGCCACCAATGGCCAGGATGATGCGCTGGGCGCCGAGGTCCAGGGCGGCGCGGATCAGTTCGCCGGTGCCGTAGGTGGTGCTGGAGCAGGCATCGCGTTGCCCAAGGGGTACCCGTTGCAGGCCGCTGGCCTCGGCCATTTCGATGATCGCGGTGCGGCTGTCAGCCAGCCAGCCCCAGCGGGCTTCAACCGTACCGCCCAGGGGGCCCTGGACGTGCTGGCTGCGCAGCTCGCCATTGCACGCCGCCAATACCGATTCAACCGTGCCTTCACCACCGTCCGCCATGGGGCATTGGACCAATTCGGCTTCCGGCCAGACCTGGGCCAGGCCTGCCGCGATGGCCTGGGCCACACCTTCGGCGCTCAGGCTGTCCTTGAATGAGTCGGGGGCGATGATGATTTTCATGGGCTTTCTCCGGTTTTTATAGCGCCCATGCTGCCAGTTGGCACCGCCGAAGACGCCGGTCCGATGCACAAGTGCGGCAAAGGTTTGTTGTTCATTCCGACAAAGCCTGGGGCAACAACTGCACACCCAGATACAGCGCCAGCATGCCGTCGAGGGTCAGCGGGTCGACGCCACTGAGTTCGGCGATGCGCTCCATGCGGTAGCGCAGGCTGTTGCGGTGGATTCCCAGGGCATCGGCGCAGGACTGGCTCTGCCCATCGTGCTCGCACCAACTGCGCAGGGTGGCCAACAGTTGACCGTTGCTGTCTTTGGCCAGCACTTTGCGCAGGGGGTTGAGCAACTCATCCAGGGCGTCGTCGTTGCGATGGCGCCAGAGCATCACCGGCAGGCGATAGCGGTTCAGCGTCAACAAGCGCGATTGCGGCAGAATATCCCGCCCATAGGCCAGCAGATCGCCGACACGCCGATAACAACGGCGCAACCCGGCCAGGCCATCCGCCTGCCCGCCGACGGCGACGCGCAAAATGTTCCAGCCCAGGCTGTCGAGTTTCTCCAGCAATCGCGGGTTGTCGACCGCCAGGGCGGCCGGTCGGCACCACAACAAGGAATATTGCGCGGAACTGACGCACCAGCTGTCCGGGTAGCGGGAGGTCAACCAGGCACTCAACGCCTCCGCCGATTGCCCCACTCCCAATTCGAACAGGTACGGTGTACGCGCCATCTGCGGCTTGAGCCCCAGTTGCTGGGCCTCGTCCACCAGGCGCGGTGAGTCGCCGCTGTCGGCCAGCAACAAAGCCAGCAGATCGTCGCAGCGCTGGCGGCGCCATTGCTGTTCGGCCTGCTGGTGGCGATGACTCACGAGCATTTCGGCGGTCATGCGCACCAGTTCGGCGTAGGTGCGCAGCCCTTCAGGTTCGCCGGTGATACCCAGGACGCCAATCAGGCGCCCGTCGTGCAGCAACGGCAGGTTGATGCCCGGTTGCACGCCTTTGAGGTGCTTGGCGGTCTGCCCGTCGATTTCCACCACGCGGCCATTGGCCAGGACCAGTTGTGCCCCTTCATGGCGAGTGTTGATGCGTTCAGGCTCACCGCTGCCGAGTATCAGGCCCTGACTGTCCATGACATTGACGTTATAGGGCAGGATCGCCATGGTGCGATCGACAATATCCTGCGCCAGGTCATGATCCAGCTCGAACATGGGGCTAAGTTCCTAAAAGGTGGTTGTTCACCGGCACAGCGCAAAGGGTGCTTCACTGTGCGCGAGCACAAAGACAGTACCCCATCACGTCACCGAGACTGTTTGGGCGATCAACGTTACCCTCGCATCGCGCAAAATCATAATAAAGAGAGACTGCCATGTCACAGAGCGCCACTGCCGCACTGGCCACCGATGACGATAAAAACGCCATCTACAAGCGCATCACCCTGCGCCTGATTCCCTTCATCTTTATCTGCTATCTGTTCAATTACCTCGACCGGGTAAACGTTGGCTTTGCCAAATTGCAGATGCTCGACGCCTTGAAGTTCAGCGAAACCGTATACGGCCTGGGGGCCGGGATCTTTTTTATCGGCTACGTGCTGTGCGGCGTGCCGAGCAACCTGGCGCTGACCAAGTTCGGCCCTCGACGCTGGATCGCGTTGATGATGATCGTGTGGGGCACCCTGTCCACCTGCTTGCTGTTCGTTACCACACCGACGCACTTCTACACCCTGCGCCTGTTTACGGGCGCGGCCGAAGCAGGATTCTTCCCCGGCGTGGTGCTGTACCTCTCGCAGTGGTTCCCCACGTTCCGTCGCGGGCGGATCATGGCGCTGTTCATGTCGGCGATCCCGGTGTCCGGCTTGCTGGGCAGCCCGTTTTCCGGCTGGATCCTCAACCACTTCGCCGCTGGCCAAGGCGGCCTTGCCGGCTGGCAATGGATGTTCCTGCTGCAAGGCATCCCTACCGTGATCCTGGGTGCCCTCGCCTACTTCCTGCTCAGCGACAGCTTCGCCAACGCCAAGTGGCTCAAACCCCACGAGCGCGCTGTGCTGGAGGCCGACCAGGCCACTGACCTGGCCAACAAGCCCAAAACCACCACCGATTCGCTGGCCGAAGTGTTCAAGAACCCGGCAATCTGGGCGTTCGGCCTGATCTACTTCTGCATCCAGAGTGGCGTCTACGCCATCAATTTCTGGCTGCCATCGATCATCAAGAACCTGGGGTTCAGCGACAACCTGGTGATTGGCTGGTTGAGTGCGATCCCTTATCTGCTGGCGGCGGTGTTCATGCTGCTGGTAGGTCGCTCGGCAGACCTGCGCAAGGAGCGTCGCTGGCACTTGGTGGTGCCAATGCTGATGGGCGCCATTGGCCTGGTGATTGCGGTGAATTTCGCCACCACGCCGGCGATTGCGATCCTGGGTCTGACCATCGCCACCATGGGCGCCCTCACCGGCCTGCCGATGTTCTGGCCGGTGCCCACTGCCATGCTCAGCGCCGGTGCTGCGGCCGGTGGCCTGGCGTTGATCAACTCCATGGGCCAGATGGCGGGATTCCTCAGCCCGTATATCGTCGGGTTTGTGAAGGATGCCACGGGCTCAACGGACATGGCCCTGTATCTGCTGGCAGCAGTGATTGTGGCCGGTAGTGTGTTGGCGCTGCGGATGACGCGGACCTTGAAGGCGTAACTCGGTCTTTGTGGGAGCGGGCTTGCTCGCGAATGCGGTAATTCAGTCAAAGATGTATCGACTGACACCACGCTTTCGCGAGCAAGTCGAATCGTCGCACCGCCGCTCCCACATTTTGATCTGTGTTTACAGCTGACCACCGCCATCGATGTCGATCACGGCACCCGTCATAAACCCATTCTCCATAGCCAAGACATACCCCGCCGCGACTTCCTCCGCCTGCCCTACCCGCCCAACCGGCAACGCCCCGCCCACCTTGTCAAACATCGCCGAGCGCTGCTCCTCGGGCAATCCCGCATACGCCGGCGTATCGATCACCCCTGGGCTGACCACGTTCACCCGACGCGGTGCCAATTCCTTGGCCAATTGCTTGCCCAGGGCTTCGGTGGCGGCATTGATACCGATCTTGATGAATTGGCCCGACGCCAGTTTTCGCCCTAGTTGCCCTGACGTCAGGCTGATGCTGCCGCGCTCGTCGAGGTAAGGCAGTGCCTGTTGTATCGCGCGCAACGCCCCCCAGAGTTTGACGTTGAAGTTGTCCTGGGCTTCATCCAGGTCGGTCTCCACCAAGTTTTTGGCGCGCACCGACGGCCCGGAGGTGTAGACCAGGTGGTCAAAACGCCCCACGGTTTCAAACAAGCGCTGCAGGGAGGCGGCATCAGTGACATCAACCGGCTCGCTACGCAGGCCGTTTTCCGCACCCGATACCAGGCGTCGCCCCGCTAGTACCAAATGGGCACCGCGGGCAGCGGCCGCCTTGGCCACGGCGGCGCCGATTCCGCTGCTGCCGCCGATCACGATGATGGTTTTGCCGTTGAGGGAAGACGTCATGGGACAAAGTTCCTGGGTAAGAAAATGAGCGTTCATCCTCTCAGCTTGGCAATCAGCGAAAAATCCCGGTAAAACGACAAGATCTTTAAAGGATTTTTACAAATGAGCTCAACCCTCGACCTTGAAGTCTTTGTGCGCACCGCTGACACGGGCAGCCTGTCGGCGGCCGCGCGCGGGCTGAACCTGACCCCCGCTGCGGCGAGTATCGCCCTCAAGCGCCTGGAAACCCGGCTGGGCATTCGCCTGCTGGCCCGCTCGACCCGCAGCATGCGCCTGACCGAAGAAGGCACACGTTACCTGGACAGCGTGCGGCTGGCCCTGGAGACGCTGTCCGAAGGCGAACGTGCGATCAAGCAGCAAGGCCAGAGCCTGAGTGGCCTGTTGCAGTTGTCGGCGCCGTCGGATTTTGGGCGCAATGTGCTGCTGGGTTGGTTGGATGAGTTCAAGGTGGAGCACCCGGATATCCGCATTCAACTGTTGCTCAATGACAGCAACGCCGACCTGTTCCGCGACACCGTCGACATCGCCCTGCGCTTTGGCGTGCCCCGGGACTCCAGCCTGGTGGCGCTGCCGGTGGTTCCCGGCCACCATCGCATCCCCTGCGCCAGCCCCGACTACCTTGCCCGTCACGGCGTTCCGCGCACACCGGCTGAGCTCGCAGGGCACAGCACGCTGCGCTACATGCGCCGGGGGCAAGCCAACAGCACCTGGCTTTTTTATCAGGGCTCGACGCGTCAGGAAGTCGAAGTGACAGGCGATTACCTAAGTGATGACGGCGAAATCGTGCGGCGCTGGGCCCTCGCCGGCCATGGCATCGCCTATAAAGCCAACTTGGATGTGGCTCGTGACTTCAAGGCCGGGCGCCTGGTGCCTCTGTTGCCCGATTGGCAAGGCGAACCCACGCCGTTCAACCTGATGTGCCCCCACCGCCTGCAAGTGTCGGAGCGGGTGAAGGTGCTGCATCGATTTGTGCAGGCACGCTGCCAGGCCTTGCTCATTGCATGAAGAAACGCGCCAAGGGCTTGTTCCAGAGCCTTTGACTCTGGTATTGCATAGACACATTTGCCTGCCTTGAGGAGCTTTGCATGATTTACCGCACATTGGGCCAGTCCGGGTTGAAGGTCAGCGCCTTGACCCTGGGCACCATGATGTTTGGCGAACAGACCAACACCGAGGACTCGCTGCGCATCATCGACAAGGCCTGGGACCAGGGCATCAATTTTATCGACACGGCCGACGTGTACACCGGCGGGCGCTCGGAAGAAATCGTCGGCGAAGCCATTGCCCGCCACCGTGAAGACTGGGTGCTGGCGTCCAAAGTCGCGATCGGCCCTACCGATGGCGTGCCCAACCGCAGCGGCCTGAGCCGCAAACGCATTTTCAACGCGCTGGAAGCCAGCCTCACCCGCCTCGACACCGACTACCTGGACATTTATTACCTGCACCGCGAAGACCACGGCACGCCGCTGGAAGTCACGGTGTCGGCGATTGGCGATCTGATTCGCCAGGGCAAGATCCGCTACTGGGGCTTGTCCAACTACCGTGGCTGGCGCATTGCCGAAGTGATTCGCGTGGCCGAGCGCTTGGGGGTGGACAGGCCGGTGATCAGTCAGCCGCTGTACAACATCGTCAACCGCCAGGCCGAAGTCGAGCAGATCACTGCCGCTGCCGCCTACGGATTGGGCGTGGTGCCTTACAGCCCGTTGGCCCGTGGCGTGCTCAGCGGCAAATATGCGCCGGATGTCAGCCCCGAAGCCGGTAGCCGTGCGGCGCGCCAGGACAAGCGCATCCTCGAAACCGAATGGCGCGTGGAATCGCTGCGCATTGCCCAGCAGATCCAGCAATACACCCAAGGGCGTGGCGTGGGCATGGTCGAGTTTGCAATTGCCTGGGTGCTGAACAACAGCGCGGTGAGTTCAGCGATTGTCGGGCCCCGCACCGAAGCGCAATGGGACGCGTACACGGGCGCGTTGGAGGTGAAGATCACGGCTGAAGATGAGGCGTTTATTGATTCGCTGGTGACGCCGGGGCACTCCTCGACGCCGGGGTTCAATGATGTGGGGCATTTTGTTTCAGGCCGCATCGCTCGTCCTTGATACACGTCACCCCAGTAGGCGCGAGCTTGCTCACGAAGCATTCAATGGCACTGCGGTTAACCAGGTTTCCCGCGTTATCGTTGACGTTTTTCGCGAGCAAGCCCGCTCCTACAGGGGGCAAGGGCGAGAAAAATCCCGATAAATGCCCCAAAACAGCGCAGCATGCGCGCGTTAAAAGCACCATAATCCACGCTTCTTTGTAACAATCGGTTTTCGCGAGGACAGCGTGTCTAAAGGTGTTGGGTTATCGGTCTCGGCTTCGGCGTTGTTTGCCGTGATGTATTACTTCACGTCATTGCTCACGCCCTTGAGCGGCCTGGAAATTTTTGGCTGGCGCATGCTGTTGACCATGCCGTGCATGACGGTATTCATGATCGTCAGTGGCGAATGGCGACGGGCGTGGGAGTTGTTGCGCAGGCTGGCGGCCAAGCCTGCACTCATCGGCGGGGCAGTATTGTCTTCCGCCCTGCTGGGTGTGCAGTTGTGGCTGTTCATGTGGGCGCCGCTCAATGGCCGCAGCCTGGATGTATCGGTGGGCTACTTCCTGCTGCCGCTGACCATGGTGCTGACCGGTCGCCTGGTGTGGGGCGAACAGCTTTCCTACCTGCAGAAGATTGCCGTGTTCTTTGCCGGACTTGGCGTGGTTAACGAGTTGTATCAGGCAGGCGGGTTTTCCTGGGCGACGCTGGTGGTGATCATCGGTTACCCGGTGTATTTCATCGTGCGCAAATACCTCAAGACCGACCATTTGGGCGGGCTTTGGCTGGACATGGCGTTCATGCTGCCGGTGGCCTGGTGGTTCGTGCAAAGCGGCGAACAGGGCTTTGCCGTGATGGACGCCCACCCGAAGCTGTATACATTGATTCCGCTATTGGGGTTGATCAGTGCCTCGGCTCTGGTGAGCTACATCATTGCCAGCCGTTTGCTGCCGTTCAGCCTGTTCGGCCTGCTCAGCTACGTCGAGCCGGTATTGTTGTTGGGTGTGGCACTGCTGCTGGGCGAAAGCATCAAGGGCGGTGAATGGCTCACCTATATCCCCATCTGGCTGGCGGTGATGGTGCTGGTGTACGAAGGTTTCAAGCACCTGGTACGACAACGCAAGGCCTGATTCCCAGGCAATAAAAAGCCCGGCCCGGAGGTTATCCGGGGCCGGGCTTTTTTACGCTTACTCGGTGGTCAGTACACCACGACGCACCTGGTCACGCTCGATGGATTCGAACAGCGCCTTGAAGTTGCCCTCGCCAAACCCATCGTCGCCTTTGCGCTGGATGAATTCGAAGAACACCGGGCCCATCAGGGTTTCGGAGAAGATCTGCAGCAGCAGGCGCTTGTCGCCTTCAATGGATGAACCATCCAGCAAGATACCCCGCGCCTGCAACTGATCCACGGGTTCGCCGTGGTTCGGCAAGCGGCCTTCGAGCATTTCGTAATAGGTGTCTGGCGGCGCGGTCATGAAGCGCATGCCGATCTTCTTCAACGCATCCCAGGTCTTGACCAGGTCTTCGGTAAGGAACGCTACGTGCTGGATGCCCTCGCCGTTGAACTGCATCAGGAACTCTTCGATCTGCCCTGCGCCCTTGGACGATTCTTCGTTGAGCGGGATACGGATCATGCCGTCCGGCGCGCTCATGGCCTTGGACGTCAGGCCGGTGTATTCGCCCTTGATATCGAAGTAGCGCGCTTCGCGGAAGTTGAACAGTTTTTCGTAGAAGTTGGCCCAATAGGCCATGCGCCCGCGATACACGTTGTGGGTCAGGTGGTCGATCACCTTGAGGCCGGCGCCTTGCGGGTTGCGGTCCACACCTTCGATAAACACGAAGTCGATGTCATAGATCGAGCTGCCTTCCCCAAAACGGTCGATCAGGTACAACGGCGCACCGCCGATGCCCTTGATGGCCGGCAGGTTCAGTTCCATCGGGCCGGTTTCGATATGAATCGGCTGGGCACCCAGTTCCAGCGCGCGGTTGTAGGCCTGTTGCGAGTCCTTCACGCGAAACGCCATGCCGCACACCGATGGGCCATGCTCGGCCGCAAAATAGGAGGCGATGCTGTGGGGCTCGTTGTTGAGGATCAGGTTGATCTCGCCCTGGCGGTACAGGTGAACGTTCTTGGAGCGGTGGGTCGCGACTTTGGTAAAGCCCATGATCTCGAAGATCGGCTCCAGGGTGCCGGGGGTTGGCGAGGCGAACTCGATAAATTCAAAGCCCATCAGGCCCATTGGGTTTTCGTATAGATCTGCCATGGTGGCACCTCATCATTCTTGTCATAAACACAGGGTTAGTTGCGAGCAAGGATGAGGTTGGAGGGTGGCGCACAGGAAAGGCCTCGCACGCTGCGGGCGAGGAAGTCACCAAAGATGAGGGGGGAGCCCAATAGCTTCATGGTTGCATCAGTCTCTGACGGCCGAGGCTTGCGTGAGCGCAAGTCCATATTCTTGTATGCGTAAATCGATTCTACACAGCGTAACAGCGTTTGTCCGTACTCTTATCAAATGCCTATTGCCTCGGGCGGCGCAAGGGGTTCGTGGTCGGGCCGACCACAAGCACGATACGGGCAGGTCTGTCAGTTATAGCGGCTGTTCGTAATGGCGGGCAATGGCGTGGTCGTCGAGGACGATAAAGCGCAGAACGCCAGTCCCCGCCGGGTGGGCGGACTGGCCCTGCAGCGGCAGAACCAATGTGGTCTTGGGCGGGATCATGGGAGGGTCATCGTTCCGGTAGTCCACGCCGGCGACGCGCCAGGCTACCTGGGATAACGTGACGTGATAGACGCTTTCGTTGCGTGCTTCCAGTTGCAGCGGGCTATGGCTCAATACCCGCCACTGCAAGGGTGTGCGTGATGTGGGCAGCGCCTCGGGACGCAAGAACAACTTGATCCGCGTACGAAACGCCAGGTTCAGGTGATTGCCGCTGGGCGTCGGGCGGATGCTCAACACATTCAGCCAATACACCGATTCCTGGTCAGTGGCCATGCCCTGCCCTTGCGCAGGGTGAAACGCAACGCGCAAGGCCTTCCCCTTGCCGGGCTCGAGACGCAGCATCGGCGGCGTGACGCTGAACGGCACGTCACTGTATTCCGGCGGCAACCTGGCATCCCCGTTGTCGATCCACACTTGGACCAGCCTAGGAGTATCGGCAGGGTTGGTCAGTTGGACGCTGACTTCTCGACTGGCTGCCGGATAAAGGATGCGGGTACGGTCGATGACCACATCCGCCATGGCGTTGCAGGCGAGCAGGCAACACAGACTGAGCCCTCTCATCGATAACTCAGGGTAAACGTGGCCACGCCATTTGCCGAGCCCGGTTTGATAACGGGCAGCGTCTGAACATAACGCGCCGTCAGGGCAATTTGAAACATGCCGTTATCGGCGCTGCCCGCTGCCCATTGGTTCAGGTTGCCCACCGCACTGGAGTCTTCGCCATAACTCAGCAGTTGCGCACCGTGCAGTAGTTGCAGGGCGACACCCGAGGCAGTCGATGTGCCTGTAAGGGTCAGGCGGTCACTGCGATTGGCCGGCGCGGTCTGATCAGTTAACGTCACCAGTACATCCACGCTGGCCCCGGTGCCGCCCGCACATTGCAGGGTGATGGTATCGGTGGTGGCACCTGCTACGCTGCCAACGCCCCTGAACGCGCGCGCGGATATTTCTCCAAGACCCATCGTCAGCGACGGTGTTGACACCATGCATGTAGGTTTTCGGGGTGGGCTGATCAAGGTGTTGCCGAGGGCGATATCATGGGTGGCGCTGGCGGTGTAGACGTTGAATGAACCAAGCGTAGAGGCCGGGATCATTCCGCCCTGAATAACGCCAGTGACGAAGAAATACACCCGTCCACGCACGCCCCAGGAGCGCATGCCAGGGTTGACATGAGCGCGTAACGTCGTTATTCCGCTAACACCGTAAAAGGGCCCGCCATCGCGGTCCTGGACGACCATCCCTATGCCGACGCCGGTCACACCACTTCTGTAGACCGGTACAGAGACGCCTTGGGCGGGCAAACTGTAACCAATATAAAGAAAGTCTCTAGAAAACGTCATGAACGACCAGTAGTCGATGGACACATTGGGGTCATAGGTACATACCAAGGCGTTGGGTAAATCGAAGGGGTAGCCGTTGGGATTACCCAGCACTTGCATCAAGACCGGGTCGGCCGGCACATCGATCGGCGGGATCGGCAACACCGTAGGCGGGCCGGGATTGCAGGTCGCTCTGGCCTGGGCGCTTTCAGCCACGAGCAGGCCTGCAATCGCGACAAACAACCAACCGAGCGACCTCATGGCAGCCTCGCTTCTGACTCAGGCCGGGTGATGCAACGCCCTTCCAGCAGGTCGGCTTTGGCTTGCCGCGAGCCAGACTCGGGGGGCGGTAGCCAATAATCGATATAGCAGCGACCGGATGGGCCTTCACTCCATACAACGGTCAGCCTGCCGCTATCGGCAACACCCCGTACGAACACCTTGCTGGCCTGCCCTACCACGCCGACCTCCAGGCCCTGTTCATCCAACACCTGGGCGGCGAATGGCAGCGGCAGCCCACTGTCGCGCAACGCCTTGACCACCACAGCGCGGCCGTTCAGGGTTTCAAATTGCAGTAACGACACAGCGCCCAGGGTGGGCACCACATGTTGCACCGACTCCTTGAGTTCAACGTCCATCGCCATGCCACTGGGGTCGAGACTGATTACGTTGTCATGGAAGGCCCGCAGCGACGGCACCACGCCATAGCCGCTGGTACCAATACGTGCCCCGCTGGTGTGACCAAGCATTGCACCCCCGGCGCCCGGCGCTTGTACCAATGCGGCGGCCTCCCCCAGGCTTTGTGACCAGGTAATGCCATCCCCATGGGCGATCACGCCGCCCTCGGTACTGAATGACAGCTGGCGCGTGTCGTGCGCCTGGGCGTAGCCCGCACGCAACTGGCCCGCTCGGGTGCGCACGCCGGCGTAGGCATTCACGTTATTGAAGGCGCCTTGATTGGTGCGACTGCGACTAGCCGACACCCCGTAATGACCTTGGGCATTCTCCCCCAGCAGGCCGCTGATCCCCAGTTGTTGCTGGCTCGCGCGATGGTCACCGCGGTCGCGGGCCACTGAACTGGTCAACGACGGTGAATTGGGGCTACCGCCCAACGGCATGGACAGCGTGAGCATCAGGCGATTATCCAGGCGACCGCGTTGGCCGATACGGCCGAAGAACACGTCGTCGCTGTGCTCCCGATCGGACAGAAATCGGCGCGTGTCTTCGATGCGCGAGCGCTGGGCAGAGAGGTTCCACGACAGTTTTCGCCAACTGGCACCGTAGCTGACGGTGAATGAGGTTTGCCGGCCATCCTGGCGCCGCCAAAAATCCACGGAGCTGCCATAGAGGCTCAGGGTGCCGGGGCCGAGCTTCTGACTGATAGAAAGGTCGACCCGGCTTTTTGGGCGGGCAAAGTCCTGCACACTACGTTGGCTTCGCGCTCGCGCTTGCAAGGTCAGTGCATCGTTGAGCCCCAGGTAGCCACGGGTGGAGTAGCGATATACCCCCAGCACAAAGTGCGTGCCCGTGCCTGGCAGGTTGTGATTGTAGCCAAACCCCAGGCTGCGCCCCCCAACGCTGCCCTGCCCCGGTAACTGTGTGGTTGAATCACTCAGATCAAAGGAAAACGCACCCACGGAAGTCCCCATGGCCACCCCGAGCTTGCCCAGCGAATGGCCTTGGGTCAGGGAGCCGCCGCCATACAGCGTCCAGTGATTGCTGATGCCCTGGGCCAAGGTGGCTTGAAATACCAGCGGGGTATTGGCCGACTGCCCATACCGGCGAACCTGCCCCAGGTTCAACTGATACTTGCGGCTGTCCAGGCGCAACAGCTGGGGTGCCACCGACCAGGGCACCACAAAGGTGTTGCGGCGCCCGTCCACCTCAGTCACGCGCACGGTCAGCTCACCGCCGTAGCCTGTGGCGTACAGGTCGCTGATCACGAATGGCCCGGGGGCCACGGTGGTCTCGTACAGGGTGTAGCCGTTCTGGCTGATGGTCACGGTGGCGTTGCTGTCGGCAAACCCGCGTACCTGGGGCGCATAACCTTGTTGGGATTGAGCCAGCATCCGCTCATCGCTCGCCAGGCTGACCCCGCGCAGGCGTATGCCCTCAAGGATTTGCCCGCCCGTGAAGCTGTCGCCCACAATGAGTTGCCCCTGCCATGGCGCCAGGCTGCGCTGCAGATAGGTGGCTGTGTTTTGATAGCGTTGCAGCCCGGAGCGGGCATTCCAGGCTTGAGCGCCTTGGTGACGCAAGCGCCAACTGCCCAGGTTGACACCGCCGTTGAGTCCCAGATAACGACGACCCTCACCTTCACCCGATAAAGGTGCGGAAGCACTGAAGGTATAGTTGAGCAGCCCTGCATTGATGCCTTCGTCCCAATACGCAGGGTCGACGAACCCTCGCACAGTGCGGTTGAGGTGCGCCTGGGGAATGCTCACGGTCCACTCCAGCGTACTGGCGTCCACGTGGCTGCTGGCAAGCGGGAGCCACTGCTCCAGGGTTGGGCACTGCACCTGCGCTGAGGGTTGGCTGAGCAGCAGGGCTTCCAGGTTGACGCCGAGGGTTTCCAGGGTCTCCAGATCCACGCAGGGCACGGCGTCGTTGGCGGCATCCATGGCCACAAACTCAAGGGTTCGCCGGCCTTTACGCTGACCGTTGAGCACGATGTCGACGCGATGAACGCCAGGACTCATCAGGTTGCGCAGGTTGAAGCGCGACATGTCCACGTCGGTCGCCACCTGGCTGCTGAAGGCGTGCAGGTCAAAGTTAAGGGACGGCGCGCACAGGCCTTCTGAAGTGGTCAGCATTGCACCGACCAACCCACCCACCCACTCAGGCCTGTTCATTTCAGAACCGCAGCGAGGCACGCTGCGGCGCGGAAAACGCGCCGTAATCATTGATGAACTTGAACTGCACCTGCGCATCTGCCGAAATCACTGCAGCCTTGCTGCGATGCACAGCCAGGGTCAGGCTGGCGCCTGGTGCAACCATGCCGGTTTCACACGGCAGCAAAGGCGCATCGACGCGCGTGCCGGTTGTGAGGGCGACTTCATTGAACGTGACGTAATAGTTGGAGGCGTTGTGCACCTGCAACTGTGCCCCCTCGGGGCCCTGTTGCAGGCTCCAGCGCAGTTGGTCGATGGCCTGCTCCGGCTTGCCTGGCAACTTGTCCGGGCGGAAGAACACTTTGGTGCGGATGCGAAAGGCGAAGCGCAAGTAGTTCTGCCCTGCTTCACCCAGAACCGGGCGGGTCGGGATAGTAGGCGGCACCTCCAGCACATTCAGCCAAAACAGTGATTCACGATCCCCTGGCAAAGGTTCGCGGGTGTAGACCAGGCGCATGGCCTGCCCCTTGCTCGCATCAATGCGAAACACCGGTGGCGACAGACTGAACGGCACATCGCTGGCTTCGGGCCCTGCTGGCTTGTCTGCCCGCTCGATCCATGCCTGGACCAGGCGCGGGGTGGTTGGATCGTCGTTGGTCAACAGGATGGTGATTTCGCGCTGGCGTTCGGGGTAAATATGACGAGTCCCCGTGACAATGATGCCCGCCATGACAAAGTCGCACATCAGCAAAGCGACTACGGCGCACGCTACACGGCGCTGGGATGGCTTGCCTAGGACATTCATCCTGCCCTCCTGCCCAAGACCTGCTCAGGGAAATGTCACGGAGTACTGCACGCTGGTGTTCACCAGGCCAGGCCCGGCAGGGCCACCTACCGCAATGTACTGCGCGGCAAAGGGCAGCGTTGCGGTGCCGGCGGCATCGATCGTGACCGATGTGGAAGGAGCGCCGAGGCTCAGGTTGATCTGCCGGCTAGCCGTGACATCAATAATCTGCACCTCGACATTGGCCGCCGCCGACGTGGTCGCCTGATTGACCAGGTTACCCGTGGCGGTGCTGATCGCCGGACTGCTGCGTTCAAACAGCACGGCAACCGGTTGTGGCGGGCAATTGGTGCTGCCACCGCCGATATGAATGAAAAATGGCTTATAGGCCGCCACCGCATTTTCCGCGTTGAGTGCGGAAGCCTGTACACGATCCAGTACTATCGGGAAGCTTGCGGCAGTACCGGGTGTTGCGCTGTTGCTGCCACTGACGGTGCAGGTGGAGCCCTGGATTTCACCCGTGATGGTGATAGTCCCATCCGCCGCCATAACGCAACCCGATGCCATTAGCATGAGCGCCAACCATCTGCTCTTCATGATCGATACCTCATCGAAGCAAAACTGACGGTTCGATCTTAGGTAACTATTCTGACGGCGCCTACTGACCAAACGGCTAGGTAGGCGAGCTTATTTGCACCTGGCCCTCTATCATCGTTCCATCCCCGTTACAGGCTGGCTCCTTTATGCCCCTAACCGTCACTGGCCCGCGAAAACGCGTCACGCGCTACCTGATCACCGCCCTCAGCGGTTTGCTCCCTGTTGCCCTGGGGGTGGTGATCTTGCATTGGCAGGCCGAGCGCACGCTGCAAAAAAGCACGGCCCAAACGGCCCAGGAAGCCATACGCCAATTCGACCTGATGCTCGACAACACCGCCCTCGCCGCCCAAACCTTGCTGCCCCTGGCAGGCCAACCCTGTGATGACAGCGCGCAGTTGGCGCTGCGCGAGCAGGTCACGCGCCGGCCCTTTGTACGGGCCACCACACTGTCCTGGCAGAAGAACATCTATTGCAGCTCGTTGTTCGGCAGCCACTACGAATCGGCGGTGAACCCCGATGACTACGTGGACGGCCAGTTATGGCTAATGAACGGCAACCCGGTTACACCGGATACTGCACTCTTGGTCTATCGGCTGGTGGACGGTGATAAAGCCGCGTTTGCCTCCATTGACGGCTACCACCTGACCAACGCCTTGCGCCTGATCAGCCCTTACGCGCATCTCATCCTGCAAGTCGGCCCCCATTGGCTGGACGATAGCGCCAAGGTGCACAGTTCGGCCGTGCCCACATTCGCCGTGGCCCATCATCACCTGGCTTCCGCGCGTTACCCCTACAGTGTCGACGCGGGTATGCCGGCGGGCGAAGTGTGGCGATACATGCAGGACCGTTACCCGGCGATGTTCAGCCTGCTGGTGTTCTTTGGTGGCTTGGCAGGCCTGTTGGCACACTGGCTGCAAAAGCGTTCCTCAGCGCCCACCCATGAGTTGCAACGCGCGCTGGGGGCCAACGAATTCATTGCGTATTACCAGCCGGTGGTGCGTGGCGATACCGGTGAATGGGCCGGATGCGAAGTGCTGATGCGCTGGCAGCATCCCAAGGAAGGCCTGGTGCGCCCCGACCTGTTTATCCCGCTGGCCGAACATTGCGGCCTGATCGTACCGATGACGCGTGCGCTGCTGCGTCAGGTCGCCGCTCAACTGGCGCCCCATGCCACGCGCTTGTGCCCAGGGTTCCATATCGGCGTGAATATCACCGCACGCCACTGCCAGGACCTGGACCTGGTTGAGGACTGCCGCGAGTTTCTCGCGGCCTTCCCTCCCGGCCAGGTCACCCTGGTGCTGGAGCTGACCGAGCGCGAGCTGATCGTGCCCACCGAGATCACCCGCCGCTTGTTCGACGCCCTGCATCAACTGGGGGTGATGATCGCCATCGATGACTTTGGCACTGGCCATTCAAGCCTTGGTTACTTACGCAACTTCAATGTGGACTATTTGAAGATTGACCAGAGTTTTGTCGCCATGATCGGTGCCGATGCACTATCTAGGCATATTCTGGACAGCATCATAGAGCTGTCCGGCAAGCTCGACCTGGGCATCGTCGCCGAAGGGGTTGAAACAGCACAGCAGCGTGAATACCTGGTCGCCCAAGGCGTGGATTTCCTCCAGGGTTACCTGTTCGCAAGGCCACTGCCCTGCGATGAATTCATTAAATCCCTGGCCACCCATTGATTAGTCATGCACTAGAGACGTTGAAATAATGTTGTTTAGACAAAAGACGTGATTTACTCATGGCAGATTAACTACTACAATTTTTCCTGCCTGTGCAGAACTCGCAGGACGACTTCTTTCTTGAGTCGCCTTAAAGCTCTTGGCTTATAGCTTTGTCTGCAGTTGATATCAGCCAAATACACTATTGGAGTACAGATTTTGTCCAGACTCGCCGAATTTCGCGCAGCAGAAAAAGCCCTTCAAGAGCAGCTCGCCCAGCTGGAGTCCCTGAAGAACGATGCCGGCCTGAAGAAAGAAATCGAATTTGAAGAAAAGCTTCAAGCCTTGATGAAGTCCTACGGCAAAGGCCTGCGGGACATCATCTCGATCCTTGATCCTAACCCGGGCAAGGCCAGCGCCTCAGCTACTGCCGCCCCGAAACAGCGTCGCGCACGCGTGGTCAAGGTTTACCAGAACCCTCACACTGGCGAGCTGATCGAAACCAAAGGTGGCAACCACCGTGGCCTCAAGGCCTGGAAAGAACAGCACGGTGCCGCCACTGTTGAATCTTGGTTGCGCAAGTGACCTGAACGCACTAACAAAGAGCCCCGCATTCGCGGGGCTTTTTTATTTCAGCGTTCGAAACCGAACTTAAATAACATTTCATTTTGTTCAAAATCGACGCAAGCAGCGTATTCAAAGTTCCAGGCTGTCGCGCACTGAACGGACTTCATCCTTACTCGCCTCGTACGCTTGCGCTTGGCCTGCGTAAGAAAAAACATAGGCTTTATCGGCGTCAACAGCACCCACCAATGTTTGCGACAACACATGCCGCCCGTTTTCGGTAATCACGCAAGTAGTTTCCAGCGCATCAAGACGACTGAGTGTTGTCGGGTGCATTTTGCTGCAGACACTTTGATAACCGCCCTGGGCAAAATCTTTCTGAATGGACTTGCGCATCTCCAGCAACACACCTTGTAGATTAACGGTATGCCCGGCCTCAATCGGTGTGGCGGTCAACTCCATCACCATCAGCGTCGCGCCGTTTTCATCATTCTTGATGGCTCGCTGGCGGGACACCGGTTGGGGTTGTGCCGGTGCCTGGTCATCGGCTACCACTTCCTCGACTTGCCAGCCACTGGGCCAATGGACCTGCGGGTCCGTCGCCCACACGAGCGGACTGGCCAATAGCAAGCACACAGCGGTCAACAGCGATATACGAAATTCGATCATGTGCGAAAAACACCCAAGGTTCAGGCTGCAAAGTCTGAGGCCCGCCCCCGCTGGTCGCAAGGCCTGCGTGGCCTTTTTCATTTGGCGCAGCGCGCAGCCCTTGCGTATCATGGCCCGGCTGCACGGATGCCAGCCGCACGCCAAGGGACCGCCCGTACTTACCCCATTTTTCTGGAGGGCCCATGAGCCTGCACGAATTGAACACTTTCCCGGGCGTTACTGCCCAACCTGATACCGCCACCTCGAACTTCGTGTTCAACCACACCATGCTGCGGGTCAAGGACATCACCAAGTCGCTGGACTTCTATACCCGCGTGCTGGGTTTCTCCCTGGTTGAAAAGCGCGACTTCCCGGAAGCCGAATTCAGCCTGTACTTCCTGGCTTTGGTGGACAAATCCCAGATCCCGGCCGACGCCGCCGAGCGTACCCAATGGATGAAGTCGATCCCGGGCATCCTGGAACTGACCCACAACCACGGCACTGAAAACGATGCCGACTTCGCTTACCACAACGGCAACACCGACCCGCGCGGTTTTGGCCATATCTGCATTTCGGTGCCGGATATCGTCGCTGCCTGCGAACGTTTCGAAGCCCTGGGTTGCGACTTCCAGAAGCGCTTGAGCGATGGCCGCATGAAAAGCCTGGCCTTCATCAAGGACCCGGATGCGTACTGGGTCGAAATCATCCAACCAGCGCCGCTGTAAACGAAAAAACCCCATGATCGCTCATGGGGTTTTTCATTTACCGGGCCGAATTTACGCCGGGGCGGACGTACGGATCAGGTGATCGAATGCGCTCAGGGAAGCTTTGGCGCCCTCACCCACTGCAATCACGATCTGCTTGTACGGCACGGTCGTTACGTCACCGGCGGCGAATACACCTGGCAGTGAAGTCTCGCCACGCGCATCGACGATGATCTCGCCACGGGGCGACAGCTCCACGGTACCTTTGAGCCAATCGGTGTTAGGCAGCAAACCGATCTGTACGAAGATACCTTCCAGATCCACAGTCTTGAACTCACCGCTGTCGCGATCCTTGTACGCAAGCCCGGTGACTTTCTGGCCATCACCTTTGACTTCGCTGGTCAGCGCGCTGGTGATCACGTCCACGTTCGGCAGGCTGTAGAGCTTGCGCTGCAACACGGCATCGGCGCGCAGCTTGCTGTCGAACTCAAGCAAGGTTACGTGGCTCACAATACCGGCCAGGTCGATGGCCGCTTCAACGCCAGAGTTGCCACCGCCAATCACGGCCACGCGTTTGCCCTTGAACAAAGGACCATCGCAGTGCGGGCAGAAGCACACGCCCTTGGCCTTGTATTCCTGCTCACCCGGCACGCCCATTTCACGCCAGCGGGCGCCGGTGGCCAGGATCACGGTCTTGGACTTGAGGGTCGCACCGCTTTCAAAGCGAACTTCGTGCAACTCACCGGCCTTCTTCGCCGGGATCAGGGCACTGGCGCGCTGCAGGTTCATGATGTCCACGTCGTATTGACGGACGTGAGCTTCAAGGGCGCTGGCCAGTTTCGGCCCTTCGGTTTCCTGTACCGAGATGAAGTTCTCGATGGACATGGTGTCCAGCACTTGCCCACCGAAACGCTCGGCGGCAACACCGGTACGAATGCCTTTGCGTGCTGCGTAGATTGCAGCGGCAGAACCCGCTGGGCCACCGCCGACGACCAGCACATCAAAAGCCTCTTTGGCGCTGATTTTCTCGGCGGCTTTTTCGATACCGCTGGTGTCGAGCTTGGCGAGGATTTCTTCCAGGCCCATGCGGCCCTGGCCGAAGTTCACACCATTGAGGTACACGCTCGGTACCGCCATGATCTGACGCTCGTCCACTTCAGCCTGGAACAGCGCGCCATCGATGGCGACGTGGCGGATATTCGGGTTGAGCACGGCCATCAGGTTCAGCGCCTGGACCACGTCCGGGCAGTTCTGGCAGGACAGCGAGAAGTAGGTCTCGAAGCTGAACTCGCCTTTGAGGGCGCGGATCTGTTCAATGACTTCGACACTGGCCTTCGACGGGTGGCCACCGACTTGCAGCAGGGCCAGCACCAGCGAAGTGAATTCATGACCCATGGGGATGCCGGCGAAACGCAAGCTGATCTCGGCACCCGGGCGGTTGATGGAGAACGACGGCTTGCGCGCATCATCACCATCGGTTTTCAGGGTAATCAGCGTGGTGAGGCTGGTTACGTCCTGCAAAAGGGCAAGCATTTCCTGGGACTTCGCACCGTCGTCGAGGGAGGCGACGATCTCGATCGGCTGGGTGACCCGTTCCAGGTATGACTTCAACTGAGCTTTAAGATTGGCGTCCAACATACGGGCGATTCCTTTTGATTCGGTAAAAAAAACGCCCGAGCGAATCTCGCCCGGGCGTTTTTGAGGGCGGTTGCAGCTTACTTAAGGTGCGGATACCCGCCCTAGATGCTTCACAGACTTAGATCTTGCCGACCAGGTCCAGGGATGGAGCCAGAGTCGCTTCGCCTTCTTTCCACTTGGCTGGGCACACTTCGCCTGGGTGGGCAGCAACGTACTGGGCAGCCTTGATTTTGCGCAGCAGCTCGGAAGCGTCACGGCCCACACCGCCGTCGTTCAGTTCAACGATCTTGATCTGACCTTCTGGGTTGATCACGAAAGTACCGCGATCGGCCAAGCCAGCTTCTTCGATCAGTACGTCGAAGTTGCGGGAGATGGTCAGGGTCGGGTCACCGATCATGGTGTACTGGATCTTGCCAATGGCTGGCGAAGTGTTGTGCCAGGCAGCGTGGGCAAAGTGAGTGTCGGTGGAAACGCTGTAGATCTCGACGCCCAGCTTCTGGAATTCGGCGTAGTTGTCGGCCAGGTCTTCCAGTTCGGTTGGGCAAACGAAGGTGAAGTCGGCTGGGTAGAAGAACACAACGGACCATTTGCCTTTCAGGTCAGCGTCGGTCACATCTACGAAGTTGCCGTTTTTGTAGGCGGTAGCTTTGAACGGTTTTACTTGGCTGTTGATGATAGGCATCGTTGACTCTCCGTCAGGGGTTAAGAAGTTGATGAAGTGAATCCTACCCACTCTCTGCATCGATGGCTCATTGGCAAACCTGATGCTCGCGATTGGTTTTCCCTATCAGGTGACTGTATTAATAGAAGAAATCTCAAATCAGCGGTTGGCTAGCCAGTGTCATGCCGAGAAAGGGCGTCGCTTCAACATAGCGCATGGCCGATTTCATGTCGCTCCAGCCGACGTAACTCATCAACGACTTCAAATCCCAACCGCTGCGGTGGGCCCAAGTGGCAAAGCCCCGACGCAGAGAGTGACTGGTGTATTGCTCGGCAGGCATGCCGGCGCGCTCCAGGGCCTGGCGCAGTAGCGGGATCACACTGTTGGCGTGCAAGCCCTCCTCGCCCAGATTGCCCCAGCGGTCAATCCCACGAAACACCGGCCCGCGCACCAGCGCCGAAGCACTGAGCCACTCGCTGTAGGCCTGTACCGGGCAAAGGCGTAACAGCGCCGGGGTGTGATAGGTCTTGCCGAGGTTGTCGCGATCGCTTTTGCTGCGCGGTAGATACAGGCTGATGCCGGCACCGGGCGTAGCCTGTACATGCTCGATCTGAAGCCGACAGAGTTCATCACTACGAAAGCCGCGCCAAAAACCCAGCAAGATCAACGCAGTGTCGCGCTTGGCGCGCAATAGCCGCGCAGGGTCATGAGCCGCGTCTTTTGCCTCGCGCTCAAGGGACGCAACCACTTGCTCCAAGTGCTTGAGCTGCAGCGGCTCAGCCTGTTTCTCCTGCGCGGGGTGCACGGCACGAATCCCCTTGAGCACCTTGCGCACCACGGGCGCCTTGGTTGGGTCGGGAAAACCTTGGCTGGTATGCCATTGCGCCAATGCCGAAAGCCGCAGTTTCAAAGTATTGACCGCGAGCACACCTGCGTGGGCCACCAGGTAGCGAGCCACGCTGTCTGCCGTGGCGGGCAGGAACCCTCCCCAACTCACTTCGAAATGCTCGATGGCTGCGCGGTAGCTGCGCCGCGTGTTATCGCGTGTGGCGGCATTGAGGTAACGATCCAGATCGCTCATGGGAAGCCTATTCATACTGCTGGCAGGTGTTTGCCCGGTTAAAATGCTGATGACACGGGATAATACGCCAATATCCCATCTTAGAAATGACGAATTCAAACCAAACCATATTCATGATATAGTACGTAAATACATACTACGTACCACAGTACTAAATCGACGGAGACCCCATGGCTCGCGGCGGCATCAATAAAGCAGTAGTTCAAACGGCCCGCTTGGCGATCCTCGCCCGCGGCGAAAACCCCAGCATCGATGCCGTACGTATCGAAATGGGCAATACCGGCTCAAAGACCACGATTCACCGCTATTTGAAGGAGCTGGACGACAGCGAAACCCGGCTGACCATCACCGAAGCGCCCCTCGATGATGAGTTGGGCGAACTGGTAGCAAGGCTGGCCCAGCGCCTCAAAGACAAAGCCCAAGAACCCATCGACTTGGCCTTGGCGCAATTTGAACAGCAGAAAACCGCCCTGCTCGCACAGGTAGCGGCACTGGAAGAGGCCCACAGCCAACTCAAGCAACAGTTCGATATACAGGCCGCCGCCCTGACTGAAGAGAGCGCCGCCCTGCAAACCGCCAGCACCAGCCTGCAGACCGAGCAAACCCGCAATGCCGGACTGAGCCAGGCTTGCAGCGATTACGAGTTGCGCATCAACGACAAGGACGAACAGATTCGCTCGCTGGAAGATAAGCACCTGCATGCCCGCGACGCGCTGGAGCATTACCGCAACGCGATCAAGGAACAGCGTGAGCAGGAACAGCGCCGCCACGAAGGCCAGCTACAGCAGGTTCAGGCCGAATTGCGCCAGGCCCAGCAAAGCGCACTGGTGCGCCAGGATGAAATCACCCAGCTGCATCGCGACAATGAGCGGCTATTGATTGAGCATCGGGTAACGACCAAGGAATTGGCCGCTTTGCAGGAACAAGTCCGCGAGGATCAGGCCCAGCAGCTCAAACTGAGGGAGCAACTGAGCCAGGTAGACAGCGAGCGCACCCTGCTTCAAGAGCGCCTACGGGTTGCCGTGCTGGAGTGCCAATCACATCAGGAGGCAGTGATCGCTCACCAGCACACCCACAAAGCCCTGGAACTGAACCTGATCAAGGCCCAGGCCAGTATCGAGGCGTTGCGCCTGGCGGCCGTCGTTGCAACGGCGCCAGAAGCGCCACCACAAGACTGATCAGTGCGCCACAGGCGTGCGCATGGTGACAAACTCTTCCGCCGCCGTTGGGTGCACGCCGATGGTTTCATCGAAATGCTGCTTGGTCGCGCCCGCCTTGAGCGCGATCGCCAGGCCTTGGACGATCTCACCGGCGTCCGGGCCGACCATATGGCAACCCAGCACTTTGTCGGTGTCGGCATCGACCACCAGCTTCATCAGGGTTTTTTCCTGGCACTCGGTCAGGGTCAACTTCATCGGCCGAAAACGGCTTTCGAAGATCTGCACCTTGTGGCCCTTTTCTTTCGCCTCTTCTTCCGTCAGGCCAACCGTACCGATATTAGGCAGGCTGAACACCGCCGTCGGGATCATCGCGTAATCCACCGGGCGGTATTGCTCAGGCTTGAACAAGCGACGCGCCACGGCCATGCCTTCGGCCAGGGCCACCGGGGTCAGCTGCACGCGACCAATTACATCGCCAATGGCCAGGACCGACGGTTCGGTGGTCTGGTACAGGTCGTCCACTTCGACAAAGCCACGCTTGTCGAGCTTCACGCCGGTGTTTTCCAGGCCAAGGCTGTCGAGCATCGGGCGGCGCCCCGTGGCGTAGAACACGCAATCGGCTTGCAGCACACGACCGTCTTTCAGTGTGGCCTTGAGGCTGCCATCTGCTTGCTTGTCGATGCGCCCGATGTCGGCATTGAACTGCAAGTCCAGGCCGCGTTTAGTGAGTTCTTCCTTCAAATGGGTGCGCACCGAACCGTCAAACCCACGCAGGAACAGGTCGCCGCGATACAGCAACGATGTCTGCGCGCCCAGCCCGTGGAAGATACCGGCGAACTCTACGGCGATGTAGCCCCCGCCGACCACCAGCACGCGCTTGGGCAGCTCTTTGAGAAAGAACGCTTCGTTGGAGCCAATGGCGTGCTCGCGCCCTGGAATCTCCGGAATCTGAGGCCATCCGCCGGTGGCGATCAGGATGTGCTTGGCAGTGAACCGCTCGCCATTGATCTCCACCTGGTGCGGGTCGATCAGTCGTGCATGCCCTTCGTGCAGGGTCACGCCACTGTTGACCAGCAGGTTGCGGTAAATGCCATTGAGGCGATTGATCTCGCGGTCCTTGTTGGCGATCAGGGTTGCCCAGTCGAAGTTCGCTTCACCCAATGACCAGCCAAAGCCGCTGGCTTGCTCGAAGTCCTCGGCAAAGTGTGCGCCGTAGACCAGCAGTTTTTTTGGCACGCAGCCCACATTCACACAGGTACCGCCCAGGTAGCGGCTTTCCGCCACGGCCACCTTGGCCCCAAAGCCCGCCGCAAAACGTGCCGCGCGAACACCGCCGGAACCGGCGCCAATTACATACAGGTCAAAATCGTAGGCCATTTCACTCTCCTCGGCAGGACATCAGCATACCGACTTACATGGGACCGAAAAACGAAAAAGCCACCCGAAGGTGGCTTTCTTTCTATAACGCTGTAGGACTACGGTGAATCAGTAGGCCTTGCCAGTCTTATAGAAGTGCTCGTAGCAGAAGTTGGTCGCCTCGATGTAGCCTTCAGCGCCGCCGCAGTCAAAACGCTGGCCCTTGAACTTATAGGCAATGACGCAACCGTCTTTGGCTTGCTTCAACAGGGCGTCGGTGATCTGGATTTCGCCGCCCTTGCCTGGCTCGGTTTCTTCGATCAACTTGAAGATGTCCGGGGTCAGGATGTAGCGACCGATGATCGCCAGGTTCGACGGTGCATCTTCCGGTGCTGGCTTTTCAACCATGTCGCGTACGCGGATCAGGCCATCGCCGATTTCGTCGCCGGCGATCACGCCGTACTTGTTGGTTTCCTGTGGGTCCACTTCCTGGACCGCAACGATGGTGCAGCGGTATTTCTTGTACAGATCAACCATCTGCTCCAGAACACCCTTGCCATCCAGGTTGACGCACAGGTCGTCCGCCAAGACCACGGCGAACGGTTCGTCACCGATCAACGGGCGGCCGGTGAGGATCGCGTGGCCCAGGCCCTTCATCTGTGTCTGGCGGGTGTAGGAGAACGAGCACTCGTCCAACAGCTTGCGGATACCTACCAGGTATTTTTCCTTGTCGGTGCCCTTGATCTGGTTTTCCAGCTCGTAGCTGATGTCGAAGTGGTCTTCCAGGGCGCGCTTACCACGGCCGGTCACGATGGAAATTTCGTTCAGGCCGGCATCCAGTGCCTCTTCAACGCCGTACTGAATCAGTGGCTTGTTCACCACCGGCAGCATCTCTTTGGGCATGGCTTTGGTCGCTGGCAGGAAGCGAGTGCCGTAACCGGCTGCTGGGAACAAGCATTTCTTGATCATATAAGTCCTTACAAAGGGCTGTGCGTACGAAATTCGGCGCAGTCTAATCAGGCCGCAGTCACCTTACAATGGGTCCTGCTGGCGTTGCGATGTCATCATAGAGAAAAAATGTCGGCGTAAGTTCCGCTGATCTTACGAAGAGCCACTGCGCCGGCAGGCTAAAAAACATCCACGCCTCACGATTGGTGAGGGCTGCAACCTTTTTAGCATGCTTTTGACCGAGGGACACTGACCTACAATAACTTGCGCTGGCCCGCGACATTTGGCGCTATCATGAGCGCCTCTGAACCAGACCACGAGATTCCCAATAGATGTCAGAACCAAAAGGCGTGAACGGCTACCTGATCACCCAGCGAGCAGACGGCTGGCACTTGATCAACTTCCACGGTGACAGCGTCGCCGGCGCATTCGCCACCGAGCGCGAAGCCATCGCGGTCGCAGAAGTGTTTGTCGATGAAGCGGGCCATGCGTCGAGCAAGCGTCCCAAGGGCAAGTAATTACCGCGCGCTCTAAAAGAAGCCCCGGTCACGGGGCTTTTTTGTGTTTGTCTGTACCTAGATGGCCGTTCGCTATAATCTGCCGCAGACGCACCACGACAGTGTCAGCGCCCCTCCCCCAACACCCTCGATGACGAACCCTCCATGAATAGACTACTGGCACTGACTGCGGTACTGGCGCTGGCCGGCTGCACCACCACTTCTGACGTGTACCTGAAAAACGGCGAGCAAGGCCTGACCATCGACTGTTCGGGCGAGGCCAACTCCTGGGCCAGTTGCTACGAAAAAGCCGATGCCTCCTGCGCGGGTACCGGCTATCGCATCGTTGGCACTGAGGGTACGCCCTCGCTCAACGAGGACGACAAGACCCTGGGCAAGGACGTCGGCAACTATAAAAGCCGCAGCGTCGTCGTGGTGTGCAAATAGTCTGCGGGCTACAAGTGAATCTCGGCAAACTTGATCCCCAGCCCACGCAGCGTCTCGGTCAACTCATCGAGGCTGGCAAAGGATTCGACTTCATCCTGTTCGTCTACCAGGAAAAAGCTGCGCCCGCCGCTTTTTTTGAAGAAAACGATCCACTCGCCAAGGTCGGCGGGGTTCTGGATGACATGGGTCGCCGAGATTTGCCCCTCGGCATGGCGGGCGATGACGTGTTCACGCTTCATATATGATTTTCCGTCGCGGCATTAGCCGGAAATACACTCTTCCCCGGCCTTTTTCACGTCGCCCGGACGGATAGGCACATTGGACATGCTCTCGTAGAGTTTGATGCTACTGCCGCTGGAGCGCTCCTCGATCTCAAAGATCGCCGAAGGGTCGGCCGAGAATTTTTGCGGCACGATCACCTGAAAGCCTTCCTTGTGCGGCTCGATCTGCGGCGGCCGGCGCGTAGCAGACAGCTTCTGCACCACGCACGCGGCGTATTCCTGTGGTTTCTTCCCGGAAATGACCGACAACGTCGGCGGGGTCTGCTTGATATCTGCAACCGAAGCACACCCACCCAACGCCAAGGCCAGAACCAACACACTCCACTTCATACAAAACCTCCGATAAAGACCCTACGACAGCGGGGATGGTAATTTTCTCCCGCCCACGTAGGATTTATCCCTGATAACTCGGTAAATAACTGTTTTAAATTGTCGATGTCGTCGAAGACGACGCGATAATAAACGCGCTGGGGCTGATAAACTCCATCTTAACCTACGTATCGTTCTGATTTTTCAGAAAAAGCCCTTCTGGAGACACCCCATGAAATTCATCCACCAGCGCGAGCACCTCAACGAGGGAGACATTGTCGTCATCGAATGCTCGCAAACGTGCAATATCCGCCTGATGAGCGATGCGAACTTTCGCAGCTTCAAAAATGGCGGTCGCCATACCTACCACGGTGGCGCTTTCGACAAATTCCCAGCCAAGATCACCGCGCCCAGCACCGGGTTCTGGAACATCACCCTGGATGTGGTGACACGCCGCGCCATCAGCGTCACCAAGAAGCCGACCCTGTCCCACAAGATCCGCATCGTGCGTCGCACCAGCTCCAAATTGAGCTGAGCCGAACACCCAACAGGAAATAGCCGTGACCACTACCACCAAATACGTCATCAAGTACAAACTCAACGGTGAACGCCGCTTCGAGTTCGCCCAATTGCAAAGCAACAGCGTGGAAGAAGCCAAGCAAGCCCTGGCGAAAATCCATGATGCCAGCGATGAAATCACCGACATCAATGTGAGCAAGGCGCTCTAAGCCCATGCCCGGCCCCACCGAGGACTTGTTCGCCGACGATGCCCTGCAGCAACCCTCGGGGCGCGAACAGATCGGCGACGAGTCCTACGTATTGCGGGGCTATGCCCTACCCTGGATCGATCGGCTTCTGCCTGAGCTGCGGCGCGTGCTGGCCCAGTCACCGTTTCGCAGAATGGTCACGCCCGGTGGCTTTACCATGTCAGCGGCCTTGAGCAGTTGCGGCGCACTCGGCTGGACCACCGATACCAGCGGCTACCGCTACAGCCCTCTCGACCCGCGTAGCCAACAGCCCTGGCCACGCATGCCGCAAGCCTTGCGCCAACTGGCGGCTGAGGCCGCGGCGGATGCCGGTTTTGCCGACTTCGCCCCCGATGCCTGCCTGATTAACCGTTACGTGCCCGGCGCGAAGATGTCCCTGCACCAGGACAAAAATGAACGCCACTTCGGTGCTCCGGTGGTTTCAGTTTCCTTGGGCCTGCCGGCGATTTTCCTGTTTGGCGGCCATGAGCGCAGCGACAAAACCCAAAAGGTTTCGCTGTTCCACGGCGACGTGGTGGTCTGGGGTGGCGTTGATCGCCTGCGCTTTCATGGCGTGATGCCCATCAAGGAAGGCGTGCATGGGGTCATGGGGCCGCAACGCATCAATCTTACCTTTCGCACCGCCGGCTGATTTTGACCGCAAGCTTCGGAGTGTCAGGTGCGTGCAACAGCGTTAGTCTGCTCAACACCTGCAAAGAGTGCCGAGCATGACTATCAACGACGACCCTCGCTGGGCTGCAATCCTGGCCCGTGACCCCAAGGCCGACGGCCTGTTTGTGTATGGCGTGAAAACCACCGGTGTGTATTGCCGCCCCAGCAGCCCGTCACGTTTGCCGCGTCGGGAGAATGTCGAGTTCTTCGACACCCCGGCCCAAGCCGAAGCGGCAGGTTACCGCGCAAGCAAACGCGCGGCCTCAGACCGAACCCAGGTGGCCGCCCAACACGCCCAACTGGTCGCCAATGCCTGTCGGTCTATCGAACAGGCGCAAACGCCACCGGACCTCGGAACCCTTGCGGCCCAAGCCGGGCTCAGCCCCTTCCACTTCCATCGCGTGTTCAAGGCCGTGACCGGCCTGACGCCCAAGGGCTACGTCAGCGCCCACCGCTCGCGCAAGGTGCGCGATGGGCTCAAAAGCCAGCACTCGGTCACCGACACGTTGTACGGCGCCGGCTTCAATTCCAACAGCCGCTTCTACGAGTCGGCCAATCAATTGCTCGGCATGAAACCCAGTGATTACAAGGCGGGCGGTACCCATAATGAAATTCTGTTCGCCGTTGGGGAGTGCTCGCTGGGCGCCATATTGGTCGCGCAGAGCACTCGTGGCGTGTGTGCGATCCTGCTGGGGGATGATCCGGGCAAGCTGGTGCGTGATCTGCAGGATCAATTTCCCAAGGCCCGCCTGGTGGGCGCAGATCGCAGCTTCGAACAGGTGGTGGCCCAAGTGGTCGGGTTTGTCGAGGCGCCCGCCCTGGGCTTGGACCTGCCGCTGGATCTGCGTGGCACCGCCTTTCAAGAGCGGGTGTGGCAGGCCTTGCGTGATATTCCGCTGGGAAGCACTGCCAGCTATGGGCAAATAGCCGAACGTATCGGCGCGCCAAAGTCCTTCCGCGCAGTGGCCCAGGCCTGCGGTGCCAACAGCCTGGCGGTAGCGATTCCGTGTCACCGGGTGGTGCGTAGCAATGGCGATTTATCGGGCTATCGCTGGGGCGTCGAACGCAAGCGCCAATTGCTGGAGCGCGAAAGCCAAGCCTAAAGCAGCTTGCGCTTGCGAAACTCAGCGACCTTATGCCGGTTGCCACACAGCGCCATGCTGCACCACCGGCGTTTGTGGGCCTTGGTCCGATCGTAGAACCACAGCACGCACTCGGGGTGCTCGCAGGTGCGGATCAGATTGAAATCACCGTCCACCAATAAGCCCGCAGCCGCCTCGGCAATCGGTGACAGGAACTGCTCCGGCGTTTGCTGTTTGCGTTGACGTTCCAGGCGCACTTCACCCGGTGCAGGCCACATCAGTTGCGGATGGCTGACAGCCTTGCGCAAAAAACCATTGAGTGCAGCCGGATCGCCCTGCTCCCCCGCCTTGCGTTGTTCAAGCAGCGTACGAATCACTTCCCGCAACACCTTGGCCGTCGCCAACAAGCTCCCGACCTCGAATACAGGTGTCGCGCCTTCTGCGACCCAACCCAAACGCACCAGCCAGCGCTCGACATCGGCATCGCTTTGCCAGAACTCGAAGGGCTCACCGTCGACATTGGCGCGTGTGTTGAGCATGTCCAGTACCGGGTCATCGGCAAGGACGTAGGGTTCCAGCAGTGCGGTGGCGGTCATGTTCATTCCTCGTGAGAGCGATGAAATAGTAACCGCCATTTAAGCTTAATGATAGTTACAGAGCAAAAACAAATAACCCGTATAAACCATTTGACAGGTTACTTTTTTGGGCGCAGCTTTTAAGCCAGGTAACCGCTATATCAACCCAATCAAGTTACATAAGGCGCACTCGAAATGACCACTCAAGCCACCGCTGTTTACTACCGCCACGTCGACGTCGATGGCGTTCGCATGTTCTACCGTGAGGCCGGCGAACCGACCGCCCCGGTGATTCTGCTGTTGCACGGCTTCCCCAGTTCGTCCCACATGTACCGCAACCTGATCCCCCTGCTTGCGACGCGCTTTCGCGTGATCGCCCCTGACCTGCCAGGTTTTGGCTTCACCGAAGTACCGGCCGAGCGCAATTACCCCTACAGCTTCGACAACCTCGCAATCACCGTGGGGCATTTTGTAGATGCACTGCAATTGAGCCGCTACGCCCTCTACGTTTTTGATTACGGCGCGCCTGTTGGCCTGCGCCTGGCCGTGGCGCACCCGGAGCGGGTCAGCGCACTGGTCTCGCAAAACGGCAATGCTTACCTGGAAGGCCTTGGGGATTCATGGGCGCCGATTCGTGCCTACTGGGCCGACCCAAGCGCGGCCAATCGCGATGTGGTGCGCAAAGGAGTGCTGGGCCTTGAAGGCACGCGCTACCAATACCTGCAAGGGGTGAACCAACCGGACCGTGTGGCGCCCGAGTCCTACATGCTCGACGTACTGCTGATGCAGCGGCCGGGCAACGAGGATATCCAGCTGGACCTGTTCCTCGACTATCGCAATAACCTCACGCAATACCCTGCCTTCCAGGCGTTCTTCAAGGCCACGCAACTACCGACCCTGGTGATCTGGGGCCAGAACGACCCCTTCTTCATCCCACCGGGCGCCCACGCCTACGCGTCCGACAACCCCAACGCCGTGGTGGAATTGCTGGACACCGGCCACTTCGCCCTGGAAACCCATGCCGTCCATGTTGCCCAACGTATTCACGCGGTGCTGGGCCACGCTATCGATTGATGCAGGCGCACGAAACCTGGGTTTCGTCCAGTGAATAAAACAGACTGGCCGGGTGCCGGGTGCCCTGCTAAAACAGCGAAATGCCTTACTAACGCTGGAGACGCATCCCATGAGCACTTGGCCAGACACCCGCATTCTTGACCTGCTGGGCATCGAACTGCCCATCATCCAGGCGCCCATGGCCGTCGGCACGACGACGGCCATGGTTATAGCAGCCAGCCAAGCGGGCGCTTTGGGCTCGCTGCCGGCAGCAGCGTTGAGCATCGAGCAACTGCGCCAGGCGTTGAGCGAAATCCGTCAAGCCAGCACCCACCCAATCAACGTCAACTTCTTCTGCCACCAACCACCCCAGCCTGACCCGGCACGCGACCGTCACTGGAAAGCGTTGCTGGAACCCTACTACCGCGAATTGGGCGCCGATTATGACGCGCCAACGCCGGTGTCCAACCGCGAGCCGTTCAACGAAGCCGCTTGCCAGGTGATCGAAGAGTTTCATCCCCAAGTCGTCAGCTTTCACTTTGGCTTGCCGCAAAAAGACCTGCTGGAGCGGGTTAAAACCACCGGCGCCAAAGTGCTGTCCTCGGCCACCACAGTCGAAGAAGCCATTTGGCTGGAACAGCATGGGTGCGACGCGATCATCGCCATGGGCATCGAGGCAGGTGGGCATCGAGGGTTGTTTCTCAGCGACGACCTCAACACCCAGATCGGCCTGTTTGCCCTGGTGCCGCAGATCGTGGATGCCGTCAGTGTGCCGGTGATCGCCGCCGGTGGTATTGGCGATGCGCGGGGCATTGTCGCGGCGTTTGCGCTAGGCGCTTCTGCGGTTCAGATCGGTACCGCCTACCTGTTTACCCCGGAAGCCAACGTCACCCCTTCCCACTACCACGCCTTGCGCCACGCCCAAGCCAGCGAAACCGCACTGACGAACCTGTTCACCGGCCGCCCGGCCCGTGGCATCGTCAACCGAGTAATGCGTGAGTTGGGCCCCATAAACCAGGCTGCCCCAGCGTTTCCCACGGCCGGTGGTGCGTTGATCCCGCTCAAGGCCAAGGACGAAGCGGGTTTCAGCAACCTGTGGTCTGGTCAGGCGCTGCGCCTGGGCAAAGACATCTGCACGTATGACCTGACCCGCCAATTGGCCGAGCAGGCATTGGCCAAGCTCAAGCCGAACTGACACCCGAGGCAACTTTTGGCTGTACCGGCAGTGGCTAACCGCTATATATTCCCGTAAATAGCGGTATAGCCTTTTACCTATAACACGCCGTACATCCCCAAGGAGCTGCTTCATGATGATCCGTGTCTCACGCCTGGCCGCACTGGTCGCTGCCCTGGCTTTTGGTTCGGCTCACGCCGATGAAGTACAGGTGGCGGTCGCCGCCAACTTCACCGCGCCGATCCAGGCGATTGCCGCCGATTTCGAGAAAGACACCGGCCACAAGTTGGTCGCGGCCTACGGTGCCACCGGCCAGTTCTATACCCAGATCAAAAACGGCGCGCCGTTCGAGGTATTCCTGAGCGCCGACGACACCACTCCGCAAAAACTGGAAAGCGAAGGCGACACCGTCAAAGGTTCGCGCTTCACTTACGCCGTGGGCACCCTGGCGTTGTGGTCGGCCAAGGAAGGCTACGTGGACGCCAAGGGCGACGTGCTGAAGAAAAATGCGTTCAAGCACCTGTCCATCGCCAACCCGAAAGCCGCGCCGTACGGCCTGGCTGCGACCCAGGTGCTGGCCAAAGAAGGCCTGAGCGACAAGGTCAAGGACAAGATCGTTGAAGGCCAGAACATCACCCAGGCCTACCAGTTCGTGTCCACCGGCAACGCCGAGTTGGGCTTCGTCGCCTTGTCGCAGATCTACAAAGACGGCAAAGTCACCAGCGGTTCGGCGTGGATCGTCCCATCGTCCATGCATGATCCGATCAAACAGGACGCGGTCATCCTCAATAAAGGCAAAGACAGCGCCGCTGCCAAGGCACTGGTTGAATACCTCAAGGGGCCAAAAGCCGCTGCCGTTATCAAGTCCTACGGTTACGAGCTCTAAATGCCGCTATCGAGTGCCGATTTTTCCGCTATTTGGTTGACCATCAAACTGGCGTCCCTGACCACGGTGATCCTGCTGGTCATCGGCACTCCGATTGCCCTGTGGCTGTCGCGCACCCGTTCGTGGTGGCGCGGGCCCATCGGCGCAATTGTTGCCTTGCCGCTGGTGCTGCCGCCCACGGTGATCGGCTTCTACCTGCTGTTGACCATGGGTCCCAACGGTTACTTCGGCCAGTTCACCCAATGGCTGGGCCTGGGCACCCTCACCTTCAGCTTTGCCGGGTTGGTGATTGGCTCGGTGATCTATTCCATGCCGTTTGTGGTGCAGCCGTTGCAAAACGCCTTCTCTGCCATCGGTACACGCCCTTTGGAGGTGGCCGCCACGTTGCGCGCCAACCCGTGGGACACGTTTTTCACGGTGATTCTGCCCCTGGCACGCCCAGGCTTTATCACCGCGTCGATCCTGGGTTTTGCCCACACCGTCGGTGAGTTTGGCGTGGTGCTGATGATCGGCGGCAATATCCCGGACAAGACCCGAGTAGTCTCGGTGCAGATCTACGACCACGTAGAAGCCATGGAATACGCCCAGGCCCACTGGCTGGCAGGGTCCATGGTGGTGTTCGCGTTCCTGGTGCTGCTGGCGCTGTATTCCAGTCGTAAAACCAAGATGGGCTGGAGTTGATTGCGATGATTGATGTACGCCTGCAACTCAAGTACTCGGGGTTCGAGCTGGACGTGGACCTTCATCTGCCCGGCCGTGGCGTGACCGCGCTGTACGGGCATTCTGGTTCGGGCAAGACCACCTGCTTGCGTTGCATCGCTGGCCTTGAGCGGGCCGACGATGGCTTTATCCAGATCAACGACGAAGTCTGGCAAGACAGCCGCAACGGGCTGTTCGTGCCCCCCCACAAACGCGCGCTGGGTTACGTGTTTCAAGAAGCAAGCCTGTTCCCGCACCTGGCGGTGCGCGCCAACCTGGAGTTCGGTCTCAAGCGCATCGCGCGTGAGCAGCGGCGTGTGGACATGGCCCAGGCCACGCAGTTGCTGGGGATCGGCCACTTGCTCGACCGTCACCCGCAACACCTGTCCGGCGGCGAACGCCAGCGCGTCGGCATCGCCCGCGCCTTGCTCACCAGCCCCAGGTTGTTGTTGATGGATGAGCCGTTGGCCGCGCTGGACAGCCAGCGTAAAGGCGAGATCTTGCCCTACCTGGAACGCCTGCATGACGAGCTCGACATCCCAGTGTTGTATGTCAGCCATGCGCAGGATGAAGTGGCGCGCCTGGCCGATCACATCGTGCTGCTCAATGACGGCAAGGCCCTGGCCAGCGGTCCCATCGGCGAAACCCTGGCACGGCTGGACCTGCCCATGGCGTCAGGCGACGACGCCGGGGTGGTGATCAAGGGGACGGTCAGCGCCTACGACGCCCACTACCAACTGCTGACGCTGCAACTGCCCGACAGCGACCTGCATATGCGCGTAGCCCATGCGCCGCTGGCAGTGGGCAAGGCCTTGCGGGTCAAGGTGCAGGCGCGGGACGTAAGCCTCAACCTGCAACCCGAGGCGCACAGCAGCATCCTCAACCGCCTGCCGGTGACGGTCACCCAGGAACTCGGCGCAGACAACCAAGCCCATGTACTGGTGCGCCTGGACGCCAGCGGTACACCGTTGCTGGCACGCATCACCCGCTTCTCCCGCGACCAGTTGCAACTGCACCCAGGCCAACGGCTGTGGGCACAGATCAAGGCAGTGGCCGTGCTGGCATAAACCTTTTGGCACGACCGCGCAACGCTGCGGTCAATCGAACATGCCCAAAGGAACGCCACCATGTCCGACGTCGACCTGCCCCGCGATTTGCATTATGTAGATGACACCCAGCCCGGTATCCGTCGCAAGACGCTTCGGGGCAAGTTCCAGTATTTCGATGCCAAGGGCCAGCGCATCCAGGATGCTGCTGAGATTCAACGCCTCAATGCCCTGGCCGTGCCGCCTGCCTACACCGATGTATGGATCTGCGCCGATCCGCGTGGCCACCTGCAGGCCACCGGCCGTGATGCCCGAGGGCGCAAGCAATATCGCTATCACGCACGTTGGCGCGAGGTACGCGACACCGACAAGTATTCGCGTCTGCAGGAATTCGGCAATGCGCTGCCCAAGCTGCGCAAGCAACTGCAAGCGCAAATCGCCGAGCCTGGGTTTACCCGAGAAAAAGTACTGGCCACCGTGGTCATGCTGCTGGACGCCACCTTGATCCGTGTTGGCAACACCCAGTACGCACGGGATAACAAATCCTACGGCCTGACCACCCTGCGCAACCGGCATGTGGACATCAAGGGCAGTCAGATTCAGTTCCAGTTTCGCGGCAAGAGCGGCGTCGAACACCAGGTCAGCGTCAAGGACCGGCGCCTGGCCACGGTGGTCAAACGTTGCCTGGAATTGCCGGGGCAGAACCTGTTCCAGTACCTGGACGAGGACGGCGAACGCCACACCGTCAGTTCCCATGATGTGAATGCCTACCTGCACAGCCTCACTGGCGCTGACTTTACCGCCAAGGACTACCGCACCTGGGCCGGCACCGCGCTGGCATTGGCGGTATTGCGCGAGTTGGAATGGCAGCCGGAATCCGACGCCAAGCGGCATGTGGTGGCCATGGTCAAGGATGTGGCCCGGCAACTGGGCAACACCCCGGCGGTGTGTCGCAAGTGCTACATCCACCCCGCCGTGCTGGAGCATTTCAGCCTGGGCGAGCTGTCCCGCTTGCCCAAGCCTCGGGTACGCAAGGGGCTCAAGGCCGAAGAAGTGGCGCTGGCGATGTTTCTGGAGCAATTGGCTGCGGACCTGCCGAAGAACGCCAAGGCGCCCTAGCCTTCAGGCCATTGCACACCTGTGCAAAGCGTCCTACCGTAGTGGCCGGATAATCTCACCGAGGAACCCCGCCACCATGTTGCCTGCGCCCCGCAAGCCCTACGCAAATGCCGTACTCGCTCACCACCAGCGCTGGCGTGGGCGGGTGGGCTTGATGTTGGTGGCCAGCCTTTCGGTATTGGCGGGCATGACCGATGCCATTGGCTTTATGGCCAGCGGGGACTTTGTGTCGTTCATGAGCGGCAATACCACTCGCCTGGCCGTGGCGATCAGCGCGGGGGACCTGGGGCTGACGGGGCGCCTGCTGTTGCTGATCACTACCTTTGTGGTGGGCAATGCGCTGGGGGTGGTGGTCAGCCGATTGGGTCGCCGGCATGCCCTGCCCTTGCTGTTGTGCATTGCCGCACTGCTCTGCGGCGGGGCCTTGTTACCAGTGACCGACGCCTTGCCCGCGCTTCTCGCGGCGATCATCGCGATGGGCATGCTCAATGCGGCGGTGGAAGAGGTCAACGGCTTGCCCGTAGGCCTGACCTACGTGACAGGCGCACTTTCACGCTTCGGGCGCGGCCTGGGTCGCTGGGTATTGGGGGAACGCCGCAACGGCTGGCGGGTGCAACTGGTGCCGTGGGCGGGGATGTTCGTGGGGGCTGTGATCGGGGCGCTGCTGGAGCAGCACATGGGCCTCCGGGCGCTGGTTGTCAGCGCTGCGCTGGCCGGTGTGCTGGGTGTGGTATCGCTGAAGATCCCCAGGCGCTGGCATTTGGGTTTCATGCCACGTTGAGCAAAGGGGGATGCCCGCCCGACTTTCCAGCCTCGACATCCGTGTACTGGTAAAGAGCCATCATGTCGGGCGAGCGATGTGAATCATAAGCGAATGTCCCGCAGCTGTCGTGCCGGGCATTTCCTAAAAACACTAAGGCAATGGATTACAGACAGGTCGCGAGCGCAGCCAAACGTCGTTTGGCAGGCATATTGTCTTCGATGGCGTAGTACTTGACGGAGGAACCGGCACCGGCACCTTGCACATCAACGAAGTAATCGCCGCCGGTGGTGTACACGGTAAAACCGCCCGTGCCGATGGGTTCCTTGAAGCCGCCGGCATCCACACCAAATACGCTTTCGTCTTGCCAGCCGAACTGGATGCATTCGGCAACCACCAGGGTCGCCTTGTCCGAGGCCAGGGTTTTATAAGGGGCACCTGCGCGTGCATCCTTCATCTTGGAACCTGCGCAACCGGCCAATGCTGCCAGTACCAATGCGCCCACTACCACCTTGTGCATGCCATTGCTCCGTTGGAAAAAAACGCGACTCTACCATTAGCCGGCCGCTCCACGACGCATTACTTGAGAAGCAATCAAGGTGGCGCAGGCCGCTGACATGGCATTATGATGTCGCCGTTGGTCTCACTGAGGAGGCCACGGGATATTCTCTACAAGGAAGCGTCATGAAAGATTTCGTCATCAGCGTCAACAACTCCGTGCTCTACATCGCTTTGGCCTTCGTTTGGCTCATCGGCCTGGTGTCGATGTTCAGCGCGAGTTTCCTGTCGGGCCTGGCGGTCCTGGTGGGCGGTACTTTGACGTGGTGCATCATTTCCGGTTTCTGGTTCGTGCAGTCGGCTACCTATGAGGAACTGCGCAAGCTCAACGCGAAAAACTGATGCGACGTGGCGGCCCCTCGCGGGGCTGCTTTGCGCGGCAGTGGATGAATTTAGTTTCACTGTGAAGGGAGAATGCGCCGCCTATAGTGGCTTGGCTCATTTTTAGAAGTCTCCCTTGACGCCTGCCCTCCCGCAGGCTTTTTTTTGCCTGCTGTTCAGAGCCACCAGCGCAGCAGATAGAACACCGCCATGCTCAGCAACACCGTCAGCAGCACGTTGCGCGTCCAGTACATCAACGCCACGGCACTGATGCCAGCCAGCAGGTACGGATTGGCCGGGCTGAGGTTGAGGTGCTGGTGATCGGCCAGGAAAATAATCGGCCCACAGATCGCCGTGAGCATGCCCGGCACCGCAAACCCCAGGAACTCCCGCGCCCCACGGTTCAGGCGCACCGGCAGGCGCGGCTCGATAAACAGGTAGCGATTGAGAAAAACCGCCAGGCCCATCACTGCAATCATGATGTAGATCATGGCTGCCCTACCCCCAGTCGTTTGCACACATAGCCTGCACTCATGCCCAGAAGGCCAGACACCACCACGGCCGACTCCCAATGCAGGAAGCTCAGCCACACCGAACACAGCAACGAAACGGCCACGCAGACCACCGTCGGCACATCACGGACCACGGGGGTGATCAACGCAATAAACGTCGCGGCAATCGAGAACTCCAGGCCCAATTGGTCCAGGCCGGGGATGCTTTTACCCAGCACAATGCCGGCCAGGGTGAACAGGTTCCAGGCGATGTAGAACGTAAGGCCTACGCCCAGGGCAAACCAGCGGTTGAACGTCTGGCGATCGTAGTGGCTGACCAGCGCGAAGAATTCGTCAGTGAGTAAAAAACCCAGGCTCATGCGCCAGCGGGTAGTGAGCGTCGACAGGGTCGGGCGCATGTGCATGCCATAGAGCAGGTGCTGGGATGTCAGCAACAAGGTAGTCAGTACGATGGATATCAGGCTGGCGCCGCTCTTGACCATGCCGATGGCTACCAACTGCGCGGCGCCGGCAAATACGATGGCGGACAACCCCTGGGCCTGCAGCGGCGTGAATTGCGCATCGATGGCCATTGAGCCTGCCAACAGGCCCCACGGCGCGCAGGCCAGGGACAAAGGAATAACGGCAATGGCGCCGCGAGCAAAGGCGTAATGGGGTAAGGCAGTAGGCATGGATACGGCTCATCGACAGACAGTCGACAAGGATGCCAGTGCAAACAGGGCCTTGTCTTGAACGATCTTGCGCGCCCTTTATAGCGTGGGGGGAAAATAAATGGCCAACTACGCCAGCTTGACCGACACACGCTCCACCGCGTCCCGCGCTTCGCGCAGTTCATACGCATCCTGGTTAAGGCGGTGGATGGTATTGAGCAGGCGCTGGCGCAGCACTTCATCACCGAGTTTTTCGACGGCGCGCATCAAATCAAAGGCCGCGGTTTCGTTATTGTCCGCGACGGAATCGAGGGTCTTGCGCAGGTTACGAGTGGCACGGGTCACGCGGTTACTTCCTTTATCACCAAGGGTGGGGCACTTTAGGACACGCGTGTTTCATTTTAATTTCAAACACTTGTGGCTGAATTAATAAACGTTGGCGCAGGTCAATCTTTAGGCGCATTTCGCCTTCTCCGGGGACATTCATGCTTATTGCCGCTGGCATCTTTTTGCTCACCATCGTACTGGTCATCTGGCAACCCAAGGGCTTGGGCGTGGGCTGGAGCGCCAGCCTCGGCGCGATCCTGGCCCTGGCCTGTGGCGTCATCAGCCTGGCCGATATACCGGTGGTGTGGCACATCATCTGGAATGCCACCGGCACCTTTGTGGCGCTGATCATCATCAGTCTGCTGCTGGATGAGGCGGGTTTCTTCGCATGGGCGGCGCTGCATGTGGCGCGTTGGGGGCGTGGCCGGGGCCGGCGGTTGTTTGCCTATATGGTGCTGCTTGGCGCATTGGTGTCGGCGCTGTTTGCCAACGATGGCGCGGCGTTAATTCTTACGCCCATCGTGATGTCGATGCTGCTGGCGCTGCGCTTTTCCCCGGCGGCGACCCTGGCCTTTGTGATGGGCGCGGGGTTTATTGCCGACACCGCAAGCCTGCCGTTGGTGGTGTCGAACCTGGTCAACATCGTCTCGGCGGATTACTTCAAGATTGGCTTCAACGAATACGCAGGCGTGATGATCCCCGTCAACCTGGTCAGCGTTGCGGCCACCCTGGCGGTGCTGTTGTGGTTTTTTCGCCGCGATATTCCGCACACCTACAACCCCGCCGACCTCGATGACCCTGCCAGCGCAGTACACGACCGCGCCACCTTCCGTGCCGGCTGGTGGGTGCTGGGTATCCTGTTGGTGGGCTGCTTTGCCCTGGAACCCCTGGGGATTCCCATCAGTGCGATTTCCGCGGCATGTGCCGTGCTCTTGCTGGTGATCGCCGCCAAGGGTCACAAGATTTCCACGCGCAAGGTGTTGAAGGAAGCGCCGTGGCAGATCGTGGTGTTCTCCCTGGGCATGTACCTGGTGGTCTACGGCTTGCGCAATGCCGGACTCACCAGTTACCTGGCGACGTGGCTGGATACCTTCGCCACTTACGGCATATGGGGGGCCGCGATGGGCACTGGTGTACTGACGGCGCTGCTGTCGTCGGTGATGAACAACCTGCCCACCGTGTTGATCGGTGCACTGTCCATCGAGTCCAGCCATGCCGTGGGTGTCATCAAGGAGGCGATGATCTACGCCAACGTCATCGGCAGCGACCTGGGCCCGAAGATCACCCCCATTGGCAGCCTGGCCACGCTGCTGTGGCTGCATATTCTGGCGCGCAAGGGCATCACTATTACTTGGGGGTATTACTTCAAGGTCGGGATCGTACTGACGGTTCCGGTGCTGCTGGTCACCCTCGCCGCCCTCGCCTTGCGCTTGAGCATTTAGTTATGCTCGACGCCTTCCTCTGTCTTGAGTCGACCTGATGAGTGCCATGCAACACGCCTGGCTGGGCAATTACGAGTTGAGCAGTACCACCTGTACCGGCCTGAATTTTGCCCGCCATAGTCATGACGAATGCGTGATCGGCGTCAACCTGGTGGGCGAGGAAAAGGTGTGGCTCGACCGCAGGGAGTTCGAAGCGGGGCCCGGGTCGATCACCTTGTACAACCCAGGGCAGATCCAGGGCGGCGGTGCGGCCGAAGGCGCAGCGTGGCAGTTTGTCAGCCTGTACGTCACAGCCGAGCAATTGGCGGCCGACCTGGGGCTTGGGCAGTTGGAGTTTGATCGCGCGGTATGCTTCCAACCGCAACTGGCACTGCGCCTCGCGGCTACCGTAAACAACGCGTTCAGCCTTGACGCGCTGGAGCGTGACCAGAGTGAAGACGCGTTGATCATGCTGCTGGGTGAGGTGGTGAATGCCAGTGGTGTTCGCGTACCCGGCACCGCGGCCGCCGGCAAAAACCTGATCGCCCGCGCCCAGGAGTTGCTGGCCGAACACTTGCAGCAATCCCTGCCCCTGGATCATCTGGGTGATGAGCTTGGGCTGTCCAAATTTCATTTGCTACGTGCTTTCCAAAAAGAAACCGGGTTGAGCCCGCGCCAGTGGGCCATGCAACTGCGCACCCGACGCGCCAAGGGGCTGTTGCGCAATGGGCTGAGCGCAGGCGCAGTCGCCCATGACCTGGGCTTTGCCGACCAGAGCCACCTCAACCGGCACTTCCTGGCCGCCTACGGCACCACCCCCGGCCGCTATCAAAGCCTCCTCAAACGCTAAACAGCAATCTGGTTCAAGACAACACGCCTGCGTGTCCGCAGAATGCTGGCCATCTGTTGAAGGAACGCGGGCATGTTGACGATTTTTTTCTATGCGCTGGTATTCGGTTTCGTGTTTTGCCTGTCTCCCGGTGCCGTGCTGGCGGAGACCCTGCGCCGTGGCCTGCTCCACGGCTTTACCCCGGCACTGCTGGTGCAGGTCGGTTCGTTGGTGGGCGATGCCGTATGGGCGGTGATTGGCCTGACCGGTATCGCCCTGCTGATCCAGCATGACGCCGTTCGCGTGCCGTTGACGATCGCCTGCGCCCTCTACCTGGCCTGGCTCGGCGTGCAAAGCCTGATGGACGCCAGGCGCTTGCCCCAGGCCGACAGCGCACCGGCCAGTTCCAACCAGAATGCGCTGGCAGTGGGCGCCGCGATTTCCCTGGCCAACCCGAAGAACATCGTCTACTGGGGCGCCTTGGGCAGTGCGCTCACGGGCATCGTCGGCGCCACCCCGAGCCACGAGCAAACCCTGATGTTCTTCGCCGGTTTCATGCTGGCTTCGGTACTTTCGTGTTTCCTCACTGCCGCGCTGGTCAATCTGTTGCGCAAGAATGCCTCGCCTGCCTGGCAACGCGTGAGCCATGGCGTGTGCGCAGTGGTACTGATCTATCTGGCCGTGCTCGCTGCCCAGGGCCTGTGAACCGCCGGCGAATCTATGCCGTGACGCGGGCCTGCTGTTCGAGGTGCACTTGCAGTTGCGGGTCTATTTGCAATTGGCCCGCGAGGTCATCGAGGTAATTGCGTTCTGCGTCCTGCTGGTCGTCCACCAGCATCACACTGGCCAGGTAGACTTCGGCGGCTACGGCAGGGTCGTGGGCAAACTCAGCAAAGTCTGCTGCATCCAGGGGCTTGGCGACTTCTGCGTCGAGCCACTGCTGCAGTTGCGGGTCGTCGGTATGTCGGCCCAACTCACTGGAAATCAGCTGCTGTTCTTGTTCATCGATACGCCCGTCCGCCTTGGCGGCCGCGATCAAGGCGCGCAGTACGGCGTGGCTATGGGCTTCGGCCTCTGGGCCGTCGAGTTGGTCCACCGTCTGGAAGGATGACTGCGGTGCGCTGGCCTGCTGGCGCTGCCAAGCCTGATAGGCCTGGTACGCCGCCATGCCAAGGGAGGCGAGTGCCGCATAATTCATCCCACCGGAACGCCCTTGGCTTGGACGCGCCGCTGCGCCACCGCCGAGCATGCCGCCCAGGCCGCCCAATAAGTCGCCCAGACCGCCGCCAGCGGAGGCATTGCCGGTGCGGGTGCCTTTCAATAAACCGCCGAGCAACCCGCCCAGACCACCGCCCGAGGAGGCACCGCTGGATTGCCCGGCGCGCAGGAGTTGTTCGAGTAGATCGCTGGTGTTCATGGTGTCCTCCAAGAGCGCACTGTTGACGTCTATCAACCATAGCCCGCGCCTGCCGGAACACCATGACCGCCGGGCGGGCACGGCTTATGATGGCGCCACTGCGACTGCGAAGGAAAAGCCAGGTGAACCGGATCGAACATATTGCGCTGCTGGCGAGTTATAACCAGTGGATGAACCGCAAGCTCTACGAGGCAAGCGCCCGGCTGAACGACGCGCAATTGGTCCTGGATCGACAGGCGTTTTTTGGTTCGATCCTCGGCACGCTCAATCATCTGGCCTTGGGCGACACGGTCTGGCTCAAACGTTTTGCGCAACACCCGGCGGACTACTCGGTGCTAGCCGCGCTGGACACCATCGCCACCCCCACCGATCTCAAGCACCTGGCCTTTGCCGATATCCGCCAACTGGCAGCCTACCGCGCCTGGCTCGATCAACTGATCATCGATTGGGTTCCCACCCTGCGGGAGGCCGACCTTGACCATCGCCTGCAGTACCACAACATGCGCGGTATCGCAGCGGACAAACCCTTTTTTGGCCTGCTGGTGCACTTTTTCAACCACCAGACCCATCACCGGGGCCAGGCAACCACCCTGCTGACCCAGGCGGGCGTGGACGTAGGGGATACCGACCTGCTGGCGCTTATCGACTGATTATCGAACGTCGCCATCGGCCTGGGGTCGTAACTTCAGGTGCCGGGACTTTTGCTTGCCCCGCCCTCCCCGCGTGCATTGTGGGTTTACCAATGCGCGTACCCCATCGAAGGAGACGCTTACATGGTCATTCACTTCAAGGTCGCCGGTCATTTGGCCTGCGGCCACCACGGCACCAACCTCCCTTCCAGCACCGAGCTGAACCGAGTCAAGTGCCGTACCTGCCGCAATACCGATGCCTACAAGGAAGCGCGCCGCGTTCAGCGCAATGCCGCCCGCCGGGCAAACCGCAAGGCCAAGACCCATCCTGCGGGCGACTGGCGCAGCGCCTGGACGCAGCGACTTACCGACTTGCCAGGGTTGCAGCGTTTGCCCCGTGGATTCAGCGGGCAAGGGTTCGTTTAACGGCGAACCTATTGCTGTGTGGGAGGGCTTTTGCTCCCTCCCATACAGCAATTGAGCCGTTATCACTGTGCAGGCAGGCCCCATTGGTCTGCTTCAAAGGCTTCCAGGCTGGCAAGACGCCGGTCGGCATGCCGGAACTTCTCCTCCGGCATCGCCGGGTCCGGAACCGCCACCGCATACATCCCCGCTGCTTTCGCCGCTGTAATTCCAAACGGCGAGTCTTCGAACACCAGGCAATCGGCCGGATCGATTCCCAACCGCTGGGCCGCTACCAGGAAGATATCCGGTGCCGGTTTGGCGGCCCCCACCTGCGGGTCGTCCGCCGTGACAATCGCATCGAACAACCCGAACCACTCCCGATGCCGGCTGATCTTCAATTCGAAGTAATGCCGCGATGAACTGGTGCCCACCGCAATCGGCACGCCCTTGGCCGACAGGTGCCGCACCAAGGCTTCGGCGCCTGGCATGGCCGCAGCCTGGGGGAAGCGTTCGTTCATCAACGGCGTACGCAGTTCCAGGAACGTCTCGGGGCTTATGGGCAGCTCCAGCGAGCGCACGATGTAGCTCGCCAAGTCATACGCCCCCAGGCCAATGGTGTTCTGCTTGAAGTGCCAGTCAAACGCCCGGCCGCCGTAGCGGTCGGAAATGAGTTGAGTGACCTCGGTATAGACGCCCTCGGTGTCGAGTAACAAGCCATCCATGTCGAAAATCACGGCCTTGACCTGGGGTGTATTCATGGGTCGTTATCCTCAAGTGCGCCCGGCGTAATGGTCGATCAAGCGGTTGAGCAAGATGGCCAACACGATGATCACGCCGGTAATCGCCATTTGATAAAACGAACCCAGCCCGAGCAGATTGAAAATATTGCGCAGCACCTGCAGCAACATCACCGCCACGGCGGTGCCCACCACACTGCCCCGCCCGCCGAACAGGCTGGTGCCGCCCAGTACCACGGCGGCGATGGCGTCCAGTTCCAAGCCTTGGGCTGCGGTTGGCTGGCCAACGTGCAGGCGGGACGTCATCAGCAACCCGGCAAACGCTGCCAGGCCGCCACAGATCGCAAACACCCCGATGGTCACCGCCCGCACCGGCACACCCGACAAGCGTGCCGCTTCCAGGTTGCCGCCGGTGGCCAGTACATATTCGCCGAACACCGTGTAGCGCAGCACCAACCAGGCAATCAGGGTGATAAGGATAAAGATCAGCCCCAACACCGGAAATACGATACCGGCGCTGGGCAGTATCTCGATCATCGAAGAGCCAAAGCCGGTAAAGCTGGCGGGCAAGCCACCAATCGGCGCGCCGTCGGAAGCCAGGAACGTCGCACCGCGCAGCGACACCAGCCCGGCCAGGGTAATGATAAAACTGGGGACTTTGCCAAATACGGTCAGGCTGCCCATCAAGGTGCCAATCGCCAGCCCCACCAGCAAGGTGGCGGGCACAGCCAGCCAACCGCTGACCTGGTTCTGCAACAGCACCGCGACCAGGATGCCGCCGAACGCGCACAAACTGCCCACCGACAGATCAATGTTCGCGGTCAGAATCACAAAGGTCATGCCGATGGCGACAATGCCCACAATCGCCCCTTGCTGGAACAGGTTGGCGATGTTGCCGAAGGTCAGGAAGTCATCTGACAAGAACGTCGCCACCCCCACGGCGAACAGAAAGATAAACACGAAGTTGTAGCGCATCACCCACTCCAGCACGGCGCTGCGGCGGCTGGCGGCAAGGGCTACGGGCTTGTCGAACACGGGTGTCGGGTTACTGGCGATAGTCATGGTTCTACACTCTTTTACCAATAAGGATGGCCTGGTCGATCTGGTCGCGGCTGGCACTCAACGGGTCGAAACACACCGCGTTGCGCCCTTCGTGCATGACCCAGATCCGGTCACAATTGACGTACAACTCATCCAGCTCACTGCTGGCCACCAGCACCCCCGCGCCTTCCTGTGCCAGGCTACGGGCCAGGGCGTAGAGATCGGCCTTGGCGCCCACATCGAGGCCACGACTGGGCTCGTCCAGCAACAGCAGGCGCGCGCCGTCGATTACCCACTTGGCCATCACCACCTTCTGCTGGTTGCCACCGGACAGCTGGCGTACCGGCTGCTCCAGGTTGTCGAGCTTGGTTTGCAGGCGTTGCAGCACCGGGCCGGCGCGGTCCTTGGCCTGGCGATGGGAAAACCAGCGCAGGTGCCGTGCGTGCACCAGGCAGGCATTGCGATAGATCGGCGCGTCCAGTAGCAGGCCTTCGGTCTTGCGGTTTTCCGGAACCAGGCCAACGCCCTGGCGGATCGCCTGGCGTGAGGTCAGCGGGCGGTAGGCTTGGCCAAACAGTTCGACATCACTGTCGTTGCGCCCCACGCCAAACAACGCCTTTAGCAAGGTACTGCGGCCCGCGCCGTTAAGCCCTGCAAGGCCGACGATTTCGCCCTGGCGTACCTGCAACTCACGTACGTCCAGGCCTTGGGCGCCTTTGAGGTGGCGGATGTTGAGCGCCAATGCCTCACGCGGCGGTTGCCGAGGGCTGCGTTCGAGCAAATCACGGTGCTCGCCCACCACTGCTGTAATCAACGCCTGATCGTCGATCTGCGCCAGCTCATGGGTTTGCAAGGTGCGCCCAGCGCGCAGCACCGTGACGCGGTCGCCGATCTCGCGAATTTCATTGAGCCGGTGGCTCACATACAACACCGCAACGCCCGCCGCAGTGATCTCGCGGATCACCTGGAACACCTGCTTGAGTTCAGTCTCGTTCAGCGCAGCGGACGGCTCATCCATCACCACCACCTTGGCTTCGCAGGTGAGCGCCCGGGCAATCGCCGCCAATTGCTGGTTGGCAATCGACAGGCTGCCCACGCGGTCGGTACTGGCAAACGTAGCCCCCACCCGCGACAGCGCCGCCTTGGCCAAGGCGCTGCGCTTGCCCCGGTCGATCATGCCCAAACGCCGTGGCGCGTAGCCCAACATCAGGTTTTCTTCGACGGTCATCTGCGGGATCAGGTCCAGTTCCTGATAAATCATGGCGATCCCCGCCTGGCGCGCCTGTTGCGGGTTCTTCAATTCCACCCTTGCGCCTGCGATGGACATGTCGCCGCCATCCGGGCGATGGGCTCCGGCGACGATCTTCAACAGCGTGCTTTTACCTGCGCCGTTGGCGCCCAGCAGGCAGTGAACTTCACCGGGGCGTACATCCAGGGATGCATCGGTCAGCGCAATCACATTCGGTGGGAAACGCTTGCTGACATGGCGAATTTCCAAGGCCAACTCATTCATGATCCTGCTCCAGCAAATAGCGGGCGGTGGCGGCGTCGGTGGCCAGCACGTTGACGTAGCCAGCCTTGACACTGGCGTGCACGATGCGGTGCTTGTGGGCGCCGACGCACACGGCAATCGACCAGTCCTTTTCGCGCAGCGCCGACAAGCGCAGCCCCAGGGTGCGTGCGTCCAGTTCGGGTAGCACCGGCTCGCCATCCATGCCGATAAACCGGCCCATGATGTCGCCGACGGCGCCGAGGCGCTCCAACTCAGCCAGCAGAGGCTGGTCGATGTAACCCGACTCCATCAGCACCGAATGATCGGACAACTCCCCCAGGCTGAAACATGCCACTGGCGCCTGCTCTCCCAGTTGCATGACCTGAGCGATGACCGGGTCTTGTTCCAGCGCCTGGCGGGTATCGGCGTGGCCCAGAATCGCGGGCACCGGCAGCAGGGTCGCCTGGCCACGGGCCGCCTGGGCAAAACGTTCGGCGACGTTATGGTTGGGCTCGCCGGAGGAGCGCGTATTGATCGCGCCATTGAGCAGTACCACGTTGACGCCTTCGTTCCAGCGCGGCACCAGCCATTGGGCCATCTTGGTCAGGGTCCGGCCCCAGGACACGCCGATCAGCGCAGGCTGGGGTTGCAGGTTGCACAGGTAGCGCGCGGCGGCTTGGGTGACCACGTTCAGGGCGTCATCGTCCTCGACGTCCAGCACCAGTGCCTCGCGCAGGCCAAAGCGGCGTTGCAAGGCGACTTCCAGCGCCGGTACACGGGCGGAATGGGCGACGATGTCGATGCGCACCACGCCACAGTCGCGGGCTTCGCGTAACAGACGGCTGACCTGCCAGCGGGTCAGGCCAGTCTCTTTGGAGATTTCGCTCTGGGTTTTTTCCAGGTCGAAGTACAGCTTGGCGACCTGCACCATCAAGTCGTCGCGCTGGGAGTCTGCGCTGGGTTTGGGTGACAGCGATTCGGCGCTCATGCTGCCGGCCTTACGCCGAGCACGCGGTTCGCCGGCGGCTTGCAACTGATGGGCGCCACGCTTTCGGTGGCCGCTCGGTAACGGCCCAACAGTTCGATGTATTGTTCGTGGGCGTAAGGATCCGGCTCGATCAGCCTGCCGGTGGTGGTGAAGTCAGTGGCCGCTTGCTGCAAGTCGCTGAATTGGCCAAGGGCACACGCCGCCGCTGCGGCGGTGCCGATCAGGGTGAGGTTGTCGTGGGGCACCATTTCAAACGGCACGCCGGTGGCGTCGACTGTGGCCTGCAACCACAGCGGGTTCTTCTGGAAGCCACCGGCGGCGACCACTCGGGTGATCTCGATGCCTTCGCTGCGCCAGGTGTGAAAGATATTTGCCGAGCCCAGGGCGATGGCTTCCACCGAGGCGCGGTACAGGTCATGTCGGTCATGGTTGAGGGACAGGCCCATGATCGCGCCGCGCATATCCGGCGAGCGATACGGCGTGCGGTTGCCCATCCAGTAGTCCAGCACCAACAGGCCGGTGGAGCCCGGTTGCAGGGCCGCAGCCTGACGGATCAGTTGCTGGTGGCCAGCGTCGTCCAGGCCAAACATTTTTTGCGCAAGCCAGTTGAGGATCGAACCGGCAGAGACTTGCCCGCCTTCCATCAGCCATTGGCCGTCCAGCAATGCGTCCGGGTAAGGCCCCCAGATACCGGGCACGTCGATGCGCTTGGGGGTGTGCATCAATTGCACCACCGACGTCCCGCCGATAAACAGCAATTCGCCAGCGCCCGTGGTGCCCGCGCTGAGCATGGCCATATGGGCGTCGATGCCGCCTTGCGCCACCAGCGTGTCGCGGGTCAGGCCCAGGTGATTAGCGGCGTCAGCGGTCAATGGGCCGATACGCCCGCCAACCTTGATCACCTCCGGCGGCAGTTTTTGCGCCAGCTCCGCAATGCCCAGTTCGGCATACAGCTCCACCGGGAAACGTTGTTGCAGGGTGTCGTAGTTCCACTTGCAACTGGCATTGAGCTGAGAGGCAACCCAGCGGCCCGTCAGCTGGAAGTTGAGCCAGTCCACGGCTTCGCAAATGCGTGCGGCCTGCCGGTACACCTGCGGCTCGTGTTCAGCCAACCACATGGCCTTGGGTACCAACCACTCCACCGCATCGCCGCCCTGGTTCATCATCGGGTGGCTGATCTGGGCGGTGCGTGCCGACTCGACGGCGGCGCGGCAGTCCATCCATAGCAACGCCGGGGCCAGGGGTTGGCCGTCGGCTTGGGCCGCCACCACCGTGGATGCTGTGGTTGCAACGCATACCGCTGCCACCGCCGGGTGCCCGGCCTGGCTCATCAATTGCCGGCAGGCCTTGCCCAGTGCCGACCACCAGTCGGCGGGCGCCTGTTCAGCCCAGCCCAACCGGGGATATTGCGTGGTGTAAGGGGCTTCTGCCACTTGCACCAGTTTATGGCTGTGCAGGTCGTATAAACCGGCGCGCACTCCACCTGTTCCGAAATCCAGTCCCAACAACAAGGTCATCGGTAGTCCTCCTGCGTCTTGGCTTGCCGACGCTTTTTGTTTTTAGCCCTGCAACACGCAGGTTACAGGGCTGGCATTGCATCACGGGCGGAAAATAACCTTGGCCGCCACTTCGCTACGGTCTGCGTAACGCTGGAACATCGAGGGCAACTCGGTGAGTGGCAGGTCGTGGGTGATCATGAATTTCCACTGCAGCTCACCCGAGGCCAGCTTGTCGATGGAGGCGGTCCATTCATCCCCTGGAAACGGTGCGGAAAACGAGTTCCAGGCGCCGTGCAGGGAGATTTCCTGACGCAGAAAGTGCGAAAAAGTCGCGGTGCTCAGCGGCACTTCGCCGGCTGGAATACCGATAAACACCACATGGCCGCCGGCCTTGGTCAATTGCACCGCCTGATTGATGGAGCTGGGGTGACCGGCTGCTTCGATCACCAGTTGGCAACGCGGCAATTCGGCATCCGAAGCGCCACTGAGCAAGGTATGGGTCGCACCAGCCTCGCGGGCCATGGCGAGTTTTTCTTCGGCAATGTCGATGGCCACGATGTCCTTGGCGCCCATGATGCGTAGCCACTGGATCACAAACAGGCCAATCGGCCCACATCCCACCACGGCCCCACTCTGCCCGGCCTTGAAGTCCGACTTCCAGATGGCATGCAGGGCAATCGCCGCCGGGTCCACCAGTGAAGCGGCAATCGGGTCCATACCCTGCGGTACCTTGATCAGGTTGCTCAATGGCACGTTGACGTATTCGGCGTAGGCGCCATCGCGGCGGCTGCCAAAGTAGTCGTAGCGTTCGCAGCGTGACGGGAAGCCACGGGCGTACTGGTCACTGGTCACATCGGGAATCATCGGTGGCACGGTGACCAGTTCGCCGATGGTGTAACCCTCGACACCACTGCCGATCTCTTCGATGAAACCGGCGAACTCGTGGCCGCAGATCAGCGGCATCACATGGGCGCCCTTGCTCAGCATGCGCGGAATATCCGAACCGCATACGCCGCAGGCCGCAACGCGCACCAGGGCGTGGCCAGCTTTTACCGCAGGTTTTGGAACGTCTTCGACCCGGATATCACCCGGTTTGTACATGACGGCAGCTTTCACAGTGAAATCCCCTGTTGGATAGGCAATGAAGTGTTTTCAGCGCGGGTTCAGAGCGCGCCGGGACGGTATTCGCCGAAGGTGGCGTCGTGCTTGATCTCGGCCGCATCGGCCTTGGTCACGACCTTGGTACCGGCATCGACAAACGCCGGGATGGTCTTGCCGCTGATCAGGCCGCGGGCGGCTTCGATCGCGACTTCGCCCAGGTAGCGTGGGTCGTTGAGGGCGGTGGCCACGTACTGGTCACCGTTCTGGATGGCGTTGATGGCTTCCGACAGGCCATCCACACCGGCGACTAGGACGTTTTTCTTGCCGCTTTCATTCAGTACTTGCAGGGCGCCCATGGCCATGTCGTCGTTGTGGGCGATCACTGCCTTGAGGTCGGGGTGGGCTTGCAGCAGGTCTTGCATCGCGGTGACGGCGTTGGCGCGCATGTATTCGCTGTAAGGGCCGTCGATGATCTTGAAGTCGGTACCGGCCAGGGCGGTGTGGAAGCCTTTGCGACGTTCCTTCATCACGGTGCCACCGGCATCGCCTTGAATTTCGATGATCTTGCCGTTGACCACGCCTTTTTGTTTGAGCGCCGCCACCAGCGCCTTGCCGGACAGTTCGCCCATCTCGGCGTTGTTACGGCCAATGGTGGCGGCAACCGGCGCGTTGATGGCACGGTCGACCGCAATGACCGGCACTTTGGCGCGCTTGGCCGCCTCAAGGGAAGCGCCCACGGCATCAGGGTTGACGGCGTTGATGATCAGCACATCGACCTTACGGGTCAGCAGGTCCTGGATATCGTTGTTCTGCTTGCTGATATCACCGTTGGCATCGAGGAAGATCAGCTCGTCGCCGTCCTTGGCCGCTGCGGCCTTGGCGCCGTCGCGCAGCTGTACATAGAACGGGGATTGGAGGGTGACCTGGCTGAAACCGATCTTCAGGTCCTTGGCCTGGGCATTCAACGCCAGCGTCGAGGCCGCGACAGCCAGGGCAAGGGACAGCACATGAACAGGTTTACGGGCTATCTGTAGCATGGTGATTCCTATTTTTATTGTTGTCTGGATTCGGGCACGGCCTTCAGGGAGGTCGTGCTCACAAATGTGAACCGCGATCACATTTGAAAAACTATGCCTTGCGCCCGAAGGTGTCAAGGCTATTTTGTTAGAATCCAAACATCCGATATAAAAATCACACCACCAGTATTGCGCCGCCCTCCCGGATGATCGCCTGCAGGGCCGGGGACAACCCTGGGTCGCTGATGACCCGCTGGAAGTCATTCAATTCAGCAAAATGCGCGGCCCGTACTTGATCGAATTTGCTGTGATCGGCCACCAGCACACAGGTTTGCGCCCGCGCCATCACGCGCTGTTTAACGTCCACCTCATTGAGGTTGTAGCAGGTCACGCCATGGGCAGCGCTGACGCCAGCGGCGGAGATGAACGCCCACGCCACACGGATGCCATCGATGATCCCGGCTTCGGCACGACTTTCGAACACCAGGTTGCGCCGGTCCAGCATCCCGCCACACAGGATCACCGTGCACAAAGGCTTTTGCTGGAGTTTGAGCAGTACGTTGAGGGAGTTGCACAGTGCGGTGAACTCCAGATCATCCGGCAGCGCATCGACGATAAACGGCGTGGTGGTGCCGCAATCGATAAAGATCGTATCGCCTGGACGCACCAGGCTGGCGGCGTGCTGGCCGATCTGGCGCTTCTGGGCAATGTTGCGCAGGTCTTGCTCGGCCACCTGGTAATCCGCCTCCGGCGCACCGCTGCGAGTGACATGGCCGCCCAGCAGACGCAGGCCCTGGGCGTTGTCCGCCAAGTCACGACGCAGGGTCATTTCCGACACGCCCAGCAGCGCGGCCATATCCCGCAGGTGCACCGCCGCCTCGCCTTGCAAGGCGCGGTGCATGGCTTTGAATCGTTCGGTTTTCTTTGAATCCACTGCGTGCTCACCCTGATTGAATGCGGCCGAGTGACAAAACGGCTCACAAAATCCATTTACAATGTTATTTATTTCACATTTAATGCATTCAACTTAACACAAACAGGCTTTTGCCAGCACCCTTCCCCACAGGACTTCTGCCATGCCCCAAGACACCACGCCCCTCGCCGCTTACATCGACCACACCCTGTTGGCCGCCGACGCCTCCCAGGCAAGCGTTCGCCAACTGTGTGACGAAGCGCGTACTTATGGCTTCAAGTCGGTGTGCGTCAACAGCGCCAATGTGCCACTTGCGGTGGAGTGCCTGGCGGGCGCGCCCTCGCTGGTCTGCGCTGTCGTCGGCTTCCCGCTGGGCGCAGGTCTCAGCGCCGCCAAAGCTCAGGAAGCCCACCTGGCCATTGAGGCCGGAGCCCGGGAAATCGATATGGTGCTGAACATCGGCTGGTTGAAGGACGGCCTGCTGGATGCAGTTCGCGACGACATTGCCCTGGTGCTCGACGCCTGCGCCAGCGTGCCGCTGAAAGTGATCCTGGAAACCGGCCTGCTCGATGATCAACAAAAGACCCAGGCCTGCGTGATTTGCCGGGACCTGAACGTCGCCTTCGTCAAGACCTCCACTGGGTTCGGCCATGGCGGCGCCACATTGGCGGACGTGCGCCTGATGCGTGAAGTGGTCGGCCCCGAAATCGGCGTGAAAGCCTCTGGCGGCGTGCGTGACGTGGCGACAGCCCTGGCGATGATTGAAGCCGGCGCCACGCGGTTGGGCAGCAGTTCCGGGATTGCGATTGTGAGTGGTGCCCAGGCAGCAGCGGGGGCTTACTGAAGGTTTGGAGGATTCTTAAAAAAGCTCTGTAGACCACTGATCTACAGAGCTTTTTCCTACCTGCACCAACGCAACAAAGCTGTCATTCGACCTTGCATCAACGCGCCTGGGCCTATATATTCCCAACCCTGCAACATCGCGCTACCGCCCGAATGGCGAAACTGGTAGACGCATGGGACTTAAAATCCCCCGCTCGTAAGGGCGTCCCGGTTCGATTCCGGGTTCGGGCACCATCTCTTGTTCCATGGACAGCCAGTAAAGTCCATAGAACCCTTTAAAACCCGCCGCTTGGCGGGTTTTTTCGTTTATGGCGCTCTCTCGGACTCCAACTGATAAGCATCCAAATGCTCTGCGATGCCAATGACGTCCCGCTTTCACAATTAACCTCCCCCGAACCCCGCTCCAGAGCGTTGTTCAAATGTCGATTGACGACCCCGATAGTTTGCAACCGAGAGCGTCATCAAACCCCTTCGATTGAAATACCTAAGTTTAGATTCGGCTTTATCAACGTCATTGACTTCCAAGCCTTCGCTCATTCACTCACGGCAATCAGACCGGGTCACTTAAAACAATAAAGCCAAGAGAACAGCAACCCCTAGCGTGTTATTGGCGGCATTGGGTTGGAGCACAACGCCACAACTTGACTCTCCACCCTTGAAGTTCCTCCGCGCTCAGTACGCAAGCACCCGAGCCACGCACAGGGCCGGGTAGAACGCCGGGGCGCGCCTGCAGAAGCCGCGCCTGGAGGGTGTTGCGCCACTGACTTATCAACGGTGAAAAGCTCAATTTGGGCGATTATCGAACATTATCCCATTTCAACGCTTGTCTGGCCGGCGCGCAAAGCTATGATGGCCGTCAGCAAAAACAGCCCGAACAATAACAATCGAAACGTATATATCCGCAACTAACCCGTTACCGGCTAGTTGGCCTTGGGTATAACTTTTCGCGCCATCGTCTTATGCACTCAGGTGTACCGCGAGGTTGCTGTGACATCCACTTCCGAGAAAATTGCCGTTATCGGTGCGGGCAGTATTGGCCTGGCTTTTACACTTCTGTTCACCCAGGCCGGTTATACAGTCCATCTTTATGACAGCCATGAAGATGCATTGAGCCAGGCCAAAGACAAACTGTTCAAACAAGCCACGCTACTGTCCGACAGCGGCTTCCTGAACGGTCGTGTTGACGATGTCTGCGCACGGGTAAGCCTGCATGACACCCTGGCCAGCGCCGTTGAAGACGTCATCTTTGTACAGGAATGCGTGCTGGAAACCCTGGCGATCAAACAAGCCGTGTTTCAACAACTGGAGCAGCACGCGCCACCCACGGCGGTGTTTGCCAGTTCATCCTCGGCACTGCCCTCCTCCGCCTTTTGCCAGCACCTGGACTGCGCGCCGCGCTGCCTGGTGGGTCACCCCGGCAACCCGCCGTTCCTGATCCCGGTGATCGAGATTGTGCCCTCACCGCACACCGCTGCGGCCAGTGTTGAACGGGCTCGCCAGATCTACACGCGTTGCGCGTTGAAACCTGTGGTGCTCAACAGGGAAATCAAAGGGTTCATTTTCAACCGCCTGCAAGGCGCCGTGCTGCGCGAAGCCTACAGCCTGGTGGATGACGGCGTCGCCAGCGTCGAAGACATCGATACGGTGGTCAAGCACGGGCTGGGCCTGCGCTGGTCGGTGATCGGCCCGTTCGAAACCTCGGACCTCAACTACCGCGGCGGCATTACCGACCATGCCCAGCGCATGGGCCAGGCCTATGCGGACATGGCTGCCGAGCGCACCGACACAGCGCCCTGGCGCGCCGAACTGGTGGCTGAAGTCGCCCACCAACGCCGCGCGCTGTTGCCCCTGGAGCAGTGGGCCGCCCGCGTTGCCTGGCGCGACCGTGAGCTGCTGGCCCTGCGCGTGGCCAAGCGGTCACGCGAGCAACAAGACTAACCCCCTCCTGCAACACCGTTTCAGTGCATGCCAACATAAAAATAATCGGAGACACCCCGTGAATCACGACACCGAACAGGACAAGGCCCGCAAGGCCAAAAAGGCAGGTATCGCCTCCTTCATCGGCACCACCGTCGAGTGGTATGACTTCTACGCCTACAGCACCGCCGCCGCGCTGGTGCTGGGCAAGCTGTTCTTTCCGGCCTCTTCGGCCCTCACCGGCACCCTGGCCGCATTCGCGACCTTCTGGATCGGCTTCCTGGCCCGTCCACTGGGCGGCATCATCTTCGGGCACATGGGTGACAAGATCGGCCGCAAGAAAACCCTGGTCATCACGCTGATGCTGATGGGGGTGTGCACCACGGCCATCGGCCTGTTACCCACCTACCAAACCATCGGGATTGCCGCGCCCATCACCTTGGTGATACTGCGCTTGCTGCAAGGCATTGCCATGGGCGGCGAATGGGGCGGCGCGGTGGTGCTGGCCTCGGAGCATGCGCCCAAGGGCAAAGGGATTTTCTATGCAGCGTTCGCCCAGCAAGGCTCGCCCGCCGGTAACCTGCTGGCGACCCTGGCGTTCCTCGCCTGCTCCACGCTGCCCGATGAGCAGTTTGTGAGTTGGGGCTGGCGCGTGCCGTTCCTGATGTCAGCGGTGCTGGTGCTGGTGGGCCTGTTTATCCGCATGAGCGTTGAGGAGTCCCCAGAAATGGAAGCCCTCAAACAACAGAACAAAGTGGTCAAGCTGCCGATTGCCGAACTGCTGCGCAATCACAAGGCGATCATTGCCATGGGGGTGGGGGCCTGCGTGATCGCGCTATCGGCTACGTACTTCAAGACCACCTTTGCGCTGTCCTGGGCAGTGAACTCCGTCGGTTTTGACCGTACCAGCTTCCTCGGCGTGATTTCGTTCGCCATCCTGGTGCAGTTCTTTGTGCAACCCTTTGGCGCCATCCTCGCCACCCGTATCGACCTGAAAAAAGCCGTGCTGTGGATGCTGCTGCCGGAAATCATCGCCATGCCGATCATGTTCTACCTGATCGACACCGGCTCCATCGGCTGGGCGATGTTCGGCATGGCGCTGGCCTCCATCCCGCATTCGATGTACTACGCCGCCATGGCCGGCATCCTGGTCAAGGGCTTCCCGGCCAACGTGCGTTACTCCGGAATCTCGCTGTGCTACCAGCTGTGCGGCATGTTGTTCGCGGGCACCACGCCGATTGTCGGCCAGTTCCTGTTCGGCCTCACGGGCACCATCGTGCCGGTCATTGCCCTGGCCGTTACCCATGTGTTGATCACTATCGTCTGCGCGCTGATGCTGATTTCCCGGATTGGCACCCTGCCCGCCACTGAGCACCAAGCCAGCGCCGTGTCGGCGACCAAACCCAAGTCAGCACTGGCTTGATGGCGACCCAGTTGCTCCTACTTCAATTTGCAGTGGAATGATCATGACTATACAACGCGTACTCATCACTGGCGGCGCTTCAGGAATCGGTGCGGCCATTGTCGAACGCTGCCTGGCGGAGGGCTACGAGCCCGTGGTCATCGACCGGGTGGGCAATGGCATCATTGCCGACCTGTCCTCGCCAGAGGCCACTGCCGTGGCCCTGCAGGAAGCCCTCAAGGGCGGGCCTATTACCCGCCTGGTCAACAATGTGGGCATCGTGGTGCCCGCCAGCGTCGAGAAACAGACCCTGGCCGAACTCGAACTGGCCGTATCGTTGAACCTGCGCTGCGCCCTGCAATGCCTGCAGGCGCTGCTGCCCGGCATGCAGGCAGCCGGTTTTGGCCGGGTACTGAATGTATCGTCCCGCGCCGCCCTGGGCAAGGACCTGCGCAGTGCCTATGCCGCCACCAAGGCTGGCCTGCTGGGGTTTACCCGGGTCTGGGCGTTGGAGCTGGGCGAGCATGGCATCACCTGCAACGCCATCGGCCCTGGCCCGATCAGCACCGAACTGTTCAACAAAGCCAACCCGCCGGGCGCGCCGCGCACGCAAAAGATCATCGACTCGATCCCCCTCAAGCGCATCGGGCTGCCTGAAGACGTGGCGCAATCGGCGGCGTTTTTCCTCGATGAACGCAGCGGCTTCATCACCGGCCAGACCCTGTATGTGTGCGGCGGCATGACCGTTGGTTTCGCACCGGTCTGAACCCACGTTTCCAACGACTTTGAAACCTTCCCAGGAGGGCCATGTGCTCGATAAAACCGATACATCCATAAAGGCCGCGGTCAGCCAGATCCCCGACGGTGCCACCATCATGATTGGCGGCTTCGGCCCCGCCGGGCAACCCGCCGAATTGATCGACGCACTGATCGAACACGGCGCGCGGGACCTGGTGCTGGTCAGCAACAACGCCGGCAATGGCGACTACGGCCTGGCGGCGCTGCTCAAGTCTGGCCAGGTGCGCAAGATTTTTTGCTCGTTCCCACGCCAGGCGGACTCCTGGGTGTTCGACGGTCTGTATCGCGCCGGCAAGATCGAGCTGGAGGTTGTCCCCCAGGGCAACCTGGCCTGCCGTATCCAGGCCGCTGGCTCGGGCCTGGGCGCGGTGTTCACGCCTACCGGCTACGGCACCCTGCTCGCCGAAGGCAAGGAGACCCGCGAGATCGACGGCAAGCATTATGTGCTGGAGTACCCGATCAAGGCCGACTTCGCCTTGATCAAGGCCTATCAGGGCGACCGCTGGGGCAACCTGGTGTATCGCAAGTCGGCGCGCAACTTCGGCCCGATCATGGCCATGGCCGCCACGACCACCATTGCCCAAGTGAGCGAAATCGTCGAACTGGGCGCCCTTGACCCGGAGCACATCGTGACCCCAGGCATTTTCGTGCAGCACGTGGTGCGGGTCGGCACCGCCCAACCGGCCAAGGAGGTTTAACCCATGCCTTACACCAAGCTTTCCCGCGACGCCATTGCCCAACGGGTGGCCCAGGACATTCCCGAAGGCGCCTACGTCAACCTGGGCATCGGCCTGCCGACGAAAATTGCCAGTTACCTGCCGGCCGACAAGGACATCTTCCTGCACTCGGAAAACGGCCTGCTCGCATTCGGCCCGCCTCCCGCCAAAGGTGAGGAAGACCCTGAGCTGATCAACGCCGGCAAAGAGTTCGTGACCATGCTCAAGGGCGGCAGCTTCTTCCACCACGGCGATTCGTTCGCGATGATGCGCGGCGGGCACCTGGATATCTGTGTATTGGGCGCCTTCCAGGTGGCCAGCAACGGCGACCTGGCCAACTGGCACACCGGTGAACCGGATGCCATCCCCGCCGTGGGCGGCGCCATGGACCTGGCCATCGGCGCCAAGAAAGTCTTCGTCGTGACCGAGCACCTGACCCGCCAGGGCGAGCCGAAAATCGTCGAACAGCTGAGCTACCCCGTCACCGGCATTGGTTGTGTTGACCGCATCTACTCGGACCTGTGTGTGATCGACGTCACCGACACCGGCCTGCAGGTGATCGAAATCATCCCAGGGCTGAGCTTTGCCGAGCTGCAAGGCCTGACAGGCGCACACCTGCTTGACGCCACCGCCGCGTAACACCAGGCCTGTGGCGGGGGCCTGCGCCTTTGCCACAGGTGGCTTTTAGCTCCTACAGGTGGCCGACCGACCGGCGCGCGGGTATTCTCAACTGCCGGCTTGAGCGATGAGCTCAAGCAATCAGAGACAGCCCCTTACCGGAGGTCCACGATGAATCCCCACAGCACAGCCCTTGTCCTGATCGAATTCCAAAACGATTTCACCACCCAAGGCGGCGTATTCCACGACGCCGTCAAAGACGTCATGCACACCACAGACATGCTGGCCAACACGGCGGCCACGGTGCAGCAGGCACGCAAGCTCGGTGTAAAGATCATCCACCTGCCAATTCAGTTCGCCGAGGGTTACCCGGAGCTGACCACGCGTGACTATGGGATCCTCAAGGGCGTAGCCGATGGCAGTGCTTTTCGCAGTGGCAGTTGGGGCGCCGAGATCAGCGAGGCGGTGGGACGGGAGCGCGACGATTTGCTTGTGGAGGGCAAGCGCGGGCTGGATGGGTTTGCTACCACGGGGTTGGACCTGGTACTGCGCAACAACGGTATCCAGAACCTGGTGGTGGCAGGGTTTCTGACCAACTGCTGCGTCGAGGGGACGGTGCGCTCAGGGTATGAGAAAGGCTACAACGTGGTGACCTTGTCCGATTGCACCGCCACTTTTACCGACGAGCAGCAACACGCAGCAGAGCATTTCACCTTACCGATGTTTTCCCTGGTGCTGCGGCACACAGAGTTCCTGGACGCGCTCAGCCGTTGAGCGTGATACCCGAATACACCGCACGCCGACGCGGTTGTTGCTGCCAGGCCAGCTGCGCCTGTACACGGGCGACCGCCTCCAGCACCTTCTGCGCCCACTGCTCGTCGTCCGGCTGCACCACCACGACGCGAAAACCGTGGTCATGGCCTTCGATCTGCACGCCTTCGGAATCATCCACATGCAGGTCGATATCAAATGCCGTCGGCAGTTTGGAGGGAGCATTCGACAGCCCGCGCGCGGCCAGGGCATGGCCGTGGCGCACGCTGTTGACCACGCCATCGACATGGATGCCATACAGCAACAGCCAGCGGCGGATGTAGGCCGGCGTACGCCCCGACGAGGTGTAGACCCAGATGCTGCAGTTCTGGCGGCGCAATTCACGGATCAGGGCGCGGGTGCCATTGCGCAATGGCTCGCCCAACCAGCGGTGCACGCACTCCGGCAACTTGCTGTCTTCAGCGGCACTGTGATGGGGCTGGCAGGCCAGGGTGTCATCGATATCAAACGAAATGCGCACGCGCTGGCGCTTGAACACGGTGTTCATGGTGCTGAGCACTGGATTGCTTGCCATCAGTGGCCACCCTGATAAACGGACACCGGGCCATCCGCGAGGAAAAATTTAGCCGGGTCAGGGGCGTTATCTTCCAGGAATGCCGCGTATTTTTTCTTGATCTTGGGCAATTCGTACAAAGCTTTCACACCATGTTTAGCGGAGTTACGGATGACCGACGACGGGTTGAAGTAGCCCTCGGCGTTGTCCAACGTCAGCACAAACGGCGACAGCCCCTCACGCATCAGCAAATAGCTGACGATCAGCGAACCGCTGCGGTGGTTGCCTTCGATAAACAACTGCGGCTTGCTCAGGACCCGCACATACACCCCAGCGGCGCGCTTCCACACCGACTCGTTGTGGTGCTTGCAGTACCAGCTGTGCAAGTCCTTGATGCCGCCTTCCACATTATTGAAAAAGTGTTGCTCGGTGGCCGCCAGGTGCTGGGCGTATTCGAGCCGGCGCACCGGGTCTTTGCCACAGAGCACGGTGGCGTTGATCTCCAGCATGAGGTTCAGCTGCTGCAGGTCAAACAGGTCCACATCCCGCGCGACATACTCGTCAATCAGGGCATAGCCTTCAAGCACATTTTGCAACACCTCATCGGTCAAGGGGTCGCGTGGCTCGTCAAAGTCCCGGCTCAGCGCAGCAAAACGGCGCTGCACCTCCCGCAGTGCACGTTCAATGGCGTCCAGATCAAGACGACGTGTTGCAATCATTGGCAATCCTGAAAAACGCTGCATGGAAATCAGCTGAACTTGCCGCTGATGTAGTCGCCAGTCATTTGTTCCCGTGGGTTTTCGAAGATCTGGGCCGTCGGCCCCATCTCCACCAGGTAACCGGTGCGAGTGCCCTGGGAAATATCCACCGAGAAAAACGCGGTGGTGTCTGCTACACGGATCGCCTGCTGCATGTTGTGAGTTACCAGTGCGATGGTGTAGTCCTTTTTCAACTCCACCATCAGCTCTTCAACGCGGCGCGTGGCGATGGGGTCGAGTGCCGAGCAGGGTTCGTCCAGCAACAGCACTTCCGGCTCGGTGGCGATCGCGCGGGCAATACACAGGCGTTGTTGCTGGCCGCCGGACAGCGACAGGCCGCTGACCTTGAGCTTGTCCTTGACCTCATCCCACAGCGCAGCGCCTTGCAGGGCGTGCTTGACGCGGTCGCCCAGGTCGCCCTTGTAGCGGTTCAGGCGCAGGCCAAACGCCACGTTGTCGAAGATGCTCATCGAGAACGGGTTGGGCTGCTGGAACACCATGCCGATGTAGCGGCGCACCACCACCGGGTCTACGCCTTTGCCGTACACGTCCTGGCCGAGGAAGTGCACATGGCCCTCGAAACGAAAGCCCTTCACCAGGTCATTCATGCGGTTGAGGCTGCGCAGCACGGTGGATTTGCCACAACCGGACGGACCGATGAAACCGGTGATCTTGTTCTTTTCAATCGGCACGTGGCTGTCACGCACGGCCATGAAGTTGCCGTAGAAAATCTTGTCCAGCTTGCAGTCCATGACCACAGGCGACTCGGTGATAAACGGAGCGGCTATTTGCGCAGTAGAGGCGTTCAAGATTCAGATGCTCCCTTCTTAGTACTTTGGCTTGCCGAAGATACGGCTCACGATATTCACGACCAGCACGATCATTACCAGCACCAACGAGGCCGCCCAGGCGAGCTCCAGCTGGTTGTCAAATGGCATGCCGGAGAAGTTGTAGATCAGCACCGCCAGGGAGGCCGTGGGGTTCATGACCGCCAGGCTGCCGTCGTGGTAGATCCAGTAGTTGCTGAACAACGCGGTGAACAACAACGGTGCGGTTTCGCCAGCGGCGCGGGCCACGGCCAACATCACGCCCGTCAGAATGGCCGGCAGGCCGGTGGGCAGGATGATTTTCCAGATCACCTGGGAGCGTGTGCAGCCCATGCCGTAGGCGGCGTCCTTCATGATCTTGGGCACCATGCGCATCGACTCTTCAGCGGTCAGCACCACGATGGGCAGCATCAGCACCGCCAGCGCCACACCACCGGCCGGGGCCGAGTAGGTGCCCGTGGTCATCACCACCAGGGCGTAGGCGAATACACCGGCCAGGATCGACGGCAGGCCGGTGAGCATCTTGGCGGCAAAGCGTGCGGAGTTGGCCAGCTTGCTTTCCGGGCCCAGTTCAGCCAGGAAGATCGCGGCCAGGATGCCCACGGGCACTGCGATGGCAGCGGCAATGCCGACCATCACAAAGGTACCGGCCATGGCGTTACCAAAACCGCCGCCAGTCTCGAAACCGGTGGGTGGCAGTTCGGTGAACACTTCCAGGCTCAGGCGGGCACCGCCTCGGGTGATCAGCATGTACAGCACGGAAATCAGCGGTACGGCGGCCAGCAGCGCCCCGCCCCACACCAGGGTGGTCAGCACCAGGCTGCGCAGGGCGCGGCCTTCGAACTTGCGCTGCAGGCTCGGCATGGCTTTGATAGGGGACGTCAGGTTAGTCATGATTTTTGACCCCGTTGTGCGTAGAGCATGATCATCGAGCCGAGGACGTTCACCAGCAGCGTGATAAACATCAGCACCAGGGCGGCGTACATCAACACTTCGATTTCAGTCGGGCCGGCTTCGGGGAAGTTCAGCGCCAGCAAGGCCGCCAGGGTATTGGCCGGGGCAAACAGCGACAGCGAGATGTTGTTGGCGTTACCCACCAGCATGGCCAGGGCCATGGTTTCACCCAGGGCGCGCCCCAGGCCCAGCACCAGGGAGCCGAAGATGCCAGTGGCCGCAGACGGCACCATGACCTTGAGGATCGCTTCCCAGTGGGTGGTGCCCATGCCGTAGGCCGCTTGCTTGGTTTTCATCGGGACCGCCGTGAGGGCGTCCTGGGAGACCGCTGCAATGGTCGGCAGAATCATGATGGCCAGTACCAGCGCCGCCGGGAGCAAACCCGGACCGCTCAGGGACGTGCCGAAAAAAGGAATCCAGCCCAGCTCAGTGTTCAGCCATGCAGTCAGCGGGCGGATGGCCGGGATGACCACATAAATGCCCCACAGGCCGTAGACGACGCTGGGGATGGCTGCGAGCAATTCAACGATGGTGCGAAACACCGCCGCCAGTTTTGCCGGCAGGAAATCCTGGGTGAGGAAGATCGCCATGCTGACGCCAAAGAAGCCCGCGATCAGCAGCGCGATAAACGCACTGTAAAGGGTGCCCCAAATCGCCGGCAGGATGCCGTACTTGCCTTGGTTAACGTCCCAGACGCTACCGAAAATCACGTCCAGGCCGTGTTTTTCCATGCCTGGCAGCGCCTTGCGCCCTACCTCGAACACCAGCGCGAAGACCAGCGCCAGCACCAGCACCACGCCAATGCGCGCGAGCCCACGGAAGGTGCGATCGACCAGGAAGTCTTTGGTAGACGGTGGCCGGCATGCAGAATCCGGGTTAACCGGTACGACAAAAGGTGTGTTCATGGGCTAATTCCGGAACAGGGGGGAAACTCGTTCGGCGTGGCGGTCTGCACACGCCGAAGGAGGTCTCGCGAGCCTTACTGGATGTTGGCGGAAGCTTTACGCACCTGATCGACGACCGACTTCGGGAGTGGGATGTAGCCCATCGAATCAGCGATCTTCTGGCCTTCGGTCAGGCTGTACTCGACCATTTCACGCATGGCCTTGGCCTTGGCCGGGTTGCCGTTGTCCTTGCGGAAGATCATCCAGGTGTAGGTGGTGATCGGGTAGGACTTGGCACCGGCCGGGTCTGGCAGCCAGGCAATCAGGTTTTCCGGCATGGTCACGGCGGCCAGCGCTTCGGCACCGCTTTCGGCGTTAGGCACTACATAGTGACCTGCCTTGTTTTGCAGTTCGGCGAAGTCGACCTTGGCCAGTTTGGCGAAGCCGTATTCGATGTAGCCGATGGCGCCTGGGGTCTGGCGCACGGTGGCGGTTACACCGTCGTTTTTCGGCGACTTGATGAACTTGTCAGTGGCCGGCCAGTTGACGGTGTTGCCTTCACCCAGTGCAGTCTTGAACTCGGCGTTGATGGCGGCCAGGTGCTTGGTGAACACAGCAGTGGTACCGCTGGAGTCGGCACGTACAACCACGGTGATCGGCGTGTCAGTCAGCTTGATGCCTGGGTTGGCGGCAACGATCTGCGGGTCGTTCCACTTAGTGATCTTGCCCAGGAAGATATTGGAGTACACGTCACGCGGCAGCTTCAGACCCTTCGGGTTGCCCGGCAGGTTGTACGCCAGCACGATTTCGCCCGCGGTCATCGGCAGCAATTGAGCGCCTTCGGCCACTTTGGCGATGTCTTCGTCTTTCATGGCCGAGTCGCTGGCGGCGAAGTCGACGGTCTTGTTCAGGAAGTCTTGCACACCTGCGCCGCTGCCCTTGGATTGGTAGTCAACGGTGACGCCTTCGGTTTTCTTGCTGAAATCCTTGAACCAGGTGAGGTAGATCGGCGCTGGGAAACTGGCGCCGGAGCCGGTCAAGCGGATGCTTTCGGCAGCAAACACCGAGGAGGCACTCAGGGAAACCGCGACGGCGAGTGCAGCAGACTTCATCAGACGTTTCATTCAGGAAAATCCTTGTGATTTCGGGCTCGGGCACTCTGCAACATTCTTGTTACGCTTTTATGAATGCGGAATGGCAAATCGCCTTGTTTCCGCCTGAACCGTCCTCAATAAGGCCTTTTGATGTCATTGGTTGGTAACAAATTGCGACTAAGACTTTGCCATCCCCCACCATGTGAGCTACGCCCATGTCCTCCGTAGAAGACGCCTTGATGCAGCGCATCCACCGCGAATTGCTGGATCACAGCGACGAAGAGCTGGAACTGGAACTGTCCGAAGACGGGCATGACCTGAACGCGTTGTTCGATGAGCACGTCGGTGAAAGCCCCGAAAAAGCCGCCCGCCGGATTTATTTCAGTGAGCTGTTCCGCCTGCAGGGCGAACTGGTGAAATTGCAGAGTTGGGTGGTGAAGACCGGCCACAAAGTGGTGATCCTGTTTGAAGGCCGCGATGCTGCCGGTAAAGGTGGCGTGATCAAGCGCATCACGCAGCGCCTCAACCCGCGAGTGTGCCGGGTGGCCGCCCTGCCCGCGCCAAACGACCGGGAACAGACCCAGTGGTACTTCCAGCGCTACGTATCGCACTTGCCGGCGGCGGGTGAAATCGTGCTGTTCGACCGCAGTTGGTACAACCGCGCGGGCGTCGAGCAGGTGATGGGCTTTTGCAATGACGACCAGTACGAGGAGTTCTTTCGCACCGTGCCGGAATTCGAACGCATGCTCGCCCGCTCCGGGATCCAGTTGATCAAGTACTGGTTTTCCATCTCCGACCAGGAGCAGCACCTGCGCTTCTTGAGCCGCATCCACGACCCGCTCAAGCAGTGGAAGCTCAGCCCCATGGACCTGGAATCGCGCCGACGCTGGGAGGCCTACACCAAGGCCAAGGAAATCATGCTGGAGCGCACCCACATCGCCGAGGCGCCGTGGTGGGTGGTGCAAGCCGATGACAAGAAGAAGGCGCGCCTGAACTGCATCAGCCACTTGCTGGGGCAAATGCCCTATGAAGAAGTTGAATTGCCGGTAATTGAACTGCCGCAACGTGTGCGGCACGAGGAATACTCCCGCAGCCCGACGCCGCCGGAACTGATCGTGCCACAGCTTTACTGAGCCAAACACTCAGTGGGGCTGGGGATGTGCTCAGTCTTCAAGCCCTGCACACGTCTAAATGTGGAAGCTGTCGAGCTTTAGCGAGGCTGCGAAGGCGGTGGTACTGCTGGCAACTATCCTGCGCCT
>NZ_QUZU01000022.1 GCF_004682055.1 Pseudomonas kairouanensis | reverse complement strand
GCGGTGGATCAGTCAGCTCATCTGTACCTGACCCACCGCCATCGGGAGCAAGCCCCCTCCCACATTTAGCCCTCACAGGTCTTGAGTGCTCAGCAGCCTTTAGGGCTTCCAGGTCTGTACGTCCTTGGCATCCACGGCTTTGGGCAACAACCCCGCCTTGAAGAACGCATCGGCAATCTTCTGCTGCTCACCCAACTGGTCAACCGTCACCGGCTGCACCTGGTAGCTGCGGTGTGCATTGGCGGCTTCAACCGTGGCCACATCCAGGTTGCCCCACAACGGGCCCAGCACTTTCGCCGCGTCCTGCGGATGGGTTTTCACCCACTGGCCAGCCTTGTCCAATTGCTCATACACCACCTTCAGCACCTCTGGATGCGCCTTGGCGTACGGCGTGCCCGTCAGGTAATAGCGCTTGTAGCTGGCCAGGCCTGCGCCATCGGCCAAGGTGCGCGTGGGCAGCTGACGTTGCACGCTGGTGAGGAAGGGTTCCCAGGTGACCCAGGCGTCCACCTTGTTGTTCTCGAATGCCGCGCGGCCATCGGCAGGGGAGAGGTAGGCCGGTTCAATGTCGGAGAACGCCAGCCCTGCTTTGGCCAGTGCGGCAATCAACAGGTAGTGCGTGCCCGCCGCTTTGGTCACGGCGATTTTCTTGCCTTTGAGGTCGCCCAGTTGCTGGATCGGCGAGTCCTTGCGCACCACGATGGCCTGGGCCGAAGGCGAGGGCGCTTCCTGGGCGAAGTAGGTGAGTTTGGCCTGGGCGGCCTGGGCGAAGATCGGCACGGTGTCAGCGACGTCGGCACTGATGTCCACGTTGCCCACGTTCAGCGCTTCCAGCAACGGCAGGCCGCTGGGGAACTCGTGCCAGCTCACGTCGATATTGTCGGCCTTGAGGGCTTTTTCCAGGGTGCCCTGGGTTTTGAGCAGGGTGATCAGGGTAGAGGACTTCTGGTAACCGATGCGCACGGTTTCCTGGGCCCCGGCGCTCACGGCGACAGAAAAGGCCAGCAACCCGAGTACGGCAACGAGGGGACGACGTATGGACATGGCGAACTCGATCTTCAACGAAATAGTGCCGAGCATAAAGTTCTAAAAACCATTCGTTAAATACTCTTTCGATCTTAGCTTAGGGCGGTTTTTCAGCGTTTCGACGAATCGGGCATAACCATAGAGTTATATGTTTCTTTCATAATAATTGTCCATTTATATAATCGAATTGATTCTATAAGAGGATGTTGTGCATGGATGATTTCGCCCGTCTCACCCGCCGTCGCCTGTTGGGCATGGCCGGGATCACCGTGGCCAGCCTGTCGCTGCCACGCTTTGGTTTCGCGGCCGATGAACACGCCGGTCACGCTGTCGCCCAGGAACCCACGGGCACGGGCGAGTTCATCCGCCTCGACGCGCCACGCAAGTTGAAGCTGGCGGTGAACCTCAATGCGGTGTGCCTGGCCCCGGTGGTCATTGCCCACGGCCAGGGCTTTTTTACCAAGCACAATCTGGATGTGGAACTGGTCAACTTCGGCAACTCCACCGAGGTACTGCTGGAGGCCATCGCCACCGGCAAAGCCGACGCAGGTGTGGGCATGGCGTTGCGTTGGCTCAAGGCGTTGGAACAGGGTTTTGATGTGAAGCTCACCGCTGGCACCCACGGCGGTTGCCTGCGCTTGCTCAGTGCGGTGAACGGCACGGTCGCCAAGCTCGAAGACCTCAAAGGCAAGGCCATCGGCGTGACCGACATGGCCAGCCCAGACCGCAATTTCTTCTCGATCCTGCTGAAAAAACACGGCGTCGACCCGGTGCGCGATGTGGAGTGGCGCCTGTACCCGGCCGACCTGCTCGGCACCGCGCTGGAGCGCGGTGAGGTGCAGGCGATCAGCGGCAGCGACCCGTTCATGTACCGGCTGATCAAAGCCGGCACGGCGCGGGAGCTGTCCACCAACCTGGTGGAGGAATACGCCAACCTCAGTTGCTGCGTGGTCGGCGTTACCGGCAAGTTGGTACGCGAAGACAAACGCGTGGTCGCGGCGCTGACCCAGGCCATCCTGGAAGCCCACGACTATTCCGTGCAGCACCCGGAGGAAGTCGCCAAGGGCTTCCAGGCCCATGCGCTGAATACCTCGGTGGAGGAAGTGCAAGCGATTCTTCACGACCACACCCACGGCCACCATGCGGTGGGCGCCGCGCTGACCCAAGAAATCACCACCTACGTCACCGACCTAAAAACCGTCGAAGTCATCAGCAAGGGCACCGACCCGGTGGAGTTTGCCAAGGAGATCACCGCCGATGTCTTCAGCTGAAGCCTCCACCCTTAACCCGCCGCTATCCCTGAAGTTCTGGGGGCAGGGCGCTGCAGTGGTGGCGGCCTGGCTGGCCGTCGCACTGTTGATCAGCTACTGGCCCAACGCGGTACGCAACTGGCCCATGACCCAGGGCTTGGCCAATGTCTGCGTTGGCGTGGCGGCCGTGTTCGTGGTGCTGAGCGTGGTGGGGCGCAGGGTGACCAGGCTGGGCACGCGCCTGCGCACGGCCGGGCCTTGGCTGATTGCGTTGCCGGTGTTACTGGCTATCTGGGAGTTGCTCACCGCCAAGCTCGCGCTGCTGCCGGTGCCGTTTTTTGCGCCGCCCCAGGCGTTACTGGCGGTGTATGTCGAAGACTACGCGCGCTTGGCCGACAGCCTGTTGCACTCGGCGTTATTGCTGGGCTCGGGCGTGGCGCTGGGGGCGGTCACCGGGTTTATCGCCGGTGTAGCCATTGGCTGGTCGACGCGCATCGGCTACTGGTTGCACCCGGTGTTGCGCATCCTGGGGCCGGTGCCGTCCACGGCGCTGCTGCCGCTGTGTTTTTTCCTGTTCCCCAGCAGTTGGAGCGCCAGTGTGTTCCTGATCGCCCTGGCGACGTGGTTTCCGGTCACGGTGTTGACCTGGTCGGGGGTTGCCAGTGTGGACAAAGCCTATTACGACGTGGCGCGCACCCTCGGGGCCAAACAGGGCTTCCTGATCTTCAAAGTGGCGATTCCGGCCGCGTTGCCCCATGTGTTTGTGGGTCTGTTCATGGGGTTGGGGGCTTCGTTTTCCACCCTGGTGGTGGCGGAAATGATGGGGGTCAAATCCGGCATCGGTTGGTACCTGCAATGGGCCCAGGGCTGGGCGGCCTACGCGAATATGTACGCCGCGTTGCTGATCATGGCCTTGGCCTGTTCAGGCTTGATCACCGGGTTGTTCCTGGTGCGTGACCGCTTGTTGGCCTGGCAGAAAGGAGCAATGAAATGGTAGCCCTCCCAAAGGCTGTATCGGCGTCCACAGGGTTGGCGCTGCGCATCGAAAACCTGAGCCATGGCTTTGCCCTGGATGGCACGCACCTACCGGTGTTGGAGCGGGTGTCGCTGGACGTGGCACCGGGTGAGTTTGTGGCCTTGTTGGGGCCTTCGGGGTGCGGCAAATCCACGTTGCTGCGCTTGGTGGCCGGCCTGGAACCGGCGGATTCCGGGCGTTTGCTGGCCGATGGTGAGGCAGTCACCGGGCCGGACCCAAGCCGTGTGGTGGTGTTCCAGGACCCCACGCTGTATCCATGGCGCCGGGTGTGGGACAACGTTGCACTGGGCCTGGAAGCCCAGGGCCTGCTCAAGACCCACGCAGGCAAGGTCGATGAGGCCTTGGCGAAAGTCGGCCTCAGCCAATTTGCCCGGGCATATCCCCGGCAGTTGTCGGGTGGCATGGCCCAACGTGTGGCGCTGGCCCGGGCGTTGGTCAATCAACCGCGCTTGCTGATTTTGGATGAGCCGTTGGGCAAGCTGGACTCGCTGACGCGGATCACCATGCAAAAGGAATTGATTGAGTTGTGGCAGCGCCAGGGGTATACGGCGTTGTTGGTGACCCATGACGTGGAGGAGGCCCTGCTGCTGGCCAATCGGGTGATTGTGTTCAGTGACCGGCCCGCGCGGATCCAGGCGCAACTGACGATTGAGCGGCCGTACCCGCGGCATCGGGATGATCCGTATCTGGTGGAGCTGCGGCGGCAGATATTGGGGTTGTTGGGGTTGGGAGCGAGTTGGTAGCTAACGGGTGTCTGCGGGTGTACCCCGCTCAAAATGTGGGAGCGTGCTTGCTCGCGAATGCGGTGTATCAGTGAGTGAATCAGTTGACTGACACACCGCCGTCGCGAGCAAGTCGCACCGCCGCTCTCACAGTTTGATCTGTGTGTATCAGTTAAAAAGCCTGACTTTGGATAACGTTGTAATTTCCCCGGCACTAGGGTCTGATGGGCGCCGATATGGGTTTGTCAGGTTGGCAATAATGCGGGCAGAACTTGCACAGTATGGCGGTATTACCGTGATGATTCCGGCCGCACTGATGATTGCCGTGTGGTTGCGTTATTCCAATCCCTGGGCACTTCGGGCCTGGGTAATAACAGTGGGGATAACGTATTCGCTGGTGGCCGCCAGTAAGTTGTTATTCAAAGGCTGGGGTGTGTCCTTTCAGCACTTGGACATTGCGGTATTAAGTGGGCATGCCATGAACACCTGCCTGATGGTCACGGTGACGGCGAGCCTGGTGGCGCGCCAGTTCAATCCAATGTGGCGTTGGCCGGCGGCAGCGGCCGGGTTGTTGGTCAGTGCCTGGTTCAGCGCGTATTGCGTCGCGCCTTATATCCATCCGTTGAATGAAGCCTTGGCCGGCGCCACGTTGGGCGCGGCTGCGGCTGTTGTGTTTCTTTGGCGTATAGAAAACACCGAGGTCCAAGTGGCGCCTCGGTTTATCGGCGGTGGCCTGGTGCTGTTGCTGTTATGCGCCCTGGTGCCCAAGTACAACGCCGAATTGCTGCTCAACCGCGTGGCCATCAGCCTGTCGGGCGCCGAGCAGGCCCATCAGGAACCGGCCTGGCGCCTGGACACGGCGCACACGAAGGCCGAGTAAGTCGCCAGGTCCAGGGCCAGGTTGCTGTCCACCATCAATTCCAGCAATACCGTCTGGGCATTGAAGCGCTGCACGTCGCCCCGGCGCCTGGCGTCCTTCATCTGCTTGAGCAGTGCGTGGGTAATGTCCAGGGGCGAGCTGGTGCGCAGGTGGTCCAGCCAGTGGCCGATGGCCCGGGTGTTGCGCTGGTACTGCTCGCCCTGGGGCGGTTCGCCGAAGCCTTCGAAGATCCCCGTGAGTTTCCTCAGCGCATAACCGCGCCGCCAATCACCCAGCAGGCTCATGGGCGTTCCTCGTGGCCGCAGATGTTCGCCAGCAGTTCTGCGGTCTTGGCCTGCATGAACCGGCTGTCGCCACGGCTTTCCACACACAGGCACACCGACAACGGGTCGCTCACCTGCAATTTGAAGCGCCAATCGGCAAACACCATCGACAGCCCGGCGCCAGACTCGTCGCTGTCCAGGGAGTTGTCGGCATACAACACCTGCATGCGCTCGACCACACGGCTCGAATTATTCACCTCGACATGAATATTTCCCGAAGAAGGAAAAAGGCCAATACGCTCTACCAATAACTTTGAAGTGTTCATGGCCATCCCCTTGCAGTTGCAGTTGAAGGGCACTTTATTATGCGAAGGTGAAAAAGTACTGGAATGTTATTTTTAGTCGGTGAGTGCCGATATTGTTATTTTTTGTCTTGCGCGATAGATGGTCGCAGTTGATTGCATATGACCATAATTAGTCCGTCGTTAGTTGCTCGCTATTTAATAAGGCTGTCCCTTTTGCCGAAGAATAAGTGTGCGGTGCGTGGGAGGTTGCCTTGTTCAAAAACATACTGATTGTGTGCATCGGCAACATTTGCCGCAGCCCCACGGCGCAACAGTTGCTGGGCGCCGCGTTGGCGCCTGTCGGGATTTCGGTGAGTTCCGCAGGCCTTGCGGCCTTGCGCGACCATCCACTGGAGCCGCTGGCGGGGCAGGTGTTGCAGGAGCACGGGCATGTGCCCCAAGCGCACAAGGCGCGGCAGCTGAGCGTCGAGGCCGTGAGCGCCGCCGACCTGATCCTGGTGATGGAACAACGGCACATCGACGGCGTGCTCAACCTGGCCCCCGAAGCGCGGGGCAAGGTGTTCCTGCTCGGCAAATGGCAGCACGACCGCGAAATCACCGACCCCTATCGCCAGGGCAAGCCTGCTTTTGTGCAGGCCTATGCCTTGATCGAACAGGCCGCCCAGGCCTGGGCCCAGCGCCTGGCGCGCTGACGCCCTTCTTTAAATGATTGCAAGGAAGAAGACGCGATTTATGTATTCACCCCAGAACGCTCCCCCGGACAGTCCCCACCGTGACGAGATCGATGTGCTCGGCATGCTCGGCACCCTGATCGATCACAAATGGTTGATCGCGGGCATCACCGGCACCTGCATGTTGGTCGGTGCGGCCTACGCGGTCCTGGCGGCGCCAGTGTTCCAGGCGAACGCGTTGATCCAGGTTGAACCGAAGAAAAACGACATGCTCGGCTTCTCCGATGTCAGCAGCCTGCTGGGCAAGGAATCGCCAGCGGTGACCGAGATCGAGTTGATCAAGTCGCGCACCATCATCGGCAAGACCGTGGACACCCTGGCGCTGGATATCACCATCACGCCCCAGCATTTTCCGTTGATTGGCGGTTTTCTTGCGCGCCGTTATGTGCCGCAGCAAAAGGGCGACATTGCGCCGCCGCTATTGGGTTTGAGCCGCTATTCGGCGGGCGGCGAGCAGCTTGAGCTCAGCGTCTTGAACCTGCCCAATGCACTGCTGGGCACCACCCTGGTATTGGTGGCGGGCGAGGCCCAGGCCTACAGCCTGTTCGATGAAGATGGCCGCCAGATTGCCGCCGGCCGCGTGGGCGAGCCGTTCGCCGCCGAGGGCGTAGAGGTGCTGGTGAAGCATTTGCGCGCCAACCCCGGTGCGCACTTCAAGATCGTGCGCAAGGCCCGCCTGGATGCCGTGGCCGACTACCAGGACCTGCTCACCGTGATCGAGCGGGGCAAGGAGTCCGGAATCATCAGCCTGACCCTGGAAAGCACGCGTCCGGCCTTGGCGATCCGCACCCTCAATGAAATCTCCAACCTGTATGTGAAGCAGAACGTCGACCGCACCTCGGCCGAGGCCGCCCAGAGCCTGTCGTTTCTCAACGACCAATTGCCCCAGGTACGTCGCGACCTGGAAAAGGCCGAGAACGCCCTGAATCGCTTTCAAACCCGCAGCAAATCCATCGACATCAGCCTGGAAGCCAAGGCCGTGCTTGACCAGGTGGTGGCCCTGGACACCGGCATCTCCGAACTCAAGCTGCAACAGGCCGAGATGGACCGCAAGTTCACGCCCCAGCACCCGGCATATCGCGCCCTGGTCGCCAAGCTCGCCGAACTCAATGCCAAGCAGGCGCAGATGACCAAGCGCGTCGAAGGCCTGCCCACCACTCAACAGGAACTGCTCAGCCTGACCCGCGACGTGCAAGTGGGCACCGAGATCTACACCCAGTTGCTCAACCGTTCCCAGGAGCTGGACGTGATGCGCGCCGGCACCGTGGGCAATGTGCGCCTGATCGACAGCGCCGACGCCAACCTGGCCAAACCGGTGGCACCGCGCAAACTCATCGTGGTGCTGTTGGCGATGGTGCTCGGTGGCATGTTGTCGGTAGGCCTGGTGCTGGTGCGCAACCTGCTCAACCGTGGCCTGGAAAGCCCGGATGACATCGAGAAGCTCGGGTTGCCGGTATACGCCTCGATTCCGTTCAGCCCCTTGCAAAAAGCCGAGGAGGCCAACGCTTCCAAGCAGCCGTCCGGCACGCCGCCGTTGTTGGCGCTGAACCATCCCCACGACCTGGTTATGGAAGCCATGCGCAGCCTGCGCACCAGCCTGCATTTCGCCATGCTTGAAGCCAGGAACAACCGGCTGATGATCACCGGGCCCAGTCCCGAGGTGGGCAAGACCTTCGTCTCCGCCAACCTGGCGGCCATCGTGGCGCAGTCGGGCCAGCGGGTGCTGTTGGTCGATGCCGACATGCGCAAAGGCTATCTGCACAAAATGCTCGGCAAGGCCGTCGAGACAGGGCTATCCGACCTGCTGGTACAGCGCTGCGATCTGGACGCGGCGATCCACTCCACCGGCGTTGAACGCTTCGACTTTATCGGCCGAGGCCAGATCCCGCCGAACCCCTCGGAACTGTTGATGCACCCTAATTTCGCCACGCTGCTGGCCCAGGTCAGCGAGCGCTACGACCTGGTGATCATCGACACGCCGCCGTTGCTGGCGGTGACCGATGCGGCGATCGTCGGGCGCCAGGCCGGCACCAGCCTGATGGTCACGCGCTTCGGGGTGAACTCGGCCAAGGAAATCGAGCTGACCCTGCGCCGCTTCCACCAGAACGGCATCGACATCAAGGGCGCGATCTTCAACGGCGTGGAAAAACGCCGCTCCGCCAGTTATGGCTATGGCGACTACGGCTACTACAGCTACGCCTATCAGTCCGACAAGGCGTGATGCGCCATGGATAAGGTGCTTGAAATTCCCCGTTCGTTGTCGCGACGTTTTCGCCTCAACGTCCTCAGCTATGGCTACACCCAGCTGGTGACCCTGGCGGCGCAACTGGTGCTGGTGCCGTTTTTCCTGCATGCGTGGGGCACCGGGCGCTATGCCGATTGGCTGGTGCTTACCGGGATTCCGTCGATGCTCAGCCTGCTGGACCTGGGCGTCGCTCAAGCCTCGGCCACCAGCGCCACCTTGCGCGCCAGCCAGGGCGATGTGCCCGGTGCGCGGCGCAGTGTGCAGACCGCCTTGGCCTTTACCTTGGCGGTGGTTGCGGTGGTGTTGCTGTTTGCCTTGACCCTCGGCCAGTGGCTCGACTGGGTCGACCTGCTCAAGCTCAAGACCCTGGCACCGGAGCAGGCCAGCCTGGTGGTGCTGTTCATGTCCGGTTACCTGTGCACGCGGTTGCTGGGCGGGCCGATTGATGCCTGGTTTCGCACCATCGACCGCACCGTGGGCGGGGTCTTTATCATGGCCAACCGCCGGACCCTGGACATTGTGCTGTCCATCGTCGTGCTGCTGCTCGGTGGCTCGGAACTGCAACTGGCCCAGGGCATGTTCTTCAGCCAGGTGCTGTTCCTGGTGCTGGTGACCCTGTTTGTGCGGCGCATATCGCCGTGGCCATTGCTGGGCTTGGCCTCGGCTTCCTGGACTGAGTTCCGTGGAATCTGGAAACCGGCCGTGGGCAGTGCAGCCATCCCGTTGGCCCAGGCGACCACCCTGCAGGGCGGCTTGCAGGTGCTGAACCAGATTGCCGGCCCCGCGGTGGTGGTGGGCTACACCATGGCCCGCACCCTGATGCGCCTGATCATTCAATTGGGTATTACCTGCAGCAATGCCCTCACGCCGGAGATTTCACGGCTGGCCGGGCGCGGCCAGTTCGACGAAGCGCGGCGCTTCACCCAGCGCGCCAGTTCCCTGGTGCTGGGCCTGTGTGTGCTGGTGTACGCCGCCGGTATCTGGGCCGGTCCGCAGGTGATCCTGCTGTGGAGCCATGGCCTGGTGCAGGTTGACCGCATGTCCCTGGCGCTGATCGGCTCCCATACGATTCTCAACGTGGCGTGGTTCATCCTCGCGGCGATGCTGATTTCCACCAACCGCCATACCCGCACCTCGTTGCTCTATGCCCTGAGCAGCGCGGCGGCCTTGTTGCTGTGGCTGGCCTGCAAGGACCGTATCGATCCGCTGTTGGGCGCCTCGCTGCTGTTGTCGTTGCCGGAGTTGGTGGTGCTGGTTTACCTGCGCGTATTTCGCGCTGCGCAGGTGACGCCATGATGCTGTCCCAGGCGCGCCTGACCCTGTATTTGCCACTGACGTTTTTTGCCTTGCCCCTGGCGCTGAGCAACAACCTGTCGCAACCCCTGGCGCTGCTGCTGTTGGCGCCGTTTGTGCTGTATGCGTTGCGCGGGTTCAGGCGGGCGGCAGCGTTGTTGGCACTGGTCATAGGGGCCAGCGTGTTGCAGGTGCTGTTGACCAGCGGCACGAAGATTTCGCTGTATCAGTTCCTGCGTTCGGGCATTCCGTTTTTCTATTTTGTGCTGCTGCTGGCCGGCTATCACCACGTCATGGCCAAGGTGGAAGTGATCGCCCGTGCCCACAGCCCGAACTACCGACGCATCATCGAGCGGATCATCTACCTCTTCGCCCTTGGTCAGTTGCTGCAGGTCAGCCTGTACGGGGTGGGCATCGATTTGACCAACGCGGCGTCCAAGTCCAGCGACGAGGTGGGGCGCATCATGCTGTTCCCCACCAGCTCGGCGGTGCTGTTGTTTTTCTATGCCTGCTGCCAACGCAAGATCGGCCTGATGCTGATCCTGGCCGTCACGCTGCTGGCGGCCGGTTCCAAGACCATCCTGGCGGCCATGGCCGTGATGATCCTGTTGTCGGCCATCACCCAGCGCAAGCTCAAGTCCCTGGGGGTGCTGGTGGTGGCCATCGCGGCCCTGGGCACCTTGACGTTCTATGCCAGCCCCCTGGCGGTGTCGCGCTTTGCCACCTACCTGTTCGAAGAAAAGGGCGAGGACGTGACCCGTGCCTTCGAGATCGCCCATGCCAAGGAAACCTTCCTGGAGAACCCGGCCACGGTGTTCCTCGGCAATGGCCTGGCCAAGCAGTTGACCCCCGGTGTGCCCACCAATGACGAGCGCTGGTTCGAGAACTCCAAGTTCGATATCGAGAACGGCTACTGGGGCGTGACCGCCAAGCTTGGGGTGGTGGGCGTGGCGTTGTTCTGCCTGCTGTTCAGCACCTTGCCGCGCACGCCGGTGTCGCTGGCGGTGGTGGCGATTCTGCTGATCTTTTCGTTCAAGACCAGCTACCAGTTCTTCACCACCTTCGACGGCAGCTATTTGCTGGTGTGGTCGATGATCATCGGCCTGCTCAACAAAACCGCGCCTGCGCGCCAGGCCGTATACCCCCATTACTTGTTAAAACAGGCTGGATCATGAGCGCATCTGCACGCCCCGTCAGGGCCGGGATACTGACGTACCACTTCAGCGAGAACTTCGGCGCGGTGCTGCAAGCCTATGCCTTGCAACGCTGGCTGCAGCAGCAAGGCTTGCAGGTGAGCCTGATCAACTACCACCCGGCCTATGTCGAGGATGGCAGCGAGATCCGGCAACTGTTCAACCCGCGCCAGCTCAAGGCCAATCTCAAGGCGCTGTACCTCAAGGCGTTGGCGTTTAAAACCCGTGTGCTAGGGCCCAATGCCCAGTCGCGCCAGTTCCATGCGTTCAAGACGCGCTTCCTGAATATCCAGGTGCCGCGTTATGCCCATGCCCATCAGCTCAAGCAGGCGGTGGCTGGCCAGCACTTGCTGGTGGCGGGCAGTGACCAGATCTGGAACCCCTCGGGGCAGACGGGCCTGGACCCGGCGTACTTCCTGGCGTTCGACTGCGACAAGGCGACCCGGCGTATTTCCTACGCCGCCAGCTTTGGCAAGGAATACCTGGAGCCCCACTACCACGCCGAAGCCCAGGGCCTGCTCAAGCAGCTGTCAGCCATCAGCGTGCGCGAGGAGAGCGGGGTGGGCATCGTGCAGCAGGTCTCGGGGCTCACCGCCCAGTGCGTGCCCGACCCGACGCTGTTGCACCGCGATTATTCGGCGCTGCTTGCCACCGCCACCCAGACCCGCATCGGCCACGTGTTCTGCTACGCGCTGCGTACCGGCGTGGGTGTGCGGGAAGTGGCCCAGGCATTGTCCCGGCAGGTGGCCGGGCCGATTGTGTCGCCGTACAACGCCCACCGGCGCTGGCGGCAGATCGGCGAGACCGTGCAGGTGGGGCCCCAGGACTGGCTCAAGCTGCTCAAGGAATCGGCCTACGTGGTGACCAATTCGTTTCACGCCACGGTGTTCGCGATCATTTTCGAAAAGCCCTTCATCGCGGTAGGCCTGCCCGGCAACAAAGCCTCGCTCAATGCCCGTGTGCGCAACCTGCTGGAAAAACTCGAACTGTCCCAGCGCTTCCTGCCGGCCGACGATGCAGGCCAGGTGCAGCGCCTGATCGATGCGCCTATCGACTGGGTGGCCGTGCGTGCCCGGCGCCAGGCCTTGCAGCAGGTGGGTGAACGCTACCTGCTGGAACAACTGGCGGCAGTGCAGCCATGAGCGATTTTGCCCAACTCAAGTACGTCGACACCTTGCCCCGCAGCAACAAGGCGCGGCGCCTGTTGTGGGGGATCGTCTACCACTTGCTGTTCCGGCCCACGCCGCGCTGGGCCCTGCACCGTTGGCGCAGCGGGTTGCTGCGCTGCTTTGGCGCCAAGGTCGGCGTGGGCTGCCGCATTGCGCCCACCTGCAGCATCTGGGCGCCGTGGAACCTGGAGATCGGTGACTACACCGCCATCGCCGACGGCGTGGATGTGTACGCCATGGCCCGCATCACCCTGGGCTCCAAGGTCGCCATCAGCCAACGCAGCTTCCTGTGCACCGGCACCCATGACACCCGCAGCCTGCTGCGGCCGCTGGTCACGCGGGAGATTGTGATCAAGGACCATGTGTGGGTCGCCGCCGAATCCTTTATCCACCCCGGCTGCGTGCTGGAGGAGGGCTGCGTGGTGGGCGCGCGCTCGGTGGTCACCGCCAGCCTGCCGGCCTGGATGATTTGCGTCGGTGCGCCGTGCCGCCCTTTGAAACCGAGAGACATCGCACTATGAAACAGGTGAAACGCATGATGGATAAGGCATGGAAGTTGATGTTGTTCGTCAGCGAGTTCTTTGGCGACATGCTCAGGTTTATTCGCCACAACGGTTACTCGCCGCTGGAGGGCCGCAACAAGAAGCTGTTCTACAAGATCCTGATCGAAACCCACACCGTGGAAAAAGGCCTGTCCCTCAAAGAGCCCAAGCCGCTGTTCGGCAAGGGCAAGATCAACGCCATCATCCAGATGCTCAACGACTACGACCGCAGCTATTCGGCGTTGCCGGTGGAGATGGCCCTCGGCGCCTTCCAGGGCTACCTCGACCTGCATCGCACCCTGGGCATCAGCGATGAGTTCGTGTTCTACCTCGACGCCTACGTCGAGCACCTCAAGCGCGACGGCACCGCAAGCACCGGCGGCATCAAGCGCGCCGCCACCTGGCTGGGGGAGGGCGGGCTGGACGCCAAGGCGTTCCTGCAATCGCGCTCCAGTTGCCGCATGTTCCAACCCGGCAAGATCGACAGCCCGCTGCTGACCTCACTGGTGGAACTGGCGCAGTCGTCGCCTTCGCAGTGCAATCGCCAGTCGTCGCGGGTGCATGTGTACCAGGACCGCGCGGTGATCGCGCAGTTACTGGCGCTGCAGGGCGGTTCAAGGGGGTTTGCCCAGTCGGTGGACAACCTGTTTGTGGTCACTTCCGAAGTCACCGCTTGGGGCGGCGCCGGCCAGCGCAACCAGCTTTACGTGGATGGCGCTCTGTTTTCCATGGGCCTGTTGCTGGCCTGCCATGCCAATGGCCTGGGCGCGTGCCCGCTGAACCTGGCCGTGCTCAATTCGGTGGAAAAGAAGATCCGCACCGTCGGCGCCATCCCGGCCAGTGAGCGGCTGATCATGATGATTGCCGTGGGCTTGCCCGTGGAAAGCCACTTCCGTGCCGCGCGTTCACCGCGCAGGCTCACCACTGAAGTCCTGCAACTGCATGGTGGCTGATATGAAGCGTGAAACCGTCAGCGTGATCATCCTCACCTACAACGAAAGCCTGCACATTGCTCGGGCCATCGAGTCGGCCCGCGCGTTCAGCGATGAAGTGCTGGTGGTGGACTCGTACTCCAGCGACGACACCTGCGACATCGCCCGGCGCCACGGCGCGCTGGTGGTGCAGCACCCGTTCGTCAACCAGGCCAAGCAGTTCCAGTGGGCCCTGGACCACTTGCCGATCACCGGTAACTGGACGATGCGCCTGGACGCCGACGAGATCATCGAGGCAGACCTGGCCGCCGAGATCAACCGCCGCTTGCCTGGCCTGGCGCGCGATATCACCGGCATCAACTTCAAGCGCAAGCACATCTTCATGGGGCGCTGGGTACGCCACGGCGGGCGCTACCCGCTGAAGATGCTGCGCCTGTGGCGCACCGGCCAGGGGCGCATGGAAGACCGTTGGATGGACGAGCACATCTCGGTGGCCGAGGGCCGCACCATTACCCTCGAAGGCGGCTTTGCCGACCATAACCTGCACGACCTGACCTTCTTCACCCACAAGCACAACCAGTACGCCACCCGTGAAGCCATCGAAGTGCTCAACGCACGCATGGGGTTGTTTGCGATCCGCGATGAGCTGCACACCGGGCAGAGTTCATTCCAGGCCAAGACCAAGCGCCTGGTGAAGAACCGCCTGTACAACCGCGTGCCGTTCACCCTCAGTTCCACGGCGTATTTTCTGTGGCGCTACATCATCCAGCTGGGGTTTCTGGATGGTCGCAGCGGCCTGGTCTATCACCTGCTCCAGGGTTATTGGTACCGCTTTCTGGTGGGTGCCAAAGTGCTGGAACTTGAAACTGCCATTGCTCACTTACACGACAAGGAAGCCATTGTCCGGGAACTTTCCAAGTTGACCGGCCATAACTTGAACCTGCCCACACCGAAGTAACTGACCGTTTTTAACAAACACCCAAGTTTGGGTGTCGGCCTTCGCTCGCCTATCAATTGGGAGACAGACATGAACAAAGTTGCACTTATCACCGGCATTACCGGTCAGGATGGCTCGTACCTGGCGGAGCTTCTGCTGGAAAAAGGCTATACCGTGCACGGTCTCAAACGGCGTTCTTCGTCGTTCAATACCCAGCGCATCGATCACCTTTACCAAGACCCCCAAGCCCTGAATAAAAACCTGGTCCTGCACTACGGCGACCTGGCGGATTCGTCCAACCTGACGCGCATCATCCAACAGATCCAACCCGACGAAATCTACAACCTCGGCGCCCAATCCCATGTGGCGGTGAGCTTCGATTCGCCGGAGTACACCGCCGATGTGGACGCCCTGGGCACCTTGCGCATTCTTGAGGCCATCCGGCTGCTGGGCCTGGAAAACAAGACCCGCTTCTACCAGGCCTCCACCTCCGAGTTGTACGGGCTGGTGCAGGAAACCCCGCAAAAGGAAACCACGCCGTTCTATCCGCGTTCGCCCTATGCGGTGGCCAAGCTGTATGCCTACTGGATCACCGTGAACTTCCGCGAAGCCTATGGCCTGTATGCCTGCAACGGCATCCTGTTCAACCACGAGTCGCCGCGCCGTGGCGAAACCTTCGTGACGCGCAAGATCACCCGCGCCCTGACCAACATCGCCCTGGGCCTGGAACAGTGCCTGTACATGGGCAACATGGACGCGCTGCGTGACTGGGGCCATGCCAAGGACTACGTGCGCATGCAGTGGATGATGCTGCAGCAAGAGAGCCCCGAAGACTTCGTGATCGCCACCGGTGTGCAGTACTCGGTGCGCGACTTCATTCGCTGGTCGGCCGCCGAGTTGGGGCTGCGCTTGCGTTTCGTGGGCGAGGGCGTGGACGAGGTGGCGGTGGTGGAGCACATCGACGGCGACCTGGCCCCCGGCATCCTGGTGGGCGATGTGATCGTGCGGGTCGACCCGCGCTATTTCCGTCCGGCAGAAGTCGAGACCTTGCTGGGCGACCCGACCAAGGCCAAGCAACTGCTGGGCTGGACGCCGGAAATCAGCGCCCAGGAAATGTGTGCGCAGATGGTTCGCGCCGACCTCAAGATTGCCCAGCGTCACGCCTTGTTGCGCCTGCACGGGCATGACGCACCGATTGCGGTGGAGAACTGAGATGGCCCGTGATCTGGATGCGCGCATCTTTGTCGCCGGCCACCGTGGCATGGTCGGCTCGGCCATCGTGCGGCGCCTGTGGGCCCTGGGCTACACGCAGATCCTCACGGCCAGTCGCGCCGAGCTGGACCTGCTGGACGCGGCAGCGGTGCAAGCGTATTTCGCCAAACACCGGGTGGGCCAGGTGTACCTGGCGGCGGCCAAGGTCGGCGGGATTCACGCCAACGCTACGTACCCGGCGGATTTCATCTACCAGAACCTGATGATCCAGGCCAACGTGATCCACGCGGCCCACAGCCATGGCGTGGAGAAGCTGCTGTTCCTCGGCTCGTCGTGCATCTACCCGGTGCATGCGCCGCAACCGATGATCGAAGCGGTGTTGCTGGACGGCGCGCTGGAGCCCACCAACGAGCCCTACGCGGTGGCCAAGATCGCCGGGATCAAACTGTGCGAAAGCTACAACCGCCAGTACGGCCGGGACTACCGCAGCGTGATGCCCACCAACCTGTACGGGCCGGGTGACAACTATCACCCGGAAAACAGCCATGTGATCGCGGCGTTGTTGCGCCGCTTTCATGAGGCGACCCAGCGCGGTGACGAGGAAGTGGTGATCTGGGGCAGCGGCCGTCCGCGCCGTGAATTCTTGCATGTGGACGACATGGCCGCCGCCAGCGTGCATGTGATGGAGCTGGATCCGGCGCGCTACCGCGAGCAGACCCAGCCGATGCGTTCGCACCTCAATGTGGGCTCCGGCGTGGACTGCACCATCGCCGAGCTGGCCCAGGCGTTGGCGCGGGTGACCGGCTTTCACGGGCGCCTGCGTTTCGACGCCAGCAAACCCGACGGTGCACCGCGCAAGTTGTTGGATGTGAGCCGCATCAACGCCCTTGGCTGGGAAGCCTATGTGCCGCTGGAAGAGGGCCTGCGCGATGCCTACAACGCCTACGTTGCGGCCCTCGAACAGCCTCGGGGCCAGTGATGAAGATCCTCCTGTATGGCATCAACTACAGCCCGGAGCTGACCGGTATCGGCAAGTACAGCGGGGAGCAGGCACGCTGGCTGGCCGAACAGGGCCACGCGGTGCGGGTGATCACCGCGCCGCCGTATTACCCGCAGTGGCAGGTGGGCGAGGGCTATTCGCCGTGGCGCTATCGCACCGAACAGGACGACGGCGTCACGGTGATCCGCTGCCCGTTGTTCGTGCCGCGCCAGCCGTCGGCGTTGACACGTTTGCTGCACCTGGTGAGTTTTTCTGCCAGCTCATGCGTGGCGGTGCTGGGGCAACTGCGCTGGAAGCCGGACCTGGTGATCCTGGTGGTGCCCACGCTGTTTTGTGCGCCCCAGGCGTTGTTGCTGGCCAAGCTCAGTGGTGCCAAATCCGTGCTGCATATCCAGGACTACGAAGTGGATGCCATGTTTGGCCTGGGCATAGGCGGCGGCTCGTGGTTGCGACGCCTGGCGTTTGGCATCGAACGCTGGTTGCTGCGGCGTTTTGATCGGGTCTCGACGATTTCCAGCGGCATGCTCGACAAGGCTCGGGACAAGGGGGTGCACAGTCGGCGCCTGCTGTTTTTTCCCAACTGGTCGGAAACCGCGCGTTTTCGCCAAGTCGCCCACAACCACGTATTGCTGGCGCGCCTGGGCGTGCCAGCGGGGGCGCGGGTGTTGCTGTACTCCGGCAACATCGGCGAGAAGCAGGGGCTGGAGCTGATCCTTGATGCCGCCCAGGCCCATGCGCACCGGGCGGACTTGGTGTTCCTGATCGTGGGGCAGGGCACCGGCAAGGCGCGCCTGCTGGAGCGGGTCCAGCGCGATGGCTTGCGCAATGTGCTGTTCGCACCGTTGCAGGCCTATGAGGATTTGCCGGCGCTGCTGGCCTCGGCCGACGGGCATCTGGTGATCCAGAAGCGCGGCGTGGCCGATGCGGTATTGCCGTCCAAGCTCACCAATATCCTCGCGGTGGGCGGCAACGCCATCATCACCGCCGACCCCGAGACCACTCTCGGCCGCTTGTGCCAGGAGCACCAGGGCATTGCGGTGCTGATCGAACCGGAGTCCGTCACGGCGCTGAACGCCGGGATCGAGCAGGTGTTGGCCATGCCTGCACGCAATGGGGTGGCGTTGAACTACGCCAAGGAGTTCCTCGACAAGGAACGCATTCTGCAACGTTTTCTGGCACAGGTTTGACCGTTATGTGGCTTGATTTACCGACCTTCAAAACGGTCGTGGCGTCCACGCCGTTGGTGGCGATTGACCTGGTGGTGCGTAACGCCCGTGGCGAGGCCCTGCTGGGCTTGCGCATGAACCGGCCGGCCTATGGCTACTGGTTCGTACCCGGCGGGCGGATTCAAAAGAACGAAAGCCTGGACCGCGCCTTCCAGCGCATCACCCGCGAGGAGTTGGGGCGTACCTTCGCGCGTGCCGAAGCCCGCTTGCTGGGGGTGTTCGAGCATTTCTACGATGACAGCGTCTTCGCCAATGCAGGCTTGGGCCCGGACACCCATTACGTGGTGCTCAGCTATTGCCTGGACCTGCCCGAAGGCCTGGCCCTGCAGCCGCCCACCGCACAACACCAGCAGTACCGGTGGTGGCCGCAGGATGAACTGCGATTCAGCTTGCGGGTGCATGAAAACACCCGTGCCTATTTCAGCCACTCTCTTCCAAGGATGCTCCCATGTTAATCCCCGTGATCATGGCGGGAGGCTCGGGGTCACGCCTGTGGCCGCTCTCGCGACAGCTGAACCCCAAGCAGTTCCTGCGCCTCACCGATGCGCATTTGTCCATGTTGCAGCAGACCATCACACGGCTGACCGGCGCCAACGTCGGGTTGCCCCAGTTGATCTGCAACGAACAACACCGCTTCCTGGTGGCCGAGCAACTGCGCCAGTTGGGCATGGAGCAGGCAAGCATTCTGTTGGAGCCGGTAGGGCGCAACACTGCGCCGGCCATTGCGCTGGCGGCGTGCAAGGCGGTTGGCGAGGGTGATGATCCGATCCTGCTGGTGCTGGCGGCGGACCACCTGATCGAAGACATCCCGGCGTTCCACGCCAGCCTGGAGGTGGCACTGCCCCTGGCGCGGGCCGGTAAGCTGGTGACCTTTGGCATCACGCCTACCTGCGCCCATACCGGCTATGGCTACATTGAGCAGGGTGCGGCGGCGGGCGAGGGCGGTTACCGGGTCAAGCGCTTTGTCGAAAAACCCGACGTCGCCACCGCTGCCGCCTACGTGGCCAGCGGCGCGTACTACTGGAACAGCGGCATGTTCATGTTTCGCGCCAGCCGCTACCTGGAGGAACTGGAGCGCTTGCAGCCGGCAATCCTCGAAGCCTGCCGCGTGGCGTTGGAAGGCGGTAGCCAGGATTTGCCGTTCACCCGCGTGCATGCGGCCACGTTTGCAGCGTGCCCGGACGACTCCATCGACTACGCCGTGATGGAAAAAACCAGCGACGCCGTGATGGTGCCGCTGCAGGCCGGCTGGAGCGATATCGGCTCCTGGTCGGCACTGTGGGAGGCCAGTGAGAAGGACGCCCATGGCAATGTGATCCGTGGCGACGGGCTGGCCCTGCAAACCCGCGACACCTACGTGCACGCCGACAGCCGCTTGGTGGCCACGGTGGGCGTGCAGGACTTGATCATCGTCGAAACCAAGGACGCCGTGCTGGTGGCTCACAAGGACCAGGTGCAGCAGGTCAAGGCCATCGTCGAGCAGCTCAAGCAGGCCGGGCGCCATGAGCATCTGAACCACCGCGAGGTCTACCGGCCGTGGGGCATGTACGACTCGGTGGACAACGGCCAGCGATATCAGGTCAAGCGCATCACGGTGAAGCCGGGGGCCAAGTTGTCGGTGCAGATGCATCACCACCGCGCCGAGCACTGGATCGTGGTCAGCGGCACGGCGCGGGTCACCAATGGCGAGCAGACCTACCTGGTGTCGGAAAACGAGTCGACCTATATCCCCATCGGCCAGGTGCATGCCCTGGAAAATCCGGGCGTGATTGCGCTGGAACTGATCGAAGTACAGTCGGGCTCTTATTTGGGCGAAGACGATATTGTGCGCTTTGAAGATAAGTACGGTCGGGCGTGAGCAAGTCCGACAATTAATAACATTTTAAATAAGAGCGGTTGGCACCTCGCATTGAAGTGGCGGGCACTTCGCCGGAAAAACGTTAATTTCAACGGCCACTGTTAATTATGAACTGTCTGGTGCGCTGTTTAGTGGGGTGGCACTATCGTGCGGACTACTCACTGACAATAAGGAGTCTGTTATGAAAAAAGCACTGGCTGTGGGTGTGCTCAGTGTCATGAGTACTGTGGTGTTGGCCGATGAGTTGCCATTGGGGCTCAGTACCCCGGTGGCAGGCACGGTGACGGTAGGGCAAACGCTCCTGGTTAGCAGCGCCCTGATTGCTGGCGTTGCAGCTGCGTCCAACAGCGGCGGCAGTTCCAACGGCGGCACGACCACAGGCACCACCGGTACGACCGGCACTACAGGTACCGGCAACTAAGTTGTAAACCTTCCGCTTTTAGACCACTCGGAACCCCGTCCAAGTGGTCTTTTTTTCTTGTTGTTTATCGCGAGTGTCCTAACACTATGATGCGTATTTTTTCTGTGGCGGCCGTGGCCGCTGCCGTGTTGCAGGGCTGCATGTTTGCGCCGGGCCAATATATGGATATCGCGGCATTGACCGAGGGCGGCGGCGCGCAAAACAGTCGAGTGGATTTAATTCCCATCACGCCAAAGTTATTGGCCATGGACGCGGCAACCCAAGTGCCTTATTCCATTGCGCCGGAACTTTTAAGTTATAAACCGGGGCCGTATTTGATCGGTGCCAACGATGCGCTGTACATCACCGTATGGGATCACCCCGAACTCACCGCACCGTCCGGCCCGCAACAGCAGATCGATGCCAACGGCCGGCTGGTGAGCCCCGACGGCAACCTGTTCTACCCCTATGTGGGCGAGCTGGTTGCCAAGGGCCGCAGCATCGAAGCGTTGCGCAGTGAAATCACCGAAAAACTGCGCCAGTACATCGACAGCCCCCAAGTGGACGTCAGTGTGCTGCGCTTTGCCAGCCAGAAGGTGGTGATTACCGGCGCGGTGATCAAGGCCGGGCCGGTGCCGATCACCACCATTGCGATGAACGTGACGGAGGCCCTGGGCGCCGCCGGTGTCGATCCGATCAACGCCGACCTGTCCAACCTCACGCTCACCCGTGGCGGCAAGCGTTACACCCTGGACCTCGACACCCTCAACCTGGGGCAGTCGCGCTTGAATGACATCTACCTCAAGGACGGCGACCAGTTGTACCTGGCCTACAACGACCGCAAGCGCATCTACGTGATGGGCGAGGTCATGCAGCCCCGCGCCCTGAGCTTCAAGACCCGCAGCATGAACCTGTCCGACGTGCTGGGCTCGGTGGGCGGGGTCAACCAGAACACCTCCAACGCCGATGCGATCTACGTGATTCGTGGCGCGCAGAACATCGACGTGGAACCGGCCAAGGTGTTCCAGCTGGAAGCGGCATCGCCGTCGGCCATGGCCCTGGCCACACGCTTTGATGTGCAGCCCCAGGACGTGGTGTTTGTGGGCCCGGCCAATATCACGCGATGGAACCGCTTTATCAGCCAGTTGGTGCCCTCGGCCTCGATCATCGGCATCGGCGCGTCCACCCAGAACAACCTGAGCGAAGCCAGCAGCCGATAGGGTGGTACCTGCGTGAACTGTCTGAAAATCGCGACTTGCATGGGGTTGGCGTGGCTGTTGAGTGGCTGCAATCCGCTGATGAGTGCCTCGATGGATACCTTCAAGGCGGCCGTGGCCGGGCCGCCCGCGCTGGAACTGAGCCAGGCCCAGGTGGATGCGGTGCCGTTCCCCCAGATCCTGGTCACCACGGTGTCCAGCGAAGGGGTGATGGCGTTGATCCGCCAGCGCGGCGACCTGCAGTTCTGGGTCGCGTCGGGCAAGCAGGTACTGCTGCTGCGCGATGGGCTGGTGGTGCGCACGGTGGGGTTGGGGGTGGACCTCAATGGCACCCATTGGAGCGGCCAGTCGCCGTTCCAGCTGGGCCTGCACCGCGTGCCGGACGGCTATCGCAGCACGCGCCAACTGGACTGGGTGAATGGCTACCGGCTGGGCGTCACACTCGCCAGTCGCATGACCCGCCAAGGCATCGAGACTGTCGAGATCCTGCACAAAACCTATGCCTTGCTGCGGGTTGACGAAGAGGTCCAAGCGCCGGGGTTTGCGGCACGCAACCGCTACTGGGTCGACCCGGTGGACGGTTTTATCGTGCGCAGCGAACAGCACCTTGCCCCCGACCTGACCCTGACCATCACCCAACTGCAACCCACCCGCAAGGACGCCCGATGAACCGTCGAACCCTCGCGGCACTCGCCGTTTTGTGGGGCTGCGCCAGCGCGTGCCAGGCCGCCGTCACCGTCAGTGGCCAGGTGCGCAACCCTGGGTCGATCGAATGGCAACCCCAAGCCCGTTTGCTCGACCTGATCACCGCGTCGCAACCGGATGCCGAGGGTTACTGGCTGGGCGCCGCGTGGCTGCATCAACCCTTGCGCGACCGCCAGGCGCGGCTCAAGGCCGGTGTGTTGTTTGACCTGCAGACCTTGCACGACGCCGCCCTGGCCGCCGGCGATGAGGCGCGGGCCCGCATGGCCGCGCAGTGGTATGCGCACGTGCAGGCCTTGCCCGTCACCGGCCGCCAGGTCGCGGTGCTGGACCCGGTGGCGGTGGAAGTCGGGTTTGCGCCCAACCTGTTGGTCAGCGATGGCGACCGCCTGGTCTACCCGCCAAGGCCCGACACGGTGCGCGTGCTCGGTGCGGTCGTGGCGCCCTGCACCGTGGCGTTCCGGCCACTGCAGCGGGCGCGTGACTACCTTGAGGCCTGCCCGCCCTTGGCGCCCACTGACGACCTGTGGCTGATCCAGCCCGACGGGCAGGTCACCCGCTTGGGCATCGCCGCCTGGAACCGCGAGGACGGCACGCCACCGGCACCCGGCAGCACCTTGCTGGTGCCGCTGCGCAGCGATGACCTGGCCCCGCCCACCCCGGAACTGAACCAGCAACTGGCCGAGTTTCTCGCCACCCAACTCCCGGCTGAGGTCACGCCTTGAAATTTTGTCTTGCGGCCGTGCTGCTGGTGCCTTGTGGCGTCGTGCATGGCGATCCCCGTTACACCCAAAGCGATTTTGGCGGCGTCGGGCTGCTACAAACCCCCACCGCCCGCATGGCACCCGCCGGTGAACTGAGCGTGAATGCCAACCGCACCGAACCCTACAGCCGCTACAGTTTTTCGGCCCAACCCCTGGACTGGCTGGAAGGCACCTTTCGCTATACCGCGATCACCAACCGCCCCTACGGCCCCGAGTCGTTCAGCGGCGGCCAGAGCTACAAGGACAAGGCCGTGGACGCCAAGGTGCGGCTGACCCAGGAAAGCCACTGGCTGCCCCAGGTGGCGGTGGGGCTGATGGACCTGGGCGGTACCGGGTTGTTTTCCAGCGAATACGTGGTGGCCAACAAGCGTTACGGCGACCTGGATTTCAGCGCCGGTGTCGCCTGGGGCTACCTGGGCAATCGCGGTGATTTCGACAACCCCTTGGGCGCCCTGGATGATCGCTTCAAGACCCGTCCCACCGCCGAAGGCTCGGGCAATTTCTCCAATGGCTATTTTCGCGGGCGGCCGTCGTTGTTCGGCGGTGTTGCCTACCAGACCCCTTGGGCGCCGCTGAGCCTCAAGCTGGAATACGAAGGCAACGATTACCAGCACGAGCCCCGAGACAACAACCAGCGCCAGGACTCGCCGATCAACCTCGGCGTGGTCTTCAAACTGGCCGATTCGGTCGATGTGAGTGCGGCCTGGGAGCGTGGCAATACGGCGATGTTCGGCATCACCCTGCACACCAATTTCGTCAGCCGCCAGGCGCCGGCCAAAACCTATGACCCGCCGGCACCCACGTTACCTGCCCAGGCGCCCGGCATGCCGCCGGACCAGGTGGACTGGGCCGATGTGTCCCGGCGCCTGCACGACAACGCCGGGTACAACGTGCAGCGCATTGCCCAGCGCGGGCCGGAACTGTTGGTGTACGGCGAGCAGCAGCGCTATTTCTACAGCGCCAAGGCGGTGGGGCGGGCCAGCCGTATCCTCGATAACAGCGTGAACGACCAGATCGACTGGTTCACCCTGGTCAACGAGCGGTATGCCATGGGGATCGAAGAAACCAGTGTGCCCCGCGCCACCTTTCGCAACGTGGTCAACAACCGTGAAGACCTGCAGAACCTGCACCGCCAGGTGGAGGTCAACCGCGCCAGCGACAACACCCAGACCGTGCTCTACACCCAGCCACCCAAGCCTTTCACCTATGGCCTGGGCCTGGGCTACAAGCAAAACGTTGGCGGGCCGGATGGCTTGCTCTACCAGGTCAGCGCCGACCTCGACGCCGAGTATCGCTTCACCCGCAACACCTGGTGGAGCGGCTTGCTCAGCGTCAACCTGCTGAACAATTACGACGGCTTCACCTACGACGCCCCCAGCGGTTTGCCACGGGTACGCACCGACCTGCGCCAGTACATGACTGCCTCCGATGTGACCTTGCCTACCTTCCAACTCAACCATGCCAAGCGCCTGGACCAGGACCTGTACGCCATGGTCTACGGCGGGTTGCTGGAGTCGATGTATGCCGGCGTCGGCGGTGAAGTGCTGTACCGGCCGATGGACCGGGGCTGGGCGTTGGGCGCGGACTTGAACTACGTGCGCCAGCGCGGCTTCCAGCAGGATTTCAGCCTGCGCAGCTACCACACGCTGACGGGGCATATCACCGGCTACAGCGACCTGCCGTTCAATACCCAGGGCGCGTTGAGCGTGGGCCGATACCTGGCCCGGGACTGGGGCGCGACCCTGGACCTGTCGCGCCAGTTCACCAATGGCGTACGCGTGGGGGCGTGGATCACCCTGACCACGGCGTCCAAAGAGCAATACGGCGAAGGCAGTTTCGACAAGGGCTTGTACCTGTCGATCCCGTTCGACGAGTTGATGAGCCTGTCGACCATGCGCCGTGCCAACCTGGTCTGGGCGCCGTTGACCCGCGACGGGGGCGCGCGGCTCAACCGCGCGTACTCGTTGCATTCGATGACCGATGGGCGCGACAGCGAGCTGTTCTACAACAACCTCGACAAAATCACCCAGTAGCCGGCTGTGCGGTCAGAGCACCCGCAATACGATCTTGCCGATATGCTCGCCGCCTTCCATCCGCGCGTGCGCCTGCTCGGCCTCGGTGTAATCGAACACCTGGTCGATCATCGGCAGGCAACGCCCGGCAGACAGCACGGGCCAGACGTGTTCGCGCAGCTGTGCGGCAATCGCGGCTTTTTCATCCCGGGTGCGCGCGCGCAGCAAGGAGCCGGTGACGATGGCGCGCTTGGCGAGGATGGTGCGCAGGTCCACGTCATTGGCCGTGGCACCGCCCAGATAACCGAGCATCACCAGGCGGCCGTCCATGGCCAGGGCCTTGAGGTTGTTGTTGAGGTAGGAGCCACCCATGATGTCGAGGAGCACATCCACACCCTGGTCGCCGATGACGTCGGCGAAGTCCTGTTCGCGATAATTGATGGCCTCGGCGCCCAAGCTGCGAATCACCGCGCATTTGTCTTCGCTGCCGGCGGTGGCGAACGCCTGGATGCCGAATTCGCGGCAAAGCATCAACGCGGTGGTGCCGATGCCACTGGTGCCGCCGTGGATCAGCACGCGCTGGCCCTTATGGGCGCCGCCAATGCCGAACAGGTTGGCCCATACGGTAAAGAACGTTTCAGGGATCGCCGCTGCCTGGACCCACTCCAGGCCCTCGGGAACCGGCAGGGCCTGGCTGGCGGGCACCGCGCAATATTGGGCGTAGCCACCGCCGTTGGTCAGGGCGCACACCTTGTCGCCAAGGGCGTATTCACTGACCCCTTTGCCCAGCGCCACCACTTCACCCGCGACTTCCAGGCCGGGGTAGGGGCTCATGCCGGGCTTCATCGGGTATTTGCCGGCGCGTTGCAGGGCATCGGGGCGGTTGACCCCGGCGGCGTGCACGCGGATCAGGATCTCACCGTCAGCCGGGGAGGGCACGGGCACCTGGCGTGGCTTGAGCACCTCGGGGCCGCCGGGGGTGGTGATTTCAATCAGGGTCATGTCGGTTGGCAGGGTCATTTTGCGAGTCCTGTGTAGATGAGCGTTGGGTTTGGGACCGCAGCGGACGGTCGACGGTTCAGCAAACGCATGCCCAATTCCAGCAGCAGCGCGACCACAATCGCCCCGGCGGCAAGCATGAACAGCACCCCATACTGCCCGCCGCTGCTGTTGAACAGCGCCGAGTAGGCAAAGCCGGACAGGGCCTGGAACGAGGCGAACGATACCGTGGCGCGGCTCCACGCCACTTGTTGCTGGTGATGGTTGGGCAACAACTCATGCACACGGGCCAGGGCCAGCGGCACGATGCCCGGCGGGAACGAGCCGAGGATCACCGCCAGCACTGCCAGGGCCGTGAACGACGTGGCAAAGGGCAACAGGCCGAGCACCAGCGCCTGTACCACCAGCACCAGGCGGATACCGGCGCGGGCACCGAGTTTGTCCGCCAGGAACCCGTAGGTGACAGGGCCTGCGATCGAGCCCAGGCCGTACATCACCCAGATCATTGCGCCGACCTGGGCACCGTCGCCCAAGCCACGGGCCACGTAGTCCACCAGGAACACCATGGCCGGCACCAGGCCCGCCGCCATAAAGGCGTATTGCGCAAACAGCAGGTACACGCCAGGCGGCGTCGGTGCGGTTGTGCCCGCGTGCACCGGGGCTTCATGTGGCGTTTTGGCGGGCCAGGCGAACCAACTTGCCGCCGTCAGCACCAATGCCAGCAGTCCCAAACCGAACCAGGTCTGTTGCAGGCCCAGGCTCAACAGGGGCGGCACGATTGTCCCGGAGCCGGCGATGCCCAAGCCGATGCCCAGGAAGATCGCGCCACTGGCCAGGCCACGGCGCTCCACGGGAACGTGGGGCAGTACCGTTGAGGCCACCAACACCATGATCGCGCCACCGGCGATGCCCGACAGCAGGCGCCAGCCAAAGAACCAGGCTACCGACAGCGGAAAGCCACAGGCGAAGAACGCCAGGGTCGCCGCCACCATCATCAGGCGCAGGGCGGTTTTGTTACTGGTGCGTTGGGCGATGGGCCGACCGATCAGTGCGCCGATCAGGTAACCCACCAGGTTGGCGGCGCCGAGGTACACCACGTCACTGGCGCTGAACCAGTGGGCCTGGATCAGGCTCGGGATCAGCGGCGTGTAGGCGAATCGGGCCAGGCCGATGCTTACCAGGCTGGCACACAGGCCAGCGAAGATGGGCAGCCAGGTCGGGCTGCGAGGTGAAGCGTGGGTGTCGAGCATGATGGCTGTCCTGGGTATTTTTCAATGGTGTCCAGCATATCCAGGTTTGGTGATGCAATAATGCTGCGATTTCGCTGATGGTAGATGCATATATGCAGCACTGGAGAGCACGATGAATTGGGATGACGCACGGGTATTCCTCGCGGTGTGCCGCGAATCCACGTTGCGCGGCGCAGCGCGGGTATTGGGCGTGGACCAGGCCACAGTGGGGCGGCGCATCAACGCCCTGGAAAAGTCCCTGGACGCAACCTTGTTCCTGCGCACGTCCGAGGGCTATGCACTCACCGCCCTGGGCGAAGCCGCCTTGGTGTCGGTGGAAAAAATGGAGCGCTCGGCACTCGACCTGCAACGCCAGATCCAAGGCCTGGACGACCGCCTGACCGGCACCGTGCGGGTCAGCACCACCGACTCCCTGGCCATCGACTTCCTGATCCCGGCCATTGCGCAGTTGCACCACAAGCACCCCGATGTGCGCGTGCAACTGGACGCCTCCACCCAGATCATCAGCCTGGCCAAGCGCGAAGCCGACATTGCCGTGCGCAATACCCGCCCCGACAACCCCGACCTGATTGCCCGGCGCATTGCGCGCTGGCCGGTAGGGCTGTTTGCCGCCCAAGCCTATCTTGATCGCCGGGGTGTGCCGCAGCCGGGCAGCCTGTTCCAGGGCCACGACCTGGTGGTGTATCAACCCTACCTGCAAACCCAGAAAGACATGACCCTGGTGTCCGAACCCATTGGCCGTGGCCGCATTGTCGCGGCCTTGAGCTCCAGCCTGCTGGTACGGCGCTCGATTGCCGCTGGCATCGGCATTGGCGAGATCCCGGTGTACACCGGCGAGCGCGACGGACTGGTGCGCCTGTGGCCCGAGCGCCAGCGGCCGTTGCCCTACGACGTGTGGCTCGTCACCCACGCCGACCTGCGCCACACCGCCCGTGTGCGGGTGGTGATCGATGAAATCGTCGCGGCGTTCGCCGGTACGGGGGAGTAGTCAGCACAGGCTTGCAATTTCCTGCTGCGTGGTGCGCTCACAATCACCCTCCTTATGTAGGTTCGCGGGTGACGAGATGACCAGAAAATTAGCGTGTGCAGTCAGCCTTGCAGTGGCATTGGCGGGGGCCTCTGCCTTCGCTGCAGCACCGGCCCAGGTCGGTACCCAGGTGCCGGGCTACTTCCGCCTGGCTGTGGGCGATTATGAAGTGACGGCGTTGTTCGATGGTTACAACGACCTGTCGCCCAAGTTGCTCAAGGGCATGACCCAAAGCCAGATCCGTGCACTGTTGGCGCGCCGTTCGATTGAAACCCCAGGCGTGCAGACCGCGTTCAACGCATTCCTGGTCAACACCGGCAAGCAACTGATCCTGGTGGACACCGGTGCCGGGCAGTGCATCGGGGCCACCGCCGGTCAACTCTCAGCCAATATGAAGGCCGCCGGTTATGAGCCATCCCAGGTGGATACGATCCTGCTGACCCACCTGCACCTGGACCACGTGTGCGGCCTGGTTGACGCCCAGCACCAGCCGATCTTTGCCAATGCCACTGTTTACGCCGCCAAGGCCGAGGCCGACTACTGGCTAGACCCACAAGCGCTGGCCAAGGCGCCGGAAGCGGCCAAAGGGTTTTTCAAGATTGCCCAGGATTCGACCGCACCTTATATCGCCGCCAATCGCTTCAAGACGTTTGAGCCTGGCAAGTTGCCGGTTGACGGCGTCGAAACGGCGCAGGAGCCAGGGCATACGCCGGGCAGTACCACCTACCGTTTCAACTCCCAGGGCCAGAGCATTCTGTTCATGGGCGACCTGGTGCATAACCTTGCCGTCCAGTTCGAACATCCCGAGGTGTCTATCGGTTTTGACGTGAATGGCCAGCAGGCGATCAAGAGCCGTGAAGCGGTCTTCAGTGCGGCGGCCGCCAGCAAGATCTGGGTGACGGCGGCGCATCTGCCGTTTCCGGGTATCGGTCATATCGCCACCGAGGGCAAGCATTTCCAATGGGTGCCGGTGGAGTACGGCCCTTACAAGCGCGCGGCGCATGTACCGCTGATCGATTGAATCCCTACGGCCGCCGTGCAACTCGCCGGCGGCTTTTACCTGGAAAGGTCGCTTATGAACGAATCAAGAAATCAGGACCTGGGGCTGCTGTTTTTGCGGGTGAGCGGGGCGCTGTTTCTGCTGTGGGTGCATGGCTTGCCCAAGTTGCTCAACTACAGCGAGCAACTGAAACTGATCGAAGACCCTTTTCACCTGGGGGCGAACATTACCCTGCTGTTGGCGATTTTTGCCGAGGTGCTGTGCCCACTGTTGATCATCGCCGGGGTACTGGTGCGCCTGGCGTGCCTGCCGATCCTGAGCGTGCTGGTGATTGCGCTGGTGGTGGTGCACCCGGAGTGGACGCTGTTCGAGGCGCAGTTTGGCTGGTTGCTGTTGATCATTTTCACCACGCTGCTGATCAGCGGGCCGGGACGGTGGGTGGTGAGCCAGCGCTTTAGCTGAGCAACAGTGGCGAGGGAGCACGCTCCCTCGCCACGGGTTGCATCAGCGGTTCAGGAACGCCAGCAAGTCTTCGTTCAGTTGCTGGGTGTGGGTCACGGCAAACCCGTGCGGCGCATCCTTGTAGACTTTCAGCTCGGCACCCTTGATCAGCTCGGCCGCCACTTTACCGGTGGTCTCGAACGGCACGATCTGGTCGCCATCGCCATGGATCACCAGGGTCGGTACATCGATCTTGGCCATGTCCGGGCGGAAGTCGGTGTCGGCGAAGGCAGTGACGCAGTCCACCGTCGATTTGAGCGAGGCCTGCAGGGCGATCTGCAAGGTCTGGGTCAGCACGCCGGGCGAGACGACCTGGCCCTTGTTGATGCCAAAGAAGGGCGTGTTGAAGTCGGAGATGAATTGCGCACGGTCCTTCAACAGGCCTGCCTTGATGCCGTCGAACACCTCGGCCGGCACCCCCTGCGGGTAATCGGCGGTCTGGCCAAAGATCGGCGTCACCGCCCCCAGCAGTACCAGGCCGGCCACGCGGGCGCTGCCATGGCGTGCGATGTAGCGCGCCACGTCGCCGCCACCCATGGAGAAGCCCACCAGGGTCACGTCCTTGAGGTCCAGGTGCTCGATCAGTTGAGCGATATCGTCGGCGAAGGTGTTGTAGTCATTGCCGGTCCAGGGCTGGTCCGAGCGCCCGAAGCCACGACGGTCAAACGCAATGGTGCGAAAGCCCCGGCTGCTCAGGTATTCCATCTGGTATTCCCACATGTCCGCGTCCAGCGGCCAACCGTGGCTGAACAGGACAGGCTTGCCGCTGCCCCAGTCCTTGAAGTAGATCTGGGTTCCGTCTTTGGCAACGAAGGTGCTCATGGAAAACTCCTGGGTGAGTGGAAAATGACGCTGGCTCACTATTGTCCTAAACCGGACGAAGGGCTTGTACGGGTGTGCTCGGTTGAACGGTTCAGCGTCTATGCTGGTCCACTGACTTCCACTGTCCGATCACACAGGTGAACGAAATGGCCAAGACTTACAGCTACGCCGCGCAGAACGCCAAGGATGCCCTCAAGCCCTTTACTTTCGAGCGCCGCACGCCGGGGGCGGATGACGTGCAGATCGACATTCTGTTCTGCGGGGTCTGCCACTCCGACCTGCACACCGTGCGCAACGAATGGCAGAACACCCTGTACCCCTCGGTGCCCGGCCACGAAATCGTCGGCCGTGTCACGGCGGTGGGCGCCAATGTGCAGGCCTTCAAGGTCGGCGACCTGGCGGGCGTCGGCTGCATGGTCGACAGCTGCCAGCACTGTGCGTCCTGCGCCGAGGGCGAGGAGCAATACTGCGAGAACGGCTTTACCGGCACCTACAACGGGCCGGTGTTTGGCGGTGAGAACACCTACGGCGGTTACTCCGACAGCATCGTGGTCAAGGAGAAGTTCGTGCTGCGGATCTCCCATGGCGATGCCAACCTGGCTGCTGTGGCGCCGTTGCTGTGTGCGGGCATCACCACCTATTCGCCGCTGCATCACTGGAAGGTAGGCCCCGGCAAGAAGGTCGGGGTGGTCGGCCTCGGCGGCCTGGGCCACATGGCCGTGAAGATCGCCCATGCCATGGGCGCCCATGTCACGCTGTTTACCACCTCGCCCAACAAGCGCGAAGACGGCCTGCGCCTGGGCGCCGACGTGGTGGTGGTGTCCAGGAACGCCGATGAGATGGCCAAGGTCGCCAACAGCCTGGATTTCATCCTCAACACCGTGGCTGCGCCGCACAACCTCGATGCCTTTATCAGCCTGCTCAAGCGCGACGGCACCATGACCCTGGTCGGCGCCCCCGACAGCCCGCACCCGTCGCCGGCGGTGTTCAACCTGATCTTCAAGCGCCGCAGTATCGCCGGGTCGTTGATCGGGGGCATCCAGGAAACCCAGGACATGCTCGATTTTTGCGCCAGGCACAAGATTGTCTCCGACATCGAGATGATCGATATCCAGGGCATCAATGAGGCGTACGAGCGCATGCTCAAGGGCGATGTGAAGTATCGGTTCGTGATCGATATGCAGAGCCTGAAAAAAGACCGCGACGCGGCCTGATCGCCAGGCGCTGTTGCAGGTGGGCGGGCTTGCTCGCCCCACCACCCCCTCAAACAGCACGTACATCCAATTTTCCCCACCCCGGCCCCGGCAAACTTCCCTCATCGCTGATATCTCGAAGCAGAGGGAAAACCCATGGCCCCATCACCCCAGACAGGCCCCGACGAAGTCGTTACCCTGGTGGTCAAGCACCTCATCAAGCAAGGCCATGAGGCCAACTATGAAGCCTGGTTGCGCCGCATCGTCCGCATCGCCGGCGAGCGCCCAGGCCACCTCGGCGTTGATGTGGTGCGTACCCAGCAGAACGGTTTGACCCTGTTCACCTGTGTACTGCGCTACCGCTCCACGGACGATCTGGAAACCTGGCTCGACTCCCCCGAGCGCAAAACCCTGATCGACGAAGCCGCACCGATGCTGGCCGACGGCGACAACACCGAAATCGGCGCCGTCAACGAATTCTGGTTCAACCCCGCGACCGACAGCGCTGCCAAGCCGCCGCGCTGGAAGCAAGCCGTGGTCACCCTGTTTGTGATCCTGCCGTTGACCCTGCTGGTCCCGATCATCTGGGGCCCGGTGCTGCGCCTGCACCCGTTTCTCTCCAACTATGTCGTCGCCACCTTCCTGGTCACCGTGACCATCGTGTTGCTGGTGGTGTACCTGCTGATGCCGGCGGCCACCCGCCTGTTCGCTCCCTGGCTTGAAGCCTCTGTAAAGGAAACCCTATGAACGCCGATCTGATTTTGTTCAATGGCCAGTTCCACACCGTGGACCGTGAAAACCCGCGGGCAACCGCCGTCGCCATCAGCCAGGGGCGCTTTGTCGCCGTGGGCACCGATGGTGAAGCCATGGCCCTGCGCGGCAGTGGCACCAAGGTCATCGACCTCAAGGGTCGCACCGTCATCCCCGGCCTCAACGACTCCCACCTGCACCTGATCCGTGGCGGCCTGAACTACAACCTGGAGCTGCGCTGGGAAGGCGTGCCATCCCTGGCCGATGCCCTGCGCATGCTCAAGGACCAGGCCGACCGCACCCCAACCCCGCAGTGGGTGCGTGTGGTGGGCGGCTGGAACGAATTCCAGTTCGCCGAAAAACGCATGCCCACCCTGGAAGAACTCAACCAGGCTGCGCCCGATACCCCAGTGTTCGTGCTGCACCTGTACGACCGCGCCTTGCTCAACCGCGCCGCCCTGCGTGTGGCCGGCTACACCAAGGACACGCCGAACCCACCGGGCGGCGAGATCGTGCGCGACAGCAACGGCAACCCCACCGGCATGCTGGTGGCGCGTCCCAACGCGATGATCCTGTATTCGACCCTGGCCAAAGGCCCGAAACTGCCTTTGGAATACCAGGTCAACTCCACCCGCCAGTTCATGCGCGAGCTCAATCGCCTGGGCCTGACCAGCGCCATCGACGCCGGCGGTGGCTTCCAGAACTACCCCGATGACTACGCAGTGATCGAACAGCTGGCCAAGGAAGAACAGTTGACGGTGCGCATCGCCTACAACCTGTTCACCCAGAAGCCCAAGGAAGAGCTCAGCGACTTCCAGAACTGGACCGGCAGCGTCAAGTTGCACCAGGGCGATGACTACCTGCGCCACAACGGCGCCGGCGAGATGCTGGTGTTCTCGGCCGCCGATTTCGAGGACTTCCTTGAGCCGCGGCCGGACCTGCCGTTGACCATGGAACAGGAACTGGAGCCGGTGGTGCGTCACCTGGTGGAGCAGCGCTGGCCGTTCCGCCTGCACGCCACCTATGACGAGTCCATCTCGCGCATGCTCGACGTGTTCGAGAAGGTCAACCGCGATATCCCGTTCAATGGCCTGCCGTGGTTCTTCGACCACGCCGAAACCATTACCCCGAAAAACATCGAACGCGTTCGGGCGCTGGGTGGCGGTATTGCGATCCAGGACCGCATGGCGTTCCAGGGTGAGTACTTTGTGGAGCGCTACGGCGCCAAGGCCGCCGAGGCCACGCCGCCGATCAAGCGCATGCTGGCCGAAGGCGTGCCGGTAGGGGCGGGCACCGATGCCACGCGGGTGTCGAGCTACAACCCGTGGACCTCGCTGTACTGGATGGTCAGCGGCCGCACCGTGGGTGGCCTGGAACTGCACGCCGAAGGCCTGCCGCGCCTTACTGCACTGGAATTGTTCACCCATGGCAGCGCCTGGTTCTCGTCCGAGCAGGGCAAGAAGGGCCAGATCAAGGTCGGCCAACTGGCGGACGTGGCTGCGCTGTCGGCGGACTTCTTCAGTGTCGATGAAGAAGCCATCAAGTGGATTGAATCGGTCCTCACTGTGGTCGGCGGCAAGGTGGTCTACGGCGCCGGCGATTTTGAAGACTACGCACCGCCTCGCGTACCCGTGCTGCCGGACTGGTCGCCGGTGGTCAAGGTGCCGGGGCACTGGCGCCCAAGCTCGCCGTTGCAGGCGCAAGTGCACCAGTGCAGCGGCCCGTGCGGCGTGCATTCCCACAGCCACGAAAAGGCCCGCCTATCCAGCGTGCCGGTCAGCGACTTCCAGGGTTTCTGGGGTGCGTTTGGCTGCTCGTGCTTTGCGTTCTGATTACTCAAACCCCCGTTAGGAGATAACCCCATGGCTTACAACCGTTTGAACAAAGATGATGCCGTTGTCCTCCTGGTCGACCACCAGACTGGCCTGATCTCGCTGGTACAAGACTTCTCGCCGAACGAGTTCAAGAACAACGTGCTGGCCCTGGCCGACGTCGCCAAGTTCTTCAACCTGCCGACCATCCTGACCACCAGCTTTGAAGCCGGTCCCAACGGCCCGCTGGTGCCAGAGCTCAAAGAACTGTTCCCGGACGCGCCGTACATCGCTCGCCCAGGCCAGATCAACGCCTGGGACAACGAAGACTTCGTCAAGGCCGTCAAGGCCACCGGTCGCAAGCAGATCATCATCGCCGGTGTAGTCACCGACGTGTGCGTAGCGTTCCCAACCCTGTGCGCGCTGGAAGAAGGCTTCGAAGTGTTCGTGGTGACCGACGCTTCCGGCACCTTCAACGAAACCGTGCAACAAGCCGCCTGGTCGCGTATGACCGCCGCCGGTGCACAGCTGGTGAACTGGTTCTCGGTGGCGTGCGAGCTGCAAGTTGACTGGCGCAACGACATGGAAGGCCTGGCCAACCTGCTGTCGCCACGCATCCCCAACTACCGCAACCTGATGAACAGCTACTCGGCATTCACTGCCAAGTAACCTGCCCCCAAGCGGACCGCAATACCCCTGTGGGAGCGGGCTTGCTCGCGAATACGGAGTGTCAGTCAACAGATGATGTGACTGACCCACCGCATTCGCGAGCAAGCCCGCTCCCACATTTTGGTTTGTGGTGTTGCGACGAACCGGTTATACAACCGCATAAATGTCCACCGAGAAGCGACAATGAACCCCTTTGAAGACATGCGCCTGTTTTGCCAGGTCATGGAGTCCGGCAGCTTTACCGCCGCCGCCGAACAGTTGGGCTTGTCCAAACAGTTCGTGAGCCGCCGCCTGATCCAGCTGGAAGACCGCCTCGGCGTGCGCCTGCTCAACCGCTCCACCCGCCGCCTGGATGTTACCCCCCTGGGCCAGAGTTATTACGAGTCGGCCTTGCGCCTGCTCAGTGAAGTCGAGCAGGTGGAGCAGGGCATCACGGGCCAGAACAGCGAACCCCGCGGCACCATTCGCCTCAGTGCGCCGTTGTCGTTTGCCATTGCGCACCTGGGCTGCCTGCTGCCGCTTTTCTTGCAGCAGTATCCCGAAGTCGCGGTGGAAGTCGACCTCAGCGACCGCCCCGTGGACCTGATCGGCGAAGGCTACGACCTGGTGCTGCGCATCGGCACCCTGGAAGACTCCACCCTGATTGCCCGCCGCATCGCCAGCATCCCGCGCGTGTACTGTGCCAGCCCCGACTACCTGGCCTTGCGTGGTACGCCGCAACAGCCTGAAGATCTGGCCAGGCACGACTGCCTGCCGTACGGCCACAGCCGCCAGGTGCAGTGGCGCTTCAAGGGCAAGTTGCAGGCGTTGAATGTGTGCGGGCGCATGCGCGTGAACAACGGCGATCTGCTGCGCGACACGGCCATTGCCGGGTTTGGCATCACCTATTTGCCGACCTTTATCGTCGGCGATGCCTTGAAGGACGGCCGCCTGGTCACCCTCCTCGATGAATTCGCCCCCGAAGACCTGACCTTGTCGGCGGTGTATCCGCAACACCGGCAAAGCTCACGCCCGGTGCAGGCACTGGTGGAGTTCCTGCGCGAACGCCTGGCTAGCGGCTGTTGAACAACTGCCAGATCAGGCTTGGCGTACTGCCGGTCCAGCGCTTGAACGCGCGGCGAAAGTTCGCCGCATCGCTGAAGTTCAAATACGCCGCCACTTCTTCATTGCTGTAGCCCTTGACCTGGTACAGGTGCAGCGCCACCTGCTTGCGCACCCGGTCCACCTGCTGCTGAAACCCCGTGTCGTGCTTGTGCAGCTTGCGCTTGAGGGTTGCCGGGCTCATGGCGAAGGCCAGCGCGGCCTGTTCCAGGCTTGGCGGTTGGCGTACCTGTTCATGCAGGTAGTCGTAGAGGCAGTCGAGAAAGCTGCCGGCAAAGCCCAGCTGTTCGATCTGCTCGCGAGCTTGCTGGCGCGCCACCTGGCCGGCGGTGGCCGAGGCGCCCGGCCAGGGGCGGGTGAGGTATTCACGCGGGATGCAGAGCATGTCCAACGGGCGCTCGAAGCGGGTTTCTTCCCCCAGGTGCACCCAGTATTGCTCCACATAACGCGGCTCGGCATGGCTGAAACTGCAGGCCCAGGGCAGGCGCTCGCCGCTGAGCCATTGGCTCATGGCAACCAGCGAAGTCATGCTGGCTTCCAGCAAGAAACGCCAGTGTTCGCCAGCGCCGCAACTGTCCAGCCAGTAGAGGTAAGCGTGGTGTTCATCCAGTTCCAGTTGCAGGGTGACCAACGGACTGAGCAGTACCTGTTGCTGGATCAGAATCTCCAGTGCCTGGTGCAGGTTCTGCGCATGCCCTAACGCATGGCTGGCCGCGCCGTAATAGCCGGGTAGCAGGCGTTGACCGAACAGGAAGCTGCTGTCGTCGGCGTCGAGCAGTTTGCGGCTATTGCCGATCAAACCCAAAAATTGCTGCGGGCTCAGGCGCGCCGTGCCGGCCAGGATGTCCTCATGAAACAGCCCGGTGCCGCGCAGCAGTCGGTGGCTGTCGATGTCTCGGGACAGGGCCAGGTCGATCAGGGTGGCAGGCTGGTAATGGCCGGGGATGAAGCGGCTGTCGGCTTCATACCAGTTGGTTTTCACGGCCATGTCAGGCGCTTTTCGCAAGGGGTTGCTTGGCCTTGGCCAGCGCCAGGTTCAGGCGCTTGAGCAGGTCCTGGGGCGGCTCGTCCAGGGCCATCACCACGGCGGTGGTGGCCCCTAGTTGCAGGCGTTCGCCTTGTTGGCGGGTCTTGTGGGCGAGGGCGCGCACGGCTTGCTGCAACTCCAGCGCCAGCACCTGGGCCTGGCGTTCGCCGGTGTTGGGCAGCAGCACCACGAAGCGATCACCGGCCAGGCGGCAGAGCAAATCCTGGCGGCGCAGGTTCAGCAGCAACGCGTGACTGAGGGCCTGCAACACCCCATCGCCTTCGGCATGCCCGTAGGCCTGATTGATGGCGGCGAAGTTGTCCAGGTCCAGGGCCAGCAGCGACAGCGGCTGTTGCTGCTCGCGACTGTCTTGCAGGCTGTCGGCCAGTTGGCGCTTGAGGTAATCCGCCCCGGCCAGGGGCGTGAGTTTGTCGAACAACCGATGCTCGCGAAACAGCCGCTCACGTTTCTCCATCTGCGCACTGATCGCCAGTTGCTCGCGGTGCCAGTGGTAGATGCCAATGGTCAACAGGATCATGCCCACCGGCATCGGCCCGGATTCCAGCCAGTGGTCCCAGGTGATGCTGTCCGGCAGGCGGATGAACTCGTCGAGGCTGTCGATCCACCACGAGAAGAAGATGCACGACAGGCCTAGCGCCAGATAGTTAGTGACTCGCCCGGCGGGGCGGCTTTTGAGCACCAGGCCCAGCCATACCAGCGCCAGGAGAGCCGAGCCGCCTTCGCCGAAGATATCCAGCCACACCCATTCGCTGAAGCTTTTCAGGTCGCCGCAGGCCAGGTGCAGGATCAGCCCGAGGTTGGCGGCGATCAACAGCAGGCCGAGTTTCCAGCGGTGGGGTTTGAGCACGGAGAACATGGGTCGCGTGTCCTTGGGTAACTGGGCGATGGGCGCCAGCACAGCAGATGGATGTGACGGTTGCGTGACGGTGAAGGTGGGTCGAATCAGCTCATCCGTCCAGGCACTGAAAATCAAAAATGTGGGAGGGGGCTTGCCCCCGATAGCGGTGTGTCAGTGGAAAATCAGATGACTGACCCACCGCTATCGGGGGCAAGCCCCCTCCCACAGTTGATCTTCACAGGTCATATCAGCTCATTTCACATCGAGTCCCAGCCTAAAGCCCCGGTTTACAGGCCTTCGCGCCAACCCCTGTCACAGAACCGTCATCCCCCACCCCTAGCGTGCCCTCCCAGTTGCCGGGCCCTTTGCCTGGCGCCAACGGATTCTTGGGGAGGATTTCATGTACAAGCGCACCGGGCTCGTCAGCTTTACGCTTACCGCCTTGGCCCTGGCGATTGCCAGCGAGCGGCTGGCGGCGGCCGAAGGGGCCACCACCGAGCACGTCGAAGTGGTTGGCCAGGCGGCTGCCATCGATTCGGCGCTCAAAGAACAGCGCACCTCCGACAGCATCAAGAGCGTGGTACACGCCGACGGTGTGGCCCAGTTGCCGGATGAAAACGTCGCCGAAGCCGTACAGCGCCTGCCCGGCATCAGCGTAGAGCGCGACCAGGGCGAAGGGCGCTTCGTCAGCGTGCGGGGCCTGGGCCCGGACCTCAACAGCGTGACCATCAACGGCACCCTGGTGCCCGCGCCGGAAGCCGGCCGCCGCGCCGTGGCCCTCGATGTGCTGCCCTCGGAACTGGTGCAGTCGTTGTCGGTGATCAAGACCCTCACCCCGGACATGGACGCCAACTCCCTCGGCGGCACCGTGGATGTGCAAAGCCTCTCGGCCTTCGACCACAAGGGCTTGTTCTACACCGGCAGCACCGAAGCCAGCTACGACAAGAACACCCACCAGACCAGCCCGAAATTCTCGGGCGCTGCCAGCAACCGTTTCAGCCTGGGCGACGGCATCGACAACTTCGGCGTGGCCGCCGCCTTGAGTTGGCAGAAGCGTGATTTTGGTTCGGACAACGTCGAAACCGGCGGTGCCTGGGACTTCACCGACGGCGCCAAGCTCAACGAATTCGAGCAGCGCGACTACGACATCAGCCGCGAACGCGCCGGCGGCGGCCTGAACTTCGACTACAAGCCCGATGACCTCAGCAGCTACTACCTGCGCACCCTCTACAGCCGCTACAAAGACACCGAGACCCGCAACTCCACCAGCATCGAGTTTGCCGACCCGCTGGTCGCTGGCGAACTGGGGGATGCCGAAGCCAAGCGCAAGCTGAAAAACCGTGAAGAGACCCAGGAGATCCAGTCCTACGTATTCGGCGGTGAGCGCATGCTCGGCCTGTGGACCCTGAGCGGCCAGGCCGGCTACAGCCAGTCCAGCGAAGACAGCCCAGGGCATATCGCCAGTGCCACGTTCGACGGCGGCGACTTTGCCAACAGCGGCTTCTACGACAAGGACAAGCCACGCCCGATCATTGGCGCCGGCTTCTTTGATGCCAGCAACTACACCCTCGATAAAGTCGATTGGGAAAAGCAAAACACCCAGGACACCGAGAAAAACCTGCGCCTGGACCTGGCCCGCGACTACGACCTGAGCGGCTACGCCTCGCAGTTCAAATTTGGCGGCAAGGTCAGCCGCCGCCACAAGACCAACGACCTGGAAGCCTGGGTCTATGAAGACTTCGACACCCTGGGCTTCAGCGCCGACCAGCTCAACCTCACCCAATTCCAGAAGGGCAGCGTTGACTATCGCCTGGGCAACTTTGGCCCCGGCATCAGCCCCAGCAGCATCAAGCAGTTGATCGGCAGCCTCAACGCTGCCGACTTCTATGACGAGACCGAATCGCGGGTCAACGACTACACCATCCGCGAAGACATCAACGCCGGCTACTTCATGAACACCCTCGATATCGACGACTGGCGATTCATTGCCGGCCTGCGCTACGAAGGCACCGAGTTCGAAGCCAAAGGCACCGGCGCCACCGACGGTGTGTTCACCGCCACCGACACCAAGCGTCGTTACCACCACTGGCTGCCGGGCCTGCATGCGCGTTACCAGATCGACAAGAACACCCAAGTGCGTGCGGCCTGGACCAAGTCCGTGGTGCGCCCGACCTTCGGCCAACTGGCGCCGGGTTTTGTGATTGACGATGACGAAGCCACCTTCGGCAACCCGGACCTCAAGCCGCTGGAGTCGAGCAACCTGGACCTGGGCATCGAGCACTTCATGGGCCGTGCCGGTACCGTGTCGGCGTTCGTGTTTTACAAAGACATCAAGAATTTTGTCTACAACACTGACCTGGCCGGCACCGGTGCCTGGACCAACTTCGCCGAGGCCCACACCTACGCCAACGGCGACAGCGCCAAGCTCTATGGCCTGGAACTGGCCTACTCACAGAAATTCGATTGGCTGCCCGCGCCATGGAACGGTTTGCTGGTGGGTGCCAACACCACCTTCAGCCGCTCAAGCGCCGATATCGAAGGCTTCGACAGCACCAGCGGCACTAACCGCAAACGCAACATCAGCCTGCCCAACCAGTCGGACACCGTGGGCAACCTGATGCTCGGCTGGGAAGACGACAAGCTCAGCCTGCGCCTGTCGGCCAACTACAAGTCGGCCTACCTGTACGAACTGGCGTCGATCAATGACAAGGCCCACGACCTGCACGTCGATGCCCAGACCTTCGTGGATTTCAGCGCGCGTTACTCGCTGACCAAGAACCTGCAAGTGAGCTTCGAGGCGCAGAACCTTACCGATGAGTCGTACTTCGTCTACACCGGCCATCGCAGCTACAACGGCCAGTACGAAGAGTACGGCCCCACCTACAAGCTGGGCCTGACCTTTACCCATTTCTAACCCACACAGCATTTCAAATGTGGGAGGGGGCCTGCTCCCGATAGCAGTGTGTCATTCAGCACATGTGCCAACTGAGCCACCGCCATCGGGAGCAAGTCGAATCGTCGCACCGCCCCTCCCACAGTAGATCTCTATTGTTTTCGAAGGATTTGTTAGTTCATGAGAATTTCCAAGCTGTACCTGCTGATCGCACTGGCAACCTGTGGTCATGCCAATGCCGCCGACCTGGCACTAAGCCCTTGGGCACCCAACCTCAACGCCGAAGCCATGGCCTTCGTAAACACCACCCAACGCCTCACCGCCAGCCCCCGCGACGGCCTGCAACTGGTGGACGCCAAAGGCACCGAACTGGCCCGTTTCAACGGCAACTTCACCAGCCTCGACACCCGCGCCGCCGGCAGCCAGACACTGGTGGCCAGCCTCGATAACGATCGCCAGCAGGCCCTGCTGATCAGCCTTGACGCCTCCGCTAAAACTTTCGGCAAACCGCTCTACCTGCCCACCCGCGACTATGCAGTGAACGGCCTGTGCCTGTACCGCGACTCGGCCGCCAACCTGTTCGTATTCCTGGTGGGCGAAGAGGGCAAGGGCGAGCAATGGCTGGTGGGCAATGGTGCGACCTTGTTGAGCGAAGCCCAGCGTGTGCGCGGTTTGCCGCTGCCGCCCTCGGCCGAGTTCTGCCAGGTGGATGACGGCGCCCGTCGCCTGGTAGTGAACGAGACCAATGTCGGTTGGTGGGCCTACCCGGCGCACCCGGAAGCCGATGTGAAACGCACGCCGGTGGCGCTGTTCGATAACCCCAAACGTGAAGCCGGCGCCATCGCGTTGGTACCGGGCGGGGTCATTGCCCTTGATCCAAAGACCGCTCAACTGCATCTGTTCCAGCAAAGCGGCGAGCGTTGGGTCGAGCAACCCAGGCTGACCTTGCCGGGCCTTAAGGAACCCGAGCAACTAACCCTCAACGGCCAGACCTTGCTGGTGCGCGATGACGACAGCGGCAAGCTTTATCAGGGCACACTCAACTGGAAGGCTAAGCCGGTAGCGGGCGAACCTGTACTGCCTGAAGTCACTGCCGTGCGCCAAACCGACCCGGTGGGCCGCCAGGGCGATGCCGCCGATGACCCGGCGATCTGGATTCACCCCGAGCAACCGTCCAAAAGCCGCGTGCTGGGCACCAACAAAAAGCAGGGCCTGCTGGCCTACGACCTCGACGGCAAGCTATTGCAAGAGCTGGCCGTGGGCCGCCTGAACAACGTCGATGTACGCCCCAACTTCAAGTTCGGTGCGCACACGGTCGACCTGGCCGTGGCCAGTAACCGTGATCACAACAGCCTGAGCCTGTTCAGTATCGACCGTAAAACCGGCGAACTGCGCGAAGCCGGTGAAGTGCCCACGCCCCTCAAGGCAATCTACGGCATTTGTCTGTTCCAGCCCGCCAGCGGTGAGATCTATGCCATCGCCAACGACAAGGACGGCACCTTCCTGCAATACCGCCTGAGTGCGCCGGATGGCCGCGTGCAGGGTGAGTTGGTGCGCCAGTTCAAGGTCGACAGCCAGCCCGAAGGCTGCGTGGCTGATGACCAGCGCCAGCGCCTGTTTATCGGCGAGGAAGACGTCGGCGTGTGGGCGGTGGATGCCCGTGCCGACCAGCCGGCCAAGCTCACCAGCGTGATCAAGGTCGGGCCGCAATTGCACGCCGATGTGGAAGGCCTGGCGTTGTACCAGAGCGACAAGCGCGACTACTTGGTGATCTCCAGCCAAGGCAACGACAGCTACCTGGTGGTGGACGCCGAGCCACCGTTTGCCATCCATGGCGCATTCCGTGTGGGCCTCAACGCCGCTGCCGGTATCGACGGTTCCTCGGAAACCGATGGTCTCGAAGTCACCGCCATCAACCTTGGCGGCCCCTGGAGCCAGGGCATGCTGGTGGTGCAGGACGGGCGCAAGCGCATGCCCGAGCAGGCGCAGAACTTCAAGTTCGTGCCGTGGGCGGATGTCACCCGCACATTGAAATTGCCGTGAACCGTCATCACCCGGTCATGACTTTTTAATCGAATAGGAGCTCTACCATGCACGCGACAATCGAACATATGACGATCTGGGGCCTGATCACCGACGCCAGCCTGTTGGTCAAGGCGGTGATGCTCACCTTGCTGTTGGCCTCCGTGGTCAGTTGGTACCTGATCATCCAGCGCGCCAGCGTGCTGCGCCGCCTGGAACGGCAAATGAGCGGTTTTGTGCAGCGCTTTCGTGCCGCGCCCGACTTGCAGCCGCTGTACCGCGACACCGTGCAGGCGGGCGAGGGCGGTATTGCGCCGATCTTTATCGCCGGCGTGCAGGAATACCAGCACCTGTACAGCCATGACCCGGCGGTGCTCGAAGGCGTCGAACGCGCCTTGCAGGTGGCGATCACCGAGCAGGAAATCGAACTGGAAAAGGGCCTGCAATTTCTCGCCACCGTGGGTTCGGTCAGCCCCTACATCGGCCTGTTCGGCACGGTGTGGGGCATCATGAATTCCTTTATCGGCTTGTCCCAGGTGCAGCAGGCCACGCTGTCCACGGTGGCACCGGGTATCGCCGAAGCCTTGATCGCCACGGCCATCGGTTTGTTTGCGGCCATCCCGGCGGTGATCGCCTACAACCGCTTTGCGGCGCGTGGCCAGACCTTGCTCACCCGCTATTACGCCTTCGGCAATGAGCTGCAAGTGCGCCTGCATCGCACCCTGCGCGGCACGTCGATCAACCTGGCCGTGGCCGCCTGAACAGGAGCAAGACCATGCTGACCAGGCCGCAACGCAAGCACGGGCCCAAGGCCGAAATGAACGTGGTGCCCTATATCGACGTGATGCTGGTGCTGCTGGTGATCTTCATGGTCACCGCGCCCATGCTGACCCAGGGCGTCAAGATCGAACTGCCCAAGGTTGCCGCCGAGGCGCTGGCCACCGACACCCGCCAGCAAATCCTCACGCTGTCGGTAAAAGCCGATGGCGGCTACTACTGGAACCTGGGCGGCGAACTCGACACCCAACACCAGACCGACAGCGCCGTGAGCCTGGATGAAATGGGTGCCAAGGTCATGCAGGTGGTGGCGGCGCGCAGTGACACCCAGGTGTACATCCGCGCCGACGACAACGCCGGCTACGGCCGGGTGGTGGCGGCGATGGCGGTGTTGCACAAAGGCGGTGTGAGCAACCTGGGGCTGGTGACCGAGGCCCCGCAATGACGGCGATGATCATGCACAGCCCAATATTGACCATGGCACCACGCGACAGCGCTGGGTTCTGGCGCAACAGCGTGGCAGCCAGCCTTGCAGTGGCGCTGCACGTTGGCGTACTGGCCGCGCTGGTGGTGGGCTGGTCCACGGAAAAACCGCTGGTGCAGGCGCCACGGGTGATGCATACCCAGTTGGTGGTCATGCCCCCGGCGCCTGCTCCTGTACCAGACGCGCAACCGGTGGCCGTGGCAGCACCGCTGCCGGAACCGGTGGCAGTGCCGGTACCGCCCAAACCGGTGGTCGACCCACAGGTCCAGGCGCAAAAACTTGAGAAGGCCGCGCTCGCACGCAAGCGGGTCGAGGAAAAGAAAGTCGAGCAGCAGCAACAGCAACAACAACGCATGGCCACTGAACAGCGCAATCGCGAACTGGAACAACAGCGTTTGAACCAGGAACGTCTGGCAGCCGAGCGTCAACGCCCAGCTGCCCCGGCGCCCGCACCGGCTTTCGACAGCCGCCAATACCAACCCTTGAGCAAGGAGGCGCCGGACTACCCCGAACGTGCGTTGGACAAGAACATCGAAGGCGACTGCTCAGTGGAGTACACCGTCAACACCCAGGGCCGCGTGGAGAACCCCAGGGTGCTGGACGGCTGTCACCCATTGTTCATGCGCCCGTCATTGGCAGCGGCGAACACCTTCCGCTATCAGCCGAGGATCGTGGACGGCAAACCCGTACCCGTCCCGGCCGTGCGCAACACCTTCCACTACCGCATCAAATGAGATTTTCCGACCCACACAAAAACCAAATGTGGGAGCGGGCTTGCTCGCGAATACGGCGTATCAGTCACAGATGTATTGACTGACACTCAGCATTCGCGAGCAAGCCCGCTCCCACATTTGGATCTTCATACGACGTTATGCATTCGCCAGGTTCGCCAGCGCCTGACCGCCGACATATCGCTCCAAATTCGCCAAAAACGTCTGCGCAATCTCATGTTTGCTATTGGTCGATATCGCCGACGTATGCGGCGACAACCTCACCCGTGGGTGCGTATACAACGGATGACCATCCGGCAGCGGCTCAGGCTCGGTCACATCCAACGAAGCCAGCCCGACTTGCCCGTTATCCAGGGCCTCCAACAGCGCCTCCTGGTCCAGCAACCCACCGCGCGCGATGTTGATCAGGTGCAGCCCCGGCTTGGCACTGCCCAGCACATCCCGATTGATGAGGTTGCGCGTGGCCTCGGTCAGCGGCGCAGCCACCACCAGGTGGTCGGCGCGGGCGAACAGGTCGTGGATATCCTTGGCTGCTTGCACGCCTTCGCTGAACGGTGCCTGGCTCTGGCGCAGCGCCACGACGTTGATCCCCAGGGCCAGGGCCTTTTGCGCCAGGCTCTCGCCAATCGCCCCAAAGCCCAGGATGCCCAGGGTGGTGCCCTTGAGCGGGCGCAGCGGGGTGAAGGTCCACTGGGCATCCTTCACCCAGATATCCGGCAAGTGCTTGGACGCGGCGAAGATCGCGGCCAAGGCGAACTCGGCCAGGTTGTTGGCGGCGCTGCCACGGGAGGTGGTTACCGGCGGGCCGTTGAACAGCCACGATGGGTAGAAGTCGATGCCCGAGGACACCAGGTGCACCCATTGCGCACCGTACGGCCAGCCCGGTGGCGGGGTGTCCGGCGCGGTGTAGCCGCGCACATTGATTGGGCGCGCCAGCAGGATATTGACCTGGGGCGGCAGGTCGCTCGGCACCCCGGCGGGCACGCCGATCACTTGGGCATCGGGGTGGATGGCCTTGAGGCGTTCACGGATCACGTCGTTGAAATCTTCGTCCAGCTGGCTGGCAATAATCACCTGACTCATGTGCGTTCCTTTTGACGTTGGGCGAAGACGGCCTTGCCGACGCCTTGCAGCACGGCGTCGTTCTGCGGGGTATGCACGCGGCTGCACAGCACGTCGCGGTAATGCCGTTGCAGCGGGTTAAGGCGTGACAGACCGGGGTTGCCCGAGGCTTCGATGGCCAATTCCACCGCGCGGATGGCGTTGTTGGTCACCAGGTACTTCAACTGCGCGGCATTGGCCGCGGGGGTGTGGCCCTCGGCGGCGGCGTCCAGCAGGCTGCGGTTGGCAAACAACAGGGTATCGATATGGCCGACGGTTTCCTGAAAGCGCGGCAAGGTGGACAGTGACGCACCGAGGTTGGACGGCGCGCGTTCTTCCAGCCAGTTCACCAGCCAATCCCGGGCGGCGTGGGCCACGGCGTCGTACACCGACGACAGCAACACCGACATCCACAGGAAGCCTTCGCCATCCAATTCCGGCGACGGTGCGCTCCAGGGGCTGACGCTGACGGCGTGGTCCAACGGTACCAGCACGTTGTCGAGCACCACTTCATGGCTGCAGGTGGCACGCATGCCCAGGTGATCCCAGGTGTCGATGATGCTCACGCCGGGGCTGTCTTTGGGCACGAGCCAGGCGCCCACCAGTGGGTCGGCGTCATCGCTGCGGCCCCAGACGCTGAACCAGGTCAGGCCATGGCTGCCGGTGGAGTAGATCTTGCGCCCGCTGATGCGCCAACCCTCGGCGGTGCGCACGGCGATGGTCGCCGGCAGGCCGCCACGGGCCGGGGTGCCGAGGTCGGGTTCGACGCGCAGGGCGTTGATCAATGCGCCGTTGCGCACCGCGTCTTCGGCCACTTGGGTGCGCAGGTGCGCGGGCCAGGTCTTACTGTCTTGCAGGCGTGTGTGCTGCAGGTACTGCATCACCAGGATCAGCGCGGTGGAGGGTTCACCCTTGGCAATCGCACTGATGGCCTTGCGTGCCTGTGGCAGGCTGGCACCGCCGCCGCCCAGGGATTTTGGCACGGTGAGGGCGACCAGGCCGTGATCGTGCAGCAACTTGAAGTTGGCATGGGGGAAGGCACCGCTTTCATCGAAGTGGTGGGCGGTGCTGGCCAGCTCGGTGGTCAGGCGTTCGAGCAGGGCTTCGAAGTTGGCGACTTCCACGGAGCGTAGAGACGGTTGGGTCATAAGAATGTACTCACAATGACTGTAGGAGCGAGCTTGCTCGCGAAGGTCGTCAACGATGACGCGGGGCGCCTGACACTCAGTGGCGCCCTCAGGTTTTTCGCGAGCAAGCTCGCTCCTACAGTGGGGTAGGTGTTTATCAGATGGCCAGGCGCACGGGCTGCTCGCCCAGCAGCTGCTCCACCACCTGCAACACCGGCTCAGCCTCCGTGCGCACCAACCAGTCCGGGCTCACCTCTACAAACGCCACCGTCCCATCCTTGGCAATCACCACCACCGTCGGTTGCGGCAACTCCCAGGTGCCGGTGCCTGTGGTTTCGCCAATACTGCTGCCCTTGGCCAACGCCGCGATGCGCGAGGCTTCGTCAAAGCTGTAGAGGATGCCCAGGCGGCGGCCCAGGTTGTTGTCCTTGTCGCTGGCGACCAGCAGTTGCAGGTTGTGGCGGGTCTTGATGTCCACCAGGCGTTCAGGCACTTGCGGGCTTACGGCCACCAGCGGCACCCCCAGTTCACGCAGGCGCGGGTACAGCTGGCGTTCGTAATAGGGCAGGGCGATGTTGCAGGCCGGGCAGCCGGCAAAGCGGAAGAACACCAGCACCGCCGGGCCGTCGGCCAGCAGCAGGTCGCGGTTGAGTTCGCCACCTTCCACATTGAGCAAGGTGAACGGGTCCAACTCATCACCCACTTGCACGTAGTCGTCCGGCCGGGCTTGATCCACCAGGCGCTGGCGCTGGTCGATATTGACCTTCAATGACTCGGGCGCCCAGGTGGCCACGCGTTCGGCGTGCAGGTCCGCCAGTTGACGATTCAGGGATTCGCTCATGCCAGCGCCTCCTGCTTCTCTTCAATCTCGGTGACGCTGTAGCGGTTGGCCGGCACGTCCAGGCCCAGGTTGTCGCGTAGGGTGTGGCCGGTGTACTCGGTACGGAACAGGCCGCGTTGCTGCAACACCGGCACCACCAGTTCGGTGAAGTACTGCAAGCCGTCCGGCAACACCGAATTGACGATGAAACCGTCGCTGGCGCCGCGCTCGAACCAGGTCTGGATCGCATCGGCGACTTGCTCCGGGGTGCCGACAAAGTCGCGCTTGGGCCGCGAAAAACGCAGGGCCACTTCCCGCAGGGTCAGGCCTTCGTCCTTGGCCAGTTGCTTGATGCGGTCGGAGCCGCCTTTTTGGCTGTTGGAACCCAGGTCGCCGAGATCCGGGAAGGGTTCGTCCAGCGGGTATTGGCTGAAGTCATGGTCGTTGAACGGGCGACCGAGGGCGACGATGGCGTCTTCCACGGTGACCAGCTCCACGGCCTGCTGATAGCGGCTTTCCACTTCGGCTGCGTCGCGCCCGACAATCGGGCGGATGCCCGGCAGGATCGACAGGCTTTCGGGGTCACGGCCAAAGCCCTTGGCGCGGCGCTTGAGGTCTTGGGAATAGGCCAGGCCTTCCTCGATGCTCTCCACATGCACAAAGATCGCGTCGGAGTTCTGCGCGGCAAAATTGCGCCCATCTTCCGAGGTGCCCGCCTGGAAAATCACCGGCTGACCCTGGCGGGAGCGGGCGATATTCAGCGGGCCTTTGACCGAGAAAAACTCGCCCTTGTGGTTCAGGGCATGCAGCTTGCTCGGGGTGAAGAACTCACCGCTTTGCTTGTTGTAGGCAAAGGCGTCGTCTTCCCAGGAGTCCCACAGGCCCTTGACGGTGTTTACGTGCTCCTTGGCGATGCGGTAACGCACGGCATGGGGCGGGTGTTCGGCCTTGCCGAAGTTGTCAGCGGTGCCGCTGAGCCACGAGGTGACGACGTTCCAGCCGGCGCGACCGCCGCTGATATGGTCCAGGGACGCGAACTGACGCGCCACCTGGTAGGGCTCGGTGTAGCTGACGGTCACGGTGGCCACCAGGCCGATGTTTGTGGTGATCGCGGCCAGGGCCGAGAGGATGGTCAGCGGCTCGAAACGGTTGAGGTAGTGGGGGCTGGATTTAGCGTGGATATGCAGGCTGTCGGCGATAAAAACGAAGTCGAATTTGGCGGCTTCGGCCAGTTCAGTCTGCTGCTTGTAGAAACCAAAGTTGGTACTGGCGTTCGGCTGGGCCTGCGGGTGGCGCCATTCGCCCCAACCGTGACCGACTCCGTGGACCATGGCTCCGAGTTTCAATTGACGGGCTTTGCTCATGTTCTGCTCCTTTAGCGAGAGGCTTGGGAAAATGGGGCACGCTTGGCGTTAAAGCTCTTATCAAAACCCTGGGACACATCGATGTGCTTGGTCACCAAGCCTTCTTGTTGGTAGATGTCGGCGGTCGCTTGCAGGCCGCTGATAACGGAATCGTCAATCGCCACGGGCGTCAGGCGCGTGTCCTTGGCCACTTCCACATGCACTTCCAGCGGCAGGCCGGTGATCTTGGCTTGCGCTGCGGCGTATTCATTGGGGTGCACGTTGGCCCAGGCATAGGCGCGGTCCAGGCGCGCCACAAAGTCATCCAATTGCGCACGCTTGTCGGCGATGGCTTGGCTGGTGGCGGCCAGGTACAGGTGGTTGCTCAGCAGCTTGTTGCCGCTGATCAACACGCGGGCCTGGCTTTGGGAGGTGACCACGGTGGTGTACGGGTCCCAGGTGGCCCAGGCGTCGGCGGTGCCGTTATCCAGCACCAGGCGCGACTCGCTCGGCAGCAGGAAAATGAACTGCACGTCCTTGGTGGTCAGCCCCGCCGTGGCCAAGGCCTTGATCGCCAGGTAGTGCCCGATGGAGCCACGGCCGGTGACGATCTTCTTGCCCTTAAGATCCGCCACGGTCTTGATCGGCGAATCCTTGTTCACCAACAGCGCGGTGGTGTTGCGCCCTTCGGCGTGGATGATGCTGACCACCTTGAGCGACGCCCCTGCGCCCAGGGCAAACACATAGGGTGCGTCACCCAGGGCACCGATATCCACGGCACCGGCGTTCAACGCTTCGCCCAGGGGCGAGGCAGAGGGGAATTCCGACCACTGGATTTCATACGGCACATTCTTGGCCTCGCCGGACACTTCCAGCAGTGCCTTGATCGTCGATTTTTGATTGGCCACCCGCAGCGGTTGCAGGTCGGCGCCATGGCTGCTGCCGATCAGGCCAAGGGCAAGGGCGGTGCCCAGGAGCAGGCGTTTGAAGGGGGTGGTAAAGACCATGGGATACAGGCTCCAGGCAGATCAAGAAAGGGTTCGGTTACCTCCGCCTGGAGAAGGGGTCGGTGAGTGAGTTGACGTTATGCCCATAAGAACTCGCTGTGAAGTTCTTTTTGGTTATATGGTAATTATCAAAATAATTCATTATGGTTGAATTGATTATTCTCTTATTGCATTTGAATGCAGGTCCCGCGCCAACGCAAAAATCCCATCCATGCGCCAGTGTTCATTCTGATGCCTGGGATCTTGCGCCCATTCATCCCAGCCCGAATCCCGCCGGTACTGGCCCAGCAGCCCGGCTTCACGCACCGCCACGGGGTCGGGGTGGCGCAGGTGTTCGGCGTCCGGGTCGACATAGAGCGCGTCGCTGGTGCAATACAGCTCGCACATAAAGCACGTCTGGCAGGCTTGCTGATCGGCGATCAGGGGGGTGCCCTGGGCGTTGGCGGCCAGCACGTTGGTGGGGCAGACGGCGACGCATTGGCCGCAGCCGTTGCACAGGTCGGAGTAGATCAGTTCAATCATTGGGGGTGGCCTGGGTAGATGGGATCAAAACGCGTCTGCACCTGGTCCACGCCGGACACACGCAAGTGCGCGTCATACAGCGCACTCTGTTGCGGCGTGTCACTGCGCTGGTGCATGCCTCGGCTTTCCTTACGCGTTGCGGCGGCGGTGTAGCACCAGCGGGCGGTGGCGGCCATGGCGGCGGTTTCGCGGGCGCGTAGGGGGTTGAGGGCGGAGGGGCTGTTGCGTATTTGGTCCCAGAGGGTGTCGAGTTCGCGCAAGGAACGCTCCAGTTGGGCGCCGCTGCGGAACAGGTTTTTGTCCAGTGGGTGCATTTCGGCCTGGATGCGTTGCAGCAGTTCAACGCTGCCACCGGCAGTGCCGCCGTAGCCGCGCAGGGCGCCCTGGTACGCCGTTTTTTGCCGGGCCCATTGTGCCGCGCCACGCCCTGCCCATTGCCCGGTGGACAAGGCCCACGCCGAGTTCTGCGCACCGCCGCCGGAGGTGGCACCGGCAATCGGCTCGCGGCTGGCGGCATCACCGGCGGCGAACACGCCAGGTACGGTGGTCTGGCAGTCATCGTTGATCAAGCGCAATCCCCCCACGCCACGAATGGTGCCCTCGGGATGCAGGGTCACGGCAAACCGCTCGCGATACGGGTCCACCCCGCGCCGGTCAAACGGCAGCATCAGGTTGGGCTGGATACTCGGCAGCTGCGCGCGAATGTCGGCCGGCACCCGGTTCAAGCGGCAATACACCGGGCCATTGAGCAGGGCCTTGGCCAAGTCCTCGGTAAAGCTGGGGCCGCCGCTGATATCCAACGGCCGATCCGCCGCGTCGAAATACTCGCCAAAGCTGTACACCATCGAACGCGTCATGCTGCTGCCCTGTGCGGCAATGCAGTAGTAGTTGGAAAACTCCATGCCCGACAACTCGGCACCGGCCTCGGCGGCCATCAGGTAGCCGTCGCCGGTGTTGGTGTGGTTGCCCAACAGGCGTGACAGGAACGCGCAACCGCCAGTGGCCAGCACCACTGCACCCGCGCGGATCAGCCAATCGCCACCGGCCTGGCGCCGCCAGCCACGGGCGCCGACCACGTTGCCATGGTCGTCGCGCAGCAGTTCCAGGGCGGGGTGGTGATCGAGGATGGTCACGCCGCTGTCCAGCACACGCCGGCGCAGGCCGCGCAGGTATTCGGGGCCGCGCAGGCCTCGGTATTGGGTCTCGCCCCGTTCGTTCTGCGCGAACGCGTAGTAGTCGCTCAAGCCCGGCAGGCTGGTCCAGGTGGTGTCGATGGCCCGCGCCATCCAGCGCGCATCGGCCAGGCCGTAGGCGGTGCCCAGGCGTTTGTCGATGGCGGCTTCGCGGGCGCCCGGTGGCACCCACCAATGGCCGGGGCCGGCGGTGGCGGTGACGCCACTGGTGCCGCAGTAGCCCTTGTCTACCAGGACCACACGCACGCCCTCCCGGGCTGCGGCGATGGCGGCGGCCCAGGTGCCCGCCAGGCCGCCGCCGATGATCAATACATCGCAGCTCGATTCGCTCATGGCTGGGGCCTCAGAAGTTGTACGCCAGGCGCGTGTAGTAATACGCACCGCCGAAGCCGAACGGCGAGAACTGCCCATATTCATAACCGCCGGCCCAGTCCTTGATGCCCTTTTTGTCCGGGTACACGTTGAACAGGTTGTTGGCGCCCAGGGCCACCGTGAAGTGCTTGTTGATGTCGTACGCGGCGTCCACGTCGCTGATCCATTTGGCGCTGAACTTGCGGTCGTTGACCGGGTTGTTGTCGCCTTCGATGTAGCTGCCGAAACGGGTCAGCGCCAGGTTCAAGGTGTAGGCGCTGACCTTCCAGTTGGCCGCCAGGATCAGCTTGGATTGGGGCGTGGCGACGGTCAGGTCTTTTTGCAGGCGGCGGTCGAAGATCTGATAGTTGGAGCCCAGGCTGGCCAGTGCGGGTGGGGTGTCCTGGAGCTTTTCGATCTTGGTCTGGTTCCAGTTGTAGGCCAGGCTCCAGCGCACTTGGCCGTACTGGTCCAACTGCTGGCGGTATTCGTTGATGATGTCGATGCCACGGGTGCGGGTGTCCACGGCGTTGGTGTAGTACTGGGCGTACAGGCCCGGCGACAGGCCGTTGGCGGCCAGGATCTGCGACACGGCCGGGCCGCCGAGCAGGCTGGTGGACACAATGCGGTCGCGGATGCCGATCTGGTACAGGTCGGTGGTCAGCCGGTAGTTCTGCGTCGGTTCGTAAGTGAAACCAAAGCTGTAGTTGAGGGATTTTTCCGACTTGAGTTTTTCGGCGCCCAGCGCTTGCGCTTCGGCGGTGTCCACCGGCAGCACTTTGACCGGCACTGACACTTGCTGGCCGTTGACCACGCCGCCGGAGGTGAAGGTAGACGAGGCATAAATGGTCTGGGCCAGGGACGGTGCGCGAAAGCCATTGTTGATGGTGCCGCGCAGGGCGAACTCCGGCGTGAGCTTGAAGCGCGTGGAGAGTTTGCCGCTCCAGGTGCTGCCGATGTCTTGGGTGTAGCGCTCGTAGCGGGCGGCGGCGCCGACGTACCAGCGGTCGGTCACGTCCAGGCCCAGGTCCAGGTAGCTGGCGACGTTGCTGCGGCTGATCTCACCGGCATCCGCCGTGCTGGTGCCGTTATAGGAGGCCAGCCCCGGCAGCGGGGTTTGCCCGGCAAACGGGCCGCTGGGCAGCACGTAGTTGCCCGGCGTATAGGACGCATAGTCGCCCGCTTCGATCTGGTATTTCTCCCAACGGTATTCAAAGCCGAACGCGGTTTGCAGCGGGTGGCTGAGGCCAATGTCGAAGGTGCGACTCAGGTCCAGGTTGTTGGTCCACTGGTCGAAGATCTGCGAGGCCAGGTTGAACGAGGTGGGGCTGGTGGGGCCCAGTGACGGGTTGAGCGTGTTGTTGGCATTGAGGGTGGAATCGTCCTCGCCCCAGGTGGAACTGACGTCGTAGTCCCAGCCGCCCACCAGGCCCTTGAAGCCGCCGGCTACCTGGAAGTCCTTGGTGCGGTTGCGCCGTTGCGCATGGATGCCGTCGGGGTAGGGCGTGTTTGGGTCGCCGGCCAGGGAGGTGATTTCGTTGGGGCGATAGTTGCCAGTGACCTTGGTGGTTTCCATGTAGCTGGCGGTGGAGAACGAGTAGAACTTGAGGTCGTCCTGCAACGGCAATTCGAGGTTGTAGCTGGCGTTGGTGACCTTCTCGCGGCCCAGGCCATAGCTGGGGTTCCAGCCGTGGCGGTTGACGGTCTGGTCGCGGCTGTCGGGGCTGGCGGCGGTGCCATACAGGCGGCCGGTGGCGCTGCCGGTGCGGTTGAACGGCTCCTGTTCCTTGACGTCCAGCGCCAGGTTGGCGAAGCCGTCGTTGGGCAGCGCCAAGCCGTAGTTGACGGTTTGGTGCACGGTGTCGCCATCGCCCGCGCCATAGCGGCCGAAGGAGGTTTCGGCACTGCCGCCGCTGTCGTTTTCCTTGAGGATGATGTTGATCACCCCGGCGATCGCATCCGAGCCGTATTGGGCGGAGGCCCCGTCACGCAGCACTTCGATATGGTCGATGGCCGACACCGGGATCAGGTCCAGGTTGACCGGCACCGCCGCCGTGCCGATGCGCGCCAGGTTGTTGATCAGCGCGGTGTTGTGGCGGCGCTTGCCGTTGACCAGCACCAGCACCTGGTCGCCAGACAAGCCGCGCATGGTCACCCCACGCACCGACCACGAGGTGCCGCCGCCGTTGATGGCCGGCAGGTTGAACGACGGCAGCAGGCGCGCCAGCAACTCCTTGAGGCCGACCTTGCCGCTGGCTTGCAGTTGTTCGGCGCTGATCACATCGATGGGCGAGGGGCTGTCGGCGATGGTGCGCGCCTGGTTGCCACGGTTGCCGGTGACCACCACGGTGCCGAGGGTTTTGTCGGGGTCTTCGGCCTGGGCCGGGGTTTGGATGGCGAGCAGGCTCAGCGCTGCTGCGCAGTAGTGAAAGCGCGATGGAGGCATGGGGCTGTTTCCGAAAGACGAGAGAACGCCGCAGATCTCCACCTGTGAATGCAGTCAGTGTGGGAGGGGGTTTGCTCCCGATGGCGGCGTGTCAGTCACTGATGGGCTGGCTGATGTACCGCAATCGGGAGCAAGCCCCCTCCCACAGGGGATCGCATGCACTGGGGGATCTGTGAGGGGTTGAAAAAGGGTGGGTCAGGCGGCGTTAGCGGCTCTTACCCGATGCGGAATATCGTCATAGGCAATCAGCACCCGCTCCATGCGACGTGGGTAGTCACCGTAGTTGTAGACCGGGTAGTGCAGGGTCGAGCGGTTGTCCCAGAACGCTACCGAACCGGGGCGCCATTTGAAGCGCACCTGGTGCTCGGGCTTGTTGAATTCCAGCAGCAGGCGGTCGATCAATTGCTTGCTTTGCTGGGGTGTCCAGCCGATCACCGAGGGGTTTTGGGAGAAGTTGATGAACAGCCCGTCTTCACCGGTTTCCGGGTGGGTGCGCACCAGCGGGTGGGCGAGAATCGGGTAGTCGTAGCCAACCTTGTCCAGGGATTTCTTGAAGTCGTGCACCACATGCAGGGTGTCGATCTCTGCGCGCAGTTCATCCGGCAGCGCCCGGTATACCGCGCCTGCGTCGGCCCACAGGGTATCGCCGCCCACTTCCGGCAAGTCCACCGCGCGCAGCACAGCGCCGAGGGTGGGTTGCAGCAGCCAGCTGGTGTCGGTGTGCCAACGGCCGCTGATGCGTGGGCCGTAGAGCTTGCGTTCGTCCTGGGCCTCGATCAGGTGGGCCTGGGGCAGCGTCGGGTCGTTCTGCTGGGTGGTGGGGTGCACGTAGAGTTCGCCGAATTCCTTGGCGAATGCGATTTGCTGTTCGGTGTTGATGGCCTGGTCGCGAAAGAACAGCACCTTGTGCGTGAGCAGCAGGTGGCGCAGTTCGTCACGCAGGGCAGCGGTCAGCGGCTGGCGCAGGTCGATGCCGGCGATTTCGGCGCCGATGGTGGGTTCCAGGCGGGTGATATGCAGGGTCATGCGGGTGTCCTCTCGTGTGTGGGTTCAGCCTCCGCCTGGAGAGGGGTCGGATGTGGAGTCTGCACCCGGTGTGGGTGCAGGTGAGTCAGGGGTGATCAGATCACGTAGAAACCGTGGGTGCCGTCGCGGGCCAACTGGTCGACCAGGCCGAATTCCCAGTCCAGGTAGGCCTGCATGGCTTCCTTGGGGTTGTCGGTGCCTTCGTACGGGCGGCGGTAGCGGTCGATGCGTGGCGAGGCCAGGTGGGTTTCACCTTCTTCCAGCGGCAGTTGGGCGTTGATCCAGCCGGCGGTGCCGTCTTGCAGCAGGAACACCGGTTTGCCGGTAATGGCTTCGACTTCGGCCACCGCCAGGCGCGCCAGTTGGCTGCTGCCGCAGGTCAGCACGTAACGCTGGGCCGCGGGGGCTTTGGCCAGGGCCGCGGGCAACTGCGCACGCAAGGCCCACCAGGCACCGGGGATATGACGCTTGACGTAGTTGGCGCTGGCAGTGAAGTCCAGCACCACAGTGTCGCCATGGCCCAGCCAGTCGGCCAGGGTGTGGGGGCTGATCAGTTCGGCCTGGGGTGGCGCAGGCACCGGCGCGACCCAGGCGCCTTTTTCGCTGAACTGCGCAGGCTCCAGGCCGTCGAGTACATGCACGTCCCAACCCAGCTGGGCCAGCCAGGACGCGGACATATTGGCGCGCACGCCGTCGTCGTCGGCCAGCACCAGGCGTGCACCGCGCACGCTGGCGACGTGGTCGGTTTCCTGCACCAGTTGGCCGCCCGGTGTGGAGCGTGCGCCTGGCAGGTGGCCGGCTTCGAATTCTTCGGGGGTGCGTACATCGAACAGGTAGGTGGTGCGCGTGGCGTCCTGCTGCCAGCCGTGCAGATCGGCGAGGCTGGCGCGGCCGACGCGGGCCTTGTCGGCCACGCGACGGGCATCGGCTGCGGCCACCTGGCGATGTTCCTCCGAGGTCGGCGCAAAACGGCGCGACTGGCCATGGGCGAGTTTCTGCCCGGCCAACGTCCAGCCGATGGTGCCGTTGCGCAGGGCCGATACCGGGTTGGCCACGCCCGCGTTGATCAGCGACTGGGTGCCGATAATGCTGCGGGTGCGCCCGGCGCAGTTGACGATGATGCGGGTGGCCGGGTCGGGCGCCAGTTCACGGGCGCGCAGCACCAGTTCGGCACCGGGCACGCTGATGCCGGTGGGGATGCTCATGGTCTGGTATTCGTCGAAACGGCGGGCGTCGAGCACCACCACGTCGGCTTGGCTGTCGAGCAGGGCTTGTACTTGCTCTGCGGCCAAGGACGGCGTGTGACGCTCGCTTTCCACCAGTTCGCCAAACGCCTTGCTCGGTACGTTCACGTCGATAAACAGCTCACCACCGGCCTTGCGCCAACCGTCCAGGCCACCGTCGAGCAGGCTGACCTGAGTGTAACCGAGGGCGACCAGGCGTTCGGCCGCACGGGCAGCCAGGCCTTCGCCGTTGTCGTAGAGGGTGACCTGGGTATCGCGGCGCGGGATGCGCGAGTACACCTCCAACTCCAGTTTGGACAGCGGGATATTCGCGGCGAACAGCGGGTGGGATTCGGCAAACGGCGCTTCCTCGCGCACGTCCACCAAAGCGACTTCTTCATGGTCCAACAGGGCCTGGCGAATCTGGGCAAAGCTGCGGGTGGATACGGTGGTCATAGGGCAGGGCTCTTTTCTTTGGACAAATCCCAGATATTCGGGAGGAAGGCGTTGGAGTAACCGGAGATAAACAGCTTCTCGCTGCCGTCCGGCTGGTACACCGCGCGGTGCACGGCACCGATATTGGCGCCATACACATGGATGCTGATGGACACCTGGTCGCTGTGCACGTTGCTTACCTGGTGAATGTCGCCGACCTTGGGCGACACCGCCTCCACCTGGCCCGGCACCAGCTGGATCGGCTTGCCTTCGGCCACCAGGCTACCGTCGGGGGCGCGTTCAAAGCCTTGGGACAATTCGGCTCCGCGCAACATGCCGATCAGGCCCCACACCCGGTGGTCATGAATGGGTGTGCTTTGCCCTGGCCCCCACACAAAGCTGACGATACTGAAGCGCTGGCGCGAATCGGCATGCAGCAAAAACTGCTGGTAGCGCTCGGGGTTGGGTTGGGCGAATTCGTCGGGGAGCCAATCATCGTGGCTGACCAGTTGCGCCAGTAGCTTGCCGCCACGGTGCAGCAGGTCGCCTTCGCGTGGATTGCCGTCGATCAATTCCGCCAGGGCGCCAATAAAGGCTCGCAGTCTTTCGGGGTGTTTGGCCTGGGTCATGGCAATTCCATTGGTCGGTGTTCTTGAGCTTATATAAGCATAATGTTTATAGTTAATATGCTATTTTTTAATGATTAGCTTATAGCTTAAGGTAATTTAGAACTGCTCCGACTAGGGTTAGACGTTATCGATCACAGCGTGGGCTATCCAGACCGCGTTCCTGCAACTATGCTTGGCGCACATCTTAATGACTGTTCTCTATGTGCGGCCCAAATGAAAATTGACGATATCGATGCCTTTGTCGAAGTGATTCGTTGCCAGTCCATCAGCCATGCCGCCGAGTCGTTGCAACTGACCCAGCCGGCCATTACCCGTCGCGTGCAGAACTTTGAGCAGGCCCTGGGAGTGGAGTTGTTCGACCGCAATACCAAGCCCCTCAAGCCTACGCTCATCGGTACCCGTGTGTACGAGCAGTGCCGGCTGATCCTGCGCGAGATGGATGCGCTGCGTGAACTGGTGGCCACCGACGCACCCCCCACCGGCCTGTTGCGCCTGGGTGTGCCGCAGACCATCGGCGATGTGGTGCTGCTGGATGCGCTCAAGCATTTGCGCACCGAATACGCCGACCTGCGTGCGCAAGTGGCCACGGGCTGGGGCAGCCAACTGGTGGGCAAGATCGAGCGCGGCGAGCTGGATGCGGCGGCGGCGTTGTTCCCGGCGGGCAAGATCTTCCCGGACAACATCATTGGCGAGTCCATCGGCAAGATGGAGTTGGTGGTGGTATGCGCTAAAGCGCAGTTGCCGAAGAAGCCATGCAAGCTGGCGGATGTGTACCAGAACGGCTGGATTCTGAACCCGGATGGCTGCGGTTTCCGTGCAGGCTTGCAGCGCACCTTGTCCGACCAGGGGCTGGCCTTGCGAGTGAACCTTGAGACCTTCGGCACCGAGTTGCAATTGGGCTTGGTGGCGGACGGTCTGGGCCTGGGCCTGGTGCCACGCCCGCTGCTGGAGCGCAGTGCCCACCGTGAGCAGTTGGCGGTAATGCCGCTCAAGGACTTCAAGCCGGTGATGGATTTGTGGCTGATCTACCCGCATTTTCTGGGCAACTTGCAGGGGCCGGTGGATGCGTTTGGCAAGTTGGTGGCGGCTTCGTTGCACAAGATTCGCGACGCTGCCTGACCTTGTGTAGGAGCGAGCTTGCTCGCGAAAGACGCCAACGATAACGCGAGCTTTCTGGATGAACGCGGCGGCTGTGGGTTTTTCGCGAGCAAGCTCGCTCCTACAGTGTTTTGTGTGAGGTCTGGTTATGAAAAAAAATAATAATTAGCTTAGATTAAAATGTGCTTTTTATTATTTTTTTGCATCCCCTAGGCTTGTCTGGAAGACCTTAAGGCCATCCAGGAAGTTTTGCCATGAGCAGCGTCACCTCGATTTCCAGCGTTTCCAACAATGTTCGCCAACGCGTTACTCCAGAAGAATGGGAAGTGCGCGTCAAGCTGGCCGCCGCCTATCGCCTGGCGGCCCTCTACAAGTGGACCGACCACATCTATACCCACTTCTCTGCCCGTGTGCCGGGCCCGGAGGAGCACTTCCTGATCAACGCCTTTGGCCTGTTGTTCGATGAAATCAGCGCGTCCAACCTAGTCAAGGTCGACCTCGACGGCACCATCGTCGATGACCCCACCGGCCTGGGTATCAACTACGCAGGTTATGTGATCCACAGCGCTATCCACGGCGCGCGCCACGACCTGCAAGCCGTGCTGCACACCCATACCCGCGACGGCATCGCGGTGTCGGCACAGAAGGACGGCTTGCTGCCGATCTCCCAACACTCCATCGGGTTTTCCGGGCGCGTGGCCTACCACGGCTATGAGGGCATCGCCCTGGACCTGGACGAGCGCGAGCGCCTGGTGGCGGACCTGGGCGACAAGAGCGTGATGATCCTGCGTAACCATGGTTTGTTAACGGCGGGTGTGAGCGTTGAGCATGCCTTCCAGCAACTGCAACAGCTTGAGCGCGCCTGCAATATCCAGGTGGCGGCGCAAGCGGCGGGGAATGCGGAATTGATCTTCCCACCCCAGGAGGTGGTGGAGAAGGTCGAGCAGCAGGCCAAGGCTCATTCCAGTGGCGAAGGCCCAGGCGTGGCGCGGCATTGGAATGCGCTGGTGCGGCAGTTGGAGCGCACCGATACCGACTACAAAAACTGACCTTGAGTCTAATGAAGATCTAAAAATGTGGAAGATCAAAAGTGGGAGGGGGCTTGCCCCTCCCACATTTGGTTTTGTGGTGTTCTTGATTTAAGCGACCTGCTTGGCCTGTTCGCGCTCTGCGATCAGTTGGCGGGTGAGGGGGATCAGCCGTTTGCCGTAGTCGATGGCATCGTTCAACGGATCAAAGCCACGAATCAGGAACGTGGTGATCCCCAGGTCGTAGTAATCCACCAACGCTTCGGCCACTTGCTCGGCAGTGCCCACCAGTGACGTGGAGTTGCCTTGCGCCCCTAGCAACCCGGCAATCCCAGTCCACAAACGCTTATCCAACCGTGACCCTTGCGCCGCTGCCGCCAGCAACCGGCGTGAGCCTTCATTCGGCGGTTCGCGCCGCACAAAGCCATTCTTCTCAGCCAATTCAGTGGCCTGTTGCAGGATGCTGTCCGCCCGCGCCCACGCCAGTTCTTCGGTCTCGGCGAGGATCGGCCGCAGCGACAAGCTGAAGCGAATCGTGCGCCCATGCTTGGCGGCTTCGGCGCGCACCTGGGTGACGATTTCACGCACTTGTTCGTAGGTCTCGCCCCACAGTGCGTAGACATCGGCGTGCTTGCCGGCCACTGCAATCGCGGCCGGTGAGGAGCCGCCGAAGTACAGCGGAATATGCGGCTGCTGCGGCGATTTCACCGTGGAGTGCGCGCCTTCGACCTGGTAGTAGGTGCCCTCAAAATCGAACGGCTGCTCGCTGGTCCATTCCTGGCGCACCACGCTCAGGTATTCGTCGGTGCGGGCGTAGCGCTCGTCCTTGCCGATATGGCTGCCGTCGGCGCGCAGTTCGCGGTCGTCGCCGCCGGTGATGATGTGCACCGCCGTGCGGCCGCCGTTGAATACATCCAGGGTGGTGAACTGACGAGCTGCCAAAGTGGGCTGGGCAAACCCTGGGCGGTGGGCGATCAAGAATTGCAGCTTCTTGGTGACGCTGGCGGCATGGGAGGCGATCAGCGTGCTGTCCGGGCTGTTGGAGTGAAAGGCCACCAGCGCACGGTCGAAACCGGCCTCTTCGTGGGCGCGGGCCACGGTTTCCACATAGTCCGGTTGCAGGGTAGGGCCGCTGCGCGGGTGGATCTCGGACGCGTGGTGGCCGCCGATGTAGCCGATGAATTCAATGCTCATGGTCTGTCCTTGTCTGGTACGGGATGGGCACCTCCTCCGGGCAGGGGGTCGGTTATTCGCGTCCAAAGTAGGGGCAGGGGGCGGGCCTGTAAAATGCCGTTTGGTTCTATCCTAATTATTAAAATGTTGAATCATTAATTGTTTGATGTATCAGTAATTTGCATTTTGCACGTATTAGTTTATTCCTTAAAAGACTTTCACAGCCATTTTTTATGCGATTAGCATGGGGTCGAGTCTTAATTAAGGAAGCAGCCTGATGACCGAGACGTTCTCCATCAATAAGCCCCAGGTTCAACCCAGGGCCACGCGCACATGGCGCACGCCGGACGCGTTGCTACGGCTGGTCAGCCCCTTGGTGCTGTTGCTGCTGTGGGAGCTGGCCTCGCAACTGGGCTGGATTCCCGCACGGGTGATTGCGGCACCCTCGCAGATCGGCGGCACGTTGTGGGCGATGATCGTCTCCGGCGAGCTGGGCAAGCACCTGCTGGTGTCCCTGCAGCGCGCGTTGTTCGGCCTGAGTATCGGCGTGAGCATCGGTGTGGCGGCGGCGTTGATCAGCGGCTTGTCCAAGCGCGGTGAAGTGATCCTCGACTCGCCCATGCAGATGGTGCGCACCATCCCGTCCCTGGCCCTGGTGCCGCTGTTTATCCTGTGGTTCGGCATTGGTGAATTCACCAAGATCGCCCTGATCGTGGTGGGCACGACCTTTCCCGTGTACCTCAACCTGTTCGCCGGCATCCGCAATATCGACCCCAAATTGATCGAGGCCGCCAACACCCTGGGCCTCAGCCGTCGCGAGCTGATCTGGCATGTGATTTTGCCGGGCTCGCTGCCTTCGTTTTTCGTTGGCCTGCGCTACGCCTTGGGCATCTCCTGGCTGGCCTTGGTGTTTGTCGAACAGATCAACACCACCGCCGGTATTGGTTTTTTGGCCAGTGACGCACGGGACTTCATGCGCACCGACGTCATCGTGATCTGCCTGCTGATCTACAGCGTGCTGGGCCTGCTGATCGACGGTTTGATCCGCACCCTTGAACGTTTCGCCCTGGCCTGGCGCCCATCTTTTGTGAGGAACTGATATGTCGGCATTTGAAGCGCCCGTACAACTGCGCAATGTGGTGCGCCAGTTCGGCGAGCAACGGGTCATCGATGGCCTGGACCTGGACATCGCTCCCGGTGAATTCGTGGCCTTGCTCGGCGCCAGTGGCTCGGGCAAGACCACCTTGCTGCGCAGCCTGGCAGGTTTGGACAGTATCGACAGCGGCCAACTGCGGGTGCCCACGGCGCGTGCGGCGGTGTTCCAGGAGCCACGCCTGATGCCCTGGAAGCGCGCCTGGAAAAACGTGGTGCTGGGCCTGCGCATTGCCAATGCCAAGGAGCGGGCGGTACAGGCCCTCACCGAAGTCGGCCTGGCCCACCGCCTGGACGCCTACCCGGCGACCCTGTCCGGCGGCGAAGCGCAACGCGTGGCCCTGGCCCGTGGCCTGGTGCGCGAACCCAAGTTGTTGCTGCTCGACGAACCCTTCGCCGCCCTCGACGCCCTGACCCGCATCAAGATGCATCGCCTGATCATCGAACTGTGGCGCAAACACACGCCGGCCGTGTTGCTGGTGACCCACGATGTGGACGAGGCGATCCTGCTGGCGGATCGGGTGATTGTGTTGGAGAACGGCAAGATTGCCGAACAACTGCGCATCGACCTGCCGCGTGCGCGGGACACCGGCCAGGAAGGGTTCCAGGCCATTCGCGCGCGGTTGCTGGGGTTGCTGGGCGTGGAAGTGGATGCTCCAGCGGTGCGTGGGGCGGAGGCTAACGTGCGGCGCTTGCCAGTGCGGGCCGAGCCTGCGGTATTGAAGATTGCCATCTAGTTCAGGTCGAGAATGCTGGGGCTCGGGCGTCCATTGCAGTATCCTCCGCGCCCCGCTATCCACTGATTGCAAGACAGATGACAGGACAAGACATGCAGGCCTTGCTGGAGTCGATCCTGGACGAAGTTCGTCCACTGATCGGCCTCGGCAAGGTCGCCGATTACATCCCCGCCTTGGCCGATGTGCCCGCCAACCAACTGGGCATTGCGGTATACGGCAACGACGGCGCGGCGTACTGCGCCGGTGACGCCAACACCCTGTTCTCGGTGCAGAGCATTTCCAAGGTGTTCAGCCTGGTGCAGGCCATCGATCATGGCGGCGAAACCATCTGGGAGCGCCTGGGCCACGAACCTTCGGGGCAGCCGTTCAACTCGCTGGTGCAGTTGGAATTTGAACGGGGTCGGCCGCGTAACCCGTTCATCAATGCCGGTGCGCTGGTGATCTGCGACATCAACCAGTCGCGCTTTGCCGTACCGATCCTGTCGATGCGCGACTTTGTGCGACGCCTGTCAGGCAACCCACAGATCCTGGTCAACAGCGTCGTTGCCGAATCCGAAGCCCAGCACGGCGCGCGTAATGCGGCCATGGCCTACCTGATGAAATCCTTCGGCAACTTCCACAACGACGTGGACGCGGTATTGCACAGCTACTTCAACTACTGCGCGTTGCAGATGAGCTGCCTGGACCTGGCCAAGGCCTTCAGCTTTTTGGCCAACGAGGGGGTGAGTGCCCACAGCGGCGAACAGGTTTTGACGGCGCGCCAGACCAAGCAGGTCAACTCGATCATGGCCACCAGCGGCCTGTACGACGAGGCGGGCAATTTTGCCTACCGCGTGGGCTTGCCAGGCAAAAGCGGCGTGGGCGGCGGCATCGTCGCGGTGGTGCCGGGGCAGTTTACGGTGTGCGTGTGGTCGCCAGAGTTGAATGCGGCGGGGAACTCCCTGGCGGGGATCAAGGCGTTGGAACTGTTGAGTGAGCGGATTGGGTGGTCGGTGTTTTAAGGACGCTGGGGGGGGTGAACCCCCTTAATGCCTAGGCTTTACGCGGTTTCACAAACAGATCCACCATCAGGTACAGCGCCCCGGCAGTGATGGCGATATCGGCAATATTGAACACGCCGGTATGCGTGGGGCCAATGTTCAGCACCATGTAGTCGACTACGCGCCCGTCACGAAATACACGGTCAATCAGGTTGGCGATACCGCCCAGGGCAATGGCGTAGAGCGGCAAGACTTTACGCAGCGGTTGGCTCCAGTTGGAGAGCGACCACCCCATCGCCCAAGCCACCACCACTGCCACGCCGACGATAAAGATCAGCTGCTTGACCTGCGGCGGCAACGCCGCGCCCAGACTCAGGAAGGCGCCGGGATTCAGGCTCAGTTCCAGTGCCAGGTTGAACGGGTTGGCGCCGATCTTGAAGCTGTGGGCTTGCAGCGAAACCAGGGCCAACAGTTTGACGAGTTGGTCTACGGCAATAAAGGCGATGCCAGCGAGGAGGGCGAAGGTGCGGCCTCGCAGGAAGGGGGTCGTTTTCAAGCGGTGGCTTCCTGTTCCGGGTCTGTGGGAAAAGTGCGTGAAGATAGCTTACGCGCCGCGTGCCGTCTATGTTCGGGCGCCTCGGTGATCGACGGTGTTTGACGCTCCCAAAAAGCTCTTCTAGGCTCAAAATTCCTCACCTGGCTTTCGCTAGTCTTTGCCCCGCGCAGTGCCCTGGCATGTCGTTCGACCCAGTCAAAGCTGATCCCGTCGGAACCAGTCAGGAGCGGCTCGTCATGCCTAGTCCCATCGCCCTTGAAGTCGCGCAGCGTTGGCTGCGTGATCCCCGTGAGATCCGTGAAATACGCGCCCGTTTTGTTGAAACGAGCGCAAGCGCAGATATATGGAGTGCAGACACGCTGGGGTTGGTAAACGACGCGGTCGCTTCGCTGTTCGACTCGATGCCCCATGATCAGGACGAGCACGGCCAGCCAACGAGCCGTATGTTGCATGCAGCGCCTTATGTGCCCTACACGTCACTTTCGATACAGCCCCGCGAACAAGGTTTGCAGCGCTTTGAGCAATTACTGGCTTTGATCCGTGCCGAGCCGGTTTGCCGGACGGTCTCCACGGGCGCGCTCGCGGCAATAGCCTTGACGGCAAGTGCCAGCCTGTGGCTTGCAGCACGTTCGGCGACCGAAGGTAATCGTCACATCGCGCAGGGGTTGAGGGCACTTGCGCACATTGCCCCCAAAAAGGGCTTGGAAGTTGAGCGGTTGCCGGACGCTTATCGAACGCTTTTGCCTGGCGTGAAGGCACAGGATGTTCCCGCGATGATCCTGCGCGATTTTTGTGCCAGTACGTTTGCCTGGCAGTACATCCGCAGCCCTGACGCACGCGTTCACGACCTGTGTGGTTCGTTGATGGTATTGACCACGGCGATTGACTACGTGGGCGCCAAGGATGACCCGGGTGCCGTTGGCAGGGCTTATCAAGTGGCCGGCAGTGACGGTCTTGTGCATTTGGGTGGGCGCGCCATTCATCAGGCTGTGCAGGATATGGTAGTGGCGTGCGCGTTCATGATCACCAAGGATGAGATGGTGGCAGCCTCGCAGTACCACGGGGATTTGCTTGCGTTTATCGACGCAGCGGGAGGGCCGGTTACCCCGGCGGAATTTTTTGTAGGACGCTGGTGGGATGCGGGAATGTGCCCTTACCACCGAATGGTCATGAACTCGGATGGCTATCACTCCCTGATGAACGAAGCCGATGCGTTTGATTCATTTGCGCATTGCCATGCCGTTCGGCGCGCTATCGACAACCTCATCCGCTACAACGAAGTAATCGATCTTGTCCCTGATTACACCAATGGTGAGGTGTTCAATGAGGCACGCGTTGCGCTGTCGTTGGGGGGCGTCGAGGCGGTGCGTGAATATGGGACTTGCCTGGCGTGTGTGACCGACGAGGTATTGCGCTGCGAATGTGGGGCCCGAGGGCATGAGGTCGCTGCCGAAATGTCCATGGGCGGCGCGCTCTGGTATCTGCTGTTGCCGCGCTTTCAAGTCTGGAGGCAATTGCACGCGTTTCGCGACGGTCCAGGCCATGTGGGCACAGCCTTTGCGCCTCTGCCTGCCGGACAGCGATTACAGGGCGTGATGCTGAAGTTGTTGCCGGGTGAGTGCCTGCATGACCGGTCCTGGAAGCCCCTATGGCAGGTTGGCTCTGCGGCCCAGGGGCCAACCTTGATCAGTGAGTTGGCGCGCCGCGTCATGCTGCGGTGTCTGTTGCCGCAAAACCGACAGCACCCGCATGCTTTGGAGCACCTCATCGCGCCGCTCCTGGAGCGTTGCGACAGGCTGGAAACGCTTTTGGAACTGCGTGAATTGGCCGAGTACTGGGTTGGGCTGTTTGACGCTTGCCTGGAGGTCAGTTCTGTCAGCCCCACGGCGTATCCGCAGATCCTGAACGCGCTTCGCGCGGCGCTGCTTCGAGCCTGGCAAGACACGGTGGCCTGTGACGTACAGGCTGGCGCTGACACTGAGCGCTTGTATGTTGATTGCGACTCAGCGGTGCGGCGCACTTATGCCTTGCCGTTGGCGATGGGGCTGGTGGTGCGGCGTGCCTTTTTTGGCGTAGCCACCAGCGCCGTAGAGTTGGGTGGTTTCAACCCCTATGCACGCTTGACGCGGGGAATCGCCACGGTATGCGATAGCCACCCAGCACACGTGGGTTCTGTGTAAACCGTTCAGGGATGAGCCGATCATGTCCATCGACCTTCAATCGTCAGCGCCCGCACCAGTGACTATCACCTTGTTGCAGTTGCTTGAGCAGGACTGTCTATTGTCATCGCAATGTGTTCCAGGGCACACCTTGCCTCTGTGTTTTTGGGAGAAAGCGTTACTGGATCCGGCCCGGACGTTTTTCAGCGCGCCGGGGAAAAGTTTTCGTGCGTCGCTGGTCGATCTCGGCTGGCGCTTGGCGGGTGGCGCATCGCCTGTGCCGCCTGAGCTTCCGATCATTCTTGAAGCCCTTCACGGGGGCTCGCTGATCGTGGATGACATCGAAGATTACTCGACCCAACGGCGCGGCAGGCCGGCGCTGTATCTGACTCACGGGTTACCGTTGGCGCTGAATACGGGCAACTGGCTGTATTTCTGGGCGCTCAACCTGGTACATCGCTTAGAGCTGCCCAGTGGCATTGAGCAGCAATTGTCGCGCCGGTTTTCTTCCACCTTATTACATTGCCATTCCGGTCAAGCGCTGGACCTGTCCGTGCGCCTCACTGCTTTACGTCAAGAGGAACTACCGTCCATTGTCGCAGTGGTCTCTGGTTTGAAAACGGGGCAGTTGATGGGGCTGGCGACGTCATTGGGGGCTATCGCAGCGGGAGGTTCGGTCGCACTTGTCGATGCGTTGACAGCGTATGGGCAACAGTTGGGTAAGGCGCTGCAAATGCTGGATGACTTAAGCAATTTGAGTGACCAGGTTGACATTGCCAAACGCTATGAAGATTTGCGTAACAACCGACCGTCGTGGGTTTGGGCCTGGTTGGCGGAGGATTTGAGCGCGGCACACTTTGTGCGATTACAGCAGCGTAATAGTGAGGTTGTCAGTGGGGCGCAACCTGGTCCGCTGGCGGCGGCGATGTTGTCGCATCTGGGCGCAGGCGGTGTGACGCGTATCGACCAATGCTTTGATGAAGGGTGGCGACAATTGTGCGACGTAGTTGCGCCGAATAAATGTATTGAGGCGCTGTGGCAGGAACTTGTGCGCTTGAAAGCAGGCTATGGGCGTCTATAAAACCCTTGCCTCAGGTTTGATGTGTGAGCTTTGGCGCGGGAGGTAAAAGTGGATACGTTGGGTTATAGGCGCGATCACATCGTTGCGCAATGGCTGCGGGATCCCAGTGGGATTTGTCGTTTGCGCGTTGAGTTGTTAGGTCGATATAAGGAGTTGGATATATGGAGTGTGGATGAGTTGGACTTGATCGGCGACAAGGCTGGAGAGTTACGTTTGTATGAGTGTTTCGCAGGCCGTAGCCGGAACGGACTCGACCGAGATAAAAGTAGTGGCGCGATGACCTATATTGCCACGCCCACTCGTTATGAACCGTACCATTCGCGCTGTATCGAACCCAATGCAATCGGTGCGCACATATTTGATCGGGCACTTGAAGCTATGGAGTGTGAGGCGCTCGATTGTTCAGTGATGAAAAGTCCATTGTCAGCTTTGGCTATGGTGACAGCGGCAAGCAGGTGGCTGATGACTGACATCGCGCCAGAAGCCAGTTGCACTGTCTCGAGAAAGTTATGTTTTATCGCGCGATGGGCGCCGAAGAAAGGCGGCGAGATTTCGGCGTGGGGCCGAGAGTACTATGCGCACCGCCCTTTATTGGATGTTTCGGATATACCTGCGATGGTGCTTCGTGACTACTTTTCAAGCCTCTATGCTTGGCAGTTCATTCGAAGTGATGATCCTCAGATACATGATCTTTCTGGATCGATAATATCTTTGACTGCCGCTATTGATTACGTAGGTGCTCCAGATGACTCAGGAGCGAGGATTGAAGATTTTCAACTGGTCACGAGCGACGGCCTGGATTGTCTTGGGGGCGTAGCGCCGAAGAAAATGCTACAGGGGGGGATCGTTGCCTGTCTGGTCATGAAGCTAAAGCAATATATGGTTAACGCTATGCAGGATGTACCGGAGTTGCCGTTATTTGTAGCTTCTGCGGGTGGCATTGTGACGCCCCGTGAGTTCTTCTTGCTACGTTATTGGGACGCGGCAATGCCTCAGTACCTGCAGATCATCATGAACTCCAGTCGATACTGTAGGTTGGTGGATGCGTCAGGTTATTTTAGGTCAATGAGTCGGTGTGGGAAGTTAAAGCGCGCCACCGATAATATCGTGCGTTATAACGAAGTGACCGATGTGGTGTCTGATCATCAAAATGGTGAGGTTTTAAATGAAGTGTTTTTCGCATTATTGTCTGGCGGGGTGGAGGCTGTGCGTGGTTATGGCTCTGCGCTGTCCGCTGTGACCGATGATGTTCTGTCATGTCGGTGCGGGGAACTTGGTCACGAGGAGGCCGCTGAGCTTTCAATGGGTGGCTGTATATGGCAATTGCTGATGCCGCGATATCAAGTATGGCGGCAGTTATACGCCTACGCACACAGCCAGCCAGAAATTGAAAGCGCTTATGCTGCTAAATCCGCTAGCGCCAGGCTTCACTCAGTATTTGTTACGATGCTTGCGGGTGATGTTTTACATACGGACAATTGGATGCCACTCTGGAAGATGAGTTTTCCCTCAGAGAGTAATAATGAAGCGTTGATTGCTGAATTGGCGCGCCGAGCGGTTCGGCGTAGTGTCTTGATCGAACGGTGCAGTGAGGGCGATTTTTCGCGTTGCGAGACTGCTGCCAAGTCAGCTTTATATAGTTGTTATGCGCTGGATGACGTATCTGTCTTGCGTGGTTTGTCTTGTGAGTGGATAAGGCTATTTGATGTGTGTTTGCGGGCGAACAATATTGATGTTTCCGGTGCCGAGGATATTGTGCGTGCGTTGAAAGAAGTAGTGGGGCGGATTTGGAAGGGGGTTGTCACGATGGATGCACAAGTGGCCGATGAGACAGAGCAGTTGTTCATCGATTGTGATTCTGTTGTCCGGCAAACTTATTTTTTGCCTTATGTCACGGGTCTTTCTATTAGGCGCGTTTTTTTTGGTGTGGCATCCGGCGCTGTAGAGTTGAGTGGCTTTAGTCCTTTTGCACGATTGAGTGACGGCGTCGTTAATGTGTGCGACATATCACCGTAATCGTCGGAAAATATTGCAATGAATATGCGCTAGGCAACTAGGCATCGTCTAAGGGGCATCGCGCATTCGAATCTCATGCACGATCACCGTATGCGTCCTTGATCCGAGTCGTTAAGCCCATCACGTCCAGCACGATCAGGTCACCGGATGAGCTTGATCCAACGCCATGTCCAGCAACAGTTGCACACCTTCAAGCCCGCTCCCACATTTTGGGCGTCATTGGGCTTGAGAAATGTGTTTTTCCCCAAACAAAAAATGCGCCCTGGGGGCGCATTTTTTTGTTCGGGTCGCTATCGCCTATCAGGCAATCGCATCCCAGGCACGATCACCGTGCTCGTCCTTGATACGTGTCGGCAAGCCCATCACGTCCAGCGCCTTCAGGAACGGCTCAGCCGGCAGCTCCTCGACGTTGGCCATGCGTTGCACGTCCCACTCGCCACGGGCGACCAGCAGCGCTGCGGCTACCGGTGGTACGCCTGCGGTGTAGGAGATGCCCTGGCTGTCGGTTTCAGCGAAGGCTTCTTCGTGGTCAGCTACGTTGTAGATGAACACTTCGCGCGCCTTGCCGTCCTTGGTGCCTTTGACCAGGTCGCCGATGCAGGTTTTGCCGGTGTAGCCAGGGGCCAGTGAAGACGGGTCGGGCAGTACGGCCTTGACCAGTTTCAGTGGCACCACTTCCAGGCCTTCGGCGGTGGTGACCGGTTTTTCGGAGAGCAGGCCGAGCTTGTTCAGCACGGTGAACACGTTGATGTAGTGTTCGCCAAAACTCATCCAGAAACGCACGTTGGGCACGTCGAGGTTTTTCGACAGCGAGTGCACTTCATCGTGGCCGGTGAGGTAGAGGTTCTGCGAACCGACTACCGGCAGGTCGTCGGTGCGTTTGACTTCGAACATGGTGTTGCTGGTCCACTGGCTGTTCTGCCAGCTCCACACCTGTCCGGTGAATTCGCGGAAGTTGATTTCCGGGTCGAAATTGGTGGCGAAGTATTTGCCGTGGGAGCCGGCATTGACGTCGAGAATGTCGATCGAATCAATGCGGTCAAAATGCTGTTGCTGCGCCAACGCGGCATACGCGTTGACCACACCCGGGTCGAAGCCCACGCCAAGAATGGCGGTGATGTTCTTCTGTTTGCACTCTTCGAGGTGGTTCCACTCGTAGTTGCCGTACCAAGGTGGCGTCTCGCAGACCTTGCCCGGCTCTTCGTGGATCGCGGTGTCGAGGTACGCCACGCCGGTGTCGATGCAGGCACGCAGGACCGACATGTTCAGGAACGAGGACCCGACGTTGATGACGATCTGCGATTGGGTCTCGCGGATCAGGGCCTTGGTCGCTTCCACGTCCAGGGCGTTCAGCGCGAAGGCTTGGATATCGGCGGGTACTTTGAGGCTACCCTTGGCCTTGACGCTGTCGATGATGGCCTGGCATTTGGAGATGTTGCGCGACGCGATAGCAATACGACCGAGTTCGTCGTTGTGCTGCGCGCACTTGTGGGCCACCACCTTGGCGACACCTCCTGCACCAATGATAAGAACGTTCTTTTTCAATTGCTTTATCTCTCCTTTATCCGCCAGCTTACGAAAGGCTGGACAGGTAGTCGTCGTAACCAAATTCACGAACCACCTCGACTGTACCGTCGAGTTGTTTCACTACGATGGACGGCATTTTCAGGCCGTTGAACCAATTTTTCTTGACCATGGTGTAGCCCGCGGTGTCGATGAACGACAGCCGATCGCCGATGGCCAGCGGACGATCAAATTGGTACTCACCGAAGATGTCCCCGGCCAGGCAGGATTTGCCGCACACCATCACGGTGTGTTCGCCATCGCTCGGCGCCAGCTTGGCGTTGAGGCGATAGATCAGCAGGTCCAGCAGGTGGGCTTCGATGGAGCTGTCTACCACGGCGAGGTTCTTGCCGTTGTAGAGGGTGTCGAGCACGGTGACTTCCAGGGAGGCGCTGTTAGTGATCGCCGCTTCACCCGGTTCCAGGTAGACCTGTACGCCGTATTTTTCGGAGAAGGCTTTCAGGCGGGCGCAGAAGGCGTCCACGGCATAGTCTTCGCCGGTGAAGTGGATACCGCCGCCCAGGCTCACCCACTCGACTTTATGCAGCAGCGCGCCGAAGCGTTCTTCGATGGTGCCGAGCATTTTGTCGAACAGGCTGAAATCGCCGTTCTCGCAGTTGTTGTGGAACATGAAGCCGGAGATTTGCTCGATCACGCCTTCGATCTTCACTGGGTCCCACTCGCCCAAACGGCTGAACGGGCGCGCCGGGTCGGCCAGCAGGTAGTCCGAGCTGCTCACCTGCGGGTTGACGCGCAGGCCACGGGTCTTGCCTTCGGAACGCTCGGCAAAACGCTGCAATTGGCTGATGGAGTTGAAGATGATCTTGTCGCAGTTATCCAGCATCTCTTCGATTTCATCGTCGGCCCAGGCCACGCTGTAGGCGTGCGCTTCACCTTCGAACTTCTGGCGGCCCAGTTTCAACTCATACAGCGACGAGGAGGTGGTGCCGTCCATGTATTGCTGCATCAGGTCGAACACCGACCAGGTGGCAAAGCACTTGAGCGCCAGCAACGCCTTGGCGCCGGACTGCTCGCGTACGTAAGCGATCTTCTGCATGTTGACCAGAAGCTTCTGTTTATCGATGAGGTAGTACGGCGTTTTGATCATTTTTGAGAGCCTGCGGCGGTGCCTGCCAAAAAAGGACACGCATTGTGCCCGCACTTGGGGCGAATCGAAAGGTTAGTGGGCGGAATTTGCTGCGCCAGTTTTCAACCTACCCACTGAACATGACCATCTATGGATGTACCCCGGTCTAATGTGGGAGGGGGCTTGCTCCCGATAGCGGTATTTCAGTTGCAGATGTATCGGCTGACACGCCCTCATCGGGAGCAAGCCCCCTCCCACATTGAAGCTGTGCCCGGCTTACGACCACAAACGTACAAGATTGCCTGCCAACCCCCACCATAGACTGGCCGCACTTTCTCCAGTGCAGGTCTTCCATGGACATTTTCCTCTACGCCTTCAGCGTCATGTACAGCCCCGGTCCCGTGAATTTCATGGGGCTCAACGCCGGGCTTACCGGTCAGTTCCGCCGCTCTACCGGCTTTTTCATCGGCGTGGGCTGCGCGATGATGTTGCTGTTCGTTGTGTTCGGCTACACCGGGGAGGCGATCATTTCCCAGGCGGCGTTGCCGTACATCTCGTTGATTGGCGGGGTGTACACGCTTTACCTCGCTTACCAGGTATTCAACGCACGCACGGTGGTTGAAGAGTCCTCAAGCGCACCGGCCAAAACCCTCACCTTCTGGAACGGCCTGGTGATCCAGCTGCTTAACCCCAAGGGCATCATGGCGGTGTTGCCGATCACCAGCGTGATGCTGCCGGCGGCGCATATCACTGGGGTGTCCATCGCGGCGGTCTCGGCGGTGTTGGCCTTTGGGGCGTTCGGTGCGCCGTGGCTTTACTCATTGCTGGGGGCGCTGCTGGGGCGGCGGATCAACGGGGCGTCGGCGTTCACCTTGTTCAACCGCTGCATGGGAATCGCACTGGCAGTGTGTGCGTATTTCATGTTCCACGCGTTCTACGTGCACCTGGTCTCAACATGAGTAGATCTTGTGATCATCTAGAATAATATGAGTTTGTCTCACTATCACTGCTTGCCGACAATAGCTGCCATACAAAACGACATTGGAGTTGTAAGTCATGGCAGTCGCTCATTCCCTGGGATTTCCGCGCATTGGACGCGATCGTGAACTGAAAAAAGCGCAGGAAGCGTTCTGGAAGGGCGAGCTCGACGAAGCCGGCCTGCGGGCCATTGGCCGTGATTTGCGCAAGACCCACTGGGCATTGCAAAAGCAAGCAGGCATCGAGTTGCTGCCCGCTGGGGATTTCGCCTGGTACGACCAGGTGCTGACTCATTCGCTGATGTTCGGCGTGATCCCCGAGCGTTTCCGCCCGGCCGACGGCCATGCCACCCTGCAAACCCTGTTCGGCATGGCCCGTGGCGTCAGCGACAGCTGCTGCGGCGGTGCCCATGCCCAGGAAATGACCAAGTGGTTCGATACCAACTATCACTACCTGGTGCCGGAATTCAGTGCTGACCAGCAGTTCCACCTGGGTTGGGACCAGTTGTTCGAAGAAGTTCAGGAAGCCCGCGAATTGGGCCACACCGTCAAGCCGGTGGTGATTGGCCCGCTGACGTATCTGTGGCTGGGCAAGGCCAAGGGCGGTGATTTCGACAAGCTCGACCTGCTGGACCGCCTGCTGCCGCTGTACGGCCAGATCTTCCAACGCCTGGCCGACCTGGGCGTGGAGTGGGTGCAGATCGATGAGCCGATCCTGGTGCTGGACCTGCCGCAGGAATGGAAAAACGCGTTCGAGCGTGCCTACAACCAGATCCAGCGCGACCCGCTGAAAAAGCTGGTGGCCACCTACTTCGGTGGCCTGGAAGAGAACCTTGGTTTAGCCGCCAACCTGCCGGTGGACGGCCTGCATATCGACCTGGTGCGCGCACCGGAACAGTACCCGACCATTCTCGACCGTCTACCTGCTTATAAAGTGCTGTCCTTGGGTGTGGTCAATGGCCGTAACGTATGGCGGTGCGACCTGGAAAAAGCCCTGGCGACCTTGCAGCACGCCCATGAAAAGCTCGGGGATCGCCTATGGGTGGCACCGTCTTGCTCGTTGCTGCACAGCCCGGTGGATTTGGGCCGCGAAGACCAACTGGATGCCGAACTGAAAAGCTGGCTGGCCTTTGCCGTGCAAAAATGCGCTGAAGTGGCGGTGCTGGCTAAAGCCGTCACCGCGCCTGAAGCCCCCGATGTGTTGGCCGCCTTGGCCCACAGCCGTGCCGTGCAAGCCGCGCGTGCTGCGTCGCCCCGTATTCACAAACCTGCGGTACAAGCCCGTGTGGCGGCGATCACTGCCCAGGACAGCCAGCGCCAATCGCTGTTTGCCCAGCGTATCGAGAAACAACGCGCCGGCCTGAACCTGCCGCTGTTCCCGACCACCACCATCGGTTCGTTCCCGCAGACCGCCTCGATCCGCCTGGCGCGCCAGTCCTATAAAGCCGGCAAGTTGAGCGAGGCCGAATACGTCGAAGCCATGCACAGCGAGATCAAGCACGCCGTCGAAGTGCAGGAAAACCTCGGCCTGGACGTGCTGGTGCACGGCGAAGCCGAGCGCAACGACATGGTCGAGTACTTTGCCGAGCAACTCGACGGCTACGTGTTCACCCGCTTCGGCTGGGTGCAAAGCTACGGCTCGCGCTGCGTGAAACCGGCAGTGATCTTCGGCGACCTGAGCCGCCCGAAGGCCATGACCGTGGAGTGGATCCGCTACGCCCAAGGCCTGACCAGCAAAGTGATGAAGGGCATGCTGACCGGCCCGGTGACCATGCTGATGTGGTCGTTCCCCCGTGAAGACGTGAGCCGCGAAGTGCAGGCCCGGCAACTGGCCCTGGCGATTCGTGACGAGGTGGTGGACCTGGAAACGGCCGGCATCAAGATCGTGCAGATCGACGAAGCCGCGTTCCGTGAAGGCTTGCCGTTGCGCCAGGCGCAGTGGCAGCACTACCTGGACTGGGCCACCGAAGTGTTCCGCCTGTGTGCCTCGGGCGTGCGCGATGAAACCCAGATCCACACCCACATGTGCTACAGCGAGTTCAACGATGTGATCGAAAGCATCGCAGCGATGGATGCCGATGTAATCACCATCGAAACATCGCGCTCGGACATGGAGTTGCTGGAGGCGTTTGAAGCCTTCGCCTACCCGAATGAAATCGGGCCCGGCGTGTACGACATCCACTCGCCACGGGTGCCGGATGTATCGGAGATGGCCAACCTGCTGCGCAAGGCGGCCAAGCGGATTCCGGCCGAGCGGTTGTGGGTGAACCCCGATTGCGGGTTGAAAACGCGAGGTTGGCCGGAGACTGAGGCGGCGTTGATTCATATGGTTGCAGCGGCTCGCCAACTGCGGGCTGAACTGGCCTGATTCTTGGGAGTAACGCAATCTAAATGTGGGAGGGGGCTTGCTCCCGATGGCGGTGGATCAATCAGCTTATCTGTAGCTGACCCACTGCAATCGGGAGCAAGCCCCCTCCCACATTTTGGCCTGTGTTGGGTCAGAGGTATTTGAGCCAGGCCAGGTCGCGGCGCCGGGCTTTTAGCCTGGCAAACCATTGCACTGGCCAATACAGTGCAAGTGGCAACACCAGCGCCACCAGCCACACCGCCCCAATACTGTCGAAACCAAAGTAGTTGCCATGGTTCAAGCTAAACAACGCCACGCACGCGACATACAGTATTTTCAGCACATACAGGTGCAACAGGTAGAAGAACATCGGCACGGCCCCAAACGTGGCCAGCACTGTGATCCAGCGCTTATGCCCCACACGCTCAAACACCCGCAACAGCAGTAACCCAACCCCCAAGGTCAACGCCAAAAACAACAGCGAAGGCGGGTACTTGGTCACGTTGAAAAAACTCATCAACGTCTGCACGCCGTTTTCATAGCCTTGCCAAGGTTTTTCCCCGTAGCCATTAAAGGCTCGCAACACCACAAACCCTACCAAGGCAGCCACACCCGCCAGCAGCAAATACCGCTTACGTAACGCAGGTAGCGCGCCATTGGCAAACCACGGTCCCAGGCCATAGCCCAGGGCAATCACGCCGATCCAGGGCAGCACCGGGTAAGTGATGCGCAGGCGCAGGGTGTCGCCGACCTCGATCCAGCTGCGCTCATGCAGGATCGCCCACAGGTTTTGCAGCGCCGACCCCGGCGCGAAGTGCAGGCCATCGAGCAGGTTATGCCCGCCGATGATCACCAGCGCCACGCCGATCAACAGCGGGCGTGGCAGCCATACCAGCGCGGCAAGGGCGAGCATGCTCACGCCAATCGCCCAGATCACTTGCATGTAGATCACGCTGGGCGGCAGTTGGAAGGTCCAGGCGAAGTTGACCAGGGTGAACTCCAGCACCACGAGGAACAACCCACGCTTGAACAGGAACGCCGATACATCGCGCCGGCCCTGGTACTTCTGGCCGTACAACCACGCGGACAGCCCGGTGAGCAACACAAACACCGGCGCGCACAAGTGGGCGAGGGTGCGGCTGATAAACAGCGCGGGCTCGGTGCTGTCGATGGTCATGGGGTCGCTGACCTGGCGGTGCAGCAGGAAGGTTTCGCGTACGTGGTCCAGCAACATGAACAGGATCACCAGGCCGCGCAGGGCGTCGATGGAAAGCAGGCGTTGGCGCAAGGGAACAGCGTCGGTCATGGGCGGGATCGCAGGGCAGGGGGAAAGGGGGCGTTATCCTATAACATTAATTTGTGCGTTGCCGGGCTTCGTTGCTCCGATTAGAATGCGATCAATTCTTAATTACTTCCGGGTTCCGGGTGATCTGCATGTCGACTTCGCTCCATCTGCCTGTCCAGGCGTTGTACTGCGAACACCACGGATGGCTGTACCGCTGGCTCGATCGCAAGCTGGGCAATGCCAGTGATGCAGCGGACCTGGCCCATGACACCTTCATGCGCTTGCTCACCCGCCAGAACCCAGCAGGCTTTGGCAGCGAGCCACGGGCGTTGCTCACCCATATTGCCAAGGGCCTGATGATCGACAGCTGGCGCCGCCAGGAAGTCGAGCGTGCCTACCTGGAAACCATCGCCCACCTGCCGGAGCAGGAAGTGCCGTCGCCGGAAACCCGTTGGTTGATCCTGGAGGCGTTGTATCGCATCGAAGCCATGTTGCGCGACCTGCCGGACAAAACCCGCCAGGCGTTCCTGATGTCGCAGATCGATGGCCTGACTTACCCGCAGATCGCCGATGAATTGAAGGTGTCGCTGGCGTCGGTCAAACGCTATATGCGCGATGCCTTCCTCGCATGCCTGAGCGTGGCATGAACCCGTCCATCGACCCGCTGATCCTCGGTGAAGCCGCCGACTGGATGGTGCAATTGCAGTCCGGCAGCGCCACCGACGAAGACCGTCGCGCCATCGCCCAATGGCAAGGCCGCAGTGCCCAGCACGCTCAGGCCTGGCAGCGGGCGCAGGCGATCCTGGGGGACTTCAACAGCGTGCCCGGCGCCATTGCCGGCGATACCCTCAAGCGCATCGGCCGCAAGAAATCCCTCGGCCGCCGCCAGGCCCTGGGGCTGCTGCTGTTGGCGGGCCCGGCGACCTGGTTGGCCTATCGGCAAAAGCCGTGGCAAGCGTGGACCGCCGACCAGCACACGGCCATTGGCGAACAGCGCAACCTCACGTTGCCCGATGGCACGCAGTTGCTGATCAACACCGCCAGCTCACTGAACATCGCCTTTACCGACCAGATGCGGCGCATCGAGTTGCTGCAAGGCGAGGTGATGATCACCACCGCCAAGGACCCAGCACCGACCCATCGCCCCTTTGTCGTGCAGACCCGCCATGGCACGGCCCGCGCCCTGGGCACGCATTTTAGCGTGCGGGTCGGGGAGCACAGCAGCCGGGTGGCGGTCAGCGAAGGCGCGGTGCAAATGCTGCCTGCGCACGCAAGCCGCGGCGTGATCCTCAAGGCCGGTGAGCAGAGCGCATTCGGCAGCGACACTGTCGCGGCGGTGCAGCCCTTGGATATCAGCGCCATGACCTGGGAAAACGGCATGTTGCTGGCCCAGCAGATGCCCCTGGCGGACCTGCTGGATGAATTGGGTCGCTACCGCCATGGCGTGTTGCGCTGCCATGCCAGCGTGGCTGGGCTGAGGGTTTCCGGGGCGTTTCCCCTGCGTGACATCGACGCCAGCCTGCGCCTGTTGCAGCAAACCCTGCCGGTCACCGTCAGCAGCTTGACCGGCTACTGGGTGACGGTCGAACCGCGCTGAATTGAATTTCAACTTTCGCTGACACCTTTTTCGTTGTCGTGCGGTGTAGGGGAGAACCCTCAACTTTGCACCGCGCCGACAGGAATGCCCATGACCTCCACCCCGCACCCCATCCGCCCCCTGAAGGCCTTGAGCCTGGCCGTTGCCCTGGCCGCCATCGCGCCGATGCATTACGCGCAGGCCGCAGACGCGGCGTCCACCAGCGCAGCGCGTAGCTACAACATCGCACCGGGGCCGTTGGGCAATGTGTTGGCACAGTTTGCGGCGTTGTCGGGGGTGCCGCTGTCGTTTGACTCCACGCTGCTCAACGACCAGCAAAGCCCCGGCTTGCAGGGCAACTACACCGCGCAATCAGGCTTTATGCAGTTGCTGCAAGGCAGCGGCTACACCCTGCAAAGCACCGGTGCGAATGGCTATACCGTGGTGCCAGAGGCCACGGGCGATGCGGTGCAACTGGGGGCGACCACCATCAGCGGCGAAAGCGGTGCACAGGCCGACACCTACGGCGGTGGCCAGGTGGCGCGTTCGGCGCGGCTTGGCGTGTTGGGCAACCGTTCGATCAATGATGTGCCGTTCAGCGTGGTCAGCTACACCGCTAAGACCATCGCCGACCAGCAGGCACGCACGGTGGGCGATGTATTGCTCAACGATGCCTCGGTGCGCCAATCCTCGGGCTTCGGCAACTTTTCCCAGGTGTTCACCATTCGCGGCCTGCCGCTGAACACCGATGACATTGCCTTCAACGGCTTGTACGGCGTACTGCCACGGCAGATCATCACCACCGAAGCCCTGGAGCGCGTGGAGTTGTTCAAAGGCCCCAACGCCTTCGTCAACGGCGTATCGCCAGCCGGTTCGGGGATTGGCGGCAGCGTCAACCTGGTGCCCAAGCGCGCCGAAGACGTTGCAACTCGCAGCGTCACCCTGGATGCGGCCAGCGGCGGGCAAACCGGCGGCCATCTGGACCTGGGCCAGCGCTTTGGCGAAGACAACCGCTTCGGCGCACGCATCAACCTGGCTAAGCACGGTGGCGACACGGCCATCGATGACGAGTTCAAAAGCTCCCAACTGGTGGCCGTGGCCCTGGACTACCGGGGTGATCGCTTGCGGGTGTCCACCGACTTTGGCTACCAGAAAGAGCGCATCAACAACGGCCGCTCGGTGGTCTACCCCAACGGCACCCAAGTGCCCAAGGCGCCGTCGGCCAAGCATAACTATGCCCAGGACTGGAGTTGGTCGGAGCTGGAAGACACCTACGGAATGTTCAATGCCGAATATGACCTGAATGAAAGCTGGACCGCCTACGTGGGCGGCGGCGCCAAGCACACGCGAGAAAACGGTCAGTATTCGTCGCTGTACGTGGGCAACAACGGCGCGGGACGGGTCGGTTTTTTGTATTCGCCCCATGACGAGGACAACAAGAGCGCCATGGCCGGCCTGAACGGGCATTTCGACACGGGGCCGGTGACCCACCAGATGAACGTCGGCTTGTCGGGCATCTGGGGCGAACAGCGCTCGGCGTTCGAGGCGATCCTGCAAGCCAACCGCCAGCCGGGCAACCTGTACAACCCGACCCAGATCCCGCGCCCCAGCGTGACCTATTTCGGCAGCGATATTCACGACCCACGGGTGGTGGGCAAGAACCGTATCAAGAGTGCGGCGGTGTCCGACACCTTGGGCTTTATCGATGACCGTGTGCTGCTGACCCTGGGCGTTCGTCGCCAGACCATCGAAGTGGATGCCTGGAACACCACCACAGGGGTGCGCAACGCCAACTACGCGGAGTCGATCACCACGCCGGTGTATGGCCTGGTGGTTAAACCGTGGGAGCACGTGTCGTTCTATGCCAACCGCATCGAAGGCCTGGCCCAGGGACCAACGGCACCGTTGACCAACGTGACCAACCCCGGTGAAGTGTTTGCGCCCAACCGCAGCAAACAAACCGAGGCAGGGGTGAAGCTGGACTGGGATACCTACGGCGCAACCCTGGGTGTTTACCGTATCGAGCAGCCCAATAGCGCGACTAACACTAACGCCAATGGCACCAACACGTTTAGCGTGGATGGCAAACAAATCAACAAAGGGGTGGAGTTGAATGTCTTCGGTGAGCCGGTTGATGGCCTGCGCCTGCTGGCCGGCGCCACCTGGATGAACACCGAGTTGCAGAACACCTCCAACGGCCTCACCGACGGCAACCGTGCCGCCGGGGTGCCGCGCTTCCAGTACAACGTGGGGGCCGACTGGGATATTCCGGGCATCCAGGGTGCTGCGGTCAACGCGCGGATGCTGCGAACAGGGGGCGAATACGTCAACGCCGCCAACACCCTGAACATCCCGGCCTGGACCCGCGTCGACCTCGGTGCCCGCTACGGTTTCAAAGCCGATGACAAGTACATCACCCTGCGTGCCAACGTCGAGAACGTGGCGAACAAGGCGTACTGGGCGTCGGCCTCCACCGCCAACAACTACCTGACCCAGGGCGAGCCGCGAACGGTGAAGGTCTCGGCCACGGTCGATTTCTAAACCGCGACGCAGGTCCAAATGAGGGGCTATTCCCAACCGGAATGCCCCTATAAAAACCCGCCATTGTCTTTCTCGCCGCAGATCTCGTAGCGTGGGCTATCACACAAGGAGACCCGCCATGAACCCACCTGCGTTGCGCCTGTACGTCGATAGTCTGTTCACCAGCCCCTATGCCATGTCGGTGTTTGTGGCCCTGCGGGAAAAAGGCCTGGCCTTCGATACCCTGACCCTGGACCTGGACGCGGCGCAAAACCAGAGCGCCGACTTTGCCAGGCTGTCCCTGACCCAACGCGTGCCCACCCTGGTGGAGGGCGAGTTTGCGCTGTCGGAATCCTCGGCGATCACGGAGTACCTAGAAGAAACGTATCCCGCTACACCGATCTACCCGACCGATGCCAAGCAGCGGGCGAGGGCGCGGCAGGTGCAGGCCTGGTTGCGCAGCGACCTGCTGCCGATTCGCCAGGAGCGTTCGACGTTGGTGGTGTTCTGCGGGCAAAAAATGCCGCCGCTGTCGCCCCAGGCTGAAGTGGCAGCCGCGAAGTTGATCGGTGCGGCGCAGGCGTTGTTGGCGGGGAACCCGGCGAACCTGTTTGGTGAGTGGTCGATTGCCGACGTGGACCTGGCCGTGATGCTCAACCGCCTGATCCTCAACGGCGACGACGTGCCCGCCGAACTGGTGGCCTACGCGCAGCGCCAATGGCAGCGGCCATCGGTGCAGGAATGGGTAAACCTGACGCGTCCGGCGCTCTAGGTTTTTACAGCCATTCCTGGGCCACGCGGCGGTCCAGGTCTTCCCAATCAGCCATGCCCAGCACCCGCGTGGTGTTCAAGCCGCGCAGGTAACCGCGCAATTGCTGGGCGTTGGCGATGACCTGACCGGCGTTGGCCGCTGTGTCCTGCAGCACCTTTTCATAGTCGACCAGGTAATCGGCAACCCGCTCGCGAAACTCTGGCAAGACGGCTTCGCGGATGCGGTCGAAGGTTTTCTGGTGGGGCTTCATAGCGGGTCCTTATAGGTTTTATGGGTGCACTATCGGTTCAGATAATAGTCACCATCACGGATCGCAAGTTCTGTTTTTTGGGTCTTGAGCGGAAAATCACCCCATCGAAACGCTGTTCAAGGAAATGCGCGATGAGGACGATTATCCAACTAGCTTTGATGGCCCTGATGCTGGGTACCGTCGCCATCAGCAACGCTGCCTTCGCGGATGAATTGCATGATAGCCATTTGCTACCTATCGACGGTAGCGTAGACTCCCTGCAACATGCGCAGTCGGTGGGTGTGCTGTTGAGCGATAACACCCGCGATAACCTCAGTTACCTTGAACGCTATCACGACATGGCCTTGAATGGCGCCAAGGGTGGGCTCGATGAGCGTATCCGCCAGGCGTTCGTCAGCAGTTCCGACCCGGAACTGGCCATTGACTGGCTGATGAGTTCGCTGCAAGGCACCTTTTTGTCGGTCACGGTCTACGACAACCTGGACGCCCTGGTGCAGGCTCACCCCGATGTGGTGGTGATGCTCGATACCCATAACCAACTGCTGACCCAGCGTAACGATGTGGTCGAGGCGCGGTTTGTTGCGCGGTTCTATGACGCGAACCTGCAATACATCGCCAAGGCCGAAGGCTCGGTGCACAAGCAAGTGCCGTCGGTGTGGGTACACGACAAGGCCGCGCCGGAAATTGCCGCGCAGATCGGGCAACAGCGCGATGTGCAACTGGACGCCTTGAAGCAGTTTGATGTGTCGCTCAAAGCGTTGGTCCGTGCGGGTTGATGTGAACTTTTATCTTTATCTTCAGGATTTTTTCATGCGTTCTTTTTTCGTACCGGGCCTGGCCTTTGCTTCGCTGTTGCTGACCGGTTGTGTGTCTGCCCCCAATGCCCCAACCCTGACCCTGCAGAGCAGCAAGGCACCTGAAGCCTATGTGCAGTGCGTACTGCCCAAGCTGGAGAAACATGGGATCACTTCGACGGTGACCCAGAACTCGCGTCACGCCAAAGTGGTGTTGACCAGCAAGATCGCCGCCGATGACGTGCTGGAGGTCTACAAGGCCCAGGATGGCGGCAAGGTGTTCTTGTATGAGCGCAAGCCGTTGGCGTCGGCGCTCACGCCGTCGCGGTTAGAACTGGCAGCACAAGAATGTAAGTAACACACAAGGCTAAATGTGGGAGGGGGCTTGCCCCCGATTGCAGTGGATCAGTCAGAACATCTGTGACTGACACTCTGCAATCGGGAGCAAGCCCCCTCCCACATTTTAATTTGTACTTGGCTTAAGGCTTGGCTTCGTTGCTGAAAGCATTGACCGTTTTGACCAACCCCTGCGCCGCCAACTTCACCAACTCTCCACCTTTTTCCACCGTCGCCAGCGCCGGGTCAGAGCCCATGCGCCCATCCGGGAAACGTGCACGGAAATCCAGTGCTTCACGAATCGGCCCGGTATTGGCGATCTGCGGCGAGTACTCGGCAGTCTTGATCGAATCCGGATAAGCCCACTGCGTCACCGCGATCTCCGACGGCGTGGCGTGGCTGCCGTGGCCAACCGGGAATTGGCGCTGGGCCAGGTCGTTGACGCCTTCCAAATCCCACCAGTTCACCAGTTTCAACGCAAACCCGGCCGGGCGTCGGGCAAAGCTGGCGTCGGCGTACAGTTCGGAAAACGCGGCTTCAATCGTGGCGATATTGCCGCCATGACCGTTCAGAAACAGGATCTTGTCAAAACCATGCCCGGCCAGCGAACGCACCCAGTCGCCAATCGCGGCGATAAAGGTGGAAGGGCGCAGGGAAATGGTGCCGGGAAAGCCCAGGTGGTGCTGGGCCATGCCAATGTTGAAGGTCGGGCCGATCAGGATGTCGGCAGTGTTCTGCGCCTCATGGGCGATGATTTCCGGGCACATCCAGTCGGTACCCAAAAGACCGGTAGGGCCGTGCTGTTCATTGGAACCGATGGGAATCACCACCGTGCGGCTACGTTCCAGGAACTGTCCGATCTCGATCCAGGTGGACTTATGTAGAAGCATGCGTCGCTCTCTTTTATATCTATGGGGACAGGCTATCCGCCACGGATTGTACGACTACTTGCCACCTGTTGGGGTTTGCAATTGAGGTACGTCGAGGACTTCAACCAGTGCTGGTCGGGGTACCACGAGAACATGAACTGGCCATCCTTGAGCTTGTCCACCACTTGGCGTGCCACTTGCGGGCGTACGGCCGGGCAACCCTGGCTGCGCCCGATGCGGCCTTCGCGCTTGCTCCACAGGGGGCTCACGTAGTCGGCGGCGTGGATCACGATGGCGCGGTCGCGGGCCAGGTCGTTGAACCCTGGCTCCAGGCCGTCCATGCGCAGCGAATAGCCGTGGGTGCCCAGGTAACTTTCCTGGGTGCGGAACAGGCCCAGGCTCGACTGGTGGCTGCCCTCGCGATTGGAGAACGCGGTGGCGAAGTTTTCCCCGGACTTGGCGCCATGGGCCACCAGGTCACGCAGTACCAGGGTCTTTTTGCGCAGGTCGAAGATCCACAGCCGACGGGCGGTCGACGGTTGGGAGTAGTCAATGACGGCCAGGCGGTCGGAGCGTTCCTCGCCGTTATTGACCGCACACTGCACGGCGTTCAGGGCGCTTTTGAGTACCGTGGGATTGAGTTCTGGAGCCGAGCGCGCCAGGCTGCTATACAAGGTAGGAGAGTTGCCATTGGCGGCGAGCGCAAAATTGCTCAAAACAGCCAGGGTCATGGTAGCCAGGCCAAGCCGGCACAAAAAAGTCAGCATCTGCAGTACAGCCCCCCGCTGCGGATTGGAGTTAAGCCAAGTGTTCAAAAAACACGCATGTTACTTGAGCATTTGCCTGCTCGTTGCACCACTGGTCGCGACAGCCGATGAGCTGCCGGCCGAGCCGCTACCGGTGACCACCCCGGCGCCGGTGGATCTGGCGCCCGTGCAGCAGGCGCTGGCCCAACTGCCCAGCGTTTGTCCCAGCTTGGCGCCGCACCTCGACGCCGCCGCGCAACTGCGCCTGCAAGCCTTCTACCAGCAGCAGGGCAACACGCCGCTGTGGTCCGTCGACGAGCGTCGCCAGGGCTTGAACGCCCAGTTGCAACTGCTCGCCGACGACGGCCTGGACCCCACCCACTATAGCCTGCCTGCGCCAGACGCCACGGCCAACGTGCTGTGCAGCGATATCGACAGCAGCCGCCAGTACCTGCAAGCCCTGCAGGATTTGCACTACGGGCGCTTGCAGCAATCGCGTTTTGAGCCCCTGTGGCATTCCCAGCCGCCTGCCCATGATCCCAATACCGAAGTGCTGGCGTTTGCCGCCACCGGTTTGCAGGACATGGCCCAAGCCTTCGACCAGGCGCGCCCCAGCGCCGATCTGTACCGTAGCTTGCGCAATGCATATTCCAGCGTGCGCCACCAGCCCTTGCCCCATTGGGACCCGGTCGCCAGCGGCCCGTTGCTGCGCCCCGGCATGGAAGACCCGCGTGTACCGGAACTGGCGCGGCGACTGGTCGGTGGCGGCTACCTGGCCAGCGCGCCCAGCGGCAGGCAATACCGCGACGAACTGGTCAAGGCGGTCAAGGCCTTCCAGCTCAGCCACTCGTTGCAGGCCGATGGTGTGATCGGTGCCGGCACCGTGGCCGAGCTGAATATCAGCCCGGCAGTGCGCCGCGAACAGCTGCGCATCAACCTCGAACGCTTCCGCTGGCTGGCCCAGGACCTGGAGCCCGAAGGCGTGCTGGTCAACGTTGCCGCCGCGCAATTGAGCGTGTACCAGAGCGGCATCCCCGTATGGCAAACCCGCCTGCAAGTGGGGCGTGCCGAACGCCAGACGCCGCTGCTCAAATCGCGCATTACCCGGCTAACCCTCAACCCCACCTGGACCATCCCGCCCACCATCATGCGCGAGGACAAACTCCCGGCCATCCGCCTCAACCCCGAATACCTGCGCCAACAAAACCTGCAAGTGCTCGACGCCGAAGGCCACCCACTGGCCCCCGAGCAAATCGACTGGGCGCGCCCTGGCAATATCCTGCTGCGCCAGGAAGCCGGCCCGCGTAACCCGCTGGGCAAGATCGTGATGCGCTTTCCCAACCCGTATTCGGTGTACTTGCACGACACCCCGAGCCAGCCGCTGTTTACCAAGGGGCCACGGGCGTTCAGTTCAGGGTGTGTGCGGGTTGAACAACCGTTGCTGCTGCGCGACCTGCTGGTGACCCCGGCCGAGCGGGCGCGCACCGATGCGCTGCTGGCCACCGGAGTGACCCATGAGTTCAGGCTGGCCACACCGGTGCCGGTGCTGTTGGGCTATTGGACCGTGGAGGTCGATCGCCAGGGTGGGCTGGTGTATGCGCCGGATATCTATGGAAGGGATCTGGTGCTCATGAAAGCCATGGGCAGCGTGCTCTAAATACTCGGTCGAACGCGGTCAAAATGTGGGAGGGGGCTTGCTCCCGATAGCGGTGGTTCAGTCAGAACATCTACGACTGACACACTGCCATCGGGGGCAAGCCCCCTCCCACATTTGACCGAGTTGAACCGTTATTTTGGGGTCCAGATTCGATCGAACAGTGCTGCCAATGCCGCTTGATGGCTGATGCCAATCACCGTGCAATTGGGTAACTCTTCACGCAGCAACACCAGCAATGCCCGTGCACTCAACTCATCCAACTGGTTCGTCGCCTCATCCAGATACAACGTATCCGGTGCATACAACAACGCCCGCGCCACGCCGATGCGCTGTTGCTCACCGCCAGACAATTCCCGCGCCCATTCCACCTGCTCATCCAGGCGCCGCACCAGTCCCGCCAACCCCACCTGCTGCAACACCGCCATCAACCGCACCGCACTCGGTACCTCGACCGCCGGGTATGCCAGCAAGTTACGCAACGGCATGCGTGGTAAATAAGGCTTCTGCGGCAGCAACAAGCTGCGCCCCGGCGGCAGTTGCCAGCCACCGCGACAGTACGGCCAGATACCTTGCAAGGTGCGCAGCAAGGTCGATTTGCCGATGCCACTGCGCCCGGCAATCAACAGCCATTCGCCTTGGGCCACTTGCACCGACACATCCCCCAGCAGCACCCCGGCGTCCGGGCGCAATACGTCCAGGCCATTGATGCACAGGCAGTCGCCAATCACCGGCGCCTTGGCCTGGCAGCGGCTGGCGGCGATGGCTTGTTCGAACTGCCCCAGCCGTTCCACCGCCGAACTCCAGTGCATCAACTTCGGGTAGAGCTTGATAAACCAACTGAGGGAGCCTTGCACTGCACCGAAGGCGCTGCGGATTTGCATCAAACCGCCCAAGGTGATGGTCTTGGCCAAAAAGGCGGGCAGGGCGGCAAACACCGGGATGATCAGGCTCACCCGCTCATAGCTGACGGTGAACAAGCTCAGGTTGCGCTCGCGCCCCATCAGTTGGCGCCAGTTGCCGGTAATGGCCTGGAAACGCTCGGCCAAGTGCTGGCGCTCCACCGCTTCGCCACGGTACAGGGCGATTTGTTCGGCATGCTCGCGCTTGCGCAACAGGCTGGCACGAAAGTCGGCTTCAAAGTGTTGGCGATCCACATTCAACCGGTGCAGCGGGCGGCCGACCCAGTGGGTGATCAAGCTGCCCGCCAAGGTGTAGAGCAACACAATCCACACCAGGTAACCCGACAGCGTGATGCTGTAGCCACCGACAGTGAACGTCTGCACCCCCGACAACTGCCACAGGATGCTCATAAACGCGCCCACCTGGGCCATGTTGATGATGAACGAGGCCACCAACTCCACACTCAGGTCGGCGACGATGTTTACGTCTTCGGCGATGCGCTGGTCGGGGTTGTCCGGCTCACCGGCGAGGCCCAGGCGATAGAACGCCTGGTCCGCCAGCCAGGCCTGGGTGAACTGCGCGGTCATGGCCTGGCGCCAACGCAGTACCAGGGCTTTGCGCACCCAGTCCAATGCCACCACGATCAGCACGTAGGCGCTGAGGTACAACACGTAGCGGCCCATCAGCGCGTACAACGCGCCGGTGTCGAACTCGCCGAGGGTGTCGTAGAAGGTCTTGCTCCAGGCATTGATCAGCACGTTGATCTGCACGATCAACAAGCCCATGCCGATGATGCCGGCCAGCATCAGCCAGCCCAGCCATTGCGAGCCCTGGCGCCAGAACGGCGCGGCCAGGCGGTAGAAGGTACGCAGGCTTTTCACTGGGCGTGCGCCTTGGGCAGTACGCGCAACAACACCTGGTTAGACGCGGGGAACACTTGGCTGGCCAAGGGTTTGATCAACTCGATACGCAGGCCATCCGGCAAACGCGCCTGGCGGCTCAGGTAGCGCGGGTCTTGCCACTGGCGTTCGCTAAGCAACAGGCGGCGCCATTGGGTAGCGGGATCGGTAAGGCGGGCTTTCTCCTGGCGCCGCAGTTCGTTGCGTGCGCTGGCGACCCATTTTGCATCCACCGAATGACCCAATTGCGCGAGGGTTTGCTGGGCCAGGGCCCACAGTTCATCGGCGCGTCGAGGGTCGCAGGTGAAGCTCAGCTGGCTTTCGATGCGTTGGGTGTCTGGGTTTAGCTCGCTGTCGAAGCGCAGGCGGTACACGCCGGAGGCTTCACCGCGCAGGCGCTGCTTGAGTTGCTGGTTGGCCAGGTCACGCAGGGCCGCGACACGGGCGGCGGCTTCGGGTGTCCAAGGGTGCTCGCTGAAACTGCTGGCTTCCAGCACCACACGGGGTTCAAGGGCGACGGCAATATCGCGCAGGCGTTGCCCGGGCTGTTGCAGGGCCGGGAGGGTAGGGTGTGCGGTGCCACGGGGGATATTGGCCAGTTGCTCACGCACTAGGGCGTCCAGTTGCGCCGGCTCGATATCCGCCATCAGGTAATAGGTGACAGGGGCCTTCACCAGTTGCTGCCAGTCGCCCGTCAGGGTGCCCGGTTGCAGTTGCTCTAGCGCGGCTTGATCAGGCGCCTGCCAGCTGTCGGCGCCGTAGCGCACTTCACGCCGGGCCGCTGCGATGGCATCCGGGCGTGTGCTGACCCGCGACAACAAATCATCCCGCGCCTCGCTGAACAACTCATCGTCAATTACCGCACCCACCTGGCTCTGGCGATAGCTTTGCAGCAGTGTGGCCAGTGCTCCGTTGGACGCTGGGCTGGTGCCGCTCAACTGCAAGCGCGTGGCGCTGTGCTCAAGGCTGAGGGTGGCTTTATGTTGCTTGCGCCACGCCTCCAACCCCTCGCCGCCACTGACACTGCCCAGTTGCGCAGCCATTTGCAGGCGCCAGGCGGGCACGTCGCTACGGTTAAAGCCTGCGGCCGATTCGGCTTGCAGGCGCCACTTACCGTCCTCGGCATTGCGGCGCAGCCACACCAGTCGGTCACCGTTGGCCAGGTTCCAATGTTCGACCAGTTCAGCGGCGAAAACCCGCTTGCCCACGACGCTGCCCGGCTGGCCGGCAGACGCGGGTGTGAAGGTGATGCTCGGCGGCGCTACAGGGGCTGCGGTAACCGGCGCAACCAGCGAGGTTTGAGCGATGGTCGTGCGCAGTTGCTGCACTTCTTTCACGCTGGGCAGGCGCACCACGCTGTTGCCCGGTGCCGTCAATTGCAGCACTTGGTCGGGGCTGTCGAGCCAGCGGTTGAGCCGCGCATTCACGGCGGCCAGGTCGATGCTGTCCAGTGCCCGCAACGTGCGTTGGGCAATCTGGTGCGGCGCCACGACAGGGCGGTTTTGCACGGCGGCATCGTTGAGCGAGGTTACCCACTGCTCGAAGGTGCGCGACTCATCCTTGGCCAGCATGCCGTCGGCCAATTGGCGCAGCTTGGCTTGCTCGCGCTGCAAATCCTGGGCGGTCAAACCGTGTTGGCGCAAGCGCTCAAGCTCGGTCAGTACTTGCTTCAAGGCCTCATCATGATGGGCGCCGTCGACACCGGCGGCCACCCCGAGCACGCTGGACTGTTCGCCGATCAAGGTCTTTTGCACGGTCAGGCTGCGCACGCCGGGTTGCAGCGGTTGCAGGCGCAGTTGGGCCAACAGCGCCGACAGGGTGATGCGGTCGATCAAGCGCTCGCGGCTGGCCTCGGCGGTGGAGCCACGGCTGTCCGGCTCATGCAGGCGAAACAGCAGTGACACCTGGTTGCTGCCGGTTTGCGGGTCTTGCAGGCGGAAGATTTTCAACGTGTCGTCGAGGGGTAACTCACGATGATCGCGCGTGGGCAGTTCCTGCGCGGCAGGGCCACCGAAGGCCTGCGCGATCTGTTGTGCCAGCTGCTGCGGATCGAAATCGCCGACCACCGACAGGATCATATTGTTCGGCACATACCAACGTTGCTGGAAGCGCTGCAAGGCACTGAGGGACGCCGTACGAATCGCCGCTTCATTGCCGATGGTGCGGTGCTGCGGGTAACGCGAGCCTACGCGCTGGGTGGCGGCGCGCTGGTCATTCATGCGCTGCGCAACCCCTAGGCCGCCGCGCCATTCTTCGATCACGATGGGGCGTTCGCGCTCAAGGTCCAGGGCGTTGTAATCGCCGGCAAAGACCAGTTGTGCGAGCTTTTCCAGGGCCAGCGGCGTTTGTGTGCTGCCGGCCATGGGGCTGAGCAGGTATTGGGTGCGGTCGTAGCTGGTCACTGCATTGAAATTGCGCCCCTGCACCCAGCCCAATTCGGTCATTTGTGCGCGCAGGTCAACGGCTTGCCCGGCACGGCTGCGAAAGGTCAAGTGTTCAAGCATATGGGCCACGCCCACCTGATCGTCGTCTTCGTCCACCGAGCCGGCGCGCACGGTCAGGCGCAGGTCCAGGCGCCCGACCTGGCTGGCGTCGCGCACCAGACGGTATTCCAGGCCATTGGCCAATTGCCCGCGCACCACTTGCGGGGCCCAAGGGAGCGGCGTCTCGGTTGCGGGCGACGCGCAGGCGCACAGCAGTAGCGGGCCGAGCAGGCCAGCAAGCATCTTGTTCATCAGGGTTTCCAGGCTAAACGGGTGAGGGGGTTAGAAGCGGTAGCCGACTTCCAGCCAGTATTGGCGGCCGACTTCATAGGTGACGGTGGCGCTGCCACTGCCGACGATTTCGTTGACCTGGTCAGTGACGTTGGTGATGTCCACGGCGGCGAAGAGCGCCTGGTCCTTGCCGGTGGGAATCTCCCAATCGATGCGCATGTCCCAGGTGGGGGCGGCCTTGACCTTGGCGGCCTCGTAGACCGCAAGGTCCTCACCGTTGACGGTGACGATGTCGTCGGTGCTGACGATTTGCTCATAGGCCCCGCGATAACGCAGGAAGTTGCTGATCGTCAGGTTCCACTGCGGGATTTCGGTGATGGCGGTGAGTCGTGCGGTCCATGGTCGGTTGAAGTCGCTGGCCGGCAATTCGCTGTAGGCGATCTGCTTGCCGTCGTACATCACGTCTTCGTTGGCGTATTGATCGGCGGTGATGCCTGACTCGTATGTGCCGTAAGCGTCCTTGGTGCGCGACCAATCAAACGCCGCCTGCAGGCTGGTGCGCGTGTTTTGCCAGCGAAACTCATGCTTGGGGGTGATGCTCAGCGTGATGTTGTCGCTCTCGCTGGAAGCCTTGTTGGTGTAGGTGTAGTAGATGCTGTCGAAGCCAGCCTGCGGGCCCAGCCCGAGCACGCGGGACGAGGCCCTGCCGATTTTGTCCTTGCCCTCGCGGTGCACGTATTTGAGACGGAAGTCGGTGTCGAGCCAGACTTGATCCAGCCCCAGGGTCAGTTCGTCGTCGTAGGGCACTTTGAGGTCGCTGAACTTGTTCAGGTTTTCGGTCTTGATCGCCGTCCAGGCGCCGCCTTGGGTGGTGCGGGTGTAGCGGGTGTTAAAGCCCTGGCGACCATCGGCCAGGCGGTATTTGAAAAGGTTGCGCCCGTAGTAACGGTTTAAACCAAACACCATCACCGTGCTGCGATCGCCGAAGAAGTCGTAGTCACCCGAGAAACGCGGCGCCAGGTTTTGCTGCTTCATGTAGTCGTCGCCTTCCAGGCGCAGGCCTGGACGCAGACCCAGTTTGCCAATCTGCATCGTGTCCTGGATGTAAAACGCGTACTTGTTTTCCACCATGTCCAGCTTGCCGGCGCCGTAGACGTTACGGGCGTTGGCCCACTGGCGGGTGTTGCCGTTGATCAGCAGGCCCACGGAGCACAACGGGTCGTCGTTGACGCAGCTCGCTCCGTCATCGCGTCGTGTGATATTGGCCGAGGTGGCCTCGGTGGCGCGCTCCCAAGTAGCTTGAGTGCGCGTCAGCTCCATACCGCTGACCAGCGCGTGTTCGGCGCCGCCCCAGCTGAATGCCTGCCAGTCGGTCTTGAGCCTGTAGTTGATACCGCGTTGGGTCTGATCGAGGTTGCCATAGGATCCTTCGCCACTGCGGGAGGTCGCGCTGGTAGGGCGGCCCCAGTTCTTCACGCTGGAGTAATACCAGGCGATGGCGTCGTCAGACTCCGCCTCTCGAGAGCTATTGAGGTCGGTCAGCGCCAGGGTGTGGGTCCAGCGCGCCGAGTCGCCTTCCCATACGGCTTTGAGCGAACCCTGCCAGCCACCGTTGATGTTGGTGAAGTTGGAGTTCTTGTAGTTTTCGCGAAAGTAGGTGTTTTCCTGGGGCGCCTTGATAAAGGTAGTGTCGAGGCTGAGACGGTCGTTGACGTTCCAGTAGGTGTTGAGCATGTAGTTATCGAGCTGGCGCGTTTGGTCTTCCCGGTTGTCGCCGTTCTCGCTGGTATAGCCGTCCTCGTACTTGTTCAAGGGGATCACCGAGCGCTTTTGCGAGAAGCTCAGCATAGCGCCGAAGTCCTCGGTCAGGTGGCCTTCCAGGCGGCCGCGCAGGGTGGTCTTTTCGAACTCGGGCTGGTACTGCTCGTTGGAGGCGTTGTCGAAGTTGGCCTGGTCTTTCTCGGTGATGTGGTATTTGGTCCACGCCGAACGGCTCATCGAATACGACAGCTTGCCGTGCAGGTCCTGGCTGGGGCGCCGCGTGATTGCATCGACCACACCGCCGTTGAAACCCCCGTATTCGGCCGGCACGTTGCTGTCGTAGACCTTTACTTCTTCCAGCAGGTCGGCGTCCAGGGCGATGCCATGGGAGCGGCTGGGGGCGGCGTCGAACTGGCGTGTTTCGCCGTAGCCGTGGGCGCCGGGGTCGAGGTCGTTGTTGATCGAGATGCCGTCGATCATGAAGTTGTTTTGGTAGAACTTGGCGCCGTTGATGCTGATATCGGCCGGGTCGATTTCGCCGGGCGCATTGGACTTTTGCTGCGAGCCGCTGAACTGCACGCTGGGGTGCATTTGCAGCAGGGTGGTGATGTCGCCGTTGGCACCGGGGAACGCCTGGATCGCCTTGTGATCGATCACCGTGGCGCCCTGGAACGAGTTCTCTTCGGTAAAGCCCAGCACGACGGTGTTGTCCAGGGTCACCGGCCCGTCTTCGGCCGTGGGCAGGCGATGGAAGATCAGCGCGCCGTCCTGATAACCCCAGCCGATACCCGTGCCTTGCAGCAGGTAGGCGAGGGCGGCGTCATTGCTCATGGCGCCGTTCACGCCGGGGGACTTCACGCCCTTGAGCAGTTGCGGGTCGACGGTGATCTGTTGGCCGCTCTGTTGCCCAAAGGCGATCAGCGCACCCGCCAGGGATTGGGCCGGAATATCAAAACCGCGCGCCGCGCTGGTGTCGCTGGCCTGGGGTTGGGCCAGCGCCGGGGGTACCACGGCCATGGCGCAGCACAGGCCGAGCAAGCTGGCGCCGGCACTTTTTTTAAGACGCAGCGGCCATGGGCCGCGCTGCCCAGGCAAGCGGTGAAGGGTGTGAGTCATGCAAAAAGTCCCCGCGCCGGTCAAGCAACCGGCCAGTCAAATGAATACGAATAAATCTCAATTGCTGCGCGCGGAACAGAAGACGGGACAGCGCGGGGGATTTTCAGAAAAAAGATGAAATATTTTTGAAATCAGCGAAATCACTTGCTCAGGATCAGCAACCACGGGCTGTAGGCCGTGACTTTCGCCCCATAGGGTTGCAGCACCGCTTGCAGTGCTGCCTGGGGTTTGCGCAGGTCGTAGACGCCGGTGACCCGTTGTGCGCCGAGCTGTTTATCGCGCAGTACGATGATCGCAGGCGTATAGCGGCGCAGTTGCGTCAGCACGTCGCTGATGGGCAAGTCATCGGCAATCAACTGGCCCTGGCGCCAGGCGGCGGCCTGGCTGGGGGCGAAGGCGCTGAGTTCGGCCTGCCCGCCACGCAAGGTGAGGCGTTGCCCCGGTACCAGGCTGGCGAGTTGGCGGCCGGCCTGGCGCTTGTTCACGTTGACCGAGCCTTGTTGCACGGCGACGCTGTCTTGTTGGGTGTCGACGTTGAACGCTGTGCCGGTGACGGTCACTTGCAACGTTTGTGTCCACACATGAAAAGGTTTGCTCTTGTCAGGCATCACCTTGAAAAACGCCTGGCCGCTGAGCAACTTCACGTCGCGGTGGTTGCCGGCGATGTCCACGGCGATGGCCGAGTGGCTGTCCAGTTGCACCACGCTGCCGTCGCTTAAGGTGATGTCGCGGGTTTCACCAAAGCCTGTGCGGTAGTCGGCTTGCCAGCGCAGCAGCAGGCTCGGTGCCAAGGCCACTACCAGGCAGGCGGCGATGGCGGCAGCTACCCAGCGGCGAGTGCGCCGTGGGCGGGCAAGCGGGCGTGCTATCGAGGGCGCGACCGGCGTGGGCCATTGCTGCACGGTGGTCGGGGCCAGTTGCCCGGTCAATTGCCACATGCGTTGGGCCTTGCGGTAGGCCTTGGCATTGGCCTCGTCGAGGGCGCACCAGCGGGTCAGCTGTGCCTGCAAATCCGCATCCTGCGGGGCCTGTTGCGCGCGCAGCAGCCAGTCAAGCGCCTGGTCACGGCGGGCGTTGGCGCAATCCTCGGTGGGCATGAACGGGGCATCTCCGCTGGCAAAAATCGGCGGGCAGCTTCCCATGGAATCGCCCTTGACTGCAAAAGACGCGGCAGCCACGGGTTTTTTCAGAAAATCAGTCATCGTCCGGCTCCAGGCAGTCCATGCAATGGCGCAGGGCGTCGTGTACCAGTTGGTGTACCAGTGCCGTTGACACGCCCAGCTCGGCCGCGACTTGCTGCAAGGTGAAGCCGCCCAGGCGGTGCATCTCGAAGGCAAGCCGCGTGCGTTCGGGCAACTGGGCCAGGGCGCGGGCGATGGCGTGCAGTTCGTTCTGGCTGCTCACTTCGCGTTCCGGCGAGGCGGAGCTTGAGGGCAATTCGTTGAGCAGTTCATCACCACCCGGCTGCACCCGTTCGGTGGCGGTGCGGCGCGTGAGGTCCAGCGCCAGGTTGCGCACGATGCGGTACAGGTAGCTGGCCGGGTGGCGGATATCGGCCTGCGCGTCCTGGCCGCTGAAACGCAGCCAGGCTTCCTGCACCACGTCCTCGGCGCGGGCGCGGCAGCCCACGATGGGCGCGGCATAATCCAGCAGCGCGGCCCGGTGGGTCAGGTAAAGCTGGAGTTTTTCATCCGCCAAGAGAGTCAGCTGCCTGCGCGCGACTGTGCGATCGGGCACAGACTGGGAAGTGGGAGGGCGCGGAGTTTAGCGGTAGTTGATAATGGTTATCAACAAGTAGGATGTTTTTAATGGGTGCGTAGGATTTGATGAAGGTATCCTGCCACTCACTCCCGCTGAAGACAGGACCGCCCATGCCCTTGCAGTTCGTGAAAATGCACGCCCATGGCGACGACTTCATCATCATCGACCGCCGTGGCCTGAATGATCCGATTACGCCGCAGATCGCCCGCCAGTTGGGCAACCGCCACACTGGCATCGGCTTCAACCAGCTGGCCGTGGTGCTGGACTGTGATGACGCCGCCGCCCGCATCAAGTTCTGGAACCCCAACGGCACGCCGCTGGCCACCTGCGGCAGCGCCACCCGTGGCGTCGCCGAGCGTTTGATGCACGAAACCTGCAGCGACTCGGTGGTGCTGCGCACTGATCGCGGCTTGCTGACCTGCGTGTGGCAGCCCGGGCGACAAGTGTCGGTGAACATGGGCGAGCCGTCGCTGGATTGGTCGGCGGTGCCGTTGGCCGAGGCCATGGATACACAGCATTTGCCCATCGAAGGCGACCCGGCGGCGTGCAGCATGGGCAATCCTCATTGCACGTTTTTTGTCGACGACATTGCCACTGTGGATGTGGCCGCCGTGGGGCCTCTATTGGAAGTTAACCCACTGTTCCCGGCCAAGACCAATGTGCATTTTGTGCAGGTGCTCGACCGTGGCCGCATCCGCCTGCGTATCTGGGAACGTGGCGGCGGTGTGCCGCTGGGCTCCGGCTCGTGCTGTTGCGGGGCGGTGGTCAATGGCATCCGTCGCGGGTTGCTGGATGCCACGGTGCAGGTGCAGTGCGACGGCGGCACAGTGACCGTGCACTGGGCGGGTGAGGGTGGGGTGGTGTTGACCGGGAGTGTGGAGCCGGTGATGCAGGGGAGTGTGTTTGGGATTGGCTGAATGGCTGCAGCGGTGGGCCGGGGCTTGCATCT
>NZ_QUZU01000021.1 GCF_004682055.1 Pseudomonas kairouanensis | reverse complement strand
CTCGCGAAGGCGGTGGGTCAGTCACACATGTATCGACTGACACTCTGCATTCGCGAGCAAGCCCGCTCCCACATTTCTTAAACGTGTTGTTTCAGTAGCCATTGGGGGATGCGGCGTTCGAGGTAGTAAGTTGGATGCTTGAGTGATCCATCCACAAACCCCACGTGCCCGCCTTTCGTCGTCAGCTCGAACTCAGTGCACGCCGACAATTCGCTAGCCTCAGGCAAGCTGTGAGCGAATACAAACGGGTCATCGGCGGCGTGAATAATCAGCGTCGGCGTACGAATCTCACCCAAGTAATACCGACTCGACGCGCGGCGATAATAGTCTTCGGCACTCAAGAAGCCATGCAGCGGCGCCGTCACCCGCCCGTCAAAATCCCAGAAGGTGCGCATCTTTTCCAGCGAGCCAAGGGCCTCAAGGGTCTTGAGCCCGTCAGCCCGGCCATCCTGCACAAAGCGGCTTTGTTTGACGCGGATATACGCCAGCATTTCACGCATGAAGTGCTTCTGATACACCCGCGAGAAGCCCAGGCCAATGCGGTCCGCGCATTGATCCAGACGAAACGGCACCGACACCGCCGCAGCGCCCTGTAGCCCTGAAGCTTCACCCGTTTCGCCCAAGTGCTTGAGCAACACATTGCCCCCCAGCGAATACCCCACCGCATACAGCGGCGCCAACGGCCGCTTTGTGCGCAGATGGGCAATCGCCGCCGCCAGGTCTTCACTGGCGCCGGAGTGATAACTGCGTGCCAACAGGTTGGGTTCGCCGGAGCAGCCGCGCCAGTTCAGCGCTGCGCTGGCCCAGCCTTGAGCCGCCAGGGCCTTTTGCAGCCCGGCCACGTAGGGCGAGTTGGACGAGCCGGTCAGCCCGTGCAGCACCAGCACCAATGGCGCTTTCGCGTCATGGGGGCCGTGCCAGTCGAGGTCGAGGAAGTCGCCGTCTTCAAGCCACAGGCGTTCGCGTTGGCGCTCGATATGGGTAGTGGGGCGCCACAGCGGCCCCCACAGGGTTTGCAGGTGGGGGTTGCCGAGGCCGAACGCGGGTTTGAAGGGGGTCATCAAGCTCACTACAGGTTAAGCGGCGCTGCGTTGCCACAACGCGTAATACACCCGCCCTGACTTCTGCTCCCGGTGCAGGCGCCATGAGCCCGGCAGGCCCAGGGTGGACGGCGCGGTCTCGCTTTCAGTGTAGATCCACGCGTCCGGCGCCAGCCACTGGCGCTCTTCCAGCAGCGTACACACGGTGGGCAGCAGGTTCTGGTTGAACGGCGGGTCGAGGAATACCACGTCGTATTCGCTGGCCGGCTGGGTTTCCAGGTAGCGCAGGGCATCGGCGGTTTGTACCTGACCGTTGGTGCAGCGCAGGGTGCCCAGGTGCTCCTTGAGGCTGGAAACCGCCACATTGCTCGCATCCAGCGCCTGAGCCTGGGCGGCGCCACGGGACAGCGCCTCCAGGAACAAGGCGCCGCTCCCCGCGAACGGGTCCAGCACCTTGGCGCCGCCGATGTACGGCGCCAGCCAGTTGAACAGGGTTTCGCGCACGCGGTCCGGCGTGGGGCGCAGGCCTACCACGTCGGGGAAGCTCAGCTTGCGGCTGCCCCATTCACCGCCAATGATGCGCAGTTGGCCCACACCGTTATGCACGTTGTGGACAGGTTTTTTCGGGCGAGATGAACTGGCCATTAATGCTCCGGAACCCCGAGCGGCTGCTCGGCGGGTTTATCAGTGGGGGGCGGTAGTGGCTTTTGCGCAGTCGTCGGGCCGGCGGTCACGATGACCATCTTGTCGGCGCTCAAGTGTTTGTTCATTGCAGCCTTGACCTGCTCTACGGTCAGGGCCTGGGATTGTTTCATGAAATCCTCAAGATAGCTTAGCGGCAGGTTGTAGAAACCCATCGCACCCAGTTGCCCGACGATATCGGCGTTGCTCGCGGTGGACAGCGGGAAGCTGCCGGCCAGCTCGCGCTTGGCGTCATCCAGTTCTTTTTGCGTTGGGCCGGTCTTGAGGTAGTCGGCGACCACGTCTTCCACCAGGCGCAGGGTGCCGCCGCTCATTTCGGCGCGGGTCTGCAGGTTGATCATGAACGGGCCGCGTACCTGCATCGGCGAGAAACCGGAGTACACGCCGTAGGTCAGGCCGCGTTTTTCGCGCACTTCGCTCATCAGGCGGGTGCCAAAGCCACCGCCGCCGAGGATCTGGTTGCCCAGGGACAAGGCTGCGTAGTCCGGGTCGGCACGGTCAATGCCCAGTTGGGCGAACAGCAAGTGCGTCTGCTTGGACGGAAACTCGATATGGCTCAGGCCAGCCTTGGGCTCGGTCGGCTGGGCGATTTTCGCCAGGGCCGGGCCTTTGGGCAGCGAGGCCGAGACTTTGGCGGTCATGGCTTCGGCCTCGGCGCGGGTGAGGTCGCCCACCACCGCAATCACGGCGTTACCCGCTGCGTAAGCCTTGGCGTGGAACGCCTGCAACTGCGCCAGGGAAATCTTCGGAACACTCTGCGGCGTGCCCTCGCTCGGGTGCGCGTAGGGGTGGTCGCCGTAGAGGCGCTTGAACAGTTCAAGGCTGGCCAGCTTGGCCGGGTTCTGCTTCTGGTATTCGAAACCGGCGAGGATCTGGTTCTTGATCCGCGCCAGGGAGTCGGCGGGGAAGGTGGGCTTGCCGATGACCTCGTCAAACAACTTGAGGGCGGCGTCGCGTTTGTCGCTGTCGCTCAGGCTGCGCAAGGACACCAGCGCCATGTCGCGGTAGGCGCCATTGCCAAAGTCTGCACCCAAACCCTCGAAGTCACGGGCGATCTGGCTTACGTCCTTGCCCGGCACACCCTCGTTGAGCATGGCGTTGGTCATCAGCGCCAGGCCCGGTACGTCGCCGTCCTGGCTGCTGCCGGCGGCGAACAGGATGCGCATGTCGAACATCGGCAGCTCATGGGCTTCGACGAACAGCACCTTGGCGCCTTCGGCGGTGGTCCAGGTTTGCACGTCGAGCTTGCGGTTAGTTGGCGCTTTGCCATCCAGCTCAGCCAACGACTGCAGTTTGTTGGCCGATTGGGCTTTTTCCAGCGCCGGGCTGGCGACCGATTCGCTCGGGCGCAGGAAGTACACGGCGCTGGCAGCGATCAGGGTAACGACCACCAGGCCGGGAAAGATCAGGCGGCTGCTTTTGCGATCACTCATGAGCGGTCTCCTGAGGCAGAACATGGGCGACGCTGAGACGTTCGCGGGTGAAATAGGTGCGCGCGGCCTTTTGGATATCTTCCGGGGTCACGCTTTGCAGGTCGGCAAGTTCGGTGTCCATCAGCTTCCAGGACAGGCCCACCGTTTCCAGCGAGCCAATGGCCGTGGCTTGGCTGGTGATGGAGTCACGCTGGTAGACCAGGCCGGCAATGACCTGGGCGCGGATGCGTTCCAGTTCAGCGGCGGTCGGTGGCTTGGCCTTGAGTTCGTCCAGCAGGCGCCACAGGCCGGCTTCGGCTTGGGCAATGGTCTTTTTCTTCTGCTGGTTGGGCGTGGCCGAGAGGGTGAACAAGGTATCGCCACGGGTGTAGGCGTCGTAGTTGGTGGAGGCGGCGGAAACCAATTCCTCACCGCGCTCCAGTTGCTCGGAGATGCGTGCACTGTAGCCGCCGTCCAGCAGGGCCGAGATCAGGCGCAGGGCCTGGACCGAGCGTTTGTCTTCGGCGGTGGCCAGGCCGGGTACGTTGAAACCCAGGATCACGCTGGGCAGTTGGGTCTGTACGCGCATGGTCAGCAGGCGTTCACCGGGCTCGGCCAGTTCCATCGGGATCTTGGCCGGCGGTACGTCACGCTTGGCGATAGGGCCAAAGTAGCGTTGGGCCAGGGTCTTGACCTCGTCCGGCGTCACGTCGCCCACTACCACCAGGGTGGCGTTGTTGGGCACGTACCAGGACTGGTACCAGTGGCGAAGTTCCTCGACCTTCATGCGGTCAAGGTCGGCCATCCAGCCGATGGTCGGCGTGTGGTAGCCGCTGGCCGGGAAGGCCATGGCCTTGAAGCGCTCGTAGGCCTTGGACATCGGGTTATCGTCGGTGCGCAGGCGGCGCTCTTCCTTGATTACCTCGATTTCGCGGCTGAACTCATCGGCCGGCAGGCGCAGGCTGGCCATGCGATCGGCTTCCAGCTCGAACGCCACGCCCAGGCGGTCGCGGGCCAGCACCTGGTAGTAGGCGGTGTAGTCGTCGCTGGTGAAGGCGTTTTCTTCGGCGCCCAGGTCGCGCAGGATCAGCGAGGCTTCGCCTGGGCCGACCTTGGCGCTGCCCTTGAACATCATGTGCTCCAGGGCGTGGGACAAACCGGTCTGGCCTGGGGTTTCGTAGCTCGAACCCACCTTGTACCAAACCTGGGAAACCACCACCGGCGCGCGATGGTCTTCGCGCACGACCACCTTCAGGCCGTTGTCGAGGGTGAATTCATGGGTGGGTTGTGGGTCGGCAGCCAGGGCTGAAAGAGGCAGACAAACTGTGCTGAACAGCAGGCCTGCGGCGTGGCGGGCTAGAGCATTCATTCGTTTTTAAACCTGTTGGGCTGCCCGCTTGGTCTTAGCGTCGGCGGGCGAGGAGGTGCTAGGATACTGATCCGACTTAGGGACGGCCACTGCGGCTGCCCTGTTAAGGCCCGATTTAGGCCTTACAAAATGTTGCGCATGAACGAGCTGGCTAAAAAACAGTCTGTTACGCATCGAATTTTATTTACCGACGCGCCTGATGGCGCGTCGCTACCTTGAGATAGCCGTCTCCATGTTTGGTTCCAACGACGACAAGAAGACCCCAGCCCCGGCTGGCGAGAAGAAAGGCCTGTTCGGATGGCTGCGCAAAAAGCCGCAGGAAACCGTCGAGGAACAGCCACAGGTTCAGGATGAGCCGATTCCTGCACCTATTCCTGAGCCTGTAGCGCCTGAACCTATAGTAGAAGCCGAACCGGTTGCGCCAGCGCCGGTGGTGTTGCCGATGGCCGAGCCGGTGTTGCAGCCGGTCGCCGAGGTTGTGCCAGAGCCAGAACCTGAGCCCGAACACAAACCGTGGCCTGAACTGCCGGTGGCCGAAGAGCCCGTGGCGCTGGTCGAAGATGTACAGGCCGAGCATGTCGCGCCGCCGATTCCGGCCGTGGTTGAAGTGGCTGCGCCTGCGGCTGTCGAGCCTGTTCCCGTCGTTGCGGCTGTCGAAACCAGCAAGACCGGCTTCTTCGCCCGCCTCAAACAGGGCCTGAGCAAGACCAGCGCCAGCATCGGCGAAGGCATGGCCAGCCTGTTCCTGGGCAAAAAGGTCATCGATGACGAACTGCTCGAAGACATCGAAACCCGCCTGCTCACCGCCGACGTGGGTGTCGAAGCCACCGCCGTGATCATCCAGAGCCTCACCCAGAAGGTCGCGCGCAAGCAGCTGACCGACGCCGATGCTCTTTACAAGTCCCTGCAGGCCGAGTTGGCCGCCATGCTCAAACCGGTGGAAGCACCGCTGGTGATCACCCCGAACAAGCCGTTCGTGATCCTGGTGGTGGGCGTCAACGGCGCCGGCAAGACCACCACCATTGGCAAACTGGCCAAGAAGCTGCAGTCCGAAGGCAAGAAAGTCATGCTGGCTGCCGGTGACACCTTCCGTGCCGCTGCAGTGGAGCAACTGCAAGTGTGGGGCGAGCGCAACAAGATCCCGGTGATCGCCCAGCACACCGGCGCAGATTCCGCTTCGGTGATTTTTGACGCCGTGCAAGCTGCCAAGGCCCGCAACATCGACGTGCTGATCGCCGATACCGCCGGTCGCCTGCACACCAAAGACAACTTGATGGAAGAACTGAAAAAAGTGCGCCGCGTGATCGGCAAGCTCGACGCAGACGCCCCGCATGAAGTGCTGCTGGTGCTCGACGCCGGCACCGGTCAGAACGCCATCAGCCAGGCCAAGCAATTCAACCAGACGGTCCAACTGACTGGCCTGGCATTGACTAAGCTCGACGGCACGGCCAAGGGCGGCGTGATCTTTGCCCTGGCCAAACAGTTCGGGTTGCCGATTCGGTATATCGGCGTGGGTGAAGGCATCGACGATCTGCGCACCTTTGAAGCCGAACCCTTTGTAGAAGCACTTTTCGCCGAGCGGGAGCGTTCATGATTCGATTCGAACAGGTCGGTAAACGCTATGCCAACGGGCATGTGGGCTTGCATGAGCTGAGCTTTCGAGTGCGTCGCGGCGAATTCTTGTTTGTAACCGGCCATTCTGGCGCAGGTAAAAGCACCCTGTTGCGCCTGCTGCTGGCCATGGAGCGCCCCACCACCGGCAAACTGCTGTTGGCAGGCCAGGACCTGGCCACCATCAGCAATGCGCAGATTCCCTATCTGCGCCGCCAGATCGGCGTGGTGTTCCAGAATCACCAGCTGCTGTTTGATCGTACTGTGTTCAACAACGTTGCCCTGCCGTTGCAGATCCTCGGGCTGTCCAAGGCCGAGATCGTCAAGCGCGTGGATTCGGCCCTGGAGCGCGTGGCGCTGTCGGATAAAACCGATCTGTATCCCGGCGACCTGTCCACCGGCCAGCAACAGCGCGTCGGCATTGCCCGCGCCATTGTGCATCGCCCGGCCTTGCTGCTGGCGGACGAACCCACCGGTAACCTCGACCCGCGCTTGGCGGCCGAGATCATGGGGGTGTTCGAAGACATCAACCGTTTGGGTACCAGCGTATTGATCGCCAGCCACGACCTGGCACTGATCGCACGCATGCGCCACCGCATGCTGACCCTGCAACGCGGCCGCCTGATTGGTGACGGGGAGGCCGGCGTATGAGTGCCACACGCAGCCCTAAAGTCTCTGAACGCGTGGCGCCCAAAGCCGCCGACCCGCAACCGCCGAAGAAAAAGCACGATCATGACGATGATGGCCCGGACTTCAGCACCTTGCTGCGCGCCTGGATCGAAAGCCACCGCGCCAGCCTGCTGGACAGCCTGCGTCGCCTGGGCAAACAGCCGATTGGCAGCTTTTTCACCTGTCTGGTCATGGCCGTGGCCTTGAGCCTGCCCATGGGCTTGTCGCTGCTGCTCAATAATGTGGAACGCCTGGGCGGCTCCTGGCAGCGTGCGGCGCAGATTTCCCTGTACCTGAACATTGATGCCAGCGCCAAGGACGGTGAGTCCCTGCGCGATGACATCAAGAACCTGCCGGGAGTGGCCGATGCCGAGTACATCAGCCGCGACCAGGCCCTGGAAGAGTTCCAGCAACAATCCGGCCTGGGCGAGGCGCTCAAGGAGCTGCCGCAGAACCCGCTGCCGGGCGTGGTGCTGGTGACGCCCAATGAAGTCGACAAGCCTGCCCTGGAAGCGCTGCGACAAAAACTCGCAGAGATGCCCAAGGTGCAACAGGCGCAGCTTGATCTAGTCTGGGTAGAGCGCCTGGCGGCGATCCTCAAGCTGGGTGATCGCTTTGTGTTCGGTTTGACGGTGCTGTTGGTGTCTGCATTACTTTTGGTGATAGGTAATACCATTCGTCTTCATATTGAAAACCGTCGCACCGAGATAGAAGTGATTAAACTGGTCGGCGGCACAGACAGCTATGTGCGTCGTCCTTTTCTGTACATGGGCGCGCTTTATGGCTTTGGTGCCGGGATTTTGTCCTGGGGCGTGCTGGCGTTTGGCCTGGACTGGCTGAACGACGCGGTAATCGGGCTGGCCGGGTTGTACGGCAGTGATTTCGCCCTGGCGGGCGTGCCGGTAGCCGATGGTCTGAGTCTCTTGCTTGGCGCGGTATTGTTGGGGTATATCGGTGCGTGGATTGCGGTCGCTCGTCATTTACGTGAGTTGGCACCGAAGTAGTTAATGTCAGATTAATGTGGTTTCGTTTGTATTGACCGTATCAGTGGTTTAGGGAACTTGTCCTACGGTTTCCGGTCAATTTTCGCAGTGCTGAACTGCACGAGTTATGTAAGTCGGAGGTTTCGTATGACCACTTCTTTGCAACCTGCTTATGCTCTGGTCCCAGGTGCAAACCTGGAGGCGTATGTGCACACGGTCAACAGCATTCCATTGCTGACGCCCGAGCAGGAGCGTGAACTGGCCGAGAGTCTCTATTATGAGCAGGATTTGGGGGCGGCTCGGCAGATGGTGCTCGCCCACCTGCGTTTTGTTGTACATATCGCCCGTAGCTATAGCGGCTACGGCCTGGCGCAGGCTGACCTGATCCAGGAAGGCAACGTCGGCCTGATGAAGGCTGTGAAACGCTTCAACCCTGAGATGGGTGTGCGTCTTGTGTCGTTTGCGGTGCACTGGATCAAGGCGGAAATCCACGAGTTCATCCTGCGCAACTGGCGCATCGTGAAAGTGGCGACCACCAAGGCCCAGCGCAAGCTGTTCTTCAACCTGCGCAGCCAGAAAAAACGCCTGGCGTGGCTGAACAACGAGGAAGTCCACCGCGTGGCCGAAAGCCTCGGCGTGGAGCCCCGTGAAGTGCGCGAAATGGAAAGCCGCCTGACCGGTCATGACATGGCCTTCGACCCGGCCGCCGAAGCGGACGACGACAGCGCCTTCCAATCGCCGGCCAACTACCTGGAAGACCACCGGTACGACCCGGCGCGTCAACTGGAGGATGCGGACTGGAGCGACAACTCCAACCACAACCTGCATGAAGCGCTGGAAGTGCTGGACGACCGCAGCCGTGACATCCTCTACCAGCGCTGGCTGGCGGAAGACAAAGCCACGCTGCACGACCTGGCGCAGAAGTACAACGTGTCGGCCGAGCGGATTCGTCAGCTTGAGAAAAGCGCGATGAACAAGCTGAAACTGTCGATCGCGGCCTAACCCAGCTGGCAACACTGGGTCAAAAATGTGGGAGGGGGCTTGCTCCCGATAGCAGAGTTTCGGTCAGCATGAAAGTGACTGGTCCACCGCTATCGGGAGCAAGTCGAATCGTCGCACCGCCCCTCCCACATTTTTTCTGTGTTGTGTCAGTCGGACCAGGGGGCCTTGCGGGTGTTGTTGAGTTCGACCAGATAGCCATCACCGCCCAGTTGACTCATCTGCTGGCGAATCCACGCAGCGCGCCGTGCCACATAGGCGGTTGGATGACTGGCGCTCCAAACCCTGGGATTGGGCAACACCGCAGCCAAATAACTGGCCTGCTGACGCGAAAGCCCCTTGGCACTCACCCCAAAGTGATGCCGCGCCGCCGCTTCTGCGCCAAACACCCCTTCATCCCATTCCACGCTGTTGAGGTACACCTCAAGAATCCGCTGCTTGGGCCACAGTATTTCGATCAGCCCGGTAAACCAGGCCTCCAGCCCTTTGCGCAGATAGCTACGGCCGGCCCACAGGAACAGGTTCTTCGACACCTGCTGGCTCAGCGTACTGGCGCCGCGAATCGAACCACCGCGCTCGTTGTGCAGGATTGCCGCCTGGATAGCGCCAAAATCAAAGCCCCAATGCTGGGGGAAGCGCTGGTCTTCACCGGCCATCACCGCCACTTTCAGGTCATCGGAGATTTCGTCCCACGGCACCCACGTGCGCTGCAGGTCAATGGGCTCGCCGTCGAACCAGGATTCGACCTTGCGTTCCACCATCAGCGCAGTGAAAGGCGGCGGGACGACACGAAACAGCAGCACCAACAGCACACTGGCGATGGCAAACCATTTCACGACGTTGAGAAAGCGTTTGAAGAGGAGACGCAGCATAGAGATGGCTTGGCCGAACCCGTTGAGCGGGCCATTATACAGACCCTGCCCCCCGAGTCTGACTGGAGTTCCTTATGCTGCGTAGCTTTCTGATGCTGGCTGCCTTTTTCGGCTTCACCGGTGTTGCCCTCGGCGCCTTCGCCGCCCACGGCCTGAAAAACCGCCTGAGCGCCGAATACCTGGCGATTTTCCACACCGGTGTGACCTACCAACTGGTGCATGCCCTGGCCTTGTTCGGCGTGGCCTTGCTGGCGGCGCACCTGCCGGGCCGTGTGGTCACATGGGCTGGCATCTCTTTTGTCGTCGGTATCCTGTTGTTCTCCGGCAGCCTGTATGTGCTGACCATGACCGGCATCAGCAAGCTGGGCATCATCACGCCGTTTGGCGGGTTGGCGTTCCTGCTGGGCTGGTTCTTCCTGGGGTTGGCGGCGTGGCGCTTGCAGGTGATCTGACCGAGGGACTTGGGTCAGCAACCGGGATCGGGCTAGAATGCCGACCCCTAAAAACGATGGCGGCCCGTGGCATGCGCATTCAGTTGAACGGCGAATCCTTTGAACTGCCCGACGGTGAAACCGTTGCGGCCCTGCTGACCCGTCTGGACTTGACCGGGCGCCGCGTCGCAGTGGAACTCAACCTGGATATCGTCCCGCGTAGCCTGCACGCCGAAACCGCGCTCACCGAAGGTGACCAGGTCGAAGTGGTCCACGCCATTGGCGGCGGCTAGTCGCGCAGCTTCCTGAATTCTGCAGAACCTCACCCCATTTCGAGGATTTCCCATGAGCATCGTTCGTAGCGACAAGCCCTTCGTCCTGGCCGGTCGTACCTACCAGTCCCGTCTGCTGGTCGGCACCGGCAAGTACCGCGACATGGAAGAAACCCGCCTGGCCATCGAGGCCTCGGGCGCCGAGATCGTCACCTTCGCCGTGCGCCGCACCAACCTGGGCCAGATCGAAGGCGAGCCGAACCTGCTCGAAGTGCTGTCGCCGGATCGCTACACCTTCCTGCCCAACACCGCCGGTTGCTACGACGCCATTGAAGCCGTGCGCACCTGCCGCCTGGCCCGTGAGCTGCTCGACGGTCACAACCTGGTGAAGCTCGAAGTGCTGGCCGACCAGAAAACCCTGTTCCCCAACGTGATCGAAACCCTCAAGGCCGCAGAAACCTTGGTCAAGGAAGGCTTTGACGTGATGGTCTACACCAGCGATGACCCGATCATCGCCCGCCAACTGGCCGAGATCGGCTGCATCGCCGTGATGCCGCTGGCCGGTCTGATCGGTTCGGGCCTGGGTATCTGCAACCCGTACAACCTGCAGATCATCCTCGAAGAAGCCAAGATCCCGGTGCTGGTGGATGCGGGCGTGGGCACGGCCTCCGACGCAACCATCGCCATGGAGCTGGGCTGCGATGCGGTGCTGATGAACTCGGCCATCGCCCATGCCCAGCAACCAATCATGATGGCCGAAGCCATGAACCACGCCATCGTCGCGGGCCGTTTGGCCTACCTCGCCGGGCGCATGCCGAAAAAACTCTACGCCAGCGCCTCCTCGCCGCTGGATGGTCTGATCAAGTAAGAGCCATTGATGACTGAATCAAACGAAACGCCTAGCACCCTGGAAGAAGGCGACGAGTCCAAGCACCGCCGCATCAAGAGTTTTGTGATGCGCGCCGGTCGCATGACCGAAGGCCAGCAAAAAGGCCTGGAACAAGGTACGCCGCTGTTCGTGTTGCCCCTGGCCGATGCGCCGGTGGACTACGACCAGGTGTTCGGCCGCTCGGCACCGCGCTCCCTGGAGATCGGCTTTGGCATGGGCCACTCCCTGCTGGAAATGGCCGCTGCCGCGCCAGAGCAGGACTTTATCGGCGTTGAAGTTCACCGCCCTGGCGTGGGCGCGCTGCTCAATGGCGTGCTGACCCAAGGCCTGACCAACCTGCGAGTGTATGACTGCGACGCGATCGAAGTGCTCAACCGCTGCATCGCCGACAACAGCCTCGACCGCCTGATGCTGTTCTTCCCGGACCCATGGCACAAAGCCCGTCACCACAAGCGCCGCATCGTCCAGGCTTCCTTCGCAGAGCTGGTACGCAGCAAGCTGAAAGTGGGCGGCATTCTGCACATGGCCACTGACTGGGAACCGTATGCCGAATACATGCTGGAAGTGATGAACGTCGCCCCTGGCTATCGCAACATCGCCGAAGACGGCAAATGCGTGCCGCGCCCGGCTGAGCGGCCGATCACCAAGTTCGAACGTCGCGGTGAGCGACTCGGGCATGGTGTGTGGGATTTGAAGTTCGAGAAGCTGGCTTAACCCGCCACTGGCTTGAAATGCAATCAAATGTGGGAGGGGGCTTGCTCCCGATAGCGGCGGGTCAGTTAAACATTTGTTTGCTGACACACTGCAATCGGGAGCAAGCCCCCTCCCACATTTGATCTATGTTGTTCTGGCATCAGCGGCGGTCTGCGACTACGCCAATCAGTACCAGCACCACCACCAACACCGGCGCCAGGCTGTAGTTATTGAACTGGCTCAACCCTCGCACAATCCACGGCGTGGCATAGATCAACGCGGCACCGCTGCCGATCATGCACACCAACGCCATCAGTGGCACCCGCAGCGCCCCGGCAATGCTGCCCAGGCGGGCTTCGACCCAGCCCTTGATATCGGCGCCAAACAGCACCAGCAAACAGCCCACCAGGGCCAGGGAGATTTCCGACAGGTTGCTGCGGCTCCAGCGGGATACGGTGGCGAGCAGGTCGAGTACCAAATCCATTCGATTTCCTTAGAGCGATCAGCTCAAAAACTTCTGCAACAGGTCATTGAGAAAGAGTTGCCCACGGTCGGTCGCCGCCAGGCGTGACGGTTCGACCTGCATTAAGCCACTTTGTTCTGCGTCCTTACGGCCTTCGTCCAGGCTTGCCAGGTCGAGGCCGGTGCGTTCGGCGTACAGCTTGGCCTCAACGCCCTCGGTAAGGCGCAACGCGTTCATCAGGAACTCGAATGGGAGTTCCTCGTTGGTCAGTTCTTTCGCACCGGCCTGGAAGCTTTTGGCTGGGTTGAGGTAGTCCTTCGGCGCGCGGGTCTTCCAGGTGCGCACGATACGCCCGTCCGGGTGGCTGAGCTTGCCGTGGGCACCGGCGCCAATACCGATAAAGTCGCCAAAGCTCCAGTAATTCAGGTTATGCCGCGCCGGGCGGCCGGGTTGGGCATAGGCCGACACTTCGTACTGCGCGTAACCGTGTTCGGCCAGCAGTGCCTGGCCGGCTTCCTGGATGTCCCACAGGGTGTCGTCTTCTGGCAGCGCAGGCGGCTGGTTCCAGAACACGGTGTTGGGTTCCAGGGTCAGTTGGTACCAGGACAAGTGCGTGGGTTTGAGTGCGATAGCTTGGCGCAGGTCGCCCAGGGCATCGTCCAACGACTGGTTGGGTAAACCATGCATCAGATCCAGGTTGAAATTATCGAACCCGGCCTGACGCGCCATGCCGGCCGCACGCACGGCTTCATCGCCGTTGTGGATACGCCCCAGGGCTTCAAGTTTTTCCTGCTGGAAACTCTGGATGCCGATGGACAGGCGATTGATCCCCAGCTTGCGGTACGCCACGAACTTTTCTTGCTCGAAGGTGCCGGGGTTGGCTTCCAGGGTGATCTCGATATCGCTGGCAAACGGGATACGTGCTTCCACGCCCTTGAGCAAGCGGCCCAGCGCAGCGGCGCTGAACAGGCTCGGCGTACCACCACCGAAAAAGATCGAGCTCAGTTCACGGCCGTAGACAGCGTGCAGGTCTTGATCGAGGTCGGCCAGCAGGGCGTCCACATACTCTTCTTCCGGCAGCACCTTGCTGGCGGTGTGGGAGTTGAAGTCGCAATACGGGCATTTGCGCACACACCACGGGATGTGGATGTACAGCGCCAGGGGCGGCAGCAACGGCAGCGCCGCCCGTGGCGTTTGCGCGCCGCCGTGGATCAGCGGCTGCGCAGAGGTGTTTTGGGTCATTTCAGGCTCAAGCGTTGGCGCAGCAAATCCATTGCGCGGGCGCGGTGGCTGATCTGGTTCTTGTCGGCCGGGCTCAGCTCGGCGCTGGAGACATTGCGCTCCGGCACCCAGAACAGCGGGTCGTAGCCAAAGCCATGTTCGCCGCTGGCCGCATGCAGGATGCGCCCGTGCCACAGGCCTTCGCACAGGATGGGCAGCGGGTCGTCGGCGTGGCGCACCAGGGCCAGCACGCAAACGAACTGCGCGCCGCGTTCTGAATCGGGCACGTCCTTGAGGGCTTCGAGCAGCTTGGCGTTGTTGGCCGCATCGCCCTTGCCGTCGGCATAACGGGCCGAATAGATGCCAGGAGCACCGCCCAGATAATCCACCGCCAGGCCCGAGTCGTCCGCCAGCGCCGGCAGGCCCGAGATACGTGCTGCGTTGCGCGCCTTGAGAATGGCGTTTTCGACGAACGACAGGCCGGTCTCTTCCGGCTCCACCTGGCTGAACTCGCCGATGGAGCGCAGTTGCACGGCGTTGCCGAGCATCGCCTGCAGTTCTTTGAGTTTGCCGGCGTTATGGCTGGCCAGTACGAGTTGGGTAAGGTTCATCATTCGGCCGGGAACAGTTCTTGGTTGAATTGGAAGCTATGGGCTTTGCCGCCGGTTTCAACGTTGATGATAAAAGTCTTGTACTCACGCTGGGTGACAGAGTACGGCGCGAGGTAGTTGATCCCGCCTTTCTCGTTGATCTGCTTGAAGGTCAGCACCTCACTCTTGCCGCCCAGGTCCTTGATGGTGCCGGTCACCTGTGCTGCCACCGGGGTAACGCCCTTGATCACGGTCACGTTGATCAAACCCTTGTTCTTGCTGCGTACCACGCCGACGGCCTGGGCGGTTTCCGGTTGCAGGAAGCTGGAGGTGAAGGTGTTGTAGTGAACGGTGATGTCGCCGAAGTCTTTCTTGCGATTAGCGTCGATAGTGTCTGCGGCCATGGCGCTTGCGCCCAGGCAGGCAGTCAGTAGAAAAATAGCCAAACGACTCATGATCGTGCCTCTTGAAGATGATTAGACGGCAATTTTGTGGTCGGTCAGGCCAGGACTGCTGACCCGGTAAATACCGATTTCGCCCAACAGATTGGGCCATAGTTTACTCGCCCAGCCGTGGCGGTGCTGTTGATCGACGGCAAGGCGGTTGATCACCTTGGCTTCACGCTCGCCACACAAGGCTTCGAAGTCTTCGAAGGTGCAGAAGTGGATGTTCGGCGTGTTGTACCAGGTGTACGGCAGGAAGTCCGACACCGGCATGCGGCCCTTGGTGGCCAGGTACCAGCGGCAGCGCCAGTGACCGAAGTTGGGGAAGGTGATGATGCACTGGCGGCCCACCCGCAGCATTTCGTCGAGGATGCGGTCCGGGTAGTGCACGGCCTGCAGGGCCTGGGTCATCACCACGATATCGAAGCTGTTGCTGGCAAAGTTGCCCAGGCCCTTGTCCAGGTCCTGCTCGATCACGTTGATGCCCTTGGCCACGCACTGGGCGATGTTGTCCGGGTCGTTTTCCAGGCCGTAGCCAGTGACTTGCTTGTGGTCGCGCAGCCAGCTCAGCAGTTCGCCATCGCCGCAGCCCAGGTCGAGCACGCGGCTGCCGGCGGGGATCCATTCTTGGATGATGTCCAGGTCGGCTCTCATGGCGTTCTCACAAAGTAATTCGATTCATGTAGTTGCTGAACGCCTGCAAGTAGCGCGGGATCGGGATCAGGAAGGCATCGTGGCCTTGCGGAGCGTCGATCTCCAGGTAGCAGACGTCTTTGCGTGCGGCCATCAGTGCATCCACCAGCTCACGGGAGCGGGCCGGCGAGAAACGCCAGTCGGTGGTGAACGACATCACGCAGAACTTGGCCTTGGCGCCTTCGAAGGTTTTTGCCAAGTCGTCGTCGTGGTTGGCCGCCGGGTCGAAGTAATCCAGGGCCTTGGTCATCAGCAGGTAGGTGTTGGCGTCGAAACGCCCGGAAAACTCCTCGCCCTGATAACGCAGGTAGCTTTCGACCTGGAACTCGACGCTGTGGAAGTCGTAGTTGAGCTTCTCGCTCTTGAGGCCACGGCCGAATTTTTCGCCCATGGAGTCATCGGACAGGTAGGTGATGTGCCCCACCATCCGCGCCAGCATCAGGCCGCGCTTGGGAATCACACCGGCTTCCTGGAACGAACCGCCGTGGAACTCGGGGTCGGTGAGGATGGCCTGGCGCGCCACTTCGTTGAAGGCGATGTTCTGCGCCGACAGCTTGGGCGCCGAAGCGATTGCCAGGCAATGGCGCACACGCTCGGGGTAGGTGATGGTCCATTGCAGCGCCTGCATGCCGCCCAGGCTGCCACCGATCACGGCGGCCCACTGGTTGACGCCCAGCAGGTCGGCAAGACGTGCCTGGCTGTGCACCCAGTCTTCCACGGTGAGTACCGGGAAGTCGGCACCGAACGGCTTGCCGGTTTCCGGGTTGACGCTGCTGGGGCCGGTGGAGCCGTTGCAGCCGCCCAGGTTGTTGAGGCTGACCACAAAGAACTTGTTGGTGTCGATGGGTTTGCCGGGGCCGATGCAACTGTCCCACCAGCCGGGTTTGCGATCGTCGGCAGAGTGAAAACCGGCCGCATGATGATGGCCGGACAGGGCATGGCAGATCAGCACGGCGTTGGTCGCCGTGGCGTTCAGTTGGCCGTAGGTTTCGTAAATCAGGTCATAGGCAGGCAGCGAACGGCCGCAGGCCAAGGCCAGCGGTTCGCTGAAGTGCGCCACTTGGGGCACGACCAGTCCAACAGAATCGGGGGGAAAGGCAGCTGGCATCGACCCTGCTCTCGTTTAAATGAGGCGTAAGTCTAAAGAGCGGGGCCTTAAGCGGCAAGCAAACCCCTGCTTCAGCGAGCAGATACATAATGTGGGAGGGGGCAAGCCCCCTCCCACATTTTTACTGCGGTGAATCAGATCAGGCCGAACAGTTCTTTAGGCATGAACGCGTAAAACGCCAACCGCGGAATCACCCAGCTTTGCACCAACTGAATCGCGATGAACGCAAAGATCGGCGAAATATCCAGGCCGCCCAGGTTAGGGATCAACCGGCGGAACGGCGCCAGCACCGGCTCGGTAATCTGGTAGACCAGCTCAGCGCCAGGGCTGCGGCTGCCCGGTGCGACCCACGACAGGATCACGCTGATGATCATCGACCAGAAAATGATCTTCAAAAACAGCGAGAAGATACCGATCAGCGCCCATGGCAGCAGCAGGACGGTGAAGGCCTGGTAGCCGTTGAGCGTCAGGACCACCACAAACAGCAGGATCTGCAGCAGCAGTGCCAGCACCAGTGACGACATGTCCAGGCCGAACAGGCTAGGGATGACCCGGCGCAATGGCTTGAGCAAGGGTTGGGTCGCCTTGACCACGAATTGGCACAGCGGGTTGTAGAAGTTCGCCCGCACCAGTTGCAGGATAAAACGCATCAGCACGATCAGCAGGTAAAGGCTGCCCAAGGTCTGGATGATGAAAATAAGCGCGTCATTGATTCCGAGCATGTTTGATTCCTGAATAAGGGACGGTTATTTGCCCAGTTGCTCGGCCATCTCGGCCGAACGGTGTGCTGCGGCACCCAGTGCTTTCTCCACCAGGGCTTCAAAGCCCCCGGCCTGGAACGATTCGATGGCGGCTTGCGTGGTACCGCCCGGCGAGGTCACGCGGCGGCGCAGCTCGGCAGCATCCACTTCGCTCGACACCGCCATATGCGCGGCGCCCAGGGCGGTTTGTTCGGCCAGTTGCTCGGCGACGTCCTGAGACAGGCCCAGCTTCACGCCTGCGGCGGTCATGGCCTCAATCAGCAGGAAGAAATACGCCGGGCCACTGCCAGATACAGCGGTGACTGCATCCAGTTGCTGCTCCTGCTCCAGCCACAGGGCGATGCCCACGGCGGACAGTAGTTCCTGAGCCTGCTCACGCTGGGCGGCGCTGACTTCAGACGTTGCATACAGGCCGCTCACACCCTTGCGCAGCAGAGAGGGGGTGTTGGGCATGCAACGCACGATAGGTTGAGCGCCAAGCCAGTGGGTCATGCTTGCGCATGGGATACCGGCGGCGATGGATACCACAAGCTGGTGCGGTTGCAAGCTTGGGCGCAGGCTTTCGCACACGGTCTTCATGGCCTGGGGTTTTACCGCCAGCACGATCACATCCACACCCTGGATGGCCTCGGCGTTGTCGGCAAAGGTTTCGATGCCGTGCTCGGTGCTGACACGGGTACGGGTGTCGGCACCTGGGTCGCTGGCGCGGATCTGCGCGGCGTCCAGGCCCTTGGCCCGCAGGCCACCGATCAGGCTGGCCGCCATGTTACCGGCGCCGATAAAGGCAATACGCGTGTTGCTCATGACAGGTCCTTATTCAGTGAAAAGTCAGCCAATTCAGGGCTGGCCGTAGTCGCGGGCGCCAAACAAGGCGGTACCGATCCGCACCCAGGTGGCGCCTTGGGCGATGGCCGACTCAAGGTCGTGGCTCATGCCCATGGAAAGTGTGTCCAGCGCCAGGTTCAGGCTGGCTTGCAGCTCACGTACCGTGGCAAACGCGGCATCTTGCGCGGCGCGGTCTTCGGTCGGCTCGGGGATTGCCATCAGGCCACGCAGCTTCAAGCGCGGCAGGGCGCTGATGGCGTTGGCCAGGGCCGGCAGGTCGGCGGGCGTACAGCCGGACTTGCTGGCTTCGCCACTGACGTTGACCTGGATACAGATATTGAGCGGGGGCAGGTCGGCCGGGCGTTGTTCGGACAGGCGTTGTGCAATTTTGAGGCGGTCCACGGAATGCACCCAAGCGAAGTTCTCGGCGATAGCGCGCGTCTTGTTCGATTGAATGGGGCCGATGAAGTGCCAACTCAAGGGCAGGTCGGTTAATTCGGCCTGTTTGCCCAGGGCTTCCTGGAGATAGTTCTCGCCAAAATCCTGCATACCGGCGGCATAGGCTTCGCGCACGGCTTGCGCAGGTTTGGTCTTGCTCACGGCCAGCAGGTGGATGCTGTTTGCGTCGCGCTGCACGGCTTCGGCCGCGGCGCGGATGCGCTGGCTAACCAGGCCGATGTTGTCTGCTATCGTCGACATTCAAGATGCGCCCGTGGATATGGAGTCCGCGGCATTCTACTGGAAATGGAAAGCCCTATGGATATCACTGAACTGCTCACTGTGTGCGTGCGCCGTGGCGCCTGCGACCTGCATCTGTCGGCAGGCCTGGCGCCGATGCTGCGGGTGGATGGCGAGGTCTGGCCTTTGGATTGGCCGGTACTGTCGCCGCCCCAAGTGAAGGATTTGCTCAGCCCTTTACTGAACCAATACCAGCAAAAGGATTTCGAAACATCTCTCGAAACAGACTTTGCGTTCGAGTTGCCGGGCGTGGCGCGGTTCCGGGCCAACGTGTTCCAACAGGATCGCGGCATGGGGGCGGTGTTTCGTGCCATTCCCCGCGAGGTGCAAAGCCTGGACGGCCTCGGGCTGGGGGAGGTGTTCAAACGCATCGCCCAGTTGCCCCAAGGCCTGGTGCTGGTCACCGGGCCTACCGGTTCAGGCAAGTCCACCACCCTGGCGGCGATGATCGATTACCTCAACCAGCATCGCCGCCAGCACATCCTTACCCTGGAAGACCCCATCGAATTTATCCACACGCCCAAGATGGCGCTGATCAACCAACGCCAGGTGCATCGCGATACCCAGGGTTTTTCCACCGCCTTGCGTTCAGCGCTGCGCCAAGACCCGGATGTGATCCTGGTGGGCGAGTTGCGCGACCTGGAAACCATCCGCCTGGCCCTGACGGCCGCTGAGACCGGGCACCTGGTGTTTGGCACCCTGCACACCAGTTCGGCGGCCAAGACCGTGGACAGGCTGGTGGACGTGTTTGCGGCGGGGGAAAAAAGCATGGTCCGCTCGATGTTGTCGGAGTCGCTGCAGGCGGTGGTGTCCCAGGTTTTGGTCAAGAAGCTCGGCGGTGGGCGCGTGGCGGCGCACGAGATCATGCTGGGCACGCCCGCCATTCGGAATTTGATTCGCGAGGACAAGGTGGCGCAGATGGTTTCGGCGATTCAGACGGGCGGGGCGTTGGGGATGAAGACGTTGGATATGAGTTTGAAGGGGTTGGTGAGCGAGGGCGTGGTGAGCCGGGAAGAGGCGCGGGAGAAGGCGAGGGTGCCGGGGGATATATAACTCTCAAGAACACTGCAATCAAATGTGGGAGGGGGCTTGCTCCCGATTGCAGTCTGTCAGACAGCTTATCTGTAGCTGACTCACCGCTATCGGGAGCAAGCCCCCTCCCACATTGGTACTGTGTCCAGCTTGGGATTAGCGCTGGACGACCCGCAGATTGCTGTTCTGCTCTTTAGGCAACACGCGCTTGGCAATCACGTAGTTCTTGTTCCAGAACGGCTTTTTCAGCGTGTCGATGCTTACCGACTTGCCGCGACGCGGTGCATGGATAAACCGGTCGTTGCCCAGGTAGATAGCAACGTGGTTCACCTGGCGGCTCTTGAGCTTGAAGAACAACAGGTCACCCGGCTTCAAGTCCTTGCGGTCAACCTTCTGCCCGTGGCCTGCAGCCATGGCGTTGGACGTACGCGGCAAATCCACTGCGGCCACGTCGTTGAACGCATATTTCACCAAGCCGCTGCAATCAAACCCTTTACTTGGGCTACTGCCGCCCCAACGATAAGGAGTACCGAGCACGTTGACGGCGCGGCTGAGGACGTTGCTGCTTTGCTTGGTGTCGACGCCAGCCAGACCAGAAACGGCTTTGCCGTTGTGGGCCTTGCTCAGTTGAGTCGGGCGGTTGACGGTCAGCTTGGTCGCCTTGGCGGTGCTTGGCGTGCTGTGGACTTTAGGGGTGAAACCGTTGACGTTTGGAAGTCGTTGCTCACGATTGGTGGCGTGGGCGGCCAGTGGCATTAATAGGCAAATGGTTAGCCATGTCTTGAAAAATGGTCGCATTAGGCGTGGCTCTTAAGTGTTTGCGCGCAACTTTATAACAGCTTTTTGTGTCGTTCTCAGGCCGTTTGTCGACTGAACCTTGACGTCAAAATCAGGAAAAACGCGACGAAACGCCGCAATTGTCCTACACAAGTCAGGTGGCATAAGGCTTTCAGGGCAGGGAAGATACCATTTGCCGTACGTCGGGCGCCCGTAAAAAAGTCACAAAGAAAATGAAAAAATTTATCTATCGAGACAAAAGAGGTACGCGATGAACACCTATCGACAGGATTACTCCCAGCAAGACACCCACAGCAAGGTGATCGGCTACCTGCTCTGGATTTTCGGTTTTACTGGGGCGCATCGCTTTTATTACGGTAAGCCTGTCACCGGCACGATCTGGTTTTTTACCTTCGGCCTTTTGGGTATCGGCTGGCTGATCGACCTGTTCCTGATCCCAGCCATGGACCGTGAAGCCGACCTGCGATTTACCGCCGGGCCCATCGAGTACAACATCGCTTGGGTACTGCTGGCGTTTCTTGGCGTGTTCGGCGTGCACCGTATGTATCAGGGCAAGTGGATCACCGGCCTGATCTACTTGGTGACCGGGGGGTTGTTCCTGGTGGGGGTGCTGTATGACTTCTGGACGTTGAATACGCAGATTTCGATTCGTAATGCTGAGCGTAATGGCGGGCGCTGAATCTCTCGACCATACAATGGACTAAATGTGGGAGGGGGCTTGCTCCCGATAGCAGTGGGTCAGCTACAGATAAGTTGGCTGATCCACCGCTATCGGGAGCAAGCCCCCTCCCACATTTTTTTGTGCCCACTTTAAATAGGTGGGTTATCAGGCCTGGTAGGTGATTCGTCCGTCGACCACCGTGTAACGCACCGCCGCCGGTAGGCTATGGCCGATGAACGGGCAGTTTTCACCCTTGGACAGCCAGTGCTCACCGGCCACGGTCGAGCTGCCCACATCGAACAGCACCAGGTCCGCAGGCCCACCCACCGCCAACTTACCCGCTGGCAGGCGCAGGGCTTCGGCAGGTCCCGCACTCAGGCGTGCCAGCAAGGTCGGCAGGTCGAGCAAGCCATCCTCTACCAAAGTCATCGCCAATGGCAGCAACAGCTCAACGCTGCTGATACCCGGCTCTGTCGCGCCAAACGGCGCCAGTTTGGCATCCCGCTCGTGGGGTTGGTGGTGGCTGGAAATCGCCGACACCACGCCGGATTTGACCGCCGCACGCAAACCATCACGGTCGGCACGGGTGCGCAGGGGCGGCTGTACGTGGTACAGGCTGGAAAAGTCGATCAGCGCCTCATCCGTCAGTATCAGCTGATACAGCGCCACATCCGCCGTTACCGGCAGGCCACGGGCCTGGGCCTGGGCGATCAGGGCTACACCGCGTGCACTGGTCAACTGGCTGAAGTGCGCACGCACGCCGCTTTGTTCCACCAGCAGCAGGTCACGGGCCAGGGCCACGGTTTCGGCGGTTTCCGGAATGCCCGGCAGGCCGAGGAAGCTGGCCACGGCGCCTTCATGGGCCAGGCCACCTTCGGCGAGGTCGCGGTCCTGGGAATTGAAGATCACCGTCAGGTCGAACGTGGCCGCGTATTCCAGGGCGCGCAGCAGCGTGCGGGTGCTGCGAAAGCTTTCCAGGCCGTTGCCGAAGGCCACGCAACCGGCGTCACGCAGGGCGATCAGTTCGGCGAGTTGTTCGCCTTCCAGGCCTTTGCTCAGGGCGCCGATGGGGAACACTTTGCAATTGCCGGCTTCGCGGGCACGGTCGAGGATCAGTTCGGTCACCGCCGAGGTGTCGAGGATCGGCTTGGTATGTGGCGGGCAGCACAGGCTGGTCACGCCACCGGCGGCGGCGGCGCGGGTTTCGCTGGTGATGGTGCCCTTGCGGCTGTAGCCCGGCTCGCGCAGGGCGACGTTCAGGTCTACCAGGCCAGGGGCGGCTACCAGGCCTTTGGCGTCGATGCTTTCAATTGCGCTGAAACCGGCTGGAGCGGCGCCGATGGCGATGATCTTGCCGGCTTCCAGGTGCAGGTCGGTAACTTGGTCCAAGCCGCTGGCTGGATCGATGACGCGGGCGCCGAGGATGCTGAGCTTCACTGGGCGTTCTCCTGCTCGAATTGACGTTGCGCGGTTTGCCCGCTCATGGCCATGGACAGCACGGCCATGCGTACGGCGATGCCGTAGGTCACTTGGTTCAAAATCACCGACTGCGCACCATCGGCCACTGCCGACTCAATCTCCACCCCGCGGTTGATGGGGCCTGGGTGCATCACGATGGCATCCGGCTTGGCGCCGGCCAGGCGTGCGGTGGTCAGGCCGAACAGGCGGTAGAACTCGCCTTCGCTGGGCAGCAGGCCACCGGCCATGCGCTCACGTTGCAGGCGCAGCATGATCACCACGTCCACATCCTTGAGGCCTTCGGCCATGTCGGTGTAGACCTTCACGCCGTATTGCTCGATGCCGATGGGCAGCAGGGTTTTGGGTGCGATCACACGGATATCCGGGCAGCCCAGGGCCTTGAGGGCCAGCATGTTCGAGCGCGCGACCCGCGAGTGCAGGATGTCGCCGACGATGGCCACCGAGAGGTTTTCAAAGCTGCCCTTGTGCCGACGGATGGTGAGCATGTCGAGCATGCCCTGGGTCGGGTGGGCGTGACGGCCGTCGCCGCCGTTGATGATCGCCACCTGGGGGCATACATGCTCGGCGATGAAGTGCGCGGCACCGGAATCGCCGTGGCGCACCACGAACATGTCGGCGGCCATGGCTTCCAGGTTGCGCAGGGTGTCGAGCAGGGTCTCGCCCTTGCTGGCCGACGAGGTGGACACGTTCAGCGTGATCACATCGGCCGACAGCCGTTGGGCCGCCAGTTCAAAGGTGGTGCGGGTGCGGGTGGAGTTCTCGAAGAACACATTGCAGATGGTCTTGCCGCGCAGCAGCGGGACCTTCTTCACCGCGCGGCCACCGACTTCGAGGAAGGAGTCGGCGGTGTCGAGGATTTCGGTGAGCAGTTCGCGGGGCAAACCGTCGAGGGACAAGAAGTGTTGCAACTGACCCTGAGCATTGAGCTGCAGCGGGCGCTTGGCATCTAGAGGCGTCATCGCGGGGACTCTTTACAAGGCGGTTTAAAGGGCGAGGTCTTGCAGTTCGAGTTCGAGCGGCGTTGGACCGGACAATTTTACCCGCTGGTGGGGTTGCAGCGACAGGGTCGCACCCACCACATCCGGGCTGATCGGCAGTTCGCCGGCGTCCAGGTCCAGCAGGCACACCAGCGTCACACTGGCCGGGCGGCCGTAGTCGAACAACTCGTTCATGGCGGCGCGGATGGTGCGACCGCTCATCAATACATCGTCGATCAGCACCAGGTGCTGGCCTTCGATTTCGAACGGCAGGGCCGAGGGGCGCACTTGCGGGTGCAGGCCGTTCTGGCTGAAGTCATCACGGTAGAAAGACACATCCAGCGTGCCCAGGGGCGCGTCGCTGCCCAGTTCTTCCAGCAACGCCTGGGCCACCCACACACCGCCGGTGCGGATGCCGATAAAACGCGGCTCGCTGATGGCGCGGTGTTGCAGATGGGCCGTAAGGCTTTTGGCCATCTGGCTGATCAGTTCGGCGGGGTTCGGCAAGCTCATGGGGGCTCCTTGAGTAGGTAGGTGGGAGCGAGCTTGCTCGCGAAAAACTCGCAGGCGCCGCGTTCATCCAGGGTTCACGCGTTATCGTTGGTGTTTTTCGCGAGCAAGCTCGCTCCTACTAAAAAAGCGCTGCGTCAGTCAGGATTCAAATAAAGCGGTGTTTTCGTCCAACCAGCCCTGCAACAACAAGGCGGCGGCGATGGCGTCCACGGGGTTGTCGCGGTAGCTGCCTTTCTGCCCGCCACGGTCACGGCGTTCACCCTTTGCTTCAAAGGTGGTGAGGCGTTCATCGTGGGTATAGAAAGGCAGGTTGTAGCGGCCATTGAGGCGGCGGGCGAATTTTTCGGCGCGCAGGCACATGTCGCTGGGGGTGCCGTCCATGTTCAGGGGCAGGCCGACCACTACGGCGTCGGGCTTCCACTCTTTAATGAGGGCTTCGACCTGGTTCCAGTCCGGAATGCCGTTCTGGGCTTTCAAGGTGCACAACTCGCGGGCCTGGCCGGTAATGACCTGGCCGACCGCTACGCCGATCTGTTTGGTGCCGTAGTCAAACCCCAATATCAAACGCAAAGCCATCAGGCGTGCCCCGCCTGGCTGGTGAGCAGGCTCAAGTTGACGCGCAACTTGGCCGCCGCCGCTTCAAGGCGCAGTTCGCTGGGGGTGTTGAACAGGATTTCGGCATCGTAAGGGCATGTCAGCCAGGCATTGCTGGCCAGTTCTGCTTCCAGTTGGCCTGCTTCCCAACCGGCATAGCCGAGGGTGATCACGCTTTGCTCAGGGCCGATGCCGTCTGCGATGGCGAACAATACGTCCTGGGAAGTGGATAGCGACACACCTTCAAGGTCGACGGTGGCCTGGAACTTCGGGCCGGAGGGGTGCAGCACAAACCCGCGATCAGTCTGCACCGGCCCGCCGATGTAGATCGGCACACCCTGGCAGCGGGCTGGCGGGTCGATCTCGGGTCGCAGTTGCTCAAGGATATCCGCCAGGTTCAGCTCTTGCGGGCGGTTGATCACCAGCCCCATCGCACCATTGGCAGTGTGCTCGACGATATAGGTCAAGGTCTGCGCAAAGTTCGGGTCGGCCATATGGGGCATGGCGATCAGGAATTGGTGCTTGAGGTAGGTCGGGCTGACGTTTTTCATGTCCGGTAGTGTGGCGTTGGAGGGGCGAACTGACAAGCCGGGGATGTGCCGCAGCTGGCAATTGTCATCAATTGCTGGAAAGCCGATCGCCCTTGGCGAACTTCCAGGTGCGGATGATTTCCAGGCGGTCGACGTCGTTCAGGTCACCCGTAAATGGCGCGAAAGGCGCAGCCAGACGCACGATGCGCTGGGCGGCCTGGTCCAGCAACGGTTGGCCGGAGGACTCCAGTACCTGCACTTCATATAACGTACCGTCACGGTTGATCGACACCAGTAAGCGCAAATTGCCATATATCTGCTGACGCCGCGCTTCGTCCGGGTAGTTGAGGTTGCCGATGCGCTCGACCTTCTTGCGCCATTCGTCCTTATACCAGGCGCCTTTGTCGCGCATGGTGGAGGCGGCATTGAGCCGGTAGATGCGCGGGCGCTTGGCGTACAGCTGTTGTTCGTGGGCCAGTTCGGCTTCCAGGCTGGAGATTTCGTCGGTCAGCGTCGAACTGTCGAAAGTGGGCGCCGGCTTGACGGGCTCGGGCTTTGGCTCGGTCTTGGTCTTTTCGCGCTGGGTCGGGGCTTTTTGCGGTTTGGGCGCGACGGTGGTCACAGCGGCCTTCGGTGCGCTTTGCTGGACTTCGGGCTTGGGCGCTGGCGGGGGCGTGACTTTATTGACTTTGTTGTCCTGGAACGGCGCCACTTCGGTGGTCTTGGGTATCGCTTTCTTGTCCAGGGTGCCGCTGCCTTGCTGGTTTTCCTGGGCGAGGAAGTCGGCTTTCTCAGGCTTCTTCTCGCTCTTGAAGGTGGCGAGGGTGATTTCCAGGGTGCGGGTGATTTGCTTGGGCTCGACCATGGTGAAACCCACACCGAGGATCAGCGCCAGGTGAATCAATGCCGCCAGGAACAGGGTGAATCCAAGCCGATCAGCCGGGCGCACGCCGCTGTGGGAGAGTTCGGGGGGCAGATCGGACGGGAGTGTCATGACAAGAAAACCAACATCGCGCGTTTCACAGGTGGCGCATGATAACGCAATGTTGGTGGGTGTCCGGCTGTTCTATGTCACTTGGCTTGTAGCTTGCGCTCAATGGCGGCCATCAGCATTTCGCCGATGTTCGTGCCAAATGCGTTGTCTATCTCACGGATACAGGTGGGGCTGGTGACGTTGATTTCAGTGAGGTGCTCACCAATTACGTCAAGGCCTACAAATAACAAGCCTTTTTCCCGCAGGGTTGGGCCAACCTGGCCTGCAATCCAACGGTCTTTTTCTGACAGAGGTCGTGCCTCGCCACGGCCGCCGGCCGCCAGGTTGCCACGGGTCTCGCCCGCTGCCGGGATACGCGCCAGGCAATAATCCACCGGCTCGCCGTCGATCATCAGGATGCGCTTGTCGCCGTCCTTGATCGCCGGCAGGTAGGCCTGCCCCATGATCTGCTGGGTGCCCAGGGCGGTCAGGGTTTCCAGGATCACCGACAGGTTCGGGTCGCCCGCGCGGTGGCGGAAGATCGAGGTGCCGCCCATGCCGTCCAGCGGTTTGAGGATCACATCCCCGTGCTTGGCGGCGAATTCACGCAGCACGTCGGCACGGCGGCTCACCACGGTGGGGGGTGTGCACTGAGGGAACAGGGTGGCAAACAGCTTTTCATTGCAGTCGCGCAGGCTTTGCGGCTTGTTGACGATCAGCACGCCCGCCCGCTCAGCCTGCTCCAGCAGGTAGGTGGAGTAGACGAATTCCATGTCGAACGGCGGGTCCTTGCGCATCAGGATCACGTCCAGGTCGCTCAGGGGGCTGTCGATTTCGTCCGCCAGTTCGAACCACTTTTCAGGGTTGGCAAACACTTGCAGCGGGCGCATGCGCGCACGGGCGACGCCTTCGCCCTGGTAAAGGTCGCGCTGTTCCATATAGAACAGGGTCCAGCCGCGGGCCTGGGCGGCCAGGAGCATGGCCAGCGAGCTGTCCTTTTTATAGGAAATGCTGGCGATAGGGTCCATGACAATGCCGACGCGAACGCTCATGGGGGGTTTCCTCTAGCAAATTAGGGCGCATAAAAGTGGCGTCAGAGTGGCGCTGCGGCTGTTGTGGGTCAAGGAAAAACCACCGGGCGGGTGCCTCGATAGATTGCTCTCCGAGACTGTGCTAAAAAGACTGCCACGGCGCAGCAGCCCTTGAATTCCAAGGCTTGCGGCGCTCATCCTGTGCAACATCAGGCAGTACACACCGAAAACCGATTCGCTGTGGCGATGGTAGAGCAGATATGGAACAGCATTCCAACGCCTTGAGAGTGATGGTGATCGATGATTCGAAGACGATCCGCCGCACCGCCGAGACCTTGTTGAAAAACGCGGGGTGCGATGTCATCACGGCCATCGACGGTTTCGATGCCCTGGCCAGGATTGTTGACCATCACCCGCACATTATCTTTGTCGACATCATGATGCCGCGCCTGGATGGCTATCAGACCTGCGCCCTGGTGAAGAACAACCCGGCGTTCAAGTCGATCCCGGTGATCATGCTGTCCTCCAAGGACGGCCTGTTCGACAAGGCCAAGGGGCGCATCGTGGGTGTCGATCAGTTTTTGACCAAGCCTTTCAGCAAGGAAGAACTGCTGGGCGCGATCAAGGCCTACGTGCCTGCATTCGCCGCAGTAGAACAAGCACACTGAGGCCGCCCCACAAGGGCTGGCGTCTACCTAAGTAGTGGGGAAAACCATGGCACGTGTTCTGATCGTCGACGATTCGCCGACCGAAATGTACAAACTGACCGGCATGCTGGAAAAGCATGGCCACCAGGTCCTCAAGGCCGAAAACGGCGCGGACGGCGTGGCCCTGGCCCGCCAGGAAAAACCTGACGCTGTGCTGATGGACATCGTAATGCCGGGCCTCAATGGCTTTCAGGCCACCCGACAGCTGTCCAAGGAGCCGGAAACCAACGGTATCCCGATCATCATCATCACCACCAAGGACCAGGAAACCGACAAGATCTGGGGCGCACGCCAGGGCGCCAAGGACTACCTGACCAAACCGGTGGACGAAGACACCCTGATCGCCACCCTGAACAAGGTGCTGGCCGGCTGACGGCAGGCCATCATGACCGAGTCGCAAACCGCCTTCGAGCTGTTGCTGGACATCGACCGCCGCTGTCGCCTGCTGGCCGCCGACCTGCCCTCCCAGGAAACCCGCCAGCAGCGCTGGAGCGGCATCGGTTTTCGCGTGGGGCAGCATTGGTACGTGGCGCCCATGGGCGAAGTCGCCGAAGTCCTGCATGAGCCGCGCTGCACTTTAATGCCCGGGGTCAAGGCCTGGGTCAAGGGTGTTGCTAACCTGCGCGGGCGCCTGCTGCCGGTGATGGACCTGGGCGGGTTTCTCGGCTTTGAGCTGTCCAGGGCGCGCAAGCAACGGCGGGTGCTGGTGGTGGAATACAACGACCTGTTTGTCGGGCTGCTGGTGGATGAGGTGGTAGGCATGCAGCATTTCGCGCAAGAGGCCTTGCAGGCGAACGCCGTTCCTGGCGCGTCGTTTATCCAGGGCCAATTCGACGGCGACCCGCTGTGGCAGGTCTTCAGCCCCTTTGCCCTGGCCCAGGCTCCAGGCTTCATGGATGTTGCCGCATGACCACCGCAACCACACCCAAACCCTTGGCCGGCTCGCGCAGCCGTTCACAGATCATCGTGCTGTTTATCGCCCTGATCGTGTTCATCATGCTGCTGTTCGCCAACTTCGCGTACCTCAACACCCAGTCCACCTACGACAAGCAGTACATCGGCCATGCCGGTGAATTGCGGGTGCTGTCCCAGCGCATCGCCAAGAACGCTACGGAAGCCGCCGCCGGCAAGGCTGCGGCGTTCAAACTGCTGGGGGATGCGCGCAACGACTTTGCTCAACGCTGGGGCTACCTGAAAAAAGGCGACCCACAAACCGGCCTGCCCGCTGCCCCCAGCGCAGTACGCGCCGAAATGCGCGCGGTACAGACCGACTGGGAAGCGCTGCTGAAAAACACCGACGCAATCCTGGCCAGCGAGCAAACCGTATTGTCCCTGCACCAAGTGGCCGCAACCCTGGCCGAAACCGTGCCGCAACTGCAGATGGAGTCGGAAAAGGTCGTCGATATCCTGCTGCAACGCGGCGCCCCGGCCAGCCAGGTGGCCTTGGCCCAGCGTCAGTCGTTGCTGGCTGAGCGCATCCTGGGTGCGGTCAACACCGTGCTGGCCGGCGACGAATCCGCCGCCCAGGCTGCCGATGCCTTTGGTCGCGACGCCAACCGCTTTGGCCAGGTGCTCAATGGCATGCTCCAGGGCAACGCGGGGCTGCGTATCACCCAGGTCGAAGACCGCGACGCCCGGGCGCGGCTGGCGGAAATCGCCGAACTGTTCGAGTTCGTTTCAGGTTCGGTGGATGAAATCCTCGAAACCTCGCCGCAACTGTTCCAGGTGCGAGCGTCGGCGAGCAATATCTTCAACCTCTCGCAAACCCTGCTCGATGAGGCCTCGCACCTGGCCACCGGCTTTGAAAACCTGGCCAGCGGACGCAGTTTCGACACCATTGGCGGCTATGTGTTGGGCTTGCTGGCGTTGACCTCGATCATCCTGATCGGCCTGGTAATGGTGCGCGAGACCAACCGCCAACTGCATGAAACCGCCGAGAAGAACGAGCGCAACCAGAACGCGATCATGCGCCTGCTCGATGAGATCGAAGACCTGGCCGATGGCGACCTCACCGTGACCGCCTCGGTGACCGAAGACTTCACCGGCACCATTGCCGACTCCATCAACTACTCCGTCGACCAATTGCGCGACCTGGTGGCCACCATCAACCTCACCGCCGGGCAGGTGGCGGGCGCGGTGCAGGACACCCAGGCCACCGCCATGCACCTGGCCCAGGCCTCCGAGCACCAGGCCCAGCAGATCGCCGAAGCCTCCACCGCCATCAACCAGATGGCCCAGTCCATCGACCAGGTCTCGGCCAACGCCGCCGAATCCTCGGCGGTGGCGGAGCGCTCGGTAGAGATCGCCAACAAAGGCAACGAGGTGGTGCACAACACCATCCACGGTATGGATAACATTCGCGAGCAGATCCAGGACACCGCCAAGCGCATCAAACGCCTGGGGGAGTCGTCCCAAGAGATTGGCGATATCGTCAGCCTGATCGACGACATTGCCGACCAGACCAACATCCTCGCCCTCAATGCCGCGATCCAGGCCAGTATGGCCGGTGACGCCGGGCGTGGCTTCGCCGTGGTGGCCGATGAGGTTCAGCGTCTGGCCGAGCGTTCGTCGGCCGCTACACGGCAAATCGAGACCCTGGTGCGGGCGATCCAAACCGACACCAATGAAGCGGTAATCTCCATGGAGCAGACCACCACCGAAGTGGTGCGCGGGGCGCGCTTGGCGCAGGACGCCGGGGTGGCGTTGGAAGAAATCGAAGGGGTGTCCAAGACCCTGGCGGCGCTGATCCAGAGCATTTCGAATGCGGCGCAGCAGCAGACCAGTTCGGCGGGGCAGATTTCGTTGACGATGAATGTGATTCAGCAGATCACCACGCAGACGTCGTCGGGGTCGACGGCCACGGCTGAGAGCATCGGCAACCTGGCGAAAATGGCCAGCCAGTTGCGCAGGTCGGTTTCGGGCTTCACCCTGCCGGCAGCCAAGCAGGTCGACAGTTGAGATGCAGTCAAATGTGGGAGGGGGCTTGCTCCCGATGGCGGTGTATCAGTCAAAGAGATTGTGACTGAACCACTGCAATCGGGAGCAAGCCCCCTCCCACACTGGATCTCCTTCTGGTTCGAGATCCCGGCAACCCATGAATTTTCAGCGGAGCAGTTATGGTTGATCGGCACGACTACGTGGCCCTCGAATGGGTCAAGGGCGACATTGCCGAAACCCTGAAACAGGCACGTTCGGCGCTGGACGCCTTTGTCGAAACCGCCGACGGCGACGCCATCGGCGAGTGCCTGGCTGCCATCCACCAGGTGCATGGCGCGCTGCAAATGGTCGAGTTCTACGGCGCTGCGCTGCTGGCCGAGGAGATCGAGGCGTTGGCCCTTGCACTCCAGTGCGCGAGTGTGAGCCAGCGCGAAGAAAGCATCCGCCTGCTGCAACAGGCCCTCAACCAACTGCCTTTGTACCTGGACCGCGTGCACAGCGCCCGCCGCGACCTGCCGCTGGTAGTGCTGCCGTTGCTCAACGACCTGCGCAGCGCCCGCGGCGAGAGCCTGTTGTCGGAGACCAGCCTGTTCAGCCCGCAACTGCTGTCGATTGCGCCGCTGCCCGACGAAGCACTGGCCCAGCGCGCACCGCCCGACCTGCAAGACCAGTTGCGCCAATGGCATCAACTGTTGCAACAGGCCCTGGCCGGCTTGCTGCGTGAAGACCACGGCCCCAGCAACCTGGAAGACATGGCGCGGGTGTTCGCCCGCCTTGAAGCGCTGTGCCAGGGCGCGCCGCTGTTGCCGTTGTGGCAGGTCACCTCGGCGTTGGTGGAGGGCATGCTCACCGGCGTGATCGCCAACAGCCCGGCGCTGCGCAGTTTGCTCAAAGCCAGTGGCAAACAACTCAAGCGCCTGCTGGCCCAGGGTATCGGCGGCATCAACCAGCCGGCGCCGGATGAACTGCTCAAGAGCCTGTTGTTCTACGTGGCCAAAGTCACCCGGCCGACGCCGCGCATGCAAAGCCTCAAAGAGCGCTACGGCCTGGATGAAGCCTTGCCCGACAGTGCCGTGGTGGATGCCGAACGCGCGCGCCTGGCCGGGCCGGATCGCAATGCCATGGGCTCGGTGCTGGGCGCCTTGTGCGAGGAACTGGTGCGAGTCAAAGAACGGCTCGATCTGTTCGTGCGCAGCGACCGTCAGCACATCAGTGACCTGGACGCGCTGCTGGCGCCATTGCGGCAGATCGCCGACACCTTGGCCGTGCTGGGCTTTGGTCAGCCGCGCAAGGTGATCATCGACCAACTCGCTGTGGTGCTCAGCCTGGCCCAGGGCCAGCGCGAACCCAACGATGCGGTGTTGATGGATGTGGCAGGGGCCTTGCTCTACGTCGAAGCCACGCTGGCCGGGATGGTCGGCACGGTTGAGCCGGAAAGCCGCGAAGAAAGCCGCTTGCCCACCACCGACCTGACCCAGATCCACCAGTTGGTGATTCGCGAGTCGTGCCAGTGCCTGAAGCAGGCCAAAGAGTTGGTCATCGACTGCATCGAAGCCGACTGGGACCGCCAGCGCCTGGAGTCGCTGCCAGAACTGCTGAGCCAGGTGCGCGGCGCGCTGGCGATGATCCCCCTGCCACGGGCCGCCAGCCTGATGCGCGGCTGCACCGATTACGTCGATGAGCAGTTGATGGGCAGCGATGCGCCGCCGTCCGAGGCCCAACTCGGCCATTTCGCCGACGTGATCAGTGGCCTGGAGTACTACCTGGAACGCATGCTTCAAGACCCCGACGCCGCGGGCGAACGGGTACTTGAACTGGCCACCCAGGGCCTGGCTGCGCTGGGCTACCTGCCCACCGAGAAACCCTGGCGCCAAGCGCTGGTTGCGCCAGAGGGCGTGCTGTCCACCGAGATCACGCCAACCCAATCCCAGTTTGATGCGCTGGCAAGCCCTACCTCGCGCTTGAACCCTCCGGCCCTGCAACGCCCCGGCAGCCTGCTGCCGCCCCCGGCCGATGAAGCGCCTATCGACGACGAACTGCGCGAAGTCTTCCTTGAAGAAACCGACGAAGTCCTCGACGTGCTGCGTCGCTATCTGCCCAACAGCACCGAAAAAACCGCTCAGGGCGAAATGCGCCGCGCCTTTCACACCCTCAAGGGCAGTGGCCGCATGGTGCGTGCCCTGGTTTTGGCCGAGTTGGCCTGGGCCGTGGAAAACCTGCTCAACCGCGTGCTGGAGCGCAGCGTAACGCTTGGTCCCGAGGTGCAACAGGTGCTGGATGAAGCGGTGGCTTTGCTGCCGGAGCTCATCGCCGACTTCGCCACCGATGACCAACACCAACGCGATGAAGTCGACGCCCTGGCCGCTCGCGCCCATGCCCTGGCCAGCGGTACACCGGTCGCGGCTGCCGAGGCCCATGACCCGATGCTCTTGGAGATCTTCCGCAACGAAGCCCAAAGCCACCTGGACAGCCTCAACCACTTCCTGCAACAGGCTGCCGAACATGTGCCGCTGCAAGTCAGCGATGAACTGCAACGCGCCCTGCACACCCTCAAGGGCAGCGCCTATATGGCCGGCGTGTTGCCGATGGCCGAGCTGGCGCGACCGCTGGACCACCTGACCCGCGAATACAAAGCCCACCGCCTGCCGCTGGACCTGGACGAAGTGGAGCTGCTGCTGGAGGCCGAAGGCCTGTTCCAACGTGGGCTGCGTCACCTGGACAGCGATCCGCTGGCGCCGATCAAGGGCGCACAAGACCTGATCGATCGCACCCAAAGCCTGCTCGATCACCAGCTTGAAGCCTTGCTCGATGCGCCGAACACTGGCCTTCGAACCAAGCGCGACCCGCAACTGATCGCCAACTTCCTGGCCCAGGGCATGGACATCCTGCTCGACGCCGAAAGCCTGCTGCGCCGCTGGCAGCAGCACCCTGGCGAGCGCCAGGAACTCACCGCATTACTGGATGAGCTGACCACCCTGGGGGAGGGCGCGCATATTGCCGACCTGCACCCCATCGACGAACTCTGCGAAGCCTTGCTCGACCTGTACGGCGCCGTGGAAGAAAGCAGCCTGGCGGTCAGCGAGCGGTTCTTCCATGAAGCCGAACAGGCCCATGAAGCGCTGATCAACATGCTCGACCAATTGGCGGCCGGCCAGGAAATCAGCCCGGCCCCGGCACGGGTCGAAGCCCTGCGCGAACTGCTGGACGACGCCCTGGACCCATCCGCCACCGGCCTGATCAAAAGCGACGGCAGCCGCGCCCTGAGCATCTCCGAGCTGGGCGCCGCCACACAGCAGCTGGACCACGAAACGGCGATGGACGATGAGATCGTCGAGATCTTCCTCGAAGAGGCCGTGGACATCCTCGACAGCGCCGGGCAATCCCTCAAGCGCTGGCTGCTGGAACCCGACAGCGCCGCGCCGTTGTCTTCATTGCAGCGCGACCTGCATACCCTCAAGGGCGGCGCACGCATGGCCGAGATCGCCCCGGTGGCCGAGTTGGCTCATGAGTTGGAATGCCTTTACGAAGGCCTGGTGGACCGTCGCTACAGCTACAGCGCCGAGTTGTCCCAGGTGCTGATGGCCAGCCACGAGCGGCTGGCCCTGCAACTGGAAGAACTGCATCACCATCAGCCCCTGAGCGACAGTGCCGAACTGGTGGCCAAGGTGCGGGCACTGCGCCAGAACAACCCACCGGCGGCACCGGCGATTGCGCCGCAAACCCCGGGCGCCGATCCGGAATTGCTGGAGATCTTTCTCGAAGAAGCCGCCGACATCCTCGACAGTTCCAGCAGCGCGCTGCTGCGTTGGCAGGCCGAGCCCGGCAACCGCCAGGAAGTGGAAACCCTGCTGCGTGACCTGCACACCCTCAAGGGCGGTGCGCGCATGGTCGAGATTGGGCCGATTGGCGACCTGGCCCACGAGCTGGAATTTCTCTACGAAGGTTTGTCGGCGGGCTTGTTGGCGCCGTCTGCGGAACTGTTCGCGCTGCTGCAAGGCTGTCATGACCGCCTGGCGCAGATGGTCGATGCGGTGGCAGAGGGGTTGCCGGTGGGCTCGGTGGACAAGCTGATCGAGCGCATCAAAAGCCTAGTGCACCCGAGCACTGAGCCGGTGACGCCAGTGGCCTTGGCTGCGGGCAAGGCAGAAGCGGCGGTCGACCCCGCCGCCGATATGGTGAAAATTTCCGCCGACCTGCTGGACGACCTGGTCAACCTGGCGGGTGAAACCTCGATCTTCCGAGGGCGTATCGAACAGCAGGTCAACGACGCACGCATCGCCCTCAACGAGGTGGAAACCACCATCGAGCGCATGCGCGACCAATTGCGCCGCCTCGACACTGAAACCCAAGGCCGCATCCTCAGCCGTCAGCAGGCCGAGGCCGAGCGCCTGGGTTATGAAGAATTCGACCCGCTGGAAATGGACCGTCATTCCCAGTTGCAGCAGCTGTCCCGTGCGCTCTCCGAATCGGTGTCCGACCTGCTCGACCTCAAGGACACCCTCGACAGTCGCAACCAGGACGCCCACGACCTGTTGCAGCAACAGGCACGCATCAACACCGAGTTGCAAGAAGGCCTGATGCGCACGCGCATGGTGCCGTTCGAACGCATGCTGCCGCGCCTCAAGCGTATCGTGCGGCAGGTGGCGGGTGAACTGGGCAAGGACGTGGAGTTCATCGTCGGCAACGCCGAAGGCGAAATGGATCGCAACGTGCTGGAGCGCATGGCGGCGCCGTTGGAGCATATGCTGCGCAACGCCGTCGACCACGGGTTGGAGTCCCGTGAGGCACGCCTTCTGGCGGGCAAGCCGGAGAAGGGCCGCATCACCCTGGACCTGACCCACGAAGGCGGCGACATTGTCTTCGACATGCGCGACGACGGCGCCGGTGTGCCGTTGGAAGCCGTGCGGCGCAAGGCGATCAAGCGCGGCTTGCTCGACCCTCATCAAGAGATCAGCGACCGCGACGTGCTGCAGTTCATCCTGCAGCCGGGGTTTTCCACCGCGGAAAAAATCACCCAGATCTCCGGGCGTGGCGTGGGTATGGACGTGGTGCATGAAGAAGTGCGCCAGCTGGGCGGCTCGATGTTCATTGAATCGACGCCGGGCGTGGGCGTGCACTTTCGCATCCGCCTGCCGTTTACCGTGTCGGTCAACCGCGCATTAATGGTGCAGTGCGCGGACGATCAATACGCGATCCCCCTCAACACCATCGAAGGGTTGGTGCGGGTGCTGCCCCATGAGCTGGCGGGGCATTACCAGCAAGACCCGCCGCACTACGAATACGCCGGCCAGCGCTACGAGCTGTTCTACCTCGGTGACCTGCTGCACACCGTCGGCCGCCCGAAACTGTTGGGCCAGTACCAGCCGGTGCCGGTGCTGTTGGTGCAATGCAACGAACGGCACGTGGCCGTGCATGTGGATGCCATGGCGGGTACGCGGGAGATTGTGGTCAAGGGCCTGGGGCCGCAGTTTGCCGGGGTTCAGGGTTTATCCGGCGCGACCATTCTGGGTGATGGCCGCGTGGTGCTGATCATCGACTTGCTGGCGCACATCCGCGCACGCCAACCGGCGCTGCCGGCCCAGGTGGTGGATGCGCCGCTGATCCTCAACGACCCGCTGAAAAAACGCCCGTTGCTGGTGCTGGTGGTGGACGACTCGGTCACCGTGCGCAAAGTCACCAGCCGCCTGCTGGAGCGCAATGGCATGAACGTGCTGACTGCCAAAGACGGCATCGATGCCATCGCCGTGCTCGAAGAACACACCCCGGACCTGATGCTGCTGGACATCGAAATGCCGCGCATGGACGGCTTCGAAGTGGCCACCCAGGTGCGCAACGACTCACGCCTGATGCGCCTGCCGATCATCATGATCACCTCCCGCACCGGCCAGAAACACCGCGACCGCGCCATGGCCATTGGCGTGAATGATTACCTCGGCAAGCCGTACCAAGAGTCGGTGCTGCTGGAAAGCATCGCCTACTGGAGCAAGTCCCATGCTTGACCACCGCACCAGCCAACTCACCGGCCTACTCTTGCCCCTGGCCGACCGCCACCTGGTGCTGCCCAACGTGGCCATCGCCGAGTTGATTGACTTTCAGCGCGGCGAGCCGGCCAGCGATGCGCCGCCGTGGTACCTGCGCCAAGTCACTTGGCGCGATCAACAGCTGCCGCTGATCAGCTTTGAAGCGGCGTGTGGCGAAGCTCCGGTGACCGGCGAACGCTCGCGCATCGTGGTGCTGAACGCCTTGGGCGGGCGGCCGACGTTGAAGTTTATTGCGTTGGTGATCCAGGGCATTCCACGCTCGTACAAGCTTGATAGCCAATTGAGCTATGTGGATGTGCCGTTGTGCCCGCTGGAGCTTGCGGCGGTGCAGGTGGGGGAGCAGGTGGCGAAGGTGCCGGATTTGATGGGGCTGGAAGCGCTATTGGTCGAATCCGGCTTGGCCTGACCCCCTATTCTCAACCCCAGTGAAGATCAAAATGTGGGAGGGGGCTTGCCCCCGATTGCTGACTGTCAGTTGATACATATTTAGCTGACCCACCGCCATCGGGGGCAAGCCCCCTCCCACATTGTGATTTTTTGTGCTTAGCAGACCGTGTCGCGACTCAAGCCGCCCAGCGATGTCGGAACAAAATGTTATTTGTGTAAGCAATTTCTTTAACTGGATTGGGCCGATTTTCTGGCCTGAGTGGGATGTTAGGTTCGGCGCTTCCCTTTGCCAGCAAGGACACGCAAATGGCAGTGCCGGTTCTCAATGTTACTGAACGCCTCATACCGATCCTGCGTAACTGCCTGCTGGTGGGCTGTCTGATTTATATCGCAGGCAGTTGGTTCATATCGCCCGGAACCCCGGATTTGGATGAGGTGGTGTTGAAGCATTCCCTTGGCAACGGCGCCTCGATCTATGGCGCGCGGGATGGCCAAGGCGGTGCGACGGTGGGCTTTTCATACCGCTACTACGTGCATAAGAACTTGAGTAACGATCAGGAAATACTCACCACATTAGTGTCGGCGCATCCTTTTCTGAAAACCGAGGAACCCAATGTTCAAGTGAGTGAGCATGAGGGCGTGCTTCGATTGGATATTCAGGGGCGAGTGTATGAGTACAACAGCTATGCCCTCGAAGGGCTTGGAACGGTCAAGGTGGTGATGGGGTTGTAATGGGCCGGGCTTCGGATTTTTCCTGCAAGATTTTGGGCCGGGCATGAACTTGTCGGGTGCGGTCGGCGGGCCTAGTCTTCGTCCCGTCAACGCAAAAAACGGTGACACGGACGTGCAAGTCCGAGAAATCTGTTTAGGCGCATACAACGCCTAGATCAACAGGCGTTCCTTGATTATCCATTTAGGAACCGCACAGCATGTCGAACCCTTCATCTAACCTCTTCACCGTCAACCCCCACCAAAACACCGAAACCCTGCTGGTCAACGCCAGTGAAACCCTGTCATCCCTCGATGCACTTATCTGCAACCTGGCCTTCGACCTGGATGACTCACAGCGGGCAATCATGCTCGGGATCCAGCAAATGGCAGAGCTGGGGCAACTGTTGGTGGAGCGGGCGCTGGAACAAGTCAGTCCGTCACATGATGTTTGAAACGGTCCCCAATAGGGACTGATCGGTCCCTTTGTGGGACCGCGAATTAATTGGCGCCGCCGAGACAATGTGGGAGCGGGCTTGCTCGCGAATGCGCTGGATCAGGCACAGAAGTGTCAACTGACAGTCCGCATTCGCGAGCAAGTCGAATCGTCGCACCGCCGCTCCCACATTTTGATCTGCATAAGACTCAAGTCCGCGTTTGCTGATGTTCCATTACTCCAGCCGTAACGATTAGCCGCTGAGCTTGATTGATGCACCCACAGGTTCGCTCCTAAGGTACAGCCCACGACAGCCAACCCCGTGGAGCGACCATGACAACAACAACTACCCCCGACTCGCGCTGGACGCGGCGGCGCGATGAGAAGCAGCGGCGGCTCGGGTTGGTCAAGCACTTTGCAGACGGCGCAGTACTGGCCAGCGACAAGATCGTCGATGCGCTGGAAGCCCTGATCCTCCCCGGCGACCGCGTGGTGCTGGAAGGCAACAACCAGAAGCAGGCCGACTTCCTCTCGCGCTCCCTGGCCAAGACCGATCCCGCCAAGCTCCATGATTTGCACATGATCATGCCCAGTGTTGGCCGTTCCGAGCACCTGGACCTGTTTGAAAAGGGCATCGCCCGCAAGCTCGATTTCTCTTTCGCCGGCACTCAATCCCTGCGCATCAGCCAGTTGCTGGAGGACGGCCTGCTGGAAATCGGCGCGATCCACACCTACATCGAACTCTATGCGCGGCTGGTGGTGGACCTGATCCCCAACGTGGTGCTCAGCGCCGGTTTCATGGCCGACCGCGCCGGCAATATATACACCGGTGCCAGCACCGAAGACACGCCAGCGCTGATCGAGCCCGCTGCCTTCAGCGATGGCATCGTCATCGTGCAGGTCAACCAATTAGTGGATGACGTCACCGACTTACCCCGCGTGGACATCCCCGCCAGCTGGGTGGATTTTGTGGTGGTGGCCGACAAGCCGTTCTACATCGAGCCGCTGTTCACCCGCGACCCACGCCACATCAAGCCGGTGCATGTGCTGATGGCGATGATGGCGATCCGTGGCATCTACGAAAAACACAATGTGCAGTCCCTTAACCACGGCATCGGTTTCAACACCGCTGCCATCGAATTGATCCTGCCCACCTACGGCGAGTCCTTGGGCCTCAAGGGCAAGATCTGCCGCAACTGGACCCTCAACCCGCACCCTACGTTGATCCCGGCCATCGAAAGCGGTTGGGTCGAAAGCGTGCACTGCTTCGGCACCGAACTGGGCATGGAGAACTACATCGCTGCGCGCCCGGATGTGTTCTTCACTGGCCGCGACGGCTCGATGCGCTCCAACCGCATGTTCTGCCAACTGGCCGGGCAATATGCGGTGGACCTGTTTATCGGCGCCACCCTGCAAGTGGACGGTGACGGGCATTCCTCCACCGTGACCCGTGGCCGCCTGGCCGGTTTCGGTGGTGCGCCGAACATGGGCCACGACCCGCGTGGCCGCCGTCATGGCACCCCGGCGTGGCTGGATATGCGCCACGACGAGGCCCCGGAGGCGTTGCTCGAACGCGGTAAAAAACTGGTGGTGCAGATGGTCGAGACCTTCCAGGAGGGCGGCAAGCCTACCTTCGTCAACACCCTGGACGCGGTGGAAGTGGCGCGCAAAAGCGGCATGCCGCTGGCGCCGATCATGATCTACGGCGACGACGTCACCCACCTGCTCACCGAAGAGGGCATCGCCTACCTCTACAAAGCGCGCTCGCTGGAAGAACGCCAGGCGATGATCGCTGCCGTCGCCGGGGTGACCGCCATCGGCCTGCGTCACAACCCCAAGGACACCGCACGCATGCGCCGCGAAGGCTTGATCGCCTTGCCCGAAGACCTCGGCATCCGCCGCACCGACGCCACCCGTGAGCTGCTGGCCGCCAAGAGCGTGGCCGACCTGGTGGACTGGTCCGGTGGCCTGTACAACCCGCCCGCCAAGTTCAGGAGCTGGTAAATGCGCGCCCTCAAACTGCATGAATTGACCCTCGCCGAACGCCTGGCGGACATGGCCGTCGATGCACTGATCGACGAAGCAGACCTGTCGCCCAAACCTGCCCTGGTGGACCGTCGTGGCAACGGCGCCCACAGCGATTTGCACCTGGGCCTGATGCACGCATCAGCCCTGTCGCTGTGGCCGATGTTCAAGGACATGGCCGAGGCGGCCATCGACATCGGTGAGGTCGGCTTGCCCCTGCGCGAAGCCCTGGGGCGCATCGGTCGCGAAGGTGAGCAAGCGATGCTCGCCACCACCAACGGCGTGAACACCCATCGTGGTGCGATCTGGGCCCTCGGTTTGCTGACTGCTGCAGCCGTTCTGGAGCCCCGTGCTATCACGCTGACCGCCGCCCGACTGGCCCTGCTCAACGACCGTTATGCCCCGCAACCCATGAGCCACGGCGCCCAGGTCGCGCAACGCTATGGCGCACGCGGTGCCCGCGAAGAAGCCCAACTGGGGTTCCCTTCGGTGACGCAACGCGGCCTGCCGCAATTGCGTAAAAGCCGCCAGCAAAACACCGGCGAACAGAACGCCCGCCTGGATGCCTTGCTCGCGATCATGACCGAGCTGGCTGACACCTGCGTGCTCTACCGCGCAGGCCCCGAAGGCATCCACGCCATGCAGCGCGGTGCCCAAGCCGTGCTGGATGCGGGCGGCAGCGCCACCCTGGCCGGGCGCCGCCAATTGCACGAACTGGACAACCAACTGCTGGCCCTGAATGCCTCCCCCGGCGGCGCCGCCGACCTGTTGGCCGCCTGCCTGTTTATCGACCGCCTCGACGGAGCGTTGTGATGGAAACCTTATCCTTTGAATTCCCCGCCGGGCAGCCGCCAAAGGGCCGTGCGCTGGTGGGTTGTGTGGGCTCGGGCGATCTGGAAGTGCTACTGGAACCAGGTACACCGGGCACGCTGACGATCCAGGTTCAGACCTCAGTCAATGGCGCCGAACAGCGCTGGCAGCACCTGTTTGAACGCATCTTCCAGGAACACACACCACCGGCCATGAAGATTGATATCCACGATTTCGGCGCCACCCCCGGCGTGGTGCGCCTGCGCCTGGAGCAGGGTTTCGAGGAGGTGGGCCATGACTGATCTACTCGCCAAACACAGCTTCGTTGAACTGGGCGCACGGCAGCGGGCCAAGGCCTTGCTGGACGCCGGTTCCTACCGCGAATTGATCGACCCGTTCCAGCGCGTCATGTCGCCATGGCTCAGCCGCCAGGGCGTGGTGCCTCAGGCCGATGACGGTGTGGTGATCGCCAAGGGCAGTATCGATGGCAAACCGGTGGTGATTGCTGCCATCGAAGGTAACTTCCAAGGCGGCAGCTTGGGCGAAGTCGGCGGTGCAAAAATCGCTGGTGCCCTGGAGTTGGCAGCCGAAGATAACCGCAGGGGCATCCCCACCCGCACCGTGCTGCTGCTGGAAACCGGCGGCGTGCGCTTGCAGGAAGCCAACCTCGGGCTGGCGGCGATTGCCGATATTCATGCGGCGATTGTCGACCTGCGCCAGTACCAGCCGGTGATCGGCGTGGTGGCGGGCAGTGTGGGGTGCTTTGGCGGCATGTCCATTGCGGCGGGGTTGTGCAGTTACCTGGTGGTGACCCGTGAAGCGCGCTTGGGCTTGAACGGCCCGCAAGTGATCGAGCAGGAAGCGGGGCTTGAAGAATATGACTCCCGCGACCGGCCATTCATCTGGAGCCTTACCGGCGGCGAGCAACGTTTCAACAGTGGCTTGGCTGACCGTTACGTGGCTGACGACGTGGCCGATATCCAACAGACCGTCAGCGCACTCTTGCGCCAAGGCTTGCCGGAACAACAACGCAGCCGCCAGGCCGAGCACTACCTGGCGCGCCTCGCCGAGCTGGACGCCACACCGCAAATCGACCCCGCGACCGTGCGCGCGCTGTATCAAGGAGAACGCTCATGAGAGGGTTGCAGTGGTTCAACGCACTGAGTGCCGGTGCAACACCCGTTGAGGGGTTGCCGGATTCCATGAAAGTGGCTGACGGCGTATTGGGCGAACAACCCGTGCGCTTTATCGCCGTGGTCACTGACCCTAACAACCGCTTCCCCCGCGCTCGTAATGGTGAAGTTGGTTTGCTGGAAGGCTGGGGCCTGGCCAAGGCCGTGGATGAAGCCATCGCCCGAGGCGACAAGCGCCCGCTGATCGCCATCGTCGATGTGCCAAGCCAGGCTTACGGTCGCCGCGAAGAAGCCCTCGGCATCCACCAGGCCCTGGCCGCTGCGGCGGACAGTTATGCCCGTGCACGTTTGGCCGGGCACCCGGTGATTGCGTTGCTGGTGGGTAAAGCCATGTCCGGCGCGTTTCTGGCTCACGGTTACCAGGCCAACCGCCTGATCGCCCTGCGTGACCCTGGCGTGATGGTGCACGCCATGGGCAAAGCGTCGGCGGCGCGGGTGACCCTGCGCAGCGTCGAAGAGCTTGAAGCCCTGGCCGCCAGCGTGCCACCGATGGCGTATGACATCGACAGCTATGCCAGCCTGGGTTTGCTCTGGGAGACCTTGTCGGTCAGCCAGATTGAACAACCCTCTGCGCAGGATGTGGCGCGAGTCGGCGATTGCCTGTTGAGTGCGATCAAGGACATCCACGCGCCTGACTTGAGCAGCCGCCTGGGCGCCACCAACCGCGCCGCCTCCAGCCATGTTCGCCAACTGCTGCGGGAACAATGGTGAACGCCCACGACTTGCTCTGGGGCATGACCCCGGCGCATCTGCCTGCTGACGCTCCGGCGTGGGCGGCGGATGCGTTGGGCGCAGTGGTGGTGCGTCGCGCCGTCGTTGCGCCAGGGTTTGTCGCCGTCGGCGTGCGGGGGCGTTCGCGTGAGCAGCGTCTTGGCGCGGTGATGCCGATGGCTGCCATACAGCGCCGGGTCACGCCGGAAGCATTGTGCGAGGTGACGTCGCCACGGGATTTGCCGGCATTGCAGGCACTCGCTCAACTGCGCCCGGTGCTGGCGCCGTTGAACTGGGGCGTTACCGGCAGTGCGGGTTTTGAGCTGGCCACGGGCATTGAGGCGCTGCATGCCCAAAGTGATCTGGATTTGATGTTGCGTACGCCTGAGCCGCTTGATCGCAACGATGCACGCGACTTGCTGGCGACATTGGACAAGGCGGTATGTGCCGTAGACCTGCAACTGCAAACGCCTTTTGGCGCGGTTGCCTTGCGCGAATGGGCCGGTGCATCACGGCGGGTACTGCTGAAAACCGCCAGTGGTGCGCACTTGGTAATCGACCCTTGGCAGGCCGTGGCATGAGCAGCCTCCTGGTGTTTCCGGGGCAGGGCGCCCAGCGGCCGGGCATGCTCCAGGCGTTGCCCTCCGATGTGCTGGAATACGCCAGCGACGCCTTGGGTGAGGACGTTCGCACCCTGGATTCGGCGCAAGCCTTGGCGAGTACCCGCGCCGTGCAGCTGTGTTTGTTGATCGTAGGCGTGGCCCACGCCCGTCTGTTGCAACACACCCCGGATTACGTCGCAGGCCTGTCCATCGGGGCCTACCCGGCAGCGGTCATCGCCGGAGCCCTGGACTTCAGCGATGCGCTCAAGTTGGTCAGCCTGCGCGGCGAACTGATGCAAAACGCTTATCCACAGGGCTACGGCATGACCGCGATCATCGGGCCGCAGTTATCCACAGTCGAAACCTTGCTTGCCGAGATCCACAGCCCCGAAACCCCGGTGTACCTGGCCAATATCAACGCCGATAACCAGGCCGTGATTGCGGGCAGCGATGCCGCCATGCAGCGTGTGGCCCAACGCATCAAGGGCAACGGTATCGCCAAGCGCCTGGCCGTGAGCGTGCCGTCCCATTGCGCGCTGCTGGAACAACCGGCCCAGGCCCTGGCGAGTGCCTTCGTCGCGCTCAAGGCGCCGCGCATCACCTACCTGAGCAGCACCCGCGCGCGACCTATCCACAACCCTGAACAACTGCGCGACGACCTGGCCTTCAACATGTGCCGCGTTGTCGACTGGCGCGGCACCGTGCAAAGCGCCTACGAGCGCGGTGTGCGCCTGCAAATCGAACTGCCTCCGGGCGCTGTGCTCACCGGCCTGTCACGCCGGGTGTTTGAACAAGGTACGGTGATCGCCTGCGAAGGCGCGCGCCTGGATACGTTGCAGGCCCTGCTGCAAGAGGAGGAGCGCCGCCACCGATAAAGCACCACCCAAGGCTTTCGAAGCACAAAAACAACAATTTCGATCGAGCACTTTGAGGACAACAACAATGATTATTTACGGTGTGGCACTGCTGGCAATCTGCACGCTTGCAGGTGTGATCATGGGCGACATGCTCGGCGTGTTGCTGGGCGTCAAATCCAACGTGGGCGGGGTGGGTATCGCAATGATCCTGCTGATCTGCGCGCGCTTGTGGATGCAAAAACGCGGCGGCATGACCAAGGACTGCGAGATGGGCGTGGGCTTTTGGGGTGCCATGTACATCCCGGTGGTGGTGGCGATGGCCGCGCAGCAAAACGTGGTCACCGCCCTGCACGGCGGCCCGGTGGCGGTGTTGGCGGCGATTGGTTCGGTGGTGGTCTGTGGTTGCACCATCGCTTTGATCAGCCGCACTCACAAAGGCGAGCCGTTGCCCGCCGAAGAGCCGCTGATTGTTCCAGTGGGAGGTCGCTGATATGTGGGATCTCATCGAGAAGGGGCTTGAACATAACGGGCTGATCACCGCGTTTGCCTTCGTGGGCGTGGTGATGTGGATTTCTGTGGTGCTGTCCAAGCGCCTCACGTTCGGGCGCATTCATGGTTCGGCGATTGCTATTGTTATCGGCCTGGTGCTGGCCTGGGTGGGCGGCACGATTACCGGCGGGCAAAAAGGCCTGGCGGACTTGGCGTTGTTCTCGGGTATCGGTTTGATGGGGGGCGCGATGCTGCGGGACTTCGCCATCGTCGCCACGGCGTTTGAAGTACAAGCCACCGAAGCGCGCAAGGCCGGGATGATTGGTGTGATTGCGCTGCTGCTGGGTACGATCCTGCCGTTTATCGTCGGCGCCAGCATGGCCTGGGTGTTTGGGTATCGCGATGCGGTCAGCATGACCACCATCGGTGCGGGCGCCGTGACGTACATCGTCGGCCCGGTGACCGGTGCGGCGATTGGCGCGACCTCGGACGTGATGGCGCTGTCGATTGCCACGGGGTTGATCAAGGCGATCCTGGTGATGGTCGGCACGCCGGTGGCGGCGCGGTGGATGGGCCTGGATAACCCGCGTTCGGCGATGGTGTTTGGTGGGTTGGCCGGCACTGTGAGCGGTGTGACTGCGGGGTTGGCGGCGACGGATCGGCGGTTGGTGCCGTATGGGGCGTTGACGGCGACTTTCCACACGGGGCTTGGGTGTTTGTTGGGGCCTTCGTTGCTGTACTTCATCGTGCGCGGGTTGGTTGGGTAAGTTTTGAATTTGTGTTGTTAGTTCGGGCCTCTTCGCGAGCAAGCCCGCTCCCACAGTTGATCGGGTTCCAGCATGAGAACGCGGTCGAATGTGGGAGCGGGCTTGCTCGCGAAAGCGGTGTGTCAGGCTTACACCTGCCGATTGGCATACATCCGACACTCCGCCAGCAACGCCAGCAAATTCGGGTCGCGCTCCTTGGCCTTCAAGAACACCACCCCGATATGCTGCTGCAACCGGTAACGGGGTTGCAGCGGTATGAGCTTCACCCGGTTCTCATACACCGCCGCAATCCGCCCCGGCAGCAACGCATAACCCACCCCTGAACTGACCATGCTCAGCAGGGTGAAAATGTCGTTCACCTGCATCGCCACTTTCGGCTCGAACCCCGCCTGCTTGAACACACGGTTGCCGTCTTGGTGGGTAGCGAAGCCTTGGGTGAGGGTAATAAACGTGGCGTCGCGCACATCCGCCAAATCGATTTGCTGCTCGCGGTCGAACGGCGAGTCGGCTGGCGTAGCGAGGAAGATATCGTCGGAAAACAGCGCGATCTGCTCGCAGTCGGGGTCGCTGGCGTGCTCGTCGAGGGAGATGAGGATCGCGTCCACTTCCATGTTCTTGAGCTTGTAGAGCAGGTCGAAGTTGGAGCCCAGGATCAGGTCGATATTGAGTTCGCTGCGGCGGATCTTCAGGCCCATGATCAGTTGCGGCACGGTCTTGACCGTCAGTGAATACAGCGAGCCCAGCTTGAAACGCTCGGCGGAGAACCCGGCGGCTTCGCGGGTGAGGCGCACGCTGTCGACCACGTCGGCCACCAGTTTCTGTGCGCGTTCTTCCAGCACGTAGGCACTTTCCAACGGGGTGAGGTTGCGCCCCTCGTGCTTGAACAACGGGCAGCGCAGGGCGCTTTCCAGGGAATGGATAGCGCGGTGCACGCTGACGTTACTGGTCTGCAACTCGGCGGCGGCGCGGGTCAGGTTGCCGGTGCGCATGAACGCCAGGAAGATCTCCAGCTTTTTGAGGGTGAACTCTTCGTCGATCAACATGGCCGTGGCTCTTATTCGAATGTGCTCGATTGTGCCCCGATCACAAGCCGCTTGCACTCTCACGCGCAACGCTGGACCCTTGCCCTTCACTCGCTAACGGGAATCGGAGGTCGGTGGCGCATGTATCACGGTGAACGGTTCAACGCCTGGAGCCACTTGCTCGGGGCGGTCGCGGCCTTTGCGGGCGCGGTGTGGATGTTGGTGGTGGCGAGCCTGGATGGCAGCCCCTGGAAGATCGTCAGCGTGGCGATCTATGGTTTTACGCTGCTGGTGCTGTACAGCGCGTCCACCGTGTACCACAGCGTGCGCGGGCGGCGAAAAGAGATCATGCAGAAGGTCGACCACTTTTCGATCTACCTGTTGATTGCCGGCAGCTACACGCCGTTTTGCCTGGTGACCCTGCGCGGGCCGTGGGGTTGGACGCTGTTCGGGATTGTGTGGGGGTTGGCGGTGATCGGCATCTTGCAGGAGATCAAGCCGCGTTCCGAAAAGCGGATTTTGTCGATCGTGATCTATGCAGTGATGGGCTGGATCGTGCTGGTGGCGGTCAAGCCGCTGATGGCGGTGCTGGGAACGGCGGGGTTTACCTGGCTGGCGGCGGGTGGGGTGTTGTACACCGTGGGCATCATCTTCTTTGCGCTTGAGGATCGCCTGCGGCACTCCCATGGGATCTGGCATTTGTTTGTGATTGGCGGGAGTTTGCTGCACTTTGTGGCGATTATGCATTACGTGCTCTAGCAGGCAATGAGGAACCCATGTGGGAGGGGGCTTGCTCCCGATAGCGGCGGGTCAGTGCCAAATAGGCGGGCTGACACACCGCAATCGGGAGCAAGCCCCCTCCCACATGGGTTCCTCGGTGTGCTTACAATCGTTGTAATAACCCTTGAGCGCGATTGGCGAGGATCCCCAGCAGCTTGGCCAACATATGCGGCGGTGGCTCATCCGCACGGGTCAGGGCGTACAGGGTAATTGGCAGCGGCGGGGTAAGCGGGCGGATGTGGGTGGAGGCCGTTGAGGCACCGAGGGCGGTGAAGGGGTCGATCACCGTGAGGCCGGCGCCGGATTCCACCATCGCCCGGGCCAGGGAGTAGGTCTGCACAGAGATCGTCACCCGTGGCGCCGGGTCGACGTTTTCCAGGTAGCTGTCGAGTTTGGCTGCCAAGGGGTCGGCACTCGACAAGCCAATCAACGGTGCGCCTGCCAGCTCGCTGAGGGCTAACGGTCTGCTCAACTCCGACTCAGGCCAGTATCCTTTCGAGGCTAACGCCACCAACACGCCGTTGGCCAACACCTGGGTAGTCAACCCCGGATGCCCGGAGAAATTCAGCGTCAGCGCCAGGTCAATCTCACGCATCAATAACTTCTGCACCAACTCGCGGCTATGGTCGCTGGACAGCTCGCAGGCCATGTCCGGGTAGTCGCGCTTCCATTCCAGGATCGCTGGCGGCAGCAATGACAGGGCCAGTGCGGGAATCGCACCGATACGCACGCTCTGGCCCGGCGCGCGGCGCAAACTCTTGGCCAGGCGGCGAACGCCTTGCAGGCTCTCGGTGACTTTTTCCACTTCGCTTTCCAGCGCCAGGGCTTCCGGCGTGGGTTGCAGTTTGCCGCGCACTCTTAAAAAGAGCGGGAAACCCAACTGCAACTCGGCGTGCTGCAACACCTTGGTTACCGCCGGTTGGGACACGTGCAGCAACTGCGCGGCAGCGCTCACGGAGCCGGTCTGGCGGATGGCCTGGAAGATTTCGATATGACGCAGGCGCATGGCAAGTCCATAACCTTTGTTTATAGGTGATCCATCTTTATTCATTGTCGGCGGCCTGTCACCTGCCCCTAGGCTTGAGGCCTCTTGAATGAACGGCGGGTGGCGGCAATGGTGTGCATCATCGGCGGTGGGGTGATCGGTCTGGCCAGTGCTTATGCGTTGGTGCGTGCCGGCCATGAAGTGACGGTGATCGACGCCCGCGACAGCCTGGGCCGCGAAACCAGTTTTGCCAATGGCGGGCAGTTGTCCTACCGCTATGTCGCACCGCTGGCGGACGCCGGGGTACCGTTGCAAGCCATTGGCTGGCTGCTGCGGGGGGATTCGCCGTTGAAGCTGCGCCCGCGCATGGACCCGCAGCAATGGCGCTGGATGGCCGCGTTCCTGGGCGCCTGCCGTGGCAAGGTCAACCAACGCAATGCCGCGCACTTGCTGCGCCTGGCGTCGCTGAGCCAGACCACGTTGCAGCAATGGCGCGAGGATGATCGCCTGGACGGTTTCGACTGGCGGCGCAACGGCAAGCTGGTGACCTTTCGCAACGCCAGTTCCTTTGAGCATGCCCGCAGCAAAGTCACCGATATCCTGCAGCAACAGGTGCTGTCGGCCAACGATTGCGCACGCCTGGAACCGGCGCTGGCTGGGGGTGGTTTTGTGGGCGGCATCTACACGCCGAACGAAGAAGTGGCCGACTGTCACGCCTTCTGCCAGCGCTTGGCGGCGCGCCTTGAGGCTTCCGGGCGCTGCCGATTTTTGCTGGGGCGCAAGGTCACCGGCCTTCGTCATGCCGACGGTGCGGTGCAGGCCATCGAACTGGGCGATGAGGTAATGCCGGTCGAGCAACTGGTGCTGGCGGCCGGGTATCGCAGCGCCGAGTTGGGTGTGTCGCTGCCGCTGTATCCGCTCAAGGGCTATAGCCTCAGCGTGCCGATTGGCGCGCAGCACCAGGCGCCGAACGTGAGCATCACCGACTACGACCGCAAGATCGTTTACGCGCGCATCGGCGAGCAACTGCGGGTGGCGGCGATGGTGGATATCGTCGGCTTCGACGCGGGCCTTGAACCCAAGCGCCTAGCCTTGATCAAGCGCCAGGCGCTGGAGACATTTCCTATGGCTGGCGACTACGGCCATGCGCTGGAATGGGCCGGCATGCGCCCCGCAACCCCCACCGGCGTGCCGCTGATTGGGGCCAGTGTCTATCGCAACCTGTGGCTGAACCTGGGCCATGGAGCCCTGGGTTTCACCCTGGCCTGCGGTAGCGGCCAACTGTTGGCCGAGTTGATCAGCCAACAGGTTCCTTCCATTGATATGCAGGGCCTGACGCCTCGCGCCGCATAAGGATGCAACCATGACCATCAACCGAATCAGCAGCAACGACCGGCTCTCTGGCGCCGTGACCTTCAAGGACCTGGTGTTCCTCTCGGGCCAGGTGCCGGGCGATGGCCAGAACGTGGCCACACAAACCGAGGAAGTGCTGGCCAAGATCGATGCCCTGTTGGCCCAGGCGGGCAGTGACAAGGATCACCTGCTCAACGCGACGATTTACCTCAAAGACATTGGCGAGGGCTTCGCGCCGATGAATGACGTGTGGTCTGCCTGGTTGTCGCCGGGCATGGCGCCTACCCGTACCACCCTGCAAGCGCAACTGGCACGCCCCAGTGTGCTGGTAGAAATCAGCGTGATCGCTGTATGCAAGTAACTTCAAAGACCAACGGAGAATAACAATGAAAAAGATCCTGTTGACCGGCTGCACCCTGGGGCTGTTGTTGGGCGCGCAGGCCCATGCAAACGAAGCCCCTCTGAGCGGCGCGCTGGCCAAGATCGCCAGCGCCAAGTCCATCACGCTGGGTTATCGCGATGCCTCGGTACCGTTTTCTTATGTGGCAGATAGCAGCGGCAAGCCCATGGGCTATTCGGTGGAGTTGGCCAACAAGATCGTCGAGCGTATCCAGCAGAAAACCGGGGTGGCCGATCTGAAGGTGAAGTACAACCTGGTGACTTCCCAGACCCGTATTCCGTTGGTGCAAAACGGCACCGTCGACCTGGAATGCGGCTCTACCGGGGTGACGGCCGAGCGGCAGAAGCAGGTGGCGTTTTCCTACGGGTTTATCTACGTGAAGGGTCAACTGCTGACGGCGAAGGACAGTGGCATCCAGGGCTTCGCCGACCTGACCGGCAAAAACGTGGTGACCACCGCCGGCACCACTAACGAGCGTTTCCTCAAGAGCTATAACGCCGAGCACAAAGCCAATATGTTCGTGATCAGCGCCAAGGACCATGGCGAGGCGTTCAAGATGCTTGAAACCGGTCGTGCGGCGGCCTTCTACATGGATGATGCGCTGCTCTATGGCGAGCGCGCCAAGGCCAGGGACCCGCACAAGTGGGTGGTGGTCGGTAAGGAGCAATCGCGGGAAATCTACAGCTGCATGCTGCGCAAAGACGACCCGCAGTTTCTGGCGGTGGTCAACGAGACCCTCGGCGAGCTGTACAGCAGCGGCGAGATCAACGGGATTTACCAGCGCTGGTTTGAACAACCGATTCCGCCAAAGGGCTTGAACCTGGAATTCCCGATGACCAGCGAGTTGAAGGCGATCATTGCCAAGCCGGTGAGTGATCCGGTGGAGTAGTTGCCTGGTAACCCAATCCAAATGTGGGAGGGGGCTTGCTCCCGATAGCAGTGTGTCAGACACCTATTTTTTGCTGACATACCGCAATCGGGAGCAAGCCCCCTCCCACATTTTTGATTGGGTTTGCAAAGGGCGACGGTTAGAAATCACCCCATAGTTGTTGAGCGACAGCCAATGCCACCACTGGCGCAGTTTCAGTACGCAACACTCGCGGCCCAAGGCGCGCGGCGTGGTAGCCAGCCGCTTGGGCTGCCTCGACTTCACCCTCGGTCAACCCACCCTCCGGCCCGATCAAAAACGCCAGGCTCGCAGGCTTGGCATGGCTGACCATCGGCTCTGCCACCGGATGCAGCACCAGCTTCAAATCCGCCTCGGTCTGCTTCAACCAGTCCGCCAGCAATAGCGGCGGATGAATCACCGGCACCGTCGAACGCCCGCATTGCTCGCACGCGCTGATTGCCACCTGGCGCCAGTGCAGCAGGCGTTTGTCGGCGCGTTCATCCTTGAGGCGCACTTCGCAGCGGTCGCTGAAAATCGGTGTGATTTCGTTGACGCCCAATTCGGTGGCTTTCTGAATCGCCCAATCCATCCGCTCGCCACGGGACAGGCCCTGGCCGAGATGGATGTGCAGCGGCGATTCAGCCTGGCCCCGGAAGCTCTCTGTCAGTTGCACGGTGACGCGCTTCTTGCCGACTTCCAGCAGGCTGCCCAAGAACTCCTGGCCTGAGCCGTCGAACAATTGCACAGCGTCGCCTTCGCCCATGCGCAGCACACGGCTGATGTAGTGCGCCTGGGCTTCGGGCAGTTCGTGCTCGCCAATGCTCAGCGGGGTGTCGGTGAAAAAACGGGACAGTCTCATTTCTGTTCTCTGGAATGGTTGTGCAGGCAATCAACCCGGATCGCGAAAGCCTGGATGGAAGTCTTTAGGCACTGCAACACTGACGCGGCTATGGGTGGCGATATCGATACCTTCGCTGGCCACCTCGGCCAGGAAATCGATTTGCTCTGGCGTAATCACATAGGGCGGCAGGAAATACACCACGCTGCCCAGCGGGCGCAACAACGCGCCGCGTTCCAACGCGTGCTCGAATACCTTCAAGCCACGGCGTTCCTGCCAGGGGTAGGCGGTTTTGGTGGCTTTGTCTTGCACCATCTCGATGGCCAGCACCATGCCGGTCTGGCGCACTTCCGACACATGGGGGTGGTCCACCAGGTGCGCGGTGGCGGTGGCCATGCGCTGGGCCAGGGCCTTGTTGTTTTCGATGACGTTGTCTTCTTCGAAAATATCCAGGGTCGCCAACGCCGCCGCGCACGCCAAGGGGTTGCCGGTGTAGCTGTGGGAGTGCAGGAAGGCACGCAGGGTGGGGTAGTCGTCGTAGAACGCGTCGTACACATCATCGGTGGTAACCACCGCCGCCAGCGGCAGGTAGCCACCGGTGAGGGCCTTGGACAGGCACAGGAAGTCCGGGCGGATACCGGCCTGTTCACACGCAAACATGCTGCCGGTACGGCCGAAGCCCACGGCGATTTCATCGTGGATCAGGTGCACACCGTAGCGGTCGCACGCCTCGCGCAGCAGCTTGAGGTACACCGGGTGGTACATGCGCATGCCGCCGGCACCCTGGATCAGCGGTTCGATGATCACGGCAGCGACGGTGGCGTGGTGCTCGGCCAGGGTCTGTTCCATCACCTGGGCCATCGTGCGCGAGTGGTCTTCCCAGCTCACGCCCTCGGGGCGCAGGTAGCAATCGGGGCTTGGCACCTTGATGGTGTCCAGCAGCAGCGCCTTGTAGGTTTCGGTAAACAGCGGCACGTCGCCCACCGACATCGCGGCGATGGTTTCGCCGTGGTAGCTGTTGGTGAGGGTGACGAAGCGCTTTTTATTCGGCAGGCCGCGGTTGAGCCAGTAGTGGAAGCTCATTTTCAGCGCGACTTCGATGCACGACGAACCGTTATCGGCGTAGAAGCAGCGGGTCAGGCCTTCGGGCGTCATCTGCACCAGGCGTTCGGACAACTCGATCACCGGCTGGTGGCTGAAACCGGCAAGGATCACATGTTCGAGCTGATCGACCTGGTCCTTGATGCGCTGGTTGATACGCGGGTTGGCGTGACCGAACACGTTGACCCACCAGGAACTGACGGCGTCGAGGTAGCGCTTGCCTTCGAAGTCTTCCAGCCATACGCCTTCACCGCGTTTGATCGGGATCAGCGGCAGTTGCTGGTGGTCTTTCATCTGGGTGCAGGGATGCCACAGCACGGCGAGATCGCGTTGCATCCACTGGTTGTTCAAGCCCATTTTTCGTCTCCTCAAGCAACAATCGCGCAAGCCTATTCAATGGGCGACGGTGCCACAACCCATTACTTGCCAATTGGCAGTAAACACAGGACGGTCTGTCACGTTTCTTCTGGATAGTCCTTAATCCTTGGTTAATTTACGCTTCATAACCTCAAGATCACATTTCTCGATATTTCAAAGCGAAATTTTCCGCTTTAAATCGATAGGTAACGCGCTAGTCTTGGGCGCAGTTCTTACGGGATTAAGTTCATGCAGCTACGTAACTCTCCGGCCCGCTATGGGTGGGTCAGCATGGTTTTGCACTGGGGCGTGGCCCTGGTGGTGTTTGGCTTGTTTGCCCTGGGGTTGTGGATGGTCGGGCTCGACTACTACAGCGCCTGGCGCAAAGACGCGCCGGACCTGCACAAGAGCATCGGCATCACGCTGTTCGCCGTCATGCTGGTGCGTATCGTCTGGCGCCTGATCAGCCCGCCGCCACCACCGTTGGCCAGCTACAGCCGCATGACCCGTATCGGTGCTGCGTTTGGCCACGCGTTCCTTTATCTCGGGCTGTTTGCCGTGATGATTGCCGGTTACCTGATTTCCACCGCAGACGGTGTCGGTATCCCGGTGTTTGGCCTGTTTGAGATTCCTGCCGTGGTTTCCGGGCTACCGGACCAGGCAGACAACGCAGGCCTGGTGCATCTGTACCTGGCCTGGGTGTTGGTGGTCTTTGCCGGCTTGCACGGCGTGGCCGCACTGAAGCACCACTTCATTGATCGTGATGTGACCCTGACGCGAATGCTGGGGCGCAAAGCCTGATGTTCAACCTCGACTCACAAGGAATAGAAAGCATGTTGAAAAAGACGCTCGCCGCTCTGGCACTCGGTTCCGCCCTGCTGTCCGCCGGTTCCGCGATGGCCGCTGACTACAAGATCGACAAGGAAGGCCAGCACGCCTTCATCGACTGGAAAATCAGCCACCTGGGCTACAGCTTCATCCACGGTACCTTCAAGGACTGGGATGGTACGTTCAGCTGGGACGCAGCCAAGCCTGAAGCCAGCAAAATCGCTGTTGACGTGAAAACCGCCAGCCTGTGGTCCAACCACGCCGAACGTGACAAGCACATCGCCAGCAAAGATTTCCTGGACGTCGCCAAGTTTGCCGATGCCAAGTTTGTGTCTACCTCTGTTAAGTCCACCGGTGCAAAAACCGCTGACGTGACGGGCGACCTGACGTTCCACGGCGTGACCAAGCCTGTGACCTTCAAGGCCACTTTCAACGGTGAAGGCAAAGACCCATGGGGCGGCGAACGTGCTGGCTTCAACGCCACCACCACGCTGAACCTGAATGACTATGGCATCAAAGGCCCAGGCCCGTCTTCGCAGACACTGGACCTGGACATCTCGCTGGAAGGCGTGAAGCAGAAGTAATGCTTCGCTTGTAGGAGCGAGCTTGCTCGCGAAAAACGCCGGGGCACCGCGTTTTGTCTGGTTACCAGCGTTATCGTTGACGACCTTCGCGAGCAAGCTCGCTCCTACAGGCAAAAAAACCCGTATCTCGCGATACGGGTTTTTTTGTGCCTAGCGGTTGCGAGTCAGCAGCGCTGGTTTCTCACCACGAGGACGGCCTGGCAGTTGATCCAACTGCTCAGGTGTCGGGAAGCGATCCGCTTTCGACTCCTTGTGGATGATCTTCGGCGCCGGGCCACCGCGCGGGTTTTGCACGGCGGGTTCGGACGAACGTGGCTGGTCGTCACGAGCCGGGCGACGGTTGTTGCTGCGCGAATCTTCGCGGCGGGCCTGGCCATCGCGTGGTGCGCCGCTGCGTGGGCCATTGCGTTTGGCAGGTGGCGTACCGGTGGTACCGCCGCTGCTGTTGCGCGGGCCGTTCTGGCGAGCGCCTTGTGGCTGGCCGCCACGTGGCGCGCCTGCGCCCTGTGCCGGAGCACCTGGGCGACGGCCACGGCCTTGGGCCGGCTTGGCCTGGGGCACGTAGTCGACGCGGTTACCGAAGTTATCCACGTCGTCGTCAAGGAACTCGTCCGGGGCACGGTCAGCGGCGGCGCGTGGTGGCTGGCTCGGCTGGCGCTGTTCGCGGGCCGGGGTGCCTTCACGGGGCTTCTGCTCGCGGGCTGGGCGTTCGCCACGGCCGTTGGTCGGCGCTTTGTCCTTGCCGCCCTTGTCTTTGCCCTTGTCGCGACGACCACCGCCACCCCCGCCGCCGTTCGGGCCATCGCCCTTCGGACCGCGTGGATTGCGCGGGTTGCGCACGTCCGGACGCTCGCGCGCTTCTGGCTTTTCGGCCTCCACGGCGCTGGCATCGAAGCCCATCAGGTCGCCGTCGGCGATTTTCTGCTTGGTCATGCGCTCGATGCTTTTCAGCAGCTTCTCTTCATCCGGGGCAACCAGGGAAATGGCTTCACCCGAACGACCGGCACGGCCAGTACGGCCGATACGGTGCACGTAATCTTCATCGACGTTTGGCAGCTCGAAGTTGACGACGTGTGGCAGTTGGTCGATATCCAGGCCGCGAGCGGCGATATCGGTGGCCACCAGGATGCGCACGGTGCCGGCCTTGAAGTCGGCCAGCGCCTTGGTGCGCGCGTTCTGGCTCTTGTTGCCGTGGATGGCGACGGCGGTGAGGCCGTGCTTGTCCAGGTACTCGGCCAGGCGGTTGGCGCCATGCTTGGTGCGGGTGAACACCAGCACCTGTTCCCAGGCGCCGGCGGTGATCAGGTGGGCCAGCAGCGCACGCTTGTGGCTGGCAGCCAGGCGGAACACACGCTGTTCGATACGCTCGACCGTGGTGTTCGGCGGCGTGACTTCGATGCGTTCCGGGTTGTGCAGCAGCTTGCCGGCCAGGGCGGTGATGTCCTGGGAGAACGTTGCCGAAAACAGCAGGTTCTGGCGTTTGGCCGGCAGGCGGGCGAGGACCTTTTTCACGTCATGGACAAAGCCCATGTCGAGCATGCGGTCGGCTTCGTCCAGCACCAGGATTTCAACGTGGGACAAATCCACGCTGCCTTGGCCGCACAGGTCGAGCAAGCGACCAGGGCAAGCCACCAGCACGTCCACACCACGGGACATGGCCTGAACCTGCGGGTTCATGCCAACACCGCCGAAGATGCAGGCGCTGACGAACTTCAGGTCGCGGGCATACAGCTTGAAGCTGTCGTGCACTTGCGCTGCGAGTTCGCGGGTAGGGGTCAGGACCAGTACGCGCGGTTGGCGCGGGCCGTGACGCTGGGATTTGTCCGGGTGACCATTGGGAAACAACCGCTCCAGAATCGGGAGGGCGAAGCCGCCGGTTTTACCAGTACCTGTCTGCGCCGCAACCATCAGGTCGCGACCTTGCAACACGGCGGGAATGGCCCGCTGTTGCACCGGAGTAGGCTCGGTATAGCCCGCTGCCTCGATGGCGCGGACTAAAGCCTCGGAGAGACCGAGGGAAGCAAAGGACATGAGTAATCCTGTTTTAGTTAGGGCTTGGCCCAAAGGGATAATCTTGCCGGGCGTGAATGGCGCTTAGGGGAGCGCAATCCCGTCCGGTCCTGCTGCGTCTGGCGGGCACTCCACCGGCTCGCGCGGGCTGAAAGCTGCGCAGTAGCGGGGTTGGGTGCCTTTTTCAAGACCTCAGCGGCCGGGCGTGAGCCTGGCGGAAAGGCCGGAGTATAACAGAGCAATCACGGCGCGCCGCTTTCCTGCTGCTCAACGGCGTGTTCAGGGGCCGTATTGGCTGGCAAACCGCCGTATTTGGCACTCAAGGCAACATACGCGGGCTCCTGCTTGAAGCGTTTGAGTTCGGCGGCAAAGCGTTGTACCAGCAAGTCCATGCCGGCGCCACGGCGCACCGCGAGGAACTGCTGCTGGCGGCTGACCACCAGCGGCGCCTGGCTGACCTTGCCTTCCAGGCCCATCGCCTTGATCACATGCTGGCCTACCCGGCGGTCGGTGATCACCAGGTCTACGCGTCCCAGCAACAATTTGCCGAAGTTGGCCTCGTGGCTGGGCGCTGGTTCGCGGTTGAACAGCGTGGAGTCAGTGAAGGGCGCGCCGTACAGATAGCCCGGCGAGGTGCCAACGGTAAGGCCCCGTAGGTCGTCCAGGGCCTGGGCCGGGTGGGGGCGGTCGTTGGCGTAGAACACTACGAATTCCACTTCCGAGAGCGGTTCGCTGGGGTACAGCAGCAGGGCGTCGCGTTCGTGGCTGTGGAAAATATCCAGCGCGCCGTCGGCGTGGCCTTGGTCAAGCATGGCCAGGCAACGCTTCCAGGGCAGGAACTGCCATTGCACGTCCACCCCAAGGCGCTGGAACACGATGACCGTGGTTTCGTAGTCCAGCCCTTGCATGGTGCCGTGCTCCTCGTACACGTAGGGCGCCCAGGGCTCGGTGACAATGCGCAATTTCTCGCCATGAGCAGTCAGGCTCAGGCAAGTGAAAAGCGCAGCGGTCAACAGCTTCAGGATGAGGGGCATGCCCTGAGATTACGACGGCCCAGCGCTAAAGAGAAGCTCTGGCACACGCATCTGCGGGCGACGCTATTTTGTCTCGGAGGTCATCAGGTGTTCGTAGATGGCCGCACGGCGCTCGCCAAGGATCAGCCGCACCAGGGGGTTGGCAAACCAGTGTTCCAGTTGGTGAGCATCGACCGGGCATTTTTGCCGTTGCTCCTGGTTCTGCCGTGCCTTGTCCCACCACACCGGACAGCATGCCTGATCGAACTCGTTTTTGTGTTCGTAGCAGCCGTAGAGGATCTCGCGGATGAACTGTTGCTTGCGCTTGGGCAGGGCCAGGGTGATCAGCTTGTACATCAGGCGTTGCAGGCGAGGCGGGCGGGGCAGGTGGGCGGACACCTTGCGCGTATCGGCCAGGGCACCGGCGGCGGTGGGGGCGGCCGAGTGCTTGGTGATCCATGCCTTGACCTTGGCACGGAACAGCTGTTTGCGACTCCAATAGTGGTGGATCAGGTCGGGGCACTGACGCACGTTGACTGTGCGGTAGGCCGCCACTGACAGACAAAATTCTTCCAGGGTGTAGGCCCCTTTGGCCAGGGGGAACAGCTCGTCCATCAGTTCAATCGAGCGGTCCAGCAAATAGGCATCCGGTTGTGCGATACCGATCACGCCGGAGTTGAGCAGATACATATCGTCGTCAGCCAGGTTGCGCTCTGCCAGGTGCGTGGCCAGGGTTTCGTACAGCACGCCCTCACGGTTGTCGCCGTATTTGGCATGGAAGGCGTTGCACAACAGCGTGCCGGGGGCTACGCGTTCGAACAGGGCCATGGGCGAGTCGTGGAAAAACGTGTCGGTGTCGATCAGCAGCGCACGGTCCGAGGTCTGCAAGACCTGGCGCAACAGTACGTGCTTGGTGCGGAAATGGTAGCCGTGGGGCTCGCACCAGTGTTTGCGAGTGGCTTCATCCAGCAGGTGAACCTGCACCGGCAGATCACGGTAGGGCGCTGGGTTGTCGCTGAACACCTGGATGTCCAATGGCATGTCCTGGGGGCCTCCCAGGTGGGCCAGGGCACTGGCGATGCTGAATACCGCTTCCTGATGGTAAGTCTCGGCGCCGAAAACCAGGTAGACCAGTTGCGGGCGTGGAGTCGGGGACGCTGTATTCATTTACTGCTGGCTTCCTTTCCGGGATGTGTGGACAAAAAAAGCCCCCGTATAAACGAGGGCCTGGGTGCTGCTTGAACAGACCTCAGCGTGGCAGCTTGAGGTTGTTCCAGATCGCAAGGCTCGGCTCAGCCTGGTTCAGGGTATAGAAGTGCAAGCCTGGCGCACCACCTTGCAACAAACTTTCACACATTTCTGTGATGACCTGCTCACCGAACGCCTGGATGCTCTTGACGTCATCGCCATAGGCTTCCAATTGCTTGCGCACCCAGCGTGGGATCTCGGCGCCGCAGGCGTCGGAGAAACGTGCCAGCTTGCTGTAGTTGGTGATTGGCATGATGCCCGGCACGATGGGGATGTTCACGCCCATGGCCCGTACACGCTCGACGAAGTAGAAGTAGCTGTCGGCGTTGAAGAAGTACTGGGTGATCGCACTGTCGGCACCGGCGTTGGCCTTGCGCACGAAGTTCTTCAAGTCTTCTTCGAAGTTGCGTGCCTGGGGGTGCATCTCCGGGTAGGCCGCCACTTCGATATGGAAGTGATCGCCGCTTTCTTCACGGATGAAGCTCACCAGGTCATTGGCGTAGCGCAGCTCACCGCTGGCCATGCCCATGCCGGAGGGCAGGTCGCCGCGCAGGGCGACGATGCGCTTGATGCCGGCGCTCTTGTATTGGGTCAGCAGGCCGCGCAGGTCGTCCTTGCTGTCGCCCACGCACGACAAGTGCGGAGCGGCGGGAACTTTGACTTGGCTTTCCAGCTGCAACACGGTGTTGATCGTGCGGTCACGGGTCGAGCCGCCCGCGCCATAGGTGCAGGAAAAGAAGTCGGGGTTGTAGCTGGCCAACTGGGTGGCCGTGGCCATCAGTTTTTCATGTCCAGCATCGGTCTTGGTCGGGAAGAACTCGAAGCTGTAGCGACGGTCTTGGGACATGGTAATACCCTTTGAAACTCAGAATGCCGACTGTGCAACCCATCTGCACTGTAGGAGCGAGCTTGCTCGCGAAGAACGTCAACGATAACGCGGAGAAACAGGATATACGCGGTGTCCTTGAGTTTTTCGCGAGCAAGCTCGCTCCTACAGGTAACGCAGGTTGGGCTGATTACTTAGTAGCGGTAAGCGTGCGGCTTGAACGGACCTTCAACGGTCACGCCGATGTAGTCGGCCTGGGTCTTGGTCAGTTGAGTCACCACGCCGCCGAAGCCGCGGACCATTTCCAGGGCCACTTCTTCGTCGAGTTTCTTCGGCAGTACTTCCACGGTCAGGCGCTCGGCTTTCTGGGCTGGCGACAGGTCGGCGTACTTCTGGTCGAACAGGAAGATCTGCGCCAGTACCTGGTTGGCGAACGAGCCGTCCATGATGCGGCTTGGGTGGCCAGTGGCGTTGCCCAGGTTAACCAGACGGCCTTCGGCCAGCAGGATCAGGTAGTCGTCGTTCTGTGGGTCGAAAGCACCCGCGCCGGTACGGTGAACCTTGTGCACCTGTGGCTTCACTTCTTCCCATGCCCAGTTCTTGCGCATGAAAGCAGTATCGATCTCGTTGTCGAAGTGACCGATGTTGCACACAACCGCGCGCTTTTTCAGGGCGGCCAGCATGTTGGCGTCGCAGACGTTCACGTTACCGGTGGTGGTCACGATCAGGTCGATCTTGCCCAGCAGGGCCTTGTCAACGCTGGCGGCGGTGCCGTCGTTGACGCCGTCGATGAACGGCGAAACCACTTCGAAACCGTCCATGCAGGCTTGCATGGCGCAGATCGGGTCAACTTCGGAGACTTTAACGATCATGCCTTCCTGACGCAGGGACTGGGCCGAACCCTTGCCCACGTCACCGTAGCCGATCACCAGGGCTTGCTTGCCCGACAGCAGGTGGTCGGTGCCGCGCTTGATGGCATCGTTCAGGCTGTGACGGCAGCCGTACTTGTTGTCGTTCTTGCTCTTGGTCACCGAGTCGTTGACGTTGATGGCCGGGATTTTCAGCTCGCCCTTGGCCAGCATGTCCAGCAGGCGGTGTACGCCGGTGGTGGTTTCTTCGGTCACGCCGTGGACGCGGTCCAGGATGGCCGGGTATTTCTTGTGCAGCAGCTCGGTCAGGTCGCCGCCGTCGTCGAGGATCATGTTGGCATCCCAAGGCGCGCCATCCTTGAGGATGGTTTGCTCCAGGCACCACTCGTACTCTTCTTCGGTCTCGCCTTTCCAGGCGAATACCGGGATACCGGCGGCAGCGATAGCGGCAGCGGCCTGGTCTTGAGTCGAGAAAATGTTGCAGGACGACCAACGCACTTCGGCACCCAGGGCAACCAGGGTTTCGATCAGCACGGCAGTCTGGATGGTCATGTGGATGCAGCCGAGGATCTTGGCGCCTTTGAGCGGCTGCTCAGCGGCGTACTTGCGACGCAGGCCCATCAGGGCTGGCATTTCGGATTCGGCGATAAAGGTTTCGCGACGGCCCCAGGCGGCGAGGGACATGTCGGCGACTTTGTAGTCGTTGAAATCTGCAGGCGTGTTGACAGCGCTCATGAAGAGCCTCCATTCGTAGTGTGCGAATGGGCGCCGTTGTGCGTTTAGTATCTGGCCAGGTGAAGCCGGCCGGACAACGCCCCATCCGAGCCTGACAGGGTAAACCTGCTGCAGCGCCCCTCGGACAGGTGGCGGGAAAACGGTAACAAGTGGATATGACCGTTTTGAAACGGCGCCGATTATAGCCGTGTGCGTCGCACTTCCCAAGCCTTTCTGTCGGTTACATGAAGATCCCTCATGGGGTTGATAGGCAATGGCTCATAGAGCTTGGGCCCGGCCTCTGCCATGATAACGCCCATCATTTCGCAAGACGCTTTGGAGTGACCATGAACTTCCACACCCGCAAATGGGTAAAACCAGAAGACCTCAACCCCAACGGCACTCTGTTCGGCGGCAGCTTGTTGCGCTGGATCGACGAAGAGGCGGCGATTTACGCCATTGTGCAACTGGGTAACCAGCGCGTCGTCACCAAGTACATCTCCGAGATCAACTTCGTCAGCGCCTCGCGCCAGGGCGACATCATCGAGCTGGGCATCACCGCCACCGAGTTCGGCCGCACCTCCATCACCCTGACCTGTGAAGTGCGCAACAAGATCACCCGCAAAAGCATCCTTACCGTAGAAAAAATGGTCTTCGTCAACCTCGGTGAAGATGGCCTGCCAGCGCCACACGGCCGCACTGAAATCAAATACGTCAAAGATCAGTTCGCCGACGAGAGCATCAGCGAGTAATCCTGCCTGGCCAGTGAACGCTCGTGATGGGCGATAGGTCGTACCTGAACAACACCCTCCTGTTCAGGTACGCCCATGGCCACTCACGAAGACGGCAAAACCCCCAACCTGTCGCAGGAAGAGCAACAGGACGTCGACAAGAACCAGCCGCCGCGCGCGGCGGTACTGCATGAAATCATCCGCACCCAGGGCGACCAGGAACTGGAGCGCAATGTGGCGGCCCTGTGGTGGTCGGCGCTCGCTGCCGGCTTGACCATGGGCCTGTCGCTGATGGGCATGGGCTTGCTCAACTCTCGGCTGCCTGATGCCGAGGGATTCAAAGTGATCGCCAGCTTCGGTTACTGCGCGGGTTTCCTCGCGGTGATCCTGGCGCGCCAGCAGTTGTTTACCGAAAACACCCTGACCGCCGTGCTGCCAGTGATGAGCAAGCCCACACTGGGGAATGTCGGGCGCCTGTTGCGCCTGTGGACGGTGGTGCTGGTGGGCAACCTGTGTGGCACCTTGCTGGTGGCCTACGTGATGCTGCACCTGCCGATCTTCGACACCAAGACCGACCTGGCCTTTTTGGACATCGGGCGCAAGGTCATGGAAAACGAGCCCGGCCAGATGTTCGCCAAGGGCATCGTCTCCGGCTGGATGATCGCCACCATGGTGTGGATGATCCCGTCGATGGAAAGCGCCAAGATGTTCATCATCATCCTGATCACTTACCTGATGGCCCTGGGGGATTTCACCCACATTGTGGTGGGCTCGGCGGAAGTGTCGTACCTGGTATTTGCTGGCGAGCTGCCATGGAAGGACTTCTGGCTGATATTCGCCGGGCCCACGTTGGCGGGCAATATCATCGGCGGCAGCTTTATCTTCGCGCTGATCAGCCATGCGCAAATCCGCAGTGAGAGCCGGCCGGCTGACAAAACAAGCGACGCTTGCGAGGCTGTTGCCACCGATAAAAAGCCTTAGGCCGTTGAGGGTGTTATCTGCTTGCCACCCTGAGGGCGTGGCCGGCCGGCACGCTGTCGAGGCGGGCTGAATTCAGGGCCCGCGTCTTCTCAAGGACGTATTCATGGCCAACACCCCTCAACCGTTTAACCACTTGATGCTCCTGCGGCGAACGGCCCAGGACATTCAGGCGTTGTTCTCAAGCCGATCCCCGCTGCCCGTGATCGCAGCGCAAGACCTGCAACGTACGTTGCGGGCGACGTTTCCCTCGGTAGCCATCACCGATGAGCTGCCGGTTCTACTGACGCCGCGTTATCGCTACAGCGGCACCGCGATCAGCGCTGAGCAGCCGGAGCGCACCACGCTGGTGGAGGCGTTGGTCAACCGTTTTGTCGACGGTATTTGGGTGGATTACACCCAAGGGCAACAGTTGACCGAGCATCCGGACAGTACGCCGCTCATCGTCTGCGCGTTGAAAAACCTGGATGCTCAAGACGCTGTCAACCAGCGCGGTCCTCTGCTGCTTGAGCGCTGCCAGCAGGCCTTGATCGATGACTGGACTGAACTGTCCGTCGAAGCGCGCAGCCGCTTCGAGATGCTGTCGTTGTTGCTGAAAGAGACCTTGAAGCAACTCGGCGCGCCCACACTGGTAGCCAACGCCACCCATCGGCAGATGATCCATGACGTCCTGCAAACACCCGACAACAACCTGCGTGGTGGTGCGACCCGGGCTTACCTGGTGGACCAGTGGGGCGAGGTGGGCAGCGAAGAGCTGGGGCTGTTGCGCGGCATGTTGATTGCCCGCCGGACGGACACCGACGAGACGCTGCTGCTCTTTACCTTGAGTTCCGGTATCGAAACCTTTGCTTCGCGTGATGCATTGGGCAAAGCGTTGCGCACGCGCCTCAGTGGGCTGGCGCCGGGGCGCGCGATGCAGTGGCGGTTATATGAGCCGCGTTGCAATATTTTCGACGGTTTTGCCCTGAGTTTCCTCATCAAACAATTGAGCGACCTGCGGTGGGGCGTTGCGCTGGCCCGTCGCTCGTCTTATTGGGGCGGTGCCTTGCTGGACGCCGTGCACTGGGTCGCGACGGGTGACTTCGACAGCCTGCGCCTCGCCGATAACCCCACCCTGAGCCGGCTCTATGCTGCACTGCCGCACTGGATGAAAAAGGTCAGGCGTGAAGTACGTGGGGAGTTTTCGCAACACCTGCACAATCTGGGCAGGCTGTTCAAACAACCCAACTGGCGGTTTTTCGACGATGGCGTGCCGTCACTGTTGGAGTTTACCCGGCAAAAACTTATGGCGGCCTACCCCAAGTCTTCGAGGATTGAGCCGGACGATGTGATCATTACCATCCATACGGTCAGAGGCGTATCGGCTGCCGGTGGTTTTCCCGTCAAGATCATCACCACGCTGCTCAAGGTCGCCCTGGAAAACCTGGCCGGCTTGCCGGGGGATGCCATCCAGGTTTCATTGCGCGACGCCAGCGCACCTCCCGATTGGCTGACGCCACGCGCAATCAAGCGCATGGTGAGCCAGGTCGATATTGGTGAGAACTATCCCAAGCAGGTATCGCTGTCGCTCAGGGATTCGCCAGCCGAGGTGCTGTGGCGCAGCCGCAGCTTTGTCGCGCAATTGCGCCTCGAGCTGCCGATGCTGGCGCTGGAGTTCTACAGTCGTGGCCAGGCGGGGTTCAGTCGCAAAGGTTACGAAACCGTGGTGGCGGTCATGCAGGAACGGGCGGTCGATCGTTACCTGGACGACCAGGTCATTGTCCTGCGGCCCCTGGCATTCAAGGCCAGTGCGTCTGCCGAAGCGGATGAGGTGATGAACATGTTTGTCATGGGGCCACGGTCGCTTGATGTCGGCCCGGTGGTCCTGTTTTGCCCTATGGGGCAGCCCAAGTTGATTGAGTTTGCCAACCGGGGGGATCTGCTCGGCGCGATTGAGCAGCCAGGAGCCTTGCAGCAGCAGGTGCTGGGCTGGATGAGTGCCGACGCGCGGGCCACCTATCGGGCGGATGGTTTTGTTGCTCCGCATTTCAACACCCTGGATGGTCTGGCCCTGCTGATTGATGCATTGACCAGCAGGCCGGCGATGCTGGCCACTGACGAAGTGCAGGGTGATTACGGGCGGCATCTGTATGACAGCCAGGTGCAGGCAATACTGGAGCAGGCGGACAAACAATCGGTGTCCAACCGTGAAAACCAGTGGGCTCGTCGTATGGAGGGGCTGTCGCTGGGCTTGAACAGTGTCATGCCGCTGGTCACTGGCCCGCTTGCCGTCATTGGATGGTTGCAGGTTGCCTGGACGGTGCATGAGCAAACGGCCCAAATAAGCCAGGGTGGCACCGAAGATCAGGGCAGTGCTCTGGTCGGCTTTTTCCTGAGCATGGCGCTGGTGCTCATGCATTATTCAAGCGATGTCTCTGCCACTGTCAGGCGCGAAGACGATGGCGTGCAGGAGGAACCCGTCAGGGACAGCGATGAGCAAAAGGAGACTGAAACCCACACGCCAGTGTCAGAAAATCCGCCAGTCCAGTTACCCGACATGAACGCCGGGCATGATGTGAGCGATGTGCGTGCCCCGGTTGAGTATGGCTGGCAATCGTCCTCTGTGCGGTTGACGCCGTCCCAGGTAATGGACTTGCAGACTTTCAGCCTGACCAAGCCCGCCGGGGCGGCCCAGGCCGGCAACGGTGCGACGTCCGGGCTTTGGCTTAGCGAAGGTCAGTGGTACGCCGATGTTGATGCCTACTGTTTCAAGGTAACCGTCGAGCGTGACGGCGTGCGGGTAGTTGCCGCCAATGGACGTCGTGGCCCGTGGCTCAAGTCGGCAGGCAATGGGCGTTGGGTCCTGGACCTGCGCTTGCGTCTGCTGGGCGGTGCGGGAGGTCAGGAGGCAGACGCCGCGCTCTCCACCACAGCGCTGATGACGCAGTTCAACACCCTGCATGGGGAGTTTGCCGAGGCCCGGATCCCCACTGACGAGGTGATGGTGGCTCTGCGCAAGGAAGGGAACCTGAATCGACGCCTACTGGCAATCGAGAGTAGAAATGACAGTGTCGCCTTGATGCAGCGGCGGGCGAAGCTGCTGGGGGAACTCCTGGAGCAACGCCGCCTGGCCGGCGTCGTGCAGGATTATTCGCAGTTGCTCCATCGGTATCTCGAAGCCCAGGTGCGCTGCCTGCGCTTTCAGATCGGATTGATGGAGCTGCGTCGCCTCACGCTTTATGAGCAATTGACCAACGACACGGGCTTCAAGCCGCTCACACTACGTGAAGTTGCCAAGCGAACGCCCCCCGCATCAATGTGCGCCGGCCTTGACCTGCTGGTAAAAACACACGAGCAGGCGGTGGCGCTGTGTCGCGAGCAGCGCATGGCCTACGAGCGCATTCTGGACACCGTGCGTCCGACAGATGTGCAGGTCAGCGCATTGGACATCCCCGAATGGAACAACAAGGCCCCTATTCTGGCCTGGTGGGAAGCCGGGTTGCGCCCGTTATTGCTGCGTTGCTTGAAAGCAAAGGTTGAAGCTCCCGGGATGGAGGCGTTTAGCCTGCTGGAGGAGGTCAACCTGCGATGCCGATTGAAGCTGTCCAGCTATCGCCAACTCTGTCTAGAACCTGGTTACAGCCTGGCGCAGCGCAGGCTGTTGGTGAATGACGCCGTCGATGAGCTGGCCTGGCTGGACGATCGGTTGGCGCGCGTTGGCAGCATCAGCAATAGTTTTATCGAGCCTGCAGCGCTGGCGGACTATCGCCATTACATCGGTGGTATTCGTGAAGAAATGGTGCAAGACCTGGTGGGCATCTATGAGGACTACTACGACAGTCAAGCCGTGCTGCCGCTGTTTGAGGGGCCTGAAATGGAGCGGGTTCTCCAGAGTCGTCATTACGGCAGGCTGATCGCCGCTGTGCAGCCTCCCTCTGGCATCGGCGACTCGATAGATTTTATCGACCCCTATACCCGTCATGTTTATGCAAGGTTCGCCAAAAAAACCGAAGCGAACGGTGATGTCGACTGGGTTCTGCATCCGGTCAGGGACGTTCATGTCGTCAAGGATAAGCCCCAGGGCTATCTCAGCAGCTTGCTGTTGGTTCGCCGCGGCACCGACGCAATTGAGGCGTTGCCTTCCCAGGAGCAGAACATGCTGATTTCGCCTCAAGCCGTACGGGCAAACCTGGAGTTGCTGGCTGAGGAAATGCTTTTGGAGGTGCAGCGCTTCAGTGAGAGCAGTCATCAGGCCAAGCAAAGCGATCCAGCGCTTACATTGCTGGAGAAAACACTGACCAATAAAGCCAATGAGTTGATCAGGGCGGGTCGAGAGTCGTATCAGCGCATGGTGCTCAGCCGCGAACCGACGACGACCGCAATCGCCGATCTGTTGGCTGAGGGCGTCATTGAAATCAAGGCGGTGAGTGATACCAAGCCCAGCCCCGGGGCTGGCTTGTCACCGGTGTTTCGCAGTTTTTACGTCCAGAAAGTCGCGTCGAGCCAAGTGCCACCTGAAATACTTTGGTTTGCACACTTTCATTACCCCCCCGGACATACCGGAGGGGTATTGGGTTTCTACTTCGCTCACCTCAAGACTGTCCGCACGCCTGTCGCCCGTTTTGAGCACCAGCTGCGTGCGGCGCAGGGGAACAATGAGCAATTGCTCAGAATTTACCGCACCATCATTGAGCGTAAGGCCGCTCTAACACTGTTCTTCAACAATGAGGCGACCTCGGCTCAATGAGCGGAGCTGTCCTGTGCGGGAGTCGGCTCATCGCGGGTTACACGTTTGACCAGCTTACCGATGCTCAACCCCTGCAACAGAATCGACGACAACACCACGATGTAGGTGATGCTCAGCAGCAGGTCACGTTCCGGACCCAACGGCAACGCCAGTGCCAGGGCCACCGAAACCCCGCCGCGCAAACCGCCCCAGGTAAGGATGCGGATGGTGCCGCGGGGCACTGTACGCCAGCGGCGCAGCAATAGAATGGCTGGGGCCACCGTCAGCAGGCGCGACAGCAGGATCGCCACCGCCAACAGGCTGGCTGCGAACACATGCAGCCAGTTGAATGGCAACAGCAGCAACTCCATGCCAATCAGGGCGAACAGCAGGGCGTTGAGTATGTCGTCGAGCAATTCCCAGAAACCGTCCAGGTAGCGGCGGGTCATGTCGTTCATCGCCAGCTTGCGGCCCAGGTTGCCGATGATCAGGCCCGCGACCACCATCGCAATGGGGGCGGAGACATGCAGCTCGGTCGCCATTGCCGAACCGCCGATCACCAGGGCCAGAGTCAGCATCACTTCGATCTGGTGCTGTTCGATGCTCTTGATCATCAGGTACACCAGGTAGCCGATCAGGCCACCGAACACCACGCCGCCAATGGCCTCATGGGCGAACAGCATGGCCGTGGCCCCCACGGTTGGTGTCTCACCCAACTGGGCGATACCCAGCAACACGGTAAACACCACCACGGCTGTGCCGTCGTTGAACAATGATTCGCCAACGATAGTGGTTTTCAGCGGCTTGGACGCATTGGCGGTACGCAGCACACCCAGCACCGCAATCGGGTCGGTGGGGGAGATCAGCGCGCCGAACAGCAGGCAATAGAGGAAGCTCACATGCCAGCCAAACAGGGCGAAGATGTAATACGCCAGGCTGCCGATCACCACGGTGGCGATCAACACGCCAAAGGTCGCCAGCAAGCCGATGGGCCAGCGGTAGCTGCGCAGGTCGTTGAGGTTTACGTGCAGGGCGCCGGCGAACAGCAGGAACGAGAGCATCCAGTTCATCAGCAGGTCGCCAAAGTCGATCTGGCCGATCAGTTGCTGGATACGTTCTTCCAACCCTGGGTAGCCGAGCACGCTCAGGCCTTGCAGGATCAGGGAAAAAATCAGGGCCGTGACCATGACGCCAATGGTGGGCGGCAGGCCGATGAAACGGAAGTTCACATAGGTGAGCAGGGTGGTGAGGCAAATGAAGGCGGCGACAAGTTCAAGCATCCGGGGTCCTTGGAAGTTGGGTGACAGAGCGTTTAATGGTGGGATGGACCGCAGCAGCGGCACGATGTTGCAGGCCTGGCGTAAAACACCGATAGAACCTTTTAAAGCAGGTCGGCTCATAGCGATAAGTGCGGCTGGCCAGGATTAGTGCTAAAACTCTAATTTCTGTTTCAAATTAAAAATAGAAAACCAAAAAAGGAATCAGTGATGACGGTAGCTTTCTGGTGTGTGTTGATCGCAATTTTCCTGCCTTATCTGTGCACGGGGTTGGCCAAATTCAGCCAGGGTAAGTTTGGGCCCAAGCAAAACCATGACCCTCGCGCCTTTCTGGAAACCCTCGACGGTTTTGCCCGGCGTGCCCACAACGCCCAGCTCAACAGCTTTGAAGTCACCCCCGCGTTTGCGGCGGCGGTGATTATCGCGCACCTGGCCGGTACGGCCGAATTAGTGACCATCAACGTGCTGGCCGTGCTCTTTATCACCAGCCGCTTGCTGTACATCATTTGCTACGTGGCGGACTGGGCGATTTTGCGGTCGCTGGTGTGGTTTGCGGGCATGGCGTTGATTGCGAGTTTCTTCTTTGTCTCGATGTAACGTTTGACGTAAATCCCCTGTGGGAGCGGGCTTGCTCGCGAATGCGGTGTGTCAGTCAGCACATCGGGTACTGATAAACCGCATTCGCGAGCAAGCCCGCTCCCACATTTTAATCTTCAGCGACCCTTAGGTTCCGGCAGGCGCTTCAGGTACTTGCGGCAGCGCCGCGCCCTTAGGCCACAACATCCAGATCTGCCCCTGTTGCTTCATATTTCCCGCCAACTCACCGGCTGCATCTCCGGTGCCCCAGAACAAGTCCGCACGCACTTCACCGGTGATTGCACCGCCCGTATCTTGCGCAGCGACAGGCCGTGCGATGGGAGAACCATCCGGCTTGGTGGTGGACAACCACAACAGGCTGCCCAGGGGAATCACCTTGCGATCCACTGCCACGCTATAGCCAGCGGTCAGTGGCACATTCAGCGAGCCGCGCGGGCCTTCGTTGCTGTCGGGACGGGCGCTGAAGAACACGTAGCTGGGGTTGCTCGCCAGCAGTTCCGGGATGCGCTGCGGATTGGCCTTGGCCCAGGCGCTGATGGCGCCCATGGTCACGGCCTCTTTCTTCAACTGGCCTTGTTCCACCAACCAGCGGCCGATGGGGCGGTAGGGGTAGCCGTTCTGGTCGCCATAGCCGACGCGCAACTGACGCCCGCCTGCGAGTTGAATGCGGCCCGAGCCCTGGATCTGCAGGAATTGCAGGTCCATCGGGTTGGTCAGCCAGGCAATTGGCTTGGCCGTTGAGCCCTGGCCGTTGATCGCGCTGGCGTCGTCGTAAGGCTTGAGCACCCGCCCTTCAAGGCGGCCACGCAGGCGCTTGCCCTTGAGTTCGGGGTAGATGCTTTCCAGGTTGACGATGATCAGGTCATCTGGCACCCCATATACCGGCACATTGGCTTTGGCAGTCTTGGTCAGGCTGCCGGGGTAGACCGGCTCGTAGTAGCCGGTGATCAGGCCGTTGGGTGTGTTGTCGGCCGAGCGCAGGCCGAACACATCCAGGCGCTCTTTAAGAAAACCGCGCACCGCCACAGCATTGCCGGGCACGGTGGCCGCTGCTGCGCAGGTGGCGCCCCACACCGGGTCGGCCTTGAGGCGCTGGCAAGCGCTGCGCCAGGATTCGAAACCCGCCAGCAAGTCACTGTCGGATACCGCTGGCAGCGCCTCCCACGGTGCGCTCACATAGGTGGCGACGGCATGGGGTTTTGAAGTTTCATCTTTGGCAGGTTCTTTACCCGCATCGCAACCGGCCAGCAGCGCGATCATCGGCAGAGCCCACGCCATTCGGCGGCTCCAACGTTTTGAGGTGATATTCATACACGCAATTCCTGAAGCGATTGCCCGCGCCGCAGCGCCGTTGGGCAACCCTTATTATTAATAGGGCTATTGGTCTTTACGGGCGGGGCGAGGATACTGGCCGCCGTTTTCCGTGACCTCGAAGCCACCATGACTTTTAAACGACTGACCGTTGTACTGTTGGCCTGCCTGACGCTGTCCGCCTGTGGCGGTGTTGACCCGAATTCGCCCTTGGGCCAGCGCAAGGCAATCTTCAAGCAGATGCTCAAGACCAGCGAAGACTTGGGTGGCATGTTGCGTGGGCGCATCCCGTTTGACGGCGCGAAATTCGCCGAGGGTGCGGTGAAGCTGGATGCGTTGTCCCATGAGCCATGGAAGCATTTCCCGAGCGTGCGCGAAGAAGACCATAGCAGCGCCAAAGAGGATGTTTGGCACAAACAGGCCCAATTCCAGCAACTGGCCCGCAAGCTTGAAACGGCCACCGGTGAATTGGTGACCGCAAGCCAAGTACAGCCTTACCAGGCCAGTAACCTGGGGCCGGCGGTGCAGAAGGTCGAAGATGCCTGCAGCGCCTGCCATAAACAGTTCCGGGACCACTGACCGGTTTTACTTGTCGAGGTCTTCAACGGCGTCCTGTAGCTCTTTGCGCGACTGGGCGAGCTTGTCTTTGCGCTTGTTGATCTTGTCGGCATCACCTTTTTTCATCGCCTTGTCGAGGTCGGCCTGACGGCGGCTGACTTCGTGCTTGGCGTCGAGCACCTTGTTTTCCCGCTCCTTCTTCAAGGAGGCGTCGGTGCAATTGGCGGTGACTTCGGCCAAGGCTTTTTCCAGGCCAGCCTGCTGGGCACTGTTGCCATGAGCCTTGGCCTGTTCGATCTGGGTGCTGATGGCCTGGCGTTTGGCGGCGCAGCCGGTGAGTTGTGGTGCGTCTTCTGCCGCCAGCAACGGCGTGGTCATAAGGCTTGCGACAGTCAGCAGGGCAAACGGGGCTAGAAATTTCATGTGGGGCTCCAGGGTCGCAATCTGATGGTCGGCAAGGGTTCAAAACCCGTCGATGCCGGCCATGTGTAATGTGTCTGCCAAGGCCTGAACCTGCGGGTCGCGAAAAAAAGCGCTCAATTGCGCTGCGCGGCCCGGGCCGATGCCATCGATGTTCAGCCAGGCTTGGGTGTCTCGGGCGACCAGCGTCTGCCAGTCGCCCTCCAGGTTGTTACGTGCCGCTGGCGGTACGCCCAAGGCCTTGAGCCATTGTGCGAAGGGCCGTTGCCGCGCGCTGTGGAAGCTGTCGAGCACTCGGGCGCGGCTGCGGTCACCGAAGCCTTCAATGTTAGCAAGCTCTGCCGGGTCCAGGGTCAACCAATCGAGAAAGCCTGCGATTAGACCGGCCTGGATCAATACGTTCCACGTCTCGCGGCCGATGTGGGGCAGCGCCAGGCCCTGGTTGCCGCTGAGCCAGGTAAGGCGCGCGAGCAGTTGTTCTTCGCAGCCAGGATCGAGCTGCCAGCAGCTCAGGGCATGAAAGTGGCGTGGGTTCGGTGCTTGCACCTCAAGCCGCTGCTCGTTGCGCAGAATCACCTGGTCCAACCGGGGGATCACCTGGCCAGCCAGGCTGATGGACACCTGGTCGCCAGGGCGGATATCCAGGGCTTGCCAACGTTTCAAGGAGCCCGCGCTGACGCGGCTGATCTGGCGGTCGTCCAGTTGTACCGGCTCAAGTTCCAGCAGGGGGGTGATGCGCCCGGTGCGGCCGATATTGAACTGCACCTTGCGCACCAGTGCCAGTGCGTTGGCAGCGGGGTACTTCCAGGCGACAGCCCAATAGGGCGCGCTTGTTTGCCAGCGCTTGGCGGGCGCGCGCTGGGCCTGGTGCAGCACCACCCCATCGCTGGCGAACGGCAGCGGGTGGTTGTACCAGTGGGCGCGCCAGTGCATGGCGTCGCTGATGTGTTGAATGGGTTCGCTGTAGCGCTGGCTGTCACTGAAGCCCCAGCGTGCCAGCGTGGCCAGGCGTTCAGTAAAGGAGGCAGGCCCCTGCGGCCAGGCCCAGACAAACAGGCCAATACCGCTGGCGTCGGTGTCGCTCAGCTGGCGGCGGTTCATCAGCCCGGCCACCTTGCCACGGGCGTTGAGCCCGCCCTGGGCGGACTGAATGTGATCATCGAGGCGCCAATACAGTTCGCCTTGCAGCACCAGGTCGATGGGCTCTGGAAGGCGCTGGACAATGCCGGGAATTTTGCGCGCCGAGGCTGACCAGTCCTGGCCAAGCACGCCATCGCCACGGCTGATGACCTGGTGCAAGCGGCCCTGGCGATACACCAGGGTGACGGCAACACCGTCGACCTTGGGTTGAATCCATACCTCCCGCCGCGTGTCCAGCCAGGTAGCGACCGCACGTTCATCCAGCAACTTTTCCAGGCCGGTATGCACGACCGGGTGGGGCAGGGTGCCCCGAGAGGTGGTCAGCGGGTTGTCGAAGGTAGCGGTGGTTGGGGGGAAGCATTCGCGCCAGGTGGCCAGACGTTGGCGAGCCTGGTCGTAGAGTTCATCGCTGATGGGGGATTGGCCGAGCCGGTGGTAGCTGTCATCCCATTGGCGAATCTGGGCGGCCAGGTTATCGACCTGTGCCTGGGACTTATCGGTGCAGTTTTCGGCAGCGACCCAAAGGGGTAAAGCGCAAAGTAAAAAAGCGATCAGTCGAAGCATCATGAGCATCCTTGCCCGGAAAGGGTGCCCAGCCTAAAGGATCCCTTCGCCCACAAAAAAGCCCCGACCATGCGGGGCTTTTTACCGGGTATTTCTGCTTACTTGAACAGACCGCCCAGGGCTTTCACTGCGTCGTTCTTGTCGGCCTTGGCTTCGGTGGTTTGCTGCTTGGCGTCGGCCTTGGCTTGGGCTTCGGTCAATTTGTTGCAACCTTTGTTGACCTGGTCCTGCGCTGCTTTGTAGGCCTTTACGGACAAGGTGTCGTTCTTGGCTTGTGCGGCATCGATCTTGGTTTGCAGGTCTTTGGCGTGTTGCTGGCAGTCGCCGGAGTCACCGCCGCCCAGTTGGGAGGTCAGGGCGCCACTCAGTGCGCTCAGGTCGGTACCGGCGTGGGCCGGCAGGGCGAACAGGCTGAGCAGAAGGGCGGCAGGGGCGAGCGTGGAGATGCGCATGAAAAACCTCAATGTTCGATTGCCTGCGCGCTTATGAATCCCGGGCTGGCGCAGGGCAATATCCAAATAAGGTGTAGGGCCCGAGAGGGCGCGGATTCTAGAGGGCCATCATTGGGCCTGCAAGGTTTGGATCCAAAAAATGTGAGCGTTGCCGCGAATTATCCGGCAATAAAAAGCCCCGCCGGGCGAACCCGGCAGGGCTTTGGGTATTGCGGGGGATTACAGGCCAGCAGCGACGCGCAGGTCGTTGGCGCGGTCGGTCTTTTCCCAGGTGAACGTAGTGAAGGTGTCGTCGCCGACAGTCTTTTGCGCTGGGGTGCGACCGAAGTGGCCGTAGGCTGCGGTTTCCTGGTACATCGGGTGCAGCAGGTCGAGCATGGTGGTGATCGCATAAGGGCGCAGGTCGAAGATCTCGCGCACCAGTTTGACGATCTTGTCATCGCTGATCTTGCCGGTGCCGAAGGTGTTCAGCGAGATCGACGTAGGCTGGGCTACACCGATAGCGTAGGAAACCTGGATCTCGCAACGCTCGGCCAAGCCGGCTGCCACGATGTTCTTGGCCACGTAACGACCGGCGTAGGCCGCCGAACGGTCAACCTTGGATGGGTCTTTACCCGAGAACGCGCCGCCGCCGTGACGGGCCATGCCGCCGTAGCTGTCAACGATGATCTTGCGACCGGTCAGGCCGCAGTCGCCCACTGGGCCACCGATGATGAACTGGCCAGTCGGGTTGATGTGGAACTGGGTGTCCTTGGTCAGCAGTTCGGCCGGCAGCACATGCTTGACGATCAGCTCCATCACGCCTTCGCGCAGGTCGGCGTAGGACACGTCCGGGTTGTGCTGGGTCGACAGTACAACGGCGTCGATACCGACCACCTTGCCGCCTTCGTAACGGCAGGTCACCTGGGACTTGGCGTCCGGGCGCAACCACGGCAGCAGGCCCGATTTGCGGGCTTCAGCCTGGCGCTGTACCAATTGGTGAGAGAAGGTGATCGGGGCTGGCATCAGCACGTCAGTTTCGTTGCTGGCGTAGCCGAACATCAGGCCCTGGTCGCCGGCGCCCTGGTCTTCTGGCTTGGCGCGGTCAACACCCTGGTTGATGTCTGGGGACTGCTTGCCGATGATGTTCATCACGCCGCAGGTGGCACCGTCGAAGCCGACGTCGGAGCTGGTGTAGCCGATGTCGGTGATCACGTCACGAACGATCTGCTCCAGGTCAACCCAGGCAGTGGTGGTCACTTCGCCGGCGATGATCGCTACACCGGTTTTCACCAGAGTCTCGCACGCCACACGGGCGAACTTGTCTTCAGCAATGATGGCGTCCAGCACCGCGTCAGAAATCTGGTCGGCGATTTTGTCCGGATGCCCTTCAGACACGGACTCGGAGGTGAAAAGGGAGTATTCGCTCATCTCGATGTTTTCCTGATTTTACCGATGGTGAGTGTCGCCAGCCGGCCGCTGAAAATGGCGGACCTGGATCTGGAAACCATTACGTAAACCTACATAGAGGCTTTCCCCGGGAACAAGCCCCGCAGCGGTGGCCCAACGGGCCAGATCATCCTGTTCAAAACCCAACCAGAGATCACCGCAGGCCTCCCTGGCCCAATTCTGGTTGTGGCTGCATAAATCCGTAACCAACAGGCTACCGCCGGGGTGCAGCAACCCGGCCATTTGCTTGAGGGCGTCGGCGGGGGCGGCGAAATGGTGCAAGACCATATTCAACACCACACAATCGGCCTTCAGGCTGGTGTGATTCAGTGCGTCGGCCAACTGCAGGCTGACGTTGCCCAAGGCTTCGCGCTCGCACAGCTGGCGTGCCAGTTCGAGCATCGCCGGGCTGTTGTCCAGCGCCGTGACCTGATGAAAGCGACGTGCCAGTTCCGGCAGGAAGCCGCCATCGCCAGGGCCGACTTCCAGCGCCGTGGCCTCATCACTGAAGCTCAGCTTGTCCAACAGTGCCAGCACGCTGTCACGGTATTGGGCCAGGCCGGCGATCAGGTCTTGCTGGGCGCGAAACTTCTCGGCCACCCGTGCGAAAAAGTCCTGGCTCGCCGCAGCACGTTGCCCGTGGACCTGACCGATGCGCGCTTGTACGTCAGCCGGCAGGCTCAGGCTGTCCACTTCTTCGAGCAGGGCGGCGTGCAGTTTGCCCCCCAGCAGTTCGGTGTGGGGCAGGGCGCGGCGATAAAAAATCGCATTGCCTTCGCGGCGGGTGGCCACCAGGTCGGCCTGGGCCAGCACCTTCAAGTGATGGCTCATGCCGGACTGGCCGATGGCGAAGATCTGCGCCAGCTCCAGCACGCCAAAGGAATCGTTGGCCAATGCGCGCAATACGTTCAGCCGCAACGGTTCGCCAGCGGCCTTGCATAAGGCTGCCAGTTCATCGCCGTCTTCGGGACGCAGGGAGGGCATGGGTAGATTCATAAGGCCAGCAGTCTAGAGACGGGTGCAAATCCCCGCAAGGGCAATATCAAAAAGTTTTGATATTGATCGATAAGTGGCGGTTATAAGCAGCCGCTATAGCCTTTGGACGAAGCGCCGGCCAATTTCTGCAAGGGATTGGCGCTCAAAGGGCAGGAAAAACACCTTCAAGTCACTATCTGTCATTGCCCGCAGGCGGTGGCTGAGGGAAAATGCCGGTCCTTTTTTCCGTTTCTTTTCAGCAAACCCCAGGAGATCAGCGATGCCCAGCCGTCGTGAGCGTGCCAACGCCATTCGTGCCCTCAGCATGGATGCCGTGCAAAAAGCCAACAGCGGCCATCCCGGTGCCCCAATGGGCATGGCGGATATCGCCGAGGTACTTTGGCGTGACTACCTGAAACACAACCCAAGCAATCCATCGTTCGCCGACCGTGACCGCTTTGTGCTGTCCAACGGCCATGGCTCGATGCTGATCTATTCGCTGCTGCACCTGACCGGCTACGACGTCACCATCGACGACCTGAAAAGCTTCCGTCAGTTGCACAGCCGTACCCCGGGCCACCCGGAATTCGGCTACACCCCAGGCGTCGAGACCACCACCGGTCCCCTGGGCCAGGGCCTGGCCAACGCAGTAGGCTTTGCGCTAGCTGAAAAAGTCCTGGGCGCGCAGTTCAACCGCCCTGGCCACGACATCGTCGACCACCATACCTACGTGTTCCTGGGTGATGGCTGCATGATGGAAGGCATTTCCCACGAAGTCGCTTCCCTGGCCGGCACCCTGGGCCTGGGCAAGCTGATCGCCTTCTACGATGACAACGGTATCTCCATCGACGGCGAAGTCGAAGGCTGGTTCACCGATGACACCCCTAAGCGCTTCGAAGCCTACAACTGGCAGGTGATCCGCAACGTTGACGGCCACGATCCGGAAGAGATCAAGACCGCCATCGACACCGCCCGCAAGAGCGCGCAGCCGACCCTGATCTGCTGCAAGACCACCATCGGTTTCGGCTCGCCGAACAAGCAAGGCAAAGAAGACTGCCACGGCGCCCCACTGGGTGACGCGGAAATCGCCTTGACCCGTGAAGCGCTGAAGTGGAACCACGGCCCGTTCGAAATCCCGGCGGATATCGCTGCCGAGTGGAACGCCAAGGAAAAAGGCCTGGCGACCGAAGCCGAGTGGGACCAGCGCTTTGCTGCCTACTCCGCCGAATTCCCGGAGCTGGCCAACGAGCTGGTTCGTCGCCTGGCCGGTGACCTGCCTGCCGACTTCTCGGAAAAAGCCTCGGCCTACATCGCCGAAGTCGCGGCCAAGGGCGAGACCATCGCCAGCCGTAAAGCCAGCCAGAACACCCTGAACGCCTTTGGCCCGCTGCTGCCGGAGATCCTCGGCGGTTCGGCTGACCTGGCCGGTTCCAACCTGACCTTGTGGAAAGGCTGCAAAGGCGTGTCGGCTGAAGACGCCAGCGGCAACTACATGTACTACGGCGTACGTGAGTTCGGCATGAGCGCCATCATGAACGGCGTGTCCCTGCACGGCGGCCTGGTGCCTTACGGCGCGACCTTCCTGATGTTCATGGAATACGCCCGCAACGCCGTGCGCATGGCTGCGCTGATGAAGAAGCGTGTGATCCATGTGTACACCCACGACTCCATCGGCCTGGGCGAAGACGGCCCGACGCACCAGCCGGTCGAGCAACTGACCAGCCTGCGTACCACGCCGAACCTCGACACCTGGCGTCCAGCCGACGCGGTGGAATCCGCCGTGGCCTGGAAGCACGCCATCGAGCGTAAGGACGGCCCTTCGGCGCTGATCTTCTCGCGTCAAAACCTGCAACACCAGGTGCGTACCGACGCGCAGATCGCCGACATCGCCCGTGGCGGTTATGTGCTCAAGGACTGCGCTGGCGAGCCGGAGCTGATCCTGATCTCCACCGGTTCCGAAGTGGGCCTGACGGTTCAGGCGTACGAGAAGCTGACCGAGCAAGGCCGCAAGGTTCGTGTGGTTTCCATCCCGTGCACCAGCGTGTTCGAAGCCCAGGACGCCGGCTACAAGCAATCGGTGTTGCCGTTGCAGGTCAGCGCGCGTATCGCCATCGAAGCGGCACACGCCGACTACTGGTACAAGTACGTGGGCCTGGAAGGTCGCGTAATCGGCATGACCACCTACGGTGAGTCGGCGCCGGCGCCAGCGTTGTTCGAAGAGTTCGGCTTCACCCTGGACAACATCCTGGGTCAGGCGCAAGAGCTGCTGGAAGACTAAGGCTGTAAATTGGGGTGGCTGTACTGACGCCTTCGCGAGCAAGCCCGCTCCCACACTTGACCGAGTTCCAGCATGAGAATGCGGTCAAAATGTGGGAGCGGGCTTGCTCGCGAAAGCGGTCTAACAGCCACCCCATTACCCAAGGTAATCGAGAACCCCATGCCCCAACCGCGTCCCTACAAAGTTGCACTCAACGGCTACGGCCGCATTGGTCGTTGCGTCTTGCGTGCTCTGTTCGAGCGAGGGGCGGCAGCCGGGTTTGAAATTGTTGCGATCAACGATCTGGCCGACATGGCCAGCATTGAATACCTGACACGCTTTGACTCCACCCACGGCCGGTTCCCTGGCGAAGTGCGGGTCGAAGACGACTGTCTGCATATTAATGGCAACTGCGTGCAGGTGTTGCGCAGTGCCACCCCCGAAGGCATCGACTGGAAGGCACTGGGCGTTGACCTGGTGTTGGAATGTTCCGGTGTCTATCACACCCGTGCCGATGGCCAGCGTTTCCTCGACGCCGGCGCGCCGCGTGTGCTGTTTTCCCAGCCGATGGCCAGCGAGGCGGATGTGGACGCCACCATCGTCTACGGCATCAACCAGGATTGCCTGACCGGTGCTGAGTTGCTGGTGTCCAACGCCTCCTGCACCACCAACTGCAGCGTGCCGCTGTTGCGCCTGCTGGATCAGGCGATTGGCCTGGATTACGTGTCGATCACCACCATCCACTCGGCGATGAACGATCAGCCGGTGATCGATGCCTACCATCACGAAGACCTGCGCCGTACACGCTCGGCGTTTCAGTCCGTGATTCCGGTGTCCACAGGCTTGGCGCGCGGTATCGAGCGACTGCTGCCGGAACTTGCCGGGCGAATCCAGGCCAAAGCCGTACGGGTACCGACGGTGAACGTGTCTTGCCTGGACATCACCATGCAAACCGTCAGCGACACCGATGCGGTGGAGGTCAACCGGATTTTGCGCGACGCCGCCACCAGCGGGCCGCTCAAAGGTTTGCTGGCTTACACCGAGTTGCCCCACGCCAGTTGTGATTTCAATCATGACCCGCATTCGGCGATTGTCGATGCCAGCCAGACCCGCGTTTCCGGCCCACGGCTGGTGAACATCCTGGCCTGGTTCGACAACGAATGGGGTTTTGCCAACCGCATGCTGGATGTTGCGGAACATTATCTGCACATCGCCTCTAAACAACCTCAACAGTAATTCAGGAACTGCGACCCATGACCGTGTTGAAGATGACCGACCTCGATCTGCAAGGTAAGCGCGTACTGATCCGCGAAGACCTCAACGTCCCAGTCAAGGACGGTGTTGTCACCAGCGATGCGCGAATCCTGGCCTCGCTGCCGACCATCAAGCTGGCCCTGGAAAAAGGCGCGGCCGTGATGGTCTGCTCCCACTTGGGTCGCCCGACCGAAGGTGAGTTCTCCGCCGAAAACAGCCTCAAGCCGGTGGCCGATTACCTCAGCAAAGCCTTGGGCCGCGACGTGCCGCTGGTGGCTGACTACCTGGCTGGCGTTGACGTAAAGGCCGGCGATATCGTGCTGTTCGAAAACGTGCGCTTCAACAAAGGCGAGAAAAAGAACAGTGACGAACTGGCCCAGCAATACGCCGCGCTGTGCGACGTGTTCGTGATGGACGCATTCGGCACCGCCCACCGCGCCGAAGGTTCCACCCACGGCGTGGCCAAGTTCGCCAAGGTCGCCGCTGCCGGCCCACTGCTGGCCGCTGAACTGGATGCACTGGGCAAGGCCCTGGGCGCTCCGGCCCAGCCGATGGCCGCTATCGTTGCTGGTTCCAAGGTTTCGACCAAGCTGGATGTACTCAACAGCCTGAGTCAGATCTGCAACCAACTGATCGTCGGCGGCGGCATCGCCAACACCTTCTTGGCCGCAGCCGGTCACCCGGTGGGCAAGTCCCTCTACGAGCCGGACCTGCTGGACACCGCCCGTGCCATCGCTGCCAAAGTCAGCGTGCCATTGCCGGTTGACGTAGTGGTTGCCAAGGAATTCGCCGAGAGCGCCGAAGCCACCGTCAAGCTGATCGCTGACGTGGCCGACGACGACATGATCCTGGACATTGGCCCGCAAACTGCAGCCAACTTCGCCGAACTGCTGAAAGCCTCCCAGACCATCCTGTGGAACGGCCCGGTCGGCGTGTTCGAGTTCGATCAGTTCGGCAACGGCACCAAAGTGCTGGCCAAGGCTATTGCTGAAAGCTCGGCCTTCTCCATTGCTGGTGGCGGCGACACTCTGGCCGCCATCGATAAATATGGCGTTGCTGACCAGATCTCCTACATTTCTACCGGTGGTGGCGCGTTCCTCGAATTCGTCGAAGGCAAAGTGTTGCCAGCCGTGGAAGTGCTGGAAACCCGAGCCAAAGGCTAAGGCGCGTGATCCGGAAAAGGAGTATTCCCATGATCAAGTCGTTGGCACTGGTGATCGCAGCGGGCCTGCTGGCCGGCTGCGGCAGCACGCCCAATACGGCGCCGGAGGCTGGGAAACCGACCGCTGCGCCGCTGAAAAAAAGCTGCTACCAGGCCGACTGGCAAGCCGAGACCATGCCGGTGATCAACAAGCGCATCGGCAACGAACGGCTGGAGAAATACGACTCAGCGCCCAACGGTCAGGAACAGGGTTGTCCTTGACGGGTCTGATCAACTGGCGGCCGTGGGTCGCCTCACGAGGATTGGCAATGAAAGGCGTTTTCGCCCTGGCAGCCCTGGCCCTGTTGGCCGGTTGCAGCAGCATGGACATGTTCAGCAGCAAGGCCGCGCCTGCGGACACTTGGACCACCTGGACCTGCGACAGCAAGGCCGAGGTCAACTGGCGCTTTGCCAACCAGGCTAAATCTGAGGTGGATGTGCGCCTCGGCGGCTCCGACCAGGTGTATCGCCTTAAACAGGATGTCGCCGCCTCGGGTGTGCTGTACGCCAACGACCAATTGGCGTTTCACACAAAAGGTGAGGAAGGCCTGGTTTACTGGGTGGCCACCGATGATTTGATCGGCCGCGGCTGCAAAGCCCAATAGAAAGAACACGATCTCAAGCGAGATGAGATCCAAATGAGGGAGGGGGCTTGCTCCCGATAGCGGTTTGTCAGACACCTGTGTGCTGGCTGATCCACTGTCATCGGGAGCAAGCCCCCTCCCACAGTAAATCCGGTTCCAAAGTGACATCAGTTGCGAGCCGGACGCTGCAATAACGATTCAGCAGGCCAGGTATTAAAGCCTGACCGGCAATAACTTGAATAGCAGCCGCCGCTACGGCAGGCTTGCACGATTAACGACCCTCGACCGGGAGAGACAACACAATGGCACTTATCAGCATGCGTCAAATGCTGGACCACGCAGCCGAGTTCGGCTACGGCGTCCCAGCCTTTAACGTCAACAACCTTGAGCAGATGCGCGCCATCATGGAAGCCGCTGACAAGACCGACTCCCCCGTGATCGTCCAGGCTTCGGCCGGTGCCCGCAAATACGCCGGCGCCCCGTTCCTGCGTCACCTGATCCTCGCGGCAATCGAAGAATTCCCGCACATCCCGGTGTGCATGCACCAGGACCACGGCACCAGCCCTGACGTGTGCCAGCGCTCCATCCAACTGGGCTTCAGCTCGGTGATGATGGACGGCTCCCTGGGCGAAGACGGCAAGACCCCAACCGACTACGAGTACAACGTACGTGTGACCCAACAAACCGTCGCCCTGGCCCACGCCTGCGGCGTATCGGTTGAAGGCGAGCTGGGCTGCCTGGGTTCCCTGGAAACCGGCATGGCCGGTGAAGAAGACGGCATCGGCGCCGAAGGCGTGCTGGATCACAGCCAAATGCTGACCGACCCGGAAGAAGCCGCCGACTTCGTGAAAAAAACCCAGGTGGACGCCCTGGCCATCGCCATCGGCACCAGCCACGGCGCCTACAAGTTCACCAAGCCACCTACCGGCGACGTGCTGGCCATCGACCGCATCAAGGAAATCCACAAACGCATCCCCAACACCCACCTGGTGATGCACGGTTCTTCCTCGGTACCGCAAGAGTGGCTGGCGATCATCAACCAGCACGGCGGCGACATCAAAGAAACCTACGGCGTACCGGTTGAAGAAATCGTCGAAGGCATCAAGCACGGCGTGCGCAAGGTCAACATCGACACCGACCTGCGTCTGGCGTCCACCGGTGCAATGCGTCGCCTGATGGCCACCAACCCGAGCGAGTTCGACCCGCGTAAGTTCTTTGGCGCGACCGTGACGGCCATGCGTGATGTGTGTATTGCTCGTTATGAAGCGTTCGGTACTGCCGGTAATGGTTCGAAGATCAAGCCGATCTCGTTGGAAGCGATGTATCAGCGTTATTTGAAAGGTGAGTTGAACGCTAAGGTCAACTAAGTCCTCAAGCGTTTAAAAGAAGCCCGCAGTGATGCGGGCTTTTTTGTGGCTAGAATTTGATTGGAAGGCGTTTTTCTTAGTGACCAATGATTCTGATTTTTCCAGCAGCTGCACTAATTTATGGGCTTGCGCTCTTGCTTTTTATTCGAGTAACAATAGATCGCAATTGACATTGACGCCGTTAAAAATGCCATGCAAGCAGCCACAATGAAAGGTGCTGGGCGACCGCTTGCAGCTATTAGCACGGCTCCTAAAGAGGGTCCTGCAATGACGCATAAAATTTGGATGCTTCTGAAAGACATCGATACCCTTCCGATATGCTCGGGAGGGCATAGCTGTTGAAGAATTATACTTGAGGAAATTATTAATATCTCATAGCCGAATCCATTCATGAACCACACTGCCGCATAGAGAGGGGTTCTTCCTGGTATTTTGACGACTGCTAATGCCGCAGTCAGAGCTAATGCAATAGCGAAAATAACTAACGCATTTGATCGAAGAAGAATCTCATCAATATTCTCAAGTTTAAATTTTGTCAGCAGTGCTGCACATATAGCGCCCCCGGCAGTTGCGGAGACAATTGTTGAAAAGATAACCGGGGATAAACCTTCATGAGCTAGAAAGGATGCTAAGTGCGGATCGTAAATTGCTAACGCCAGCGAAGTTAGTAGGGAGTACAAAAAGCCAATGCGCAGTTGAAAGGGTAAAGCATTAAATATAGACATTCCTCTGGTTAAGTCGCGATACAATTCAAGGATTCTTGTGTATGAGTCATTGATTGGCATCTGGATGGATAGGCAAAGTGATCTTAGAAGTGGAAGAGTAAAAAGAACTGCTGCGGCTGATAAAAAAAATAACGCCTTAGGTGATAATATCGCTGTTAGAGTTCCGGCAAGCAACGGCGCGAAAATTTTTGCGGATTGATCATATAGGCTGACATAGCTGAAAAAAGCTTTCCGATCCTCAGCCATAATTAATTGTCGAACCACAATGGTTATCGAGGGGGAGTAAAATAAATTCGATACGCCTTTCAAAATAACAAAGAATAAAAAAAACTGAAGGTCCGGAGAAATTGCGAGCGCTGCAGTAGATGAAACGCGAATTAAGGCGCCAAATGCTAGTGTTTTTCTAACGTCGTGCCGATCTATTAGCGCTCCTACGATAGGCCCTAGAAACAACATTGGAACGCCTAAGCAAAAGGCCAATAAAGCCATCTGTGAAGGAGATGCATGCCATAGGTATACGGGTACCGTGAAGATCAAAAATATATCAAGCCATAGTGAAAGGCTGGAGAGCGCTTGTACGCAAATGAGTTTACTTGGTGTCTTCATTGTGCTGATCTGATTTTAAAAAAAGCGTGTCTTCGATTACGAAACCGTCAAGCCCATGCTCATTGGCAAATCGAAAAAGGTCACTTAATCTGTTTATAAAGCCGCGGCCGTGAAAATTTAAGGAGGTGTTGCAAAGCACGCTAATACCTGAAACATTGCGATAGGCACTTAGCAGTTGATGCATGCGAGGGTTCTGAAGCGCATTGACTGATTGAGGGCGCGCCGAGTTATCAACGTGTGTTACCGCAGGTATTTTGGTTGATATTACTTTCCGAAATTCCAGCATGTAGGGCGAGGGCGTAGGCGGGTAGAAGTATTCGCCCATACATTCTTCCAAACATATAGGAGCAATAGGTCGAAACCCTTCGCGCTTCTTAATAATGTTTAATTTTGTGAGGTTTTCTCTAGGATAGGGCGCTGCTAATATCGAGCGATTTCCTAGGGCTCTAGGCCCCATTTCATATCTGCCTTGCATCCAGCCCAATACATAACCGTCATGAAGCAATCGTGCTACGTGTTGCGGATCATAGGGCTCACTTACGAACGTACCTGTGTTGTCTGAGTCAACACGTGATGGCTCTCCGACATAAGGTGACCAAGTGATCTTGGCAAGCCCCTTGGTGTGCAATAGCGCATCAATCGCAGTTCCAATTGCAGAACCACTGTCGTTTGTACACGGAGGGATAAAGACATCAGAGAAAATCTTTGTTTCTTTCCATTTTGAGTTCCAGTCACAGTTTAACCCGCATCCACCAACAATTAACAATGGCGCGTCATCAAAAACCACTTGTTGTGCAAAATCACGAAACAGATTGAAAATTGCGATTGAAAAATGATAGGCGAGTGATGCAAAGCGGGGGTCGTCAAGTCCTATGTTGTAATATAGACTGTTTTTAAGTTGGCTTTTGTGAAGCGTTCTAAAGTCCATGTTTTTATCGAGTAGTGTTGATATTATTTTTTTGGCATCCTCATCAATATCACTGTTTTCTCCATAAGCAGCGAGTGCCATGAGTTTGCCCGCATCGCTTAAGCGAATTTGCCCTGCGCCAAAATTAAAAGTTGGATCTGCGAGCGCATATAAAAAAGCAAATCTATCTCCGGGGTTTTTAATTACCGTTCCTAAGTTTGTAATGTCTACGTTTTCGTCGATTCTATAGAAAGCTCCGAAATAGCCTTCCCAAAGTAATGCGTAGCAAGGCTTTCCCTGTGGGAATGGTGAGAGCCCATACCCACATAAAAGGTGTGACCGCTCGTGAGAGGAGGAGAAGTAAGTAACGTCGTGGCCAAGTATCGAACGCTTCTGATAAATAATCTTCTTCAGTCCAGAATAACCAGCACCAATAGCATCACTTTCTGAGCTAAATGCTTTATTCCACCCACTCTGAGCTACTATGTCTACGGGTTTACTGATCATGTGGGAGATTTTCAACAGGGCGTCAGGTGTAACGCTTGAAAATCGAAGGCCATTGTCCTTTTCCGCTTCTACAGAAAATTCCAAGTGGTTACCAATAATTAGAGCTATTGCCCCGTCATGTCCATCCTTAAGGCCAAGAATTACAATTTCATCATTTTCCAAGTTGGCCATGTTCAGTCCTCTCATCAGACTCCATCTAGTAGTTCCCTAACTTCTTTGGTGTACGAGCTGCCAGTTCCGTGTCCTGCACCCACCAAAAAAATGACCTGCTCCGAGGGAAGGTTCACCTCTAGGAGTTCGTTTATCTCTTTGTCATGAAAGTATCCGGTCAACCAGGGGTGTAAACCGAGCGCCGTGATTAATAAGTTTGCAGTTTGTGATAAGTGTCCAACGTCCAGCAACATTGGGCGATATGCACGAGAATGGGGGTACTTCCACCAAAGTTTATCAAAGCGAGAGGTGAAAAAAATAGCGAATGCCAAGTTGTTTGCCCAGTGCTGGCCGCATAAATAAGTGGATATTACCTCTGACGGAAGGTCGCGTACCTTCTCGAGAGTGTGCTGCTCACTTATATAATGATAAATGCCGGGCGCCAGGTCCTCGACATTTCTCACCCATACATAACCCTCCGTCGCCTGTAAACCTCCGGCTGAAGGCGACGTCCTCCTGAAGCCAAATTTTTGAGCTCCAACCGGAGCGTCGTACTCGGTTTCTTTTTTATCCGCTAATGTTCCATACAGTATGGTCGCGAGTGACAATATTGATACTGACTTGTCAAAGAAATCTCGGCAAGTATGACGAGCTAAGAGTGTTTCCCAGAGGCTCGATTTTTGAATGGCTGAAATGTTCGGAGGCGGTAGTAACGTTCTCTCCCCACCTTTTACTAAAGAGATTTCTGGTTCGCTCTTGTGAATTGACTTACAAAAGTCCAAGTAGTTTTTAGCGTATTCAATGTACATCTCAGGGTTGTCTGGTGTGGGCGAGCATGGATGAGATGTCCCAACATGAAATATTTTTGATAGCACGTCCCAACCCCATTCATCGGTTGGTTTAACTTCTAATAGTATTCCGGATGCATCTATGGATATGTCATCGGGTGTATCCGTTACAATGTCGCCTGCTGAAAAACTTACTAGTCGCTCAAATTCGTCAACGCTGATTTGGTATTGGACGTGATTTCTATAGTCCCACAAGTAAGCCGTGCCCTCTTTAAATACAAGAAATACGTCGTTCGAGAGCCATTTCGTTTTTGCAGTAAGCATAGCCGCCAGACCATCCTTTGGTGAGGTTGATTTTTAGTGGCTGCCTGAGCCGAAGCTCAGGCGGTACATCATTGTTTAATTCCTAGCTTTCTACTCTCAGAAGTATCAGTATTGATACTACTATCACCATAGTTTGGAGTGAATTTATAGCGGGGTACAGTCACCGTCTTGATTGAGAAGTGAGGTGTCTGGTACGCATCGTTTGATTGGTTGTTGAGCGTAGGTTCTATAGTCACACGTTTCATATATACTTCCTCTGGATTTTTGGCTTCGCAGGTTTGCGATGCACTTCAACCGTATGAGGGGCTAATATGATTGTCAATTTGAATTTCTTGTAGTGTGTGGTTTTTAGTTTATTATTTTCGTGAGTTTTTATTTGTGGCTGTCGGGCTATTTCAGATGAATTTTCCTACATTCCGCTCCATTGTTGATTTTTAAAGCGATTAACTCATACGCAGTGCTGTAATATTTTGTTGCATAGAAGCTGAAGGCTCAGTTGCCGTTACTGTACAAGTGTTTTTCTTCGTTGGTGGAGTGTGTTCTCAACCTGAAGAGGTTATTCGCAGCCCTCAAACATTGAGTGTGCAAGGTCTACATTGATAACAGACCTGCTTCTGGCTTCCACTGAGACGACAATGACGGCGATGAGTGTATCGCTCGCTATGAGGCCTTCGATAATGGTTGGAAGATCAAGGCGATCTCCTTAAAGCGATGTTTCAGCGTTATTTGAAAGGTGAGTTGAACGCTAAGGTCAACGAAGTCCTCAGGCGTTTAAAGAAGCCCGCAGTGATGCGGGCTTTTTTGCGGCTTCGATTTGGTTACGCGGCGCGGGGAGTATCGAAGCCACGGTGCTCAATGACGCGGAACACATCACTGACGTCCTGCACCAGAATACGTGCCGTATTGCTCACGTTGTTCAGGTCGCGTTCGCCAAAGTCCGGCAGGCTGGAACAGGCCATCAGGTTGAGGTGTTCTAGGGCGGCGTTGAGGCGTTCGCGCAGGCAGGCGTGGAGGTCGGGCAGTGGGGCGCCGAAGCGCTCATCGTTGTATTCATGATGCTTGGTTACAGACGTATCGTTAGGGCTGCGAAACCCTATCGCCGTTCAATGCCGGCGACGGGGCGAACTATAAGCGTGGCCCTGGTTCACCGCAACGGCCCTGTAGGACACAGAACCCCTGTGGGAGCCGGGCAAGCCCGGCTCCCACAGGGATCATTGGCGTGTTCAAAAAGGTGATGGGTCTCTGGCTCGTTAGGACAAGGCCTACACGATAGTGAGCGTTGCTCAGTCGTGATCAATATCCAAATTCGCAAACGTCACCCTTGCCCCCTCCTTGCTATTGCCACTGTTGTCCTGCACATAGGCCCCCGCCTTGAAATACAGCGGCTTGGCCCCCCACGCCGCGCCGATGCGTTCGTTCCACTCGCCATCCGCCGCATACACACTGAGCAACCCGGCCTTGTTCAGGTTGATCACATAGGTAAAGCTCTTCTCCAGCGGTACATTGGACGCGACGATCACCACGCGGCTTTCTTCCTCATCCGGGCGCATGCGCACCTTGGCGACGATGTTGCCGGTCTGGGTCTTTTCCTTGAATTGGTACTCCAGTTTGATCATCGGTTTCTGGCTGTCATAGGCATGAATTTGCCCGATCACGATCTTGCCGGAGGAGGGCACTTGGTTGACGGCCAGGGTGGCGCGCAGGAAGTTGTCCGCGTCGGGGTACGTCCAATTGCGCAACCGCCCATCGGCGTAGGTTTCGCGCAATTCGCTACGGGGGTAGATGGCATTTTCGGTGCGGGTGCCGGTCACCGGCGTCCAGAACTGCACGTTGCTGCCTTCGGCCTGGAAATATTGATCGTTGAAACCGCTCATCAGCTTGGGTGTGTCGATGGTCGCGGGCGGGGAGCCGACGGGAATGCTCAGGTTCCAGGTGGAAAGGTCGATCATGGCATGTGCCTTTTACAGAAGGTGAAGGCTTTGGCCCGTGGGCCAGACAGGTTCTTTATAGGGGGTGTTAACCGTCTTGTTAAATATTTGCTGGCAATTTATTGGCGCCAAAGGAATGCCAAAAAGCCATGTTTCCCATGAACCGTGGGCTGTAGGCACTGACCGTTAGTCGGCTTCCTGAAATTTGGCGCAATGATGGCACCGACGTTACTTCTGATTTTCCGGAACCGGGGCTAGAGTGAGGCCTCAGGGTTTGTCCGGGTTTTCTGTCAGAATTGACCGGAGTGACTCCCAAGGAAGAGACGTAGCATGGAATGCGCTCCACACCCCGGCGATGGCAGTTCGGTTCTTCTGGTGGTCGATGACTACCCGGAAAACCTCGTCAGCATGCGTGCACTTTTACAGCGGGAAGACTGGCAGGTGGTCACCGCTGGCTCCGGCCTGGAAGCGCTTGAGTTGTTGTTGGTACATGAAGTCGACCTGGTGCTGCTGGACGTGAAGATGCCCGGCATGGATGGCTTTGAAGTGGCGCGCCTGATGCGCGGCAGCCAGCGCACGCGGATGACGCCGATCATCTTCCTCAGTGCCAACGCCCAATCCCCCGCCGCCGTGCTGGAAGGCTATGCCAGCGGCGCTATCGATTACCTGTTCAAACCGTTTGACCCACACATTCTCAAGCCCAAGGTCCAAGCGTTGCTGGAGCACCAGCGTAACCGCCGGGCCTTGCAACGCCTGAGCCACGACCTGGAATCGGCACGCGCCTTCAATGCCTCGGTACTGGACAACGCTGCCGAGGGTATCCTGGTGGTGGGCGAGGAGGGTGTGATCGAGTACGCCAACCCGGCGATCTCACGCTTGCTCAATGCCACGATGGATGAGCTGCAGGGTCAGGAATTTCTCGCCTTCCTGCAAAAACCCCATGTACCCGCCTGGCTCGACTCGCAGATGCACGCCGGCTACCGCAAGGGTGAAACCTGGCGCCTGCATGACGCGATCCTGCGCACCGGCCGTGGTCAGCAGGTGCCGGTGGCCTTGTCCTGTGCGCCGCTGCCAGCCGAGCAGAAGGCCATGGTGGTGACCGTGCTGGATATGTCCGAGGTGCGCCACCTGCACCAGCAGCTGGAATTCCAGGCAGTGACCGATCCGCTCACCGGGCTGCTGAACCGACGCGGCTTCTACCAGGCAGTGGAAAACACTTTGCTGCGCGGGGAGCGGGGCGAGCAGTCATTAGTGTTGCTTTATCTGGACCTGGATGGCTTCAAGCGGGTCAACGACTCTTTGGGACATGACGCCGGGGACCGCGTGCTGCGCTGGGTCTCGGAGCAATTGCAGGGGTGTCTGCGTTCCTACGACATTCTCGGACGCATGGGCGGGGATGAATTTACCGCACTGCTTGAGCTGGAGTTCCCTGAGCAGGCCGCGAAAATTGCGGAAAAACTGATCGAACGGGTGTCGATCTGCCAACAGGTAGAAGGCCTGGATGTGATGCTCGGTGTCAGCATCGGCATCGCCACCTTCCCGGATTGCGGCTCGGACTTGAATGGCCTGCTGCGGGCGGCCGATATCGCCATGTACGAAGCCAAGCGCGCAGGGCGTCAGCAGTATCGCTTTTACGACCAGGAAATGAACGGCCGCGCCCGCTCTCGGCTGATGCTGGAGGACAGCGTACGCACGGCCATTGAAAACAAGGATTTCACCCTGGTGTATCAACCCCAGGTATCGCTGGTGGACGGCCGCCTGCGCGGTGTCGAAGCGTTGTTGCGTTGGCAGCACCCCAGTGTGGGGGATGTGCCGCCCGGGCTGTTTTTGCCCTTGTTGGAAGAGGCGCGCCTGATCAGTCAACTGAGCGCCTGGATTTACCAGCAGGTCGCCGCCCAGCGCCAGGCCTGGCAGGCCACGTTCGATGATGAACTGGTGCTGAGCGTGAGTCTGTCCAGCAACCAGTTCAACATGCCCAACCTCGCCAACCAACTGCAGCAGGTGCTTGAGCGACATGGGTTGCAGGGGCGACAACTGGAAGTGGAGATCAGCGAAGACAGCTTGATGAGCAACCTGGAGGAGTCCACCAAGCAGCTCAAGTTGCTGCGCCAGATCGGGGTGCGTATCGCCCTGGATGACTTTGGTTCGGGCAACTGCTCCCTGTCCCATTTGCGCGACCTGGGGTTCGATACCCTCAAGCTGGACCCTCAACTGGTGGCGCGCCTGCCCGCGTCGGCACGGGATGCGGCGATGGCGCGCAGCATTATCGAACTGTGCGGGCATTTTGATGTGCTGGTGGTGGCTGAAGGCGTGGACACTCACGAGCAAGCCCAGTGGCTCAAGGCCAATGGTTGCCCCTACATCCAGGGTTCATGGGCGGCGCAGCCGTTGATGGCCGACGAAGTCGCTGGCTGGTCGCACCCTCGGTTGCGCTGAATTCGCTACACTGGCGCCCATTCGACCCCAGTTGCAGACCCATGACCGCGCTGAAATACCTCCAGGCCTACCCCGCCGCCCTTCAAGAGCAAGTGCGCCAACTGATCGCCAAGGACCAGTTGGGCACCTACCTGGAACAACGCTACCCCGAGCGCCATGCCGTGCAGAGCGACAAGGCGCTGTACGCCTACGCCCTGGCCTTGAAGCAGGAGCACCTGCGCAACGCGCCGGCCATCGACAAAGTGCTGTTCGACAATCGCCTGGACCTCACCCACCGCGCCCTGGGCCTGCACACCACCATTTCGCGGGTGCAGGGTGGCAACCTCAAGGCCAAGAAAGAGATTCGCATCGCCGCGTTGTTCAAGGAGGCCGCCCCGGAGTTCCTGCGCATGATCGTGGTACACGAACTGGCGCACTTCAAGGAATCGGACCACAACAAGGCGTTCTACAAACTCTGTGACTACATGATGCCGGGCTACCATCAGGTGGAATTCGACCTGAGGGTGTACCTCACGTATCGCGACCTGCAGGGCAAACCCTGACCGCACAAGGCGATTGACCATGGAAGTGAGCAAGACCAAGAGCAGTTTCTACCGCCGCCTGTACGTGGCGTATCTGATCGACAGCGGGCTGGCCAGCAGTGTGCCGGCGCTGACCGACGTGACCGGCATGCCTCGGCGTACGGCGCAGGACACCCTTGCGGCGTTGGCTGACCTGGATATTGTGTGTGAGTTCGAGCAGGAAGACGGTGCGCGCAACCATGCGGGGCATTATCGGATTCGCAGTTGGGGGGCGATTGATCGGGGGTGGATTGAGTTGAACCTGGCTTCGGTGAAGCAGGTGTTGGGGTATCCCTGAAGTTTTGTGGTGAAGGGTCTGACGCCTTCGCGAGCAAGCCCGCTCCCACATTCGACCGCATTCCAACTGATGTACGCGGTTAGATGTGGGAGCGGGCTTGCTCGCGAAGAGGGACTTACAGGCGCCGCATACCTATGTGCGGAATATCATCCTCAAGGTATTCCTCACCCGCCACCACAAACCCATACCGCCCGTAATACCCCTGCAGATGCGCCTGGGCTGACAGAAATATCGGCGTCTCCGGCCAGATTTCCTCAATTTGGCGCAGGGTCTCTTCCATCATCCGATGCCCCAGCCCGGTGCCCCGCGCCACCGGCGCCACGATCACGCGGCCGACCACCACATCACCGCCCTGGGACTCCGGGTCCAGCAGGCGCAAGTAGGCCACCAGCTCATCTCCCTGCCAGGCCATCAGGTGGTGGGTATCACCCTCCAGGTCCTGCCCGTCGATGTCCTGGTACACACACTTCTGCTCAACCACGAACACCTCGCCGCGCAGGCGCAGGATGGCGTACAGCTGCTCCTTGCCCAGGTCGGTGTGATGTTTGCAGACCCATTCGACTGTCATGGTGCGATCTCTTGTAAGTGTCTGTTCTGGATAGTAAGCGCAGCAGCCGATTGTGTCTAAATCGGCGATTTTTGTGAGTGAAATCAATTCGCCATCATTGAGTGCATTCGCCGGCCGTTTCTTTGTGTAATCTTCGGCTACTGTTAGATCCTCAGTGCCCGCCAAGGATATTAAGCATGCCGCGATTTTCTCGTGCCGTTGCTTTGATTGGAGTGTTGCTGCTGTCCCAGCCAGTGTTCGCCCAGCGCTTGCGCCTGGTGGCGGATGCCTGGCCACCGTTTACCGACGCCACCTTGATTAACGGTGGCTTGGCGACTGATATCGTCAGCACCGCCCTGGCCCGCGCGGGCTATGCCAGTGATTTTGAACAGGTGCCTTGGGCCAGGGCATTGATGGGCGTGGGCGACGGCCGTTATGACGTGCTGGTCAACGCCTGGTATGACGATGCCCGCACGCAGTTGGGGCAGTTCTCCGGCGAGTACCTGCTTAATCGCGTGCGCTTCATGAAGCATCGCGACGACCCGATCGACTTCCAGAACCTTGAGCAATTGCACGCCTACCCCGTCGCGGTGGTACGCGGTTATGCCTATTCGGCGGCGTTCGATCAGGATGCGCAGTTGCAGAAAGTCCCGGTGCACAGCTTTGCCATGGCGGTGCGCATGCTGGCGGCGCAGCGGGTGCGGCTGACGGTGGAGGATGAGTACGTGGCGCGCTATTACCTGTCGCGTGAATCGCCCAAGGTGCGCAATGCGGTGGAGTTTTTACCCAGGCCGTTGAGCGAGAACAGCCTGCATATCCTGGTGAGCCTCAAGAATCCGCAGCATGAGCAGATCGTGGCTGGATTTGATCGGGAGATTGCCAGGATGAAGGCGGATGGGAGTTATGCACGGTTGATGAAACAGCATGGGATGTAGGAGCGAGCTTGCTCGCGAAAAACCCGAGAGCACCGCGTTAAACCAGATGCGCTGCGTCATCGTTGACGACCTTCGCGAGCAAGCTCGCTCCTACACTTCTTTGATCAGATGCGCGGCCAGAGTCCGCAACGGCCCCAACTGCCGACAAATCAACGCCAACTGCGTCTGCACCAACCTTTGCCCTTCATCAATCTCATCCGGCATCTGCTCCAACTCCGCCGCCAGCGCTTCCTCGGCATCACTCTGAATCGCAATCGGCTGTTTGTTTGCCAGCCCCGTGGCGATTTCATCGATGCTCGCCGCCAAGGTATTCCCCGCGCCCTCGATCAGGTGTTCACGTACCTCAGCTGGCAACTGAGTCTCGCGGTGCGCCCCCAACCCCGACAAATAGCTGAGCAAGGTGTGGGACAACACCAGGAAGCGGAAGCCCACATCGGCCTCCTTACGAAAGTGCCCCGGCTCCATCAGCATATTCGCCAAGGTGGTCGACAGCGCCGCATCGGCGTTGTGCGCATTGCGCCGCGCCAGGCGGTAGGCCAGGTCGTCGCTCTTGCCTGCCGCGTATTGCTGCATGATCTGGCGCAGGTAGATGCTGTTGCAGGTCAGGGTGTTGGCCAGCACTTTGTTCAGGCGTCGGCCTTGCCAGTCCGGCAAGAACAGGAACACCGCCAGGCCGGCGATCAGGCTGCCGAGCAAGGTGTCGAACAGGCGTGGCAGGAACAGCCCGTAGCCATCGCCCACCTGGTTGAAGCAGAACAGCACCATCAGCGTGATGGCGGCCGTGGCCAGGGTGTAGCGGGTGGTGCGGTTGATAAAGAACACCATGCCGGCGGCGATGGCGAACATCGACTGCACCAAGGGGCTTGGGAACAGATCGAACAAGGCCCAGGCCACAGTAAGCCCGATGGCGGTGCCGATGATCCGTTGGCCGAGCTTGCGTCGTGTGGCCCCGTAGTTCGGCTGGCACACGAATAGGGTGGTGAGGATGATCCAATAGCCCTGGGACGCGTGGATCGCATGCAACATGCCGTAGCCGACAGTCAGCGCCAGGGACAGACGCAGCGCATGGCGAAACAGCAAAGAGGTCGGCGTCATCTGCGTGCGCAGGCGCGTCCACATTTCCTTGAGGTTGCGCGGGGCGCGGTCCAGCAGGTTGCTGTCGGTGGCGTCGGCCAGGCTGTCGGGGTTGCTGGCGTCGCCCAGCAGGCGGTCCAGCGTGGACAGGTTGGCCGCCAGCGCGCGCAGCGAACGCAGCAGCCCGCGCCACGCCGGGTTGCTCTGGATGCGCAGGTGTTCCAGGGACGCGTTCAGGTCGCCCAGGGCTTCGGCAAAGCTGTCGTCATAGATGAACGGCTGGCGCAGCTGGATCGACTCGGCCAGGGCCTGGCAGGCCTTGCCTTGCTGGCGCAGCAGGCGCTGGCAGCGGAACAGCACGTCGCTGTGGAAGAAGGCTTCGGCCAGGGCGTTGTAAGGGTAGTGCGACGAGCTGGCGCGTTCGTGGATGTCTTGCGCGAGGAAGTACAGCTTCAGGTAGCGGCTGACCTTGGACCCTGGTCGGCCATTGCCCACGCGGTGCAGGATGATTTCCTTCGCGGCGTTCAGCGCAGCCACCACCCGGCCGTTTTGCTGGGCCAGTTCCAGGCGGCGCGTCTCCACATCCAACTGCCGGATCGGCTCGAACAGGGAAGATTTGAGCTTGAGGTAACGCCCCAGTTCGCGGAACAACCGCGCCAGGCTTTGCTGCACCGGCTGGTTGGAAAACAGCGCCTGCCACAGCACCGACAACGCACCGTACCAGGCGGCACCGGCCACCAGCAGCAGCGGTTCGTGCCAGAAATCGCTGACCGCGCCGCCGCGCTGGTCCACGCCGATCATGGTGTACACCGACAAAATCAGCGTCGCCGACGCAATCGCGCCATACCGTTCACCCAAGGCGCCGAGCATGGTCAGGCAAAAGGTGGCCAGGGCCAGGGAGATCGCAAAGATCCAGGGGTAAGGGAACAACAACTCCACCGACAGCGCGGCGATGCTGAAACACACCAGCGTCACGGCCAGGGCGTTGAGGCGGCCTTGCCAGCTGTCATCGGTCTCGGCCAGGGCGCTGGCGATAATCCCCAGGAACAACGGGATCAGCAGCGTCATTTCATCCTGGTACCAGCACAGCGCCATGCTGCCGGTAAGGGCGATGAACACCCGAATGCTGTAGCTGAATTTATCCAGCGCCCAGAGGCGACGCAGGGACTGCTTGAACGAGGTCGATGACATGAAGGCGGGAGTCTTCCGGGACGATGCCGTTAAGTTGGCGCATCAGTGACGCCACGGCAAGGGTCGCGATCACATCTGCTGGCAAATTATTCCCAAGCACACCACAAAACCAATGTGGGAGCGGGCTTGCTCGCGAAGGCGGTGTGTCAGTCAGCACATCTGATACTGATAAGCCGCATTCGCGAGCAAGCCCGCTCCCACATTTTTTTACCGTGTTGTGTCAGGCAAATTGCGCAGCGGCGTAGCCCGAAGCCCACGCCCACTGGAAGTTGAAACCGCCCAGGTGACCGGTCACATCCAGCACTTCACCGATAAAGTACAACCCAGGGCTCTTCAGCGACTCCATGGTCTTGGACGACACTTCCCGGGTATCCACCCCACCCAACGTCACCTCGGCCGTGCGATACCCCTCGGTCCCGGCCGGCACCAACTGCCAATTACCAAGTTTCTGCGCGATATCGGCAATTTCCGCATGGGTGTACTGCTTCATCGGCTTGGACACAAACCAGGTTTCCGCCAGCAGGTTGGCCATCTTCTTGGTGAAAATCTCCCCCAGCAGAGTCTTGAGCTCGCTGTTTGGACGCTCGGCCTGTTGCTGTTGCAGCCAGCTGTGGGCGTCATGGTCGGGCAGCAGGTTGATCTGCACCGTGTCGCCGGATTCCCAGTACGAAGAAATCTGCAGAACCGCCGGGCCGCTCAGGCCGCGGTGGGTAAACAGGATGTTCTCGCGAAAGCTTTGGTCGTTGCAGCTGACCAGGCAGTCCACCGAGGTGCCGGACAGCTCGCCGCACAAGTCCTTGAGCTGGTCGGTGATGGTGAACGGCACCAACCCGGCGCGGGTCGGCAGCAGTTCGTGGCCGAATTGCTTGGCCACCTGGTAACCAAAACCGGTGGCGCCCAGTGTTGGAATCGACAGGCCGCCGGTGGCGATCACCAGGGATTCGCAGCGCAGCTCACCCAAGGTGGTCTGCAACTGATAGCCGCCGTCGACTTTGGCGATCTCCTGGATCGACGTGTCCAGGTGCAGGCTCACGCCGGTCTGGATGCACTCGTCGAGCAGCATGCCGAGGATGTCGCTGGACTTGTTGTCGCAGAACAGCTGGCCGAGTTTCTTCTCGTGGTACGGCACGCCGTGCTTGGCCACCAGCCCGATAAAGTCCCACTGGGTATAGCGGGCCAGGGCCGACTTGCAGAAGTGCGCGTTGTGGGACAGGAAGTTGGCAGGCTCGGTGTACATATTGGTGAAGTTGCAGCGGCCACCGCCGGACATGAGGATCTTCTTGCCGGCCTTGTTGGCGTGGTCGATCAACATCACCTTGCGCCCACGCCCGGCGGCGGTCAGTGCGCACATCAAGCCTGCGGCGCCGGCGCCAATGATCACAACTTCGGTCGAGCGCACAGCAAAGTCCTCATACAAATTCTAATTTGAAATACAGTCAAATGTGGGAGGGGGCTTGCCCCCGATAGCAGTGTGTCAGTCAGTACATCTTTACCTGAAAGACCGCTATCGGGAGCAAGCCCCCTCCCACATTTTGATCTCCACCTGGTAGGGGGGATTTTTTACAGAATCCGCACGCGCAACGACCGGCCTTTAATCTTGCCGTCATTCAAACGCTGCAACGCCTGCTTGGCGATGCCGCGCTCAACCGCCACAAACGCCTGGAAGTCAAAGATCGCGATCTTGCCCACCTGGGCGCCCGGAATCCCGGCTTCACCAGTCAATGCACCGAGGATGTCGCCCGGACGCACCTTGTCTTTACGGCCAGCAGCAATGCACAGGGTGCTCATCTGCGGCAGCAACGGACCACCGCTTTGGGGCTTGAGGTTGTCCAGTTGATCCCAGTTCAGCGGGGTCTTTTGCAACTGCTCGATGGCCTGGGCGCGGTGCGCTTCGGACGGGGCAACCAGGCTGATCGCAATGCCGGTTTCGCCGGCACGACCGGTACGGCCCACGCGGTGGATGTGGATTTCCGAGTCGCGGGCCAGTTCGACGTTGATCACCATGTCCAGCGAGTCGATGTCCAGGCCACGGGCGGCAACGTCAGTGGCTACCAGCACCGAAGTGCTGCGGTTGGCGAACATCGCCAGTACCTGGTCGCGGTCGCGCTGTTCCAGGTCACCATGCAGGCCCACGGCCGAGATGCCCTTGGCCGTCAGGTGGTCGACGGTTTCCTGCACTTGCTGCTTGGTAAAGCAGAACGCCACGCAAGAGGCCGGGCGGAAGTGCGCGAGCACCTTGGTTACTGCGTCCATGCGTTCTTCCGGCGAGATCTCGAAGAAACGCTGTTCGATCTGGTCGTCGGAGTGGAACGCCTCGGCCTTTACTTGCTGCGGCGCACGCATGAACTTGGACGCCAGCTGCTTGATGCTCACCGGGTAGGTGGCCGAGAACAGCAGGGTCTGGCGACGCGGTGGGGTCTTGCTGATGATGTCTTCGATGGCGTCGTAGAAGCCCATGTCGAGCATGCGGTCGGCTTCGTCGAGGATCAGCGTGTTCAAGCCGTCCAATACCAGCGAGCCCTTGCGCAGGTGCTGCTGGATACGGCCCGGCGTGCCGACGATCACATGGGCGCCGTGTTCCAGGGAGGCGATCTGCGGGCCTAGGGACACGCCGCCGCACAGGGTCAACACCTTGATGTTGTCTTCGGCACGGGCCAGACGACGGATTTCCTTGGCGACCTGGTCGGCCAGCTCACGGGTCGGGCACATCACCAGGGCCTGGCAGCCGAAGTAACGCGGGTTGATCGGGTTCAACAGGCCGATGCCGAACGCAGCGGTCTTGCCGCTGCCGGTCTTGGCCTGGGCAATCAGGTCCAGCCCCTTGAGGATCACCGGCAAGCTCTGCGCCTGGATCTGCGTCATCTCGACATAACCCAGCGAGTCGAGGTTAGCCAGCATGGCGGCGGACAGGGGCAAAGTATTAAAAGCGGTGGCGATGGTAGTCACGGGACTGGCTCTGCAAAACAAAATGTTGCGCAGTGTACCAGCCCCGCAGGATTTTCCCTGCAAGTTCTAGACGGGAAGCCTACTTAGTGTTCGATGTCGTGCTCGCGGCTGACCACGCGTTTGCCGTCTTTTGGCGACAATTGCAGGAAGATCGCCGCCGCCAGCATGGCCATGATGCCCACGGTGAGGAACGTCAACTGGAAGGCGCCGAGTACGGTGCTTACGCCGTCGTTGCCGGTTTCAGCGGTAAACCCGCCTAGCAACGCACCGGCGCAGGCCACCCCAAGGCTCAGGGACAATTGCGCCACCACCGAGAGCAAACTGTTGCCGCTGCTGGCTTGGGCGTCATCGAGATCAATCAGGGTCACGGTGTTCATCGCGGTAAATTGCAGCGAGTTGATCGCCCCCAGCACCGCCAGCATGCCCAGCAAAAGCGGGTAGGGCGTCTGCTCGCTGACCAGGCCCATGCTCGCCAACATGATGCCCAGCGCCAGGGTGTTGCCAGTGAGGACGATGCGGTAGCCCAAACGCTCGATCAACGGCCGGGCGATGGACTTGGCAAACATCGCCGCCGCCGCCAGGGGCAGCATGCTCATCCCGGCTTGCGAGGGGGAATACCCCAACGCTACCTGCAACAGCAGTGGCACCAGGAACGGCAGCGCGCCGCTGCCAAGGCGTGCAAACAGGTTGCCCAGGATGCCCACCGCAAAAGTGCGGGTCTTGAACAGCACCGGCGAGAACAGCGCATTGTCGATATGCCCGGCCCGCAGCCAATACGCCGCCAGGCACGCCAGCCCGCCAAACAACAGCAACATCACCCGCAGGTGCGGCAGGTGCAGTTCGCCCAGGCCTTCCATAGCAATGGTGATCAGCACCATCGCCGCGCCAAACAGCAAGAAGCCGACGCTATCAAACCGTGTGCGCTCGCTGCCGCGCAGGTCGGGGATGAGTTTCCACACGGCGTAGCAACCGACCATGCCCACCGGCAGGTTGATCAAAAAGATCCAGTGCCAGGTCAGGTATTGCACCATCCAGCCACCCATGGTCGGGCCGAGCAACGGGCCGAGCAGGCCGGGGATGGTGATGAAGCCCATGATCCGCACCAGCTCGGAGCGGGGGTAAGCGCGCAGCACCACCAGTCGCCCCACCGGCAGCATCAGCGCGCCGCCCAAGCCCTGGATCACCCGTGCGCCCACCAGCATGGTCAAGGTGCTGGAGAGGGCGCACAGCAGCGAGCCGATGCTGAACAGCATGATCGCGCCAAAGAAGATTTTCTTGGTGCCGAAGCGGTCGGCAATCCAGCCCGAGGCCGGGATCAGCAAGGCCACGGTGAGCATGTAGGCGATCACCACC
>NZ_QUZU01000020.1 GCF_004682055.1 Pseudomonas kairouanensis | reverse complement strand
GCTCCCGATAGCGGTGGGTCAGTTACCGATCAGCTGACTGATACACCGCAATCGGGAGCAAGTCGAATCGTCGCACCGCCCCTCCCACATTTGGACTGTGTACGGGTCCAAGTTTCAGGGCTTCTCCAAATCATGCCCCAACGACTGGATAAACAACGAAAACAGCTCCGGCTGTGACGAGATATCCAGCTTCGCGTACAGATGCCGGCGGTGCACCTTCACCGTATCCGGCGAGATATTCAGGCGCTCGGCCATGGCCTTGGACGAGAACCCGCGCAGCACCAGGCGGGCCACTTCCAGCTCACGGTCCGACAGCACGCCGCAGCCAAAATGACTCAAGGCATCCCGGATCTGGGTGTCCATGGCCGGTGCGCGCTGGGTGCATTGCTGCCAGTGCTGCTGCATCAAAGGCAGTACCCAGGCGCCCAACGTGGTCATCATCCCGGTTTCTTCAGCGGTGAACGGGCGTTGTATCCCCAAAGACAGCGATAACGTACCCGCACCCGGCAGTTGCAGGATGAACTGCAGTTCGTCTTCGAGCACGTTGTCGTGAAAGTAGTTGAGGAAGTATTCACTCTGGCGAAAATGGTCCGGCGCCACTTCTTCCAGGCGGTACACACCACTTGGGTAACCTTCGCGGCAGGCCTGGAAAAACGGGTCCAGCAGGTACAAGCCGTTGAGATACACCAGCATCGATGCCGGTTTGCTGCTGGGCTGGGCATCGTATTCTTCCAGGGCCTGGGGCGGGCCCTCTTGCGGGTAGTAGATCGCCAGCGCGTTATCGAACGCCAGGCACTGGTGAAGCAGCAGCACCAGTTGTTTCCAGAAGCGCTCGGTACCGATGTGCGCCACGGTGCGGCCCAGGCCTGCGTGCATGCCGACTTCCCGGAACAGGCTCATGTGTCAGGCTCCCGCCAGCAAAAGATCCGCCAAGGGTTCGGCTTTTACCGGATGCCGTCAAGGGGAGTACGCCAATAGGGGAATTGGCTGATAAGCACGCGCCCGCTAACGTCGGCATCATTCAGCGGGAAACATATCCCGGCAAAAAAACATCATTTTTTCGTTTCTGCCTCACACCAAGAAAAACGACAGAGGATAACGATATGAGTGCTTCCCCCGTGCCCGATGGCGCCTTGAAACCCACCTTGGGCGTGTTCGATGTAGTGGCCATTACCGTATCAGCGGTGACACCGGCCAGTTCCGTGTTTGTGATCGCGCCGTTTGCCATCCAACAGGCCGGCAGCGGCGTGTTCCTGGCTTTTGTGATGGCCGGCTTGCTCGCCCTGATGTTCGCGTTTTGGTACGCCGAACTGGGCCGCGCCCACAACAGCGCAGGCGGTGAGTATGTGTACGCCAAGCGCGTATTTGGCGGCATGGCCGGCTACGCGACTTTCCTGACGGTGTTGGTGATGTTGTTGTTCATCCCGCCCGTGTTGGCCACTGGCGCGGCGACCTACCTGAACAACGCCCTTGGCACTAAATTTGACTCACAAACCGTCGCCCTGGTGATTGTGGTGTGCAGCTACGGCCTGGGCATCCTCAACATCAAACTCAATGCGTGGATCACCGGCACCTGCCTGGTTCTCGAAGTGGCCGCACTGCTGGTGATCGTGTACCTGGGCTTCGGCAATCCGGTGCAACCGGCCAGTGTGCTGTTGCAACCGCAAATCGTCGAAAACGGCGTGCTGCAGCTGGCGCCGTGGGCGTTGGTGATCGGTGCGGTGGGCATCGGTCTGTTTTCCTACAACGGTTACGGCCCGGCGGTGCTGTTGGCCGAAGACATGAAATGCGGTGGCAAAGGCGTACACAAGGCCGTGTTGTGGTCCCTGGGGCTGGTGGTGGTCATCGAGCTGGTGCCGATCACCGCGCTGCTGATCGGCGCGCCGTCCCTGAGCGAGATGATCGCAAGCCCCGACCCCATCGGTTACCTGCTCACCAGCCATGGCAATGAAACCCTGTCGCGACTGGTGAGCGCGGGGATCTTCCTGTCGGTGTTCAACGCCATCGTGGCCATCGTGATCCAGATCGGCCGCGTGGTGTTCAGCAGTGGTCGTGATGCACTGTGGACGCCAAGCATCAACAAGCTGTTTACCCGTATTCACCCGCGTTGGGATTCGCCCTGGCTGGCTACGCTGTTCCTGGCGGTTCCCTCGGCGCTGCTGAGCTTCAGTTCCAACCTGGCGGACCTCACCTCGTTCAGCGTGTTGCTGATCATCCTGGTGTACCTGGTGGTGGCGCTGAGTGCGTTGATGAGCCGGGTGTTGCTGCGTGACCGCGAGCATCCGTATCGCATGCCTTTGTGGCCGCTGCCCGCGCTGCTGGCCGTGCTGGGGGCGGGTTACCTGTTGGCTACTCTGGTGGCGGCGGCGTCGGTGCGGGACATCATGATCATCGTCGGCTTGCTGGCCGTGTCGGTGATTTTTTATTGCATCAGCGGGCGGTCGAGTCCGGTCTTTCAGAAATTGTAAGGAGTGGTTATGCGTGCACGTCAAATGGGTATCACGCTAGGGCTGGGCACGCCCGGCGAGTTGAACGCCATCACCGATGTACCGGGCGTGCGGGTGGGCCACAGCACCCTCAAGACCCGTATCAACGGCAAGCAAGTGCGCACCGGCGTCAGCGTGATCCAGCCGCGCGGCGGGGAGGCGCGGCAGCAGCCGTGCTTTGCCGGGTACCACGTACTCAATGGCAACGGCGATGCCACCGGGCTTGAGTGGATCGGCGAAGCGGGGCTGCTGACCACGCCGCTGGCCATCACCAACACCCATAGCATCGGTATTGTGCGTGACACCCTGATCGCCCTGGAGCGTGAGCGCCTGGAGGACCCGTCGGTGTACTGGTGCATGCCGGTGGTGATGGAAACCTATGACGGCCTGCTGAACGACATCTGGGGTCAGCACGTAAAGCCCGAGCATGTGCGCCAAGCCTTGGACAATGCCGAAGCCGGCCCGGTGCAGGAGGGCGCCGTGGGCGGCGGCACCGGAATGATCTGCCACGAGTTCAAAGGCGGCATCGGCACTGCCTCCCGGCGGTTGCCGGTGGAGCAGGGCGGCTGGACTGTCGGTGTACTGGTGCAAGCCAACCATGGCAAGCGCCAGGAGCTGCGGGTGGATGGCTACCCCGTGGGTCGGGAGCTGATGGACATTCCATCGCCGTTCGCCGAGCGTGGTACGCCGGGTATGGGCTCCATTGTGGTGATCATCGCCACCGATGCGCCGTTGTTGCCGCACCAATGCAAGCGCCTGGCGCAGCGTGCGTCTATCGGCATTGCGCGCACCGGCGGCGGCACCGAGGATTCCAGCGGCGATCTGTTCCTGGCGTTTGCCACCGGCAACCAGGATTTGCCACCGGCAGATTATGGGCGCAAGGGCTTGCCGTTTTGCAGTGCAGTGCAGATGGTCAATAACGACCACATCTCCCCGCTGTTCAGTGCGGCGGCGGAGGCGGTGGAGGAGGCCATTATCAATGCGATCCTGGCGGGCGAAGACATGCTTACCGATGACGGTGTGCTAGTGCCTGGCCTGAAGGGGACCGTGTTGTTGGAGGCATTACGCAACGCAGGATGGCGCTGATATCTGGCTGATACGCGCAGGCTCAAATGTGGGAGCGGGCTTGCTCGCGAATACGGTCTATCCGCTAGCAGATTTATCGGCTGACCCACTGCATTCGCGAGCAAGCCCGCTCCCACATTTTGAACTGCGTTAGACACGAAAAAACGGTGGGCCCAGCTCCCACGTTTTCGGGGTGCTGGCCGTTAGAACTCACTTTTCCTTGATGACGGTGGCCACGTCGGCAGCCTTCACCCGTACGCGCTTGCCAGCGATATCGGTGAATTCGTAGAAACCGTCGGCGGTCTCGGTTTTTGGCTGGTCCTTGGTCAAATATTGTGTGCCGTTTTGGAGTGTTACCACGGTTTGCGTTGCGCAACCGGTCAATACCAGAAAAGTGAGTGCAACCAGTGGCAGACCCAAATTCTTCATGTTCATAACCTTTACCTTTAACCCTGAAAAATCCCGCGTCATGGCTGCGGGCCACAAATTTTACGCTAACGACTTCCCCATCTGATCACTTTTATACAAAAAGTTGCGTGGACCATTTATCTATTACCGATTGCAACAACGGCCAGGCGACGGCACTCTGTATGCATAACCAGTATTTGATCCCCGTTTGCCATGGCCAACCCCCTCGACGACCCGCTCTATTACCTGCATAACTTCCGCCAGGTCCTGCATTGGCTGGGGCAGCGCTATGGGGATTTGCTCGAACCCGACGAAGAGCATTTCATTCAGCAATTCGACAGCTTGCCCCAGGCTTCCCAGGCGCTGTTGGTACGCATGGTGATGCGCAAGGGCGTGCATTTTCGCGCAGGCAAGCTCAACTATTCAGAGATCGGCTGCACCCATGCCGCCGCTGCACCGCTACTTGAATTGGGATGGGTACAGTGCGAATGCCCATTGACCTTTGAAACACTGTTCGGCCTGTTGCAAAAAGGCGAAATCCTGGGTGCGTTCAAACCCTGGATCGCGCAACCCAAGGGCAACAAAGCCGACTGGCTTGAAGGCTTGGCAACACAGTTCACCGAAAGCCGCAGCTTTGCCGGATGGTGCCCCAACCTGGCCGACACTTTGTACAGCCTCAGCGTGATGGACTTGTGCGACCGCCTGCGCCTGATGTTCTTCGGCAACTTGCATCAGGACTGGTCCGAGTTCGTGCTGGCAGACCTTGGTATTTACACCTACGAAAAAGTCGAATTCTGTGCTGCGTCCCGCGGTTTGCGCAGCCGTGACGACGTGCACGGCTTTTTATTCCTGCACCAATGCCAGCAGGCCTTTGAAGCCGGTGAGGCACTGGAGGCCGTGCTGGCCGACATCGCCAGCCTCAGCACCGATAACCCCTGGTTGGAAAAACGCCGCGCCAAGCTGTTGTTCCAGATCGGGCAGTCTTGTGAACGCATGGCCGAGCTGGACCTGGCACAGCAGATCTACCGCACTTGCACCTACCCCGGCGCGCGCTCACGGTTGATCCGTGTATTCGAGCGCCAGGAGGATTACGCCCAGGCCATGGCCCTGGCGATCGCAGCACAACAGGCACCGCAAAGCGCCGCCGAACAACAGCACTTGCTGCGTGTAGTGCCGCGACTGCGGCGAAAACTCGGTGAGCCGGCGCTGCCCAAAACCAAGCCGCGTCCCGTCACGCGCCTGGACCTGGACCTCGCACTGCCAGACCCACTGATGTCGGTGGAGTACTACGTACAGGCCCACCTGAGCGAACCGGAAGGCCCGGTGCACTACGTGGAAAACGGCCTGATCAATTCGTTGTTCGGGCTGCTGTGCTGGGAGGTGATCTTTGCGCCGTTGCCAGGCTCGTTTTTCCACCCGTTCCAACGGGGCCCGGCGGACCTGCACAGTGAAGATTTCCACCAGCGCCGTGCGCCGTTGTTCGCTGCGTGTTTCGAGCAATTGCAGGATGAGCGCTACAAGGCCACCATCCGCCAGCGTTACGCTGATAAATGGGGCATCCAATCCCCCTTTGTATTCTGGAACCTGCTCAGTGAAGAACTGCTGGACCAGGCCTTGGAATGCCTGCCCGCCGAACACCTGCGCTATTGGTTCGAACGCTTGCTGCTGGATATTCGTGCCAACCGCGCCGGCATGCCGGACTTGATCCAGTTCTGGCCGGCGCAAAAGACCTACCGCATGATCGAAGTCAAAGGCCCCGGCGACCGCCTGCAAGACAACCAACTGCGCTGGCTGGAGTTCTGCGGCCAGTACCAGATGCCGGTCACCGTCTGTTACGTACGCTGGGCGGAGCAGTCGGCTTGAGTTACAGCGTGGCCGTGCGGGCGCTGTGTGAGTTCACGGCCAAGGTCGGCGACCTCGACCTGCGCTTCACGCCGTCTCCCAGCGCCCAAGAGGGTATCGTCGGCCATCGTACCGTCGCCTCGCGCCGCAGCCCGCATTATCAGAACGAAGTGGCATTGGAAGGCGAGTACCAGCAACTCAAGGTACGAGGCAGGGCGGACGGCTACGACCCGGACACCAACCGCCTGGAAGAAGTGAAAACCTATCGCGGCGACCTCGACGCCCAGCCCGCCAACCACCGGCAACTGCACTGGGCCCAGGTCAAGGTGTATGGCTGGCTGATGTGCCAAAAGCTGGGCCTTACCGAGATCAACCTGGCGCTGGTGTACTTCGATATCGTCGGCGAAGGCGAAACGCTGCTGAACCAACATTTCAAGGCTGTCGAGCTTGAGCCGTTCTTCAATCAGCAATGTGCGCTGTTTCTCGGTTGGGCCGAACAGGAGATGCAGCACCGCCAGGCGCGCAACAGCGTCGCACACCATCTGGGCTTTCCCCATGCCGAGTTCCGGGCCGGCCAGCGCGTGCTGGCCGAGTCGGTGTACAAGGCCGTCAGCACCGGCCGCTGCTTGATGGCCCAGGCGCCAACGGGCATCGGCAAAACCATTGGCACGATCTTCCCGTTGCTCAAGGCGCTGGTGCCCCAGCAACTGGACAAGATTTTCTTCCTCACCGCCAAGACTCCGGGTCGCAAGCTTGCCCTGGATGCCGCCCAAGTGCTGTATGCCAATAACCAGGATGTGTCATTGCGCGTATTGGAACTGGTCGCGCGAGACAAAGCCTGCGAACACCTGGACAAAGCCTGCCATGGCGATTCCTGCCCCTTGGCCAAGGGCTTTTACGACCGCCTGCCCGCGGCCCGCACCGCCGCGTCCAAGGTGCGCCTTTTGGACCAGCGCAACCTGCGGGACGTGGCGCTTGCCCACAACGTCTGCCCCTACTACCTGAGCCAGGAAATGGCGCGCTGGGCCGACCTGGTGGTCGCCGACTACAACTATTATTTCGACTTTGGCGCCATGCTTTTCGGCCTGGCCCAACTCAACCAGTGGCGCGTCGCGGTGCTGGTGGACGAAGCCCACAACCTGGTGGAACGTGCCCGCGCGATGTACAGCGCGAGCCTCGACCAGTACCGCCTCAAAACCCTGCGCGACACCGCGCCCGAGGCGTTGAAGAAACCCTTGCAGCGCCTGAACCGCGAGTGGAATGCGCTGCATAAGGACCAGATCGCTCCGTACCAGGCCTACACCGCCAGGCCCGAAAAACTGCTGCAAGCGCTGAGCCTGTGCGCCAGCACCATGGGCGACTATTTCAATGACCACCCCGAAGCACTCAGCGGCGACCTGCAAGCTTTCTACTTCGAGGCCTTGCAGTTTTCCAAGGTCGCCGAGTTGTTCAACGAGCACTTTATCTTCGATATCAGCAAGCGCCAGTTCAGCACAAAACGCAGCAGCTCGACCCTGTGCCTGCGCAACGTGGTGCCCGCCGAATTCATCCGCCCACGCTTGACCGCTGCGCGCAGCAGCGTGTTGTTTTCCGCAACGTTAAGTCCACGGCACTATTACGCCGACCTTCTGGGGTTGCCAGCGGACACGGCGTGGATCGATGTGGAATCGCCATTCAAGGCCGAGCAGTTGCACGTGCGTATCGTCGATGAAATCTCGACGCGCTTTGCCCACCGCAGCGCTTCACTTGAACCCATCGTCGAGTTGATCGCCGACCAGTTCGCCAAACAGCCGGGCAACTACCTGGCGTTTTTCTCAAGCTTCGATTACCTGCAACAAGTGGCGCAGCTGCTCGCCGGTCAATACCCGCACATTGCGCTGTGGCAGCAATCGCGCGGTATGGCCGAGGCCGAGCGGCAGGCGTTTCTTGAACAGTTCACCCAGCACAGCCAGGGCGTAGGGTTTGCTGTTTTGGGCGGGGCGTTTGGCGAGGGGATCGACTTGCCGGGCAGTCGCTTGATCGGCGCGTTCATTGCCACCTTGGGGCTGCCGCAACTAAACCCCGTCAATGAGCAGATGAAACTGCGCATGGGCGCCATTTTTGGCGCGGGGTACGACTACACGTACCTGTACCCCGGTATTCAAAAGGTCGTGCAGGCGGCGGGGAGGGTGATCCGCAGCCAGCACGATCGTGGGGTGGTCATGTTGATTGATGACCGGTTTGGGGAGCCGCGGGTGCGGCAGTTGTTGCCGGGGTGGTGGGAAGTTTCCTGAGTTATAAACGGTAGGTGAAAAAGTCAAGGAACGAATGGTCCGTCGTTGTGACGTCAATATGGGTGATTATGTGGCCAGCGCTCGCTGTATATTGGATCCATTCATTTAGGTGGTTGGGTAATCCTTGAGCGCGATACGTATAGAGAAGAGTTCCGCCATCAAAAAATTTAATTTCTGCGGGATAATGAAGCCAGGTGATTGCAAATTTAACAAATCGATAGTGAAATTTAAACGTCAGGCGTACCACTTGGGGATTGTCATCTGCATGCGTCTCGTGACTCAGGGAAATGCTTTGCCCCACCCGCATCATTGCGTACGTATATAGGTATCCACTAACACCACATTGGCTAACACCACTCACGTTTAAGATCTGCATGCTGGACGTTTCGACTGTTCCGGCTGGGCCAACAAGCTGAGTGGCGATATTTTCAAAGTTGTCGGAAAGTACGGGCGTCCGTCTTTCTATAATAAGAGACAATGTCTTAGAGAAGCGAGGGAGTTGTCCTTCGCGTTCAAGCTTATAAGTAAGTGCTACGCGCTTATTTAGATTGGCGGTTATCAAATTCTTCGTTAGAGTAAAGGGAACTGCTTTGCCTGCCGAGGCGTCGTCTAACTTAAATGTTAAACTATCACTCAGTTCTGGCGTTTCGCCCAGAAACTCCAGTATCAATGTATCTCCCTTCACGGTTTCAATGAACGGTATTTCTCCCGTAGCTCCCGTTGCTGGAACCAAATTTTCACCCAACCAATCCCCCTTGGCCAAATGCACAATTGGAAAATCCAACCCTTTTTTTAATTCACCCACCCGTAGGTACAAAGGCAGCGAATTCCTTCTGAACTCTGGGTTCACTTGTCTATCCTGCAATGTGTACAGGATGCTTACTATCATACCGTTGAAACTAACAATGTCCGGGCTGGAAAATTCAAATACCATTTTTCCATCTGGTGGGATAATACCAACGAGTCTTTGTTGAAAAAACGTGACAGTGCCATCTGAATCGGAGGCCGTCCAACTAACCGTTAGCCAATGCTCAGGTGTCCAGCCCGGCTGTGCATAAAAAACCGCTGTTGCCTTCGAAACGTCAGGGCTGAGGTAGCCTTTGTCGTCATCTTCTAGTATGTCCAACGCTGGCCAGGGTATATATCGGCCAATAATAGGGGCTGTCAGCTTTCTCGAATATTTTTTAACTTTATTGTTAATACTATAAAGTTCGTATGAGAGTGTGGCGGTGCTATCGGCCAACGCTGTTATAGTTTTATTGCCAATCCAAAAGCTATACAGCTTTGGCACCCTGTCGATATTGATTAGTTCTGTGTGGGCGATGGTCAAATTTTCCGCGTCAACGCCCTGTACTATGAAGAGTAGTTCATCTCCGACCTCGGCGTCTGCGCGAAGTATGTACATGTGCACTTCTAACGGCGCGCCCGCCAGTATATCCAAGTCGACTATGTCATTTAAGAATCTCGGCAGGTACGGCGGCTCCAGTAAGTCGGCATCGAGCCCAACACGAACCGTTTTGGGGGCTGACCAGCGCGCATACTCATCAGGGTAGCTACCGGCACGGTTCATGACCTGCATTGCCACCGTCAGCATGTCATTGTCGCCAGCCTGCTGAATAGTCAGATAACTAACAGTCATGATAAATGAATTGCCCACCTCGCTGGCCGATACCACATGGCTGACCAACTGTGATCCCCACGCGATAAAACAAGTATCGAAGACGCCCATGTTGAGGTAAGGCTGTATTTCTATATCGATATTCAATTTCGCCCGATCATCGTCAACGCCATCAATCTCGATATCACGCGGCAAAACAAATGCCAAACCTTGATGCCCTGGTATTTCATCATTAGGGTCACGCCCACCCGGACGTGTCAGGTCGACCCAGATAGCCAAGGGGCGGGTGGGTGTTTCATTGTCGCTGGGGGGTTTGATAATGCAAAAAGGGTAAGCCCACGCAGAGCGTATACGCTCTTTGGGCACCCTGATCGTAAAGTAGTCCACGTTGATGTTTCTCTCATCAACGATCAAGTGGCTAACCGGTTGCGTTGGGCTGTCCCAAAACAATCGAATATAGCTGTTCAAAGGGATTACAGCCGGCTTCTTCAACAAGACATCGTAATCTTGCTCGGCATGTCGTATGCCCATGGCGCCATCTGACTCGGTATCACCTTCGCGAGGGGCAAACAGGTTCGGGATTACAATCGGCGGCAGTTCGTTGTCACGGCGTCCAGGTTTGCGGGGCACGGCAGGACGTGGTTTGGGCTTCTTGCGGGTAATGTGCAATGTCTGCACTTCAGAGTAACGTACGGGTGCGTCCGCGACTGTAAGTGTCCAATAGGCTTTCACCGTGTTATTGAGGTTGTCTTGCACATACCGTGCAGGCACGTGAAATGTCAAATCTTGCGGGCGTTGTACAAGCAAGGGAATGCCCAAGTGGGACTTGGGGCCGCTCCAGTAGAGCCAGATCAAACCCACTGGTGCTCCTTTGATGATCACGTCTACACCGTTGGGTACGTCGCCAGGGTCAAGGAAGTAGCCATGGTTAAGCCGGTCGATACTCGGCGCTTGCATTTGCGGTTGCAACGGGCCCACTTGCAGGTGAAGGCAGCGCGACTCGTCCCGATACCCTTGTCCTTGCTCTATCACGCAGAACATTTGCGACCGTCGCCCTTCGAAGCGTTTAACCTCAAGGGCTGGGACCTGAAACTCAATTAAGTTGTTATCCGGGCGCTCGCCAACGCTGCGGCTGCAACGGTATTCAACCGCACAATGTGGTTCAGGTACTTGCCAGACCAGGGTCAGGCGCGTTTCCGAGTGCCAACTGTCGTCCCAGGGCAGCACAACGGTGGTGGCTTGCCCTGTGCTGGGCAACAAACCCTTTTCACTGACTCCGATTACCTTCGGTGCTGGCCATTGGTGAATCTGGCCATTTACGGTGGCGCTTGCTGACTGGGAATATAGAATTCTGTCGCGTTTTTCCAGCGAGTAACTCATCGTCAGGTGGCCTTGGCCCAGCTTGCTGATTTGCGAGTTCGCCAGATTAAAGGTATAGCTCTGGCCGACTTTGTGTACAGTCTGTGTCTCGCTGTGGGTAAGTGTCCTGCCTTGGGCATCGGTCATTACCCAATGAAAATGCAGCTTGTCGGCAGTTTCGAATACGTTGCGGGAGGCGAAGACATACGCAGTCACAGGCAGATCTGCCACGTCTGCGAGGGTGATCTCCCTGGTTGTGTCGTTCATAGGGACGACAACAGGCGACTCCATCGTGTCGCCTTGTGCGTATACGTGCACATAAGCGCCAGCCGACCATCGCGCCGACGGGACCATCAGGTTTCCGGTATACCCACGCACCTGGAGGGTAACCAACAAGCCTTCGCTGTCTCGGGCTTTCAAGATCGTTGTGTAGTGCACCCGTATGTCGATGGTCTTGCCCACTTCTGTGGGGTCGACCCAGCGCAGGATTTTCTGATTGCCCCAGCACAATAACAACCGATCATGAGCTGCCATGTCGGAATAGGGCGTCACCCGGATCACTACGTTTTGGCGAGCCCGTGGCTCGCTGATACCGTCGATTGCGATGTCCGCAGGCAGCCCCACGGATAAACCCTGATGGCCTGACTGTAGAGGGTCGGGGTCTGCGCCTACGGGGAAGTCAAGGTTGACTCCCAAACGCATTGGCTGACTGTAATCGCCAGTTTGGTTGATGCGACACACCAAGGTGTCGATCAGGCTGGGGTAGATGGCGTAGGCGGGAAGCACCAGGGGAACGTGCGCACGCTGCAGGTCCTCCTTTCTGACAAAGGTGTGGGCAACCGGCAGTTGGGTATTGTCCCTGAACAACTCCAGCAATTGCCCTTCGTGGGCGTCATGGGGAAGAGACACATAGACCAACAAGGGTTTGTCGATGCTGTCGCGCCCTAGATAACCGTCTATATCCGGCGCCCAGTCGTGTGCGGGAAAAAGCCCAGGAATCGACAGCCTCCCCAGTGACGGAACGTCCTGTTGAGTGACTTGGGTTTTGTTAGACATAGCTCTCTCCCGTCAGCTGCGTTACTGTCCAAACTGGATATGGTTGCGCAGCGACTCGTTGATATCTTGTGAACTCGCCTTGACCTGGCCTGCCCGGTACACGAAGTAAATCTCGACTTCCAATCCCCGGAATTGTTCGAGGTCTTGTTTGTAAACCAACCGTTTGACGGGCGAACCGTGTGGCCAGGAAGTACCCACGATGCGGGTATCGCTGTAAATCAGCGTTTCATGGTTTCGTTTTTCATGACGAATCACAATCGTGAGTTCATCTGTGGGATTGCGCCATTCAAACCAAGGACAGACAAAGACCAGGGAAGAAGGGATCGGGTTTACTTCATTGGTATAACCTTCGAAAAATGGTGCATCTATATAAATGATGCTGCCTACAACCTGGGCGAATCGTTTTTTCGAAAACACCTCGTAAGGTGCGGCGGTCTTTCTCAATACGAAGCTGGCTTCAGCCTTGCCCCCGACAGCAGATCGAACAACACCGTAGGGTACCGTCACATAATGGGGTATACCGGGTGCCTCGATTGTCTTGAAGGTTCGGTGTACGACGACGCCGCCCAGTCTTGGATAGGACCTGAATGTCATATCGTAAATATCACCCGCCAGGCCAATAGATCTCGGTGTATAGAGCTCAAGCTCCAGGTTATGGCCATCGAGACGCTCCAGGTCGATATAACCTTCAGGATCGTCCGTCATAATGGCGGGCGCTTCTACTTTTGATTTGTCGAGATCGACGAGTACTTGCTGGGGTGCGGAAGCACGTTTTGAGGCGTTCCCCACAAAGTCAACCACCAAAAAATCGACGTTCAGGTTAAAGCTATCACCCGCTTCAACAATATCGGCGTGTGTGACGAGAATGACGGTTTCCTGACCTACACCCTTGATCTGTTTGATGATTTCGAGGCCACCCCACCGGAAATGAATTTTATCCAGGATGTGCATGTTGGGGTACGCCTTGACCCTTACGGTCACGCCCCGTGTTGCAATGGGGGGGACACCTCGGTGTCCGACAGCTCGAATTTGAGGTTTGGATGGCCAGTTGCGGGGAAGCCGGAGTCTTCGCCGCCGGGCTCATCAGTTTTGATAACGGTTTTTAGCGGATAAGACTGGTCGTAATCATTGGTCCCTGCATAGTGCGCGGTGTAGACCAAATCACAGATGCCGTCTGGTAGCGCACCTGGAGGTAAGGTGAAGTAGTACGCTGTCTTGTTTTCGTCGCCCTCTTTTAATTGCATGGCCTTCAATGGGCGCAATTCTGTTGGGCTGATCAAAATACCAACCGTGATGATATCGCCGACTTTGGCGGTCCAGTTTCTATAGACCGTAACGTTCAGCCCAAACTGAATCAGCCACTTAGGAACACCCGCGTGGTAACCCTCGATACCCTGGGTTCTTCCGGGGATGAACAGGCGGTCCAGGAACTTGGGGTTTTTCTTTTGCTTCAGCGTTATGGTTTTACTTGAAGAGGCGGGTGCTTTAGCTTTTGCAGGCACTTTCGGCTTGGGTTGTTTTTTTACAGCAAGGGCAGCAGCCTGAGGTTTTTTAGCTGGCATGAGAGCTCTCCCGAAAAAGCTAATGCACGTGACTGCCTACCCACGCGTGCGGTTCGTGTTATCAAACGATAAATGTGAACGCCTCGATACTGTGATACTTGACAGGTACCGATAAACGGTAAACAGCTGTCATGGTACGGGTGGTGATACTGCCCGCCTGATGAACAGGCATTCCGTAGAGCGATGTAGGTGGTTCACCGTCAACCAAACCCTCATGTTGAACACGCCAGCCAACATCAGGAGTTCCAATGGATGAGATTCAACACCTACAGCTAGCGGTCAACAGCATTTCCCTTAGCGTGCATACCGCTGGCCCCGAAACCGGCCCGTCCATTTGGCTACTGCACGGATTCCCCGAATGCTGGCATTCCTGGCGTGAGCAAATCCCCGCATTGGCCCAAGCCGGCTATCGTGTGTTCGCCCCAGAGATGCGCGGTTATGGCCGTTCCAGCTCACCGCCAAACGTGGCTGATTACGACCTGCTGACGCTTTGCGCAGACATACAGGCCGCCATGGACCAATTGGGCCACCGTCGGGTGACCATGGTGGGGCATGACTGGGGAGCCGTAGTGGCTTGGCACTTAGCGCTGCTTGAGCCCGAGCGAGTCGCCTCATTGGTAACCATGTCGGTGCCGTTCGCCGGAAGGGCGCGGCGGCCAGTGATCGAGATCATGCGTGAGCTGTATGCCGAACGGTTCAACTACATCCTCTACTTCCAATCGCCGGGTGTGGCTGAGCAGGAATTGAATGCCGATATCGAGCGAACGTTACGGCTGTTCATGCAAGATCAGGATGTATTCCTGCAACACAAACCGGCCAGCGCAACCTTGCTTGAAGGCGTTGCGGCGCCGGGCGAACTGCCCGATTGGTGTACGCAGTTGGACCTGGATGTGTATGTACAGACCTTCGCCGAACACGGCTTTCGCGGGCCGTTGAACTGGTACCGCAACTTCGAACGCAATTGGCAACACACCGAGTTCCTAGCCGGCAAGCAGGTGCTGCAACCCACGTTGTTCCTGATCGGCGACCGCGACCCGGTGGGGGTGTTTGAAGCCCACACCCTCAAGCGCATGCCGGGCTTGGTGCCCAATCTGGAGCAACAGGTGTTGGCCAACTGCGGTCACTGGATCCAGAACGAGCAAAGCGCGCAGGTCAACGCGCTGTTGCTCGACTTTCTGGCGAGAACGAAAAATACCGCGCCGAGCCGATGCGTGTGAATAATCAGTAATCAGCCTTTGGCCTTGGCCAGGTAAGGTGCCAGTCGTCGACCCATTTCTTCCCCCAGGGCTTGCAGCCCGCTCAAGGGGCGGATCATCACTTCAAACTCGATGATCTGCCCTTGTTCGTTGAAGCGGATCAAGTCGACGCCCTTGAGCTGTTTTTCTGCGACTCGGGCACTGAATTCCAGCACAACGCTGTGGCCATCGGCTGTCGCCAGTTCACGGTGATAGCGGAAGTCTTCGAAGACATTGATCACCGTGTTGAGGATCATCGACACCACGGGTGCGCCAGGGTAGGGCGTGTGGGCCATAGGGGAACGGAATACGGCGTCGGGCGCCAGCAGTTCAGGCAAAGCCTTGAGATCACGGTTCGCCAACATCGCGTGCCAGCGTTGCAGGCTGAGGGCTGCGGCAGGGGCGAGGGATAAATCGGACATCGGGTGCACCTCTTCTTATGGTGGGAAGGCATTACACCTGCCCAACATAAGAGGGTGGGTGAAGCAGGGTCAATCACCCGAATTGACAGAGAAGTGACCGTAATGCACTCACACCACTTCCAGGTAGGAGCTATGTATCGCCCGGGCCAGTTCGCGCACGGTATCGATAAACTCCGTCAGCCGGCTATGCAAGCCATCCTCAAGAATCTCATCAATCCCCGTGTACCGCAGCCGCGCCTCGAACTCAGCGGCCAGGCGCTGTGCCGCCCGGCCATAACTGCCCGGCAGGTCCGCCAGGATATGGCTCAACTCCTCGATACACGCGTGCAGGGAGCGTGGTACATCACTGCGCAGCAATAGCAACTCGGAAACCGAGCGCGCGTTCAAGGCATTGGGATAAAGCTCGGTATAGGCCTCGAATGACGACAGCGCACGGAGCAGGGCGCTCCACTGGTAATAACCGCGTGCCGACAAGTCGCTGACTTCTTCCGACTCTTCGCCGAACATCTCGTAGCGCGCATCCAGCAGGCGCAGCGTGTTATCTGCGCGCTCGACAAAGGTGCCCAGGCGGATAAACCGGTAGGCGTCATTGCGCATGATGGTGCCGGAGGTTGCGCCGCGGAACAGGTGTGAACGCTGCTTGACCCAGTCGCAGAAGTGGCTGATGCCATGCCGCGCCAGGCCGCCGGCGGCGATGCTGCGCATTTCAAGCCAAGTGGCGTTGAGGTTTTCCCACATGTCGGCGGTGATGCGCCCACGCACGGCATGGGCGTTGCCCCGAGCGGCGCGCAGGCAGTTGTAGATGCTGGCGGGGTTTTCTTCGTCGAGGGCGAAGAAGTGCAGCATGCGTTCGGCGTCCAGTTGCTTGTGACGTTCCAGGTAGCTGTCCAGGGTACCGCTGCTGAGCAACGACATTGCCAATTCGTCCAGGCCATCGCTGCGCCCGGCCTGGGGCATCAACGACAGCGAGTAACTGACTTCGAGCATGCGCGCCAGGTTTTCGGCGCGCTCCAGGTAGCGGGACATCCAGTACAGATCTGCGGCAGTTCTACTCAACATACTCAGCCCTCCACCACCCAGGTGTCCTTGGTTCCGCCGCCCTGCGACGAGTTGACGATCAACGAGCCTTCCTTCAAGGCCACGCGGGTCAGGCCGCCAGGCACCAGGCGGGTTTCCTTGCCCGAGAGCACAAAGGGCCGCAAATCGATATGCCGGGGGGCAATGCCGTTTTCGACAAAGGTGGGGCAGGTGGACAGGCTCAACGTAGGTTGGGCGATATACGCATGGGGACGGGCCTTGATGCGCTGGCGAAAGTCCTCGATCTCGGCGGCGCTGGAGGCCGGGCCCACCAGCATGCCGTAGCCGCCAGAGCCTTGGGTTTCCTTGACCACCAGTTCCGGCAGGTGCGCCAGTACATGGGACAGTTCATCGGGCTTGCGGCACTGAAAGGTCGGCACGTTTTGCAGCACCGGCTCTTCATCCAGGTAGAAGCGGATCATTTCCGGCACATAGGGGTAAATCGACTTGTCGTCGGCCACTCCGGTGCCGATGGCGTTGGCCAGTACCACATTGCCCGCGCAGTACGCGGCCACCAGACCCGGCACGCCCAGCATGGATTCAGGGTTGAAGGCCTTGGGGTCGAGGAATGCGTCGTCGATGCGCCGGTAAATCACATCCACCGGCTTGGGGCCATCGGTGGTGCGCATGAACACCTTGAGGTCCTGTACGAACAGGTCGGCGCCTTCCACCAGTTCCACGCCCATTTCCCGCGCCAGGAACGCGTGCTCGAAGAATGCGCTGTTGAAGCGGCCTGGGGTCAGCACCACCACGTTGGGGTTGTCCAAACGGCTGGAGCTTTTAAGGGTCTTGAGCAGCAGATTGGGGTAGTGGTCCACCGGGGCGATGCGCTGCTTGGCGAACACCTCGGGGAACAGGCGCATCATCATCTTGCGGTCTTCGAGCATGTAGCTCACGCCGCTGGGGGTGCGCAGGTTGTCTTCGAGTACGTAGTAGGTGCCGTCACCGTCGCGCACCAGGTCCACGCCGGAGATATGGGAATAGATATCGCGGTGCAGGTCCAGGCCCACCATGGCCTTCTGGTAACCCTCGTTGCCCAGCACCTGGTCAGCGGGAATGATCCCGGCCTTGATGATGCGCTGGTCGTGGTAGATGTCGGCAAGAAACATGTTCAGCGCGTTCACGCGCTGGATGCAGCCGCGTTCGATCACGCTCCATTCACTGGCGGGGATACTGCGCGGGATGATGTCGAAGGGAATCAGGCGCTCGGTGTCCTGTTCGTCGCCATAAAGGGTGAAGGTGATCCCGGCGCGGTGGAACAGCAAATCGGCTTCGCGGCGACGCTGGGCCAGAAGTTCCGGCGGCGTGTTGGCCAGCCAGCGGGAGAAATCCTGATAGTGCGCACGGCAAACGCCGTTTGCGTCATTCATTTCATCGAAGAAAGATCGAGCCATTCCAGTACCTTGTCAGTGCCGAGGGACGCTTGGATGGCACTGCCGTTTCAAAAAAACGCATTTTTATGAGCCCGTGGCTGAGGGTGCCACTGGGCCTGGTCCTTACTTTCTTATGGGATCGGCTCTGGGTCGGGGGGTAACGAATGCTCCTGTAGGCGGGCAGTGATGAATGGATAAAGCAATGCCTGTGCCGAAACCTGTCATTCCCTTGTAGGAGCGCGCTTGCTCGCGAAAATCCTTATCAAAAACGCAGCGCTATCAGGGGGCTCTCGTCGTCCGTGCGTTCTTCGCGAGCAAGCGCGCGGCTACAGGAGATGATGCGCACCGAACCGGTGCATGAACAAACTTGAACTTCACCCAACGCCGACTCTTCTAACAGGACTCGACCATCCGTGGAGCACCTCCGTGCCCAGAATCATTTCGCCGCAGACCCCAGAAGCCGCCCTGACGGACCACAGCGAACACAACGCCAAGATCTTCGGCTCGCCCAAGGACCGCTTGGACTTCTATCGACGCGAGATCCAGTACGAAACCACCATCCTGGCCAACCGCACCGATGCCTACCTCACGGCGCAGTCCTTCCTGGTGATCGCCTTTGTGTCCGGTATGGGCAACCTCAACCCGGAGTGGGGCAAGTTTTTTACCCTGATCGTGCCGGTGTTCCTCGCGTCTCTTGGGGTTCTGAGCTCGCTTAACGCCTGGCCGGGTATCCGGGCGGCATACGAGATCATTGACCATTGGCACTACAAACAGAGCGAATTGCTGCGCAGCGAGCCAGTGATGGGCATGGCTTATGACGAATCGCCGCTGTTTTCCGAAATGGAGTCGTCGCACAAGGGCTATCGCAAGTCACTGCTGTTCTCGATGCGTGCGCCGTGGCTGTTCATGGTGTTCTGGGTATTGCTTGGCGCCTATGCGTTCTACATCCAGATAGATAACCCCACCTCTTAAGCAATTGGAACTTCATCACCGCCTGCGAGACCTTACCTATACGCAGGCTGCGTTTACATCCACGAGGTGACCCATGGGCACAGACAACGATCCACAAACCAGCAATCGCAATGATCCGGCCATTGACGGCGGCGAACCGGCCCCCGCAACGGCAGCGGATGCCCCGAAAGACCCCAAGCCCGCGGCCGATCCCAAGGCCAAGGAAAACGACTACAGCCCTGACTTCAAGCCCGAGCCCACGGCCAAGCCTGAAACTGATGCCGATATCGACACCCAGGGCGGTTAGAGGAAACGATCATGTCTAAAGAACTGGAAGACGAACTCAACGATCCCGGCAACGAAGACCCCGGCTCATTGATGGACGATGCAGAGGTGCCACTCAATGACCTGGATGAAGCGGCCGATGTCGGCAACACTGAAAACCAGGACTGAAGGTTGGCATTGAGTGCAACGGGCCGCTTTATTCTCAACAAAAGTGATGTGGGCGTCGGTTGATGCGCATTGTCATGTGGGAAAGCGGCCCTTACAGGTGCGTGGAACCTGGTTCAGCATGAACGGCGATGTTCATGGGCCAGTATGGGTTGAGTACTCAGGCCGTGGGCGAGGATACTCAGGGCTATCACCGACAGCGTCAGGTTCACCGCCACAGCGCCGGTGCTGTCGCTCAGCCCATGGTTGAGTGCGTAAAACAGGTAGTAAACGCTGCCGATCCCACGAATACCAAACCAACCCACCAAACTGCGCTGACGACGATTCATGAGGTTGCCCCAAGGCATGGCCAGCACGCTTAACGGGCGAATCACACAAAACAACAACGCCGCCACTGCCAGTGCGCGCCAGTCCCAGTGGCTGGCCAGCACCACCCCCAGCAGGGTCACCAGGAACACCTCCATCGAACGCTCCACCAGCCCGCCAAACGCCAGCATGTCGCCCATCATCACGCCTGCGGCAATCTGGGTATCGGCCAGTTGGGTGGTGTCGCCCTGCAAGGCTTTTTCCGGCTCGATATCCAGATGCCCCACCACCGGCAATGCCAAGTGCTCGGCGGGCGTTTCGGTATGGCCAGTGGATTTGAATTCGGCCTGACGCAAACCAAGGCCTGCGGCAAACACCGACAGGAAGCCGTAACCGCCGATGGCTTCTGCCGCTACATAGGCGAGGGCGATCAGCGCCAAGGTCAGGTAATCGTTGGGGGACAGGGTGCTGTCGGCATAGGTGATACGCATCCAGAGCGTCACCCGGCCAATGCCCCGTCCCATCCAATAACCCATGAGTAAACCGGCCGGCACTGCCCAGAGCAGGTTTTTCAGTGCCCAACCGCTGAGCCAGTTTGCGTCGAAGCCGCCGTGTTGCATGAACAGCAGGGCGAGGATCACGAAGGGGAACGCGGTACCGTCGTTCAGCCCCGCCTCGCCGGACAGGCCAAACCGCAGCGCGTCATAGTCCTGGGCGTTGTTGACCTGTACCAGGCCTGCCAGCACCGGGTCGGTGGGGGCCAGAATAGCGCCCACCAGCAGCGACAGGCCCCACGGCAGCGCAAACACATAATGCAGGGCCAGGCACAGGCCCAGGATAGTCAGGAGCATCACCGGGCCGGCCAAGCCGAACGCGATACGCCAGATACGGTGATGCAGAGGCAAGCGCAGTTTCAAGCCGCTGACAAACAGCGAAAACAGCACGGCAACTTCCGTCAGGTGCTCCATCCAGCCTGCCGAACCCTGGATATCCAGGTGCAGCAGGTTGACCCCCAGGGGGCCGATGCCCATCCCGAGCAGCAGGCATACCGCAGATGTGGTGACCGGCATCCAGCGCAGGTAGGAAGAGGTGAGGGCGAGGGTGAGTAACACCATACCCAATACGGCCATCCATAAAATGAATGTCATCTTTTGTGTCCAGGCCGTGGTCTATACAGGTAGGAGGCCTGGCGACGGACGCAGGTTCAATGTGATTCAAGCCGCCAGGGAGCGCTGTTACGCGAGCCCCAAAGCGGTGCGCGTGACTGTAAATGCACTGCCATATGGCATTCACCGGCGGAGCAGGTGGTGGAAACCCTTGGTTAATAGTTAGCTAGCTATCTGGCCTGGTAATTGCGTTGGCTCATGGCAATTGGATATCACTTGCGGAGAAATGCCATGAGCTTATCAAGCGCCGCCATGCAGTTGTCGCCCTCCGAGCAGTCGTGGTTACCCTGGCTGGGCAAGACCGGCAAACTGGCCATGGGCTGGTCTTGCCGCCAGAATCGGGCGCGCTACCCGGTGATGGAACGCACCTTTGATGCCTTTGCCGATACGCGGGTCAAGCTCCTGCAACACTGGGCACGGGAGCAGTGGGAGCACCTCAGTGAGTTGTCGGGCGTGCTGGTACGCGATAACGGCTTGAGTGACAACGCTGCGTTGCTGGACAAGCTGCGCCAGGCCAACGATTTTTCCGAACTGTTTGTGGTCGATGCCAGTGGCCAGTTGCAAGCGTCCACCTGGAACACCTTGGCGCACCGATCCCTCAACGCCCAGGCCCTGGCCGCAGGCTTGAAGGCGCCGTTTCTGCACGGGCCGTACATCGACCCGCTGACCCTGGAAATCGGGCCCTCGTCATCGCGCTTTCATGACGAAGTTACCCTCATGTTCTACCAGCCGTTGATCCGTGAGGGGCGCACTGTCGGGTGCCTGTGCGGGCGGGTGCCCAACGATATCCTCGGTGACCTGATCCAGCGCGAAGCTGGGCACATTTACCCCGAGTCCGGTGACAACTACCTGTTCATGGTGCAGTCGCGTTTCGACCCGTCGATCCAGCCGGGCATTGCCTTGTCGCGCTCGCGTTTCGAAGATGGCGCCTTTACCCATGGCGAGAACCTCAAGAGCGGCGTTCACACCCCCTGGAAAACCGTGCAGATCCAGCGGCACACCGAGCTGGAGTTGCGCTTTATCGACCCCGCCACCCAGCAATTGCACCCCGGTGTGCGCGAGACCATTCGCAAGGGGTCCAACCTGTTTGTGACCTACCCAGGCTATTCCGACTACCGGCACATCCCGGTGGTGGGCAAGGGCGTGACCTTTGAGCTGCCCGGCTCGCCAGACCGCTGGGGCATGATGTGCGAGGCCGACCTGGAAGAGGTGTACCGGCGCCGCTCCCTGAGCCATGGCTTGATGAAGCCCTACGTGGCGACCATGGCCGGTTTGTTCGCCAGCAACTTTCTGATCCAGCACTACAGCGGCCTGACCCAACCCTGGATCGATGCTGCCGAGGTGGCCAGCATGGGCGTGGCGGCGTTGCTGTTCAGTCGCCTGGGGCCCAAGCGCCTGGCCAGGCGCCTGGACGAAATGACCGATGTGATTCGCACCATTGCCGAAGGCGAGGGCAACCTGCGTCAACGGCTGGATACCGAGCGCATGGTCAACGACGAAACCGGCGAAATGAGCCGCTGGATCAACAGCTTCATCGACCGCCTGGACGCGGTGGTCGGCCAGGTGGTCAAGGCCAGTCACAGCGTGGGCAGCACCAACCAGATGATGCTTGGGCGCAGTGAGGAAGCCGGGTTGATGTCCATCGAAGTGGCAGACGCTACCCACCGCATGATGATCATCGTCGAAGAGCAACTGGGGGAAATCCAGCAAGCGTCGGTGAGCGCCGAGCAAATGAAGCAGGCGATGGACGAAGTGGTGCGGCATGCGCGGGAACAGTTCCAGGCGGTTCAGGCCGGCACCCAGTCCATCCGCGAGGTGGTGCTGCGCTCCAGCCAGAGCGTGCAACTGCTGGACAGCCGCATGGGCCAGATCAGTTCCATCACCGGGTTGATCAGCACCATCACCAACCAGACCAACCTGCTGGCCCTCAACGCCGCCATCGAAGCCGCAAGGGCGGGAGAGCACGGCCGCGGGTTTGCGGTGGTGGCCGATGAGGTGCGCAGCCTGGCGTTGCGTACGTCAAAAGCGGCGGACGATATCCGGCTGATGGTCGAAGGGCTGCAGGGGGAAACACAGAAGGCGGTGAGCTTCATGGACAGCGGCGTCACAGATGTGGACAACAGCCTGCGCCTGGCCGAAGAAGCCTCGTCGGAAAACGTGCATCTGCACCAGGCCGTGGAAAGCATGTTCAGCATCATCCAGCAGCTCAATGCACGCAGCCTCGATTACGGCAAGACCATCAAACAGGTCAGCCACTCGTCCGAGCAGATGCGCGTGACGGTCGGTGTGATGCAAAACAGCGCGCAGACGGTACGCGCCAATGCCAACAAACTGCAGAAACTGGTGGGGTTGTTCGAAGTCAGCGACGCTGCGTGAAGTGTCGGCATTTTTGAAAGATGAAACGTTTAATCAATCGATAAACGGTGCACGCAAGCGCTTGCGTAAACAAATGGGTCTCCATTAGAGTCGCCAGCACTCAGGCATGCCCGTGGTTGTCACGGGCATGACCTCACAATAAAAATAAAAACCCAGGAGCTCAGCCATGAGCCTTGAACCCTTGCTTGAGATGCAGGGCATCAGCAAGACCTTCAACGGTCTGCGGGTGCTCAAGAATGTCGGCCTTAAGGTTTACCCCGGCGAAATCCACGCCTTGATGGGGGAGAACGGCGCCGGCAAATCCACCCTCATGAAAATCCTCTCCGGCGCCTACCAGGCCGACCCCGGCGGTGAAATCCGCATCGGCGGCGAACCGGTCGCCACCTTCGACCCCGCCACCGCCAAAGCCCTCGGCATCGCCGTGATCTACCAGGAGCTGAGCCTGTGCCCCAACCTCAGCGTGGCCGAAAACATTTACCTGGGCCGTGAACTGCGCCGTGGCTGGACCATCGACCGCAAAGGCATGCAGGCCGGTTGCCGCGAAGTGCTGCAACGCCTGGGCGCCGAATTCACCCCGGCCACCCTGGTCAGCAGCCTGTCGATTGCCGAGCGCCAGCTGGTGGAAATCGCCCGCGCCCTGCATGGCCATGCGCGCATCCTGGTCATGGACGAACCCACCACGCCGCTGTCTTCGCGCGAGACCGACCGCCTGTTTGCGTTGATCAAGCAACTGCGCAGCCAAGGCCTGGCGATCATTTACATCAGCCACCGCATGGCAGAAATCTACGAATTGTCGGACCGCGTCTCGGTGTTGCGCGACGGCCAGTACATCGGCGAACTGACCCGCGAGGCACTGTCGGCCGAGGTGTTGGTAAAGATGATGGTGGGCCGCGACCTGTCCGGTTTCTACAAGAAGGAACACGCCGCCTATAACCCCGGCAACGTGGTGATGCGCGTGCGTGACATGGCCGACGGCAAGCGCGTGCGCAATTGCAGTTTCGACCTGCGCGCCGGTGAAGTCCTCGGCATTGCCGGGTTGGTGGGGGCGGGGCGCACGGAGCTGGCGCGGCTGATCTTTGCCGCCGACCCACGCACCAGCGGCACCCTGGAAGTGGTGGGCAAGACCGTGACCCAACTGCGCACCCCAGCCGATGCCATTGGTGCTGGCGTGGTGTACCTCACCGAAGACCGCAAGGCCCAGGGCCTGTTCCTGGACATGAGCGTGGCCGACAACATCAACGTGTGCGCCTGTGTGCCGGATGCCCACGCCGGCGGCGTGCTGGATCGCGGGCATGCTGCGCAGCGTTCCAACGACGCGATCAAGTCGCTGTCGATTCGCGTGGCGTCGGGCAAGGTCAATGTGGGCGCGCTGTCCGGCGGCAACCAGCAAAAAGTGCTGCTAGCGCGGCTGCTGGAGGTCAAGCCCCATGTGTTGATCCTCGATGAGCCTACCCGTGGCGTGGACATCGGCTCCAAGTCCGAGATTTACCGCATCATCAACCAACTCGCGCAGGCCGGCGTGGGCATCGTGGTGATCTCCAGCGAGCTGCCGGAAATCATCGGCACGTGCGATCGCGTGCTGATCATGCGTGAAGGCCAGTTGGTGGCCGAAGTCGGCGGGGCTTCGGGCCACGTCATCTCCCAGGAACGCATTATTGACCTCGCCACCGGTGGCGATCAGGTGGCTGCCAATGGCTGAGTTGAATATCGCAACAACAGGCCGGGCCGAACGCGCCCGCGAACTGATGCGCACCGTGGGCATGTTGCCGGTGCTGGTCTTGCTGCTGGTGGGCTTTGCCCTGGCCAGCGAAAACTTCCTGACGATGCAGAACCTGTCGATCATCACCCAGCAGGCTTCGGTGAATGTGGTGCTGGCGGCGGGCATGACCTTTGTGATCCTCACGGCGGGTATCGACCTGTCAGTGGGGGCGATCCTGGCGGCGTCTGCCGTGGTGGCGTTGCAGGCGTCGTTGTCGCCGCAGTTCGGCATGTTTGGCATTGCCGCCGGGATTGGCTTTGGCTTGTTGCTGGGGCTGGTCAACGGTGGCTTGATCGCCTTTATGCGCCTGCCGCCGTTTATCGTCACCCTCGGTGCGCTTACCGCCATGCGCGGCCTGGCGCGGTTGCTGGCCGATGACAAGACGGTGTTCAACCCGGACCTGCCGTTCGCGTTTATCGGCAATGACTCGATCCTTGGCGTGCCCTGGTTGGTGGTGATCGCCGTGGCGGTGGTGGCGCTGTCGTGGTTCATCCTGCGCCGCACCGTCATGGGCGTGCAGATCTATTCGGTGGGCGGCAACCCGGAAGCGGCCAGGCTTTCAGGGATCAAGGTGTGGAAGGTGCTGCTGTTTGTCTACGCCATGTCCGGCGCCTTGGCCGGGCTGGGGGCGGTGATGAGCGCGTCGCGGTTGTTTGCGGCCAACGGCCTGCAACTGGGGCAGTCCTATGAATTGGATGCGATTGCTGCGGTGATCCTGGGTGGCACCAGCTTTACCGGCGGTGTCGGCACCATCGGCGGCACGCTGATCGGGGCGCTGATCATCGCGGTGCTCACCAACGGCTTGGTGCTGTTGGGGGTATCGGACATCTGGCAGTACATCATCAAGGGCATCGTGATCATTGGCGCAGTGGCGCTGGATCGTTATCGCCAGTCCGGTGCGCGGACCTGATCTGACTCATACAACAATCACAAGAGAGAACCCCATGAACTTCAAACGTGTATTTCCCGTTATTGCCCTGGCTGCCCTGATGTCCCAAGCCGTCGAAGCCCGAGAGCTGAAAGCCCTGGGTATCAGCATGGGGTCGTTGGGCAACCCGTATTTCGTGACCCTGGCCGACGGTGCCACGGCGCGGGCCAAGGCGATCAACCCCAATGTCAAGGTCACCTCGGTGTCGGCGGACTATGACCTGAGCAAGCAGTTTTCCCAGATCGACAACTTTATCTCGTCCAAGGTCGACCTGATCCTGATCAACGCCGTCGACCCGTCGGCCATGGCTTCGGCAATCAAGAAGGCCCGCGACGCCGGCATTGTGGTGGTGGCCGTGGACGTAGACGCCAAGGGCGTGAATGCCACGGTGCAGACCGACAACGTCGAGGCCGGCAAGCTGGCCTGCCAGTACCTGGTGGACAAGCTCGGCGGCAAGGGCAACGTGATCATCCAGAACGGCCCGCAGGTCACCGCCGTGACCGACCGCGTCAAAGGCTGCAAGGCCGCGCTGGCCGGTGCGCCGGCTATCAAGGTGTTGTCCGACGACCAGGACGGCAAAGGTTCACGCGAAGGTGGCTTGAACGTGATGCAGGGTTACCTCACACGCTTCCCCACAATCGATGGGCTGTTCGCGATCAACGACCCGCAAGCCATTGGCAGCGACCTGGCGGCCAGGCAGCTCAAGCGCAGCGGCATCATCATTACCTCGGTGGACGGCGCGCCGGATATCGAAAACGCGCTGAAGACCGAGTCGCAGATCCAGGCGTCGTCCAGCCAGGACCCATGGGCCATGGCCCAGACCGCCGTGGATGTGGGCAATGACATTCTCAATGACAAAGCCCCGGCCCAAGCGGTTACGCTGCTCACCCCCAAACTGATCACCCGCGATAACGTTGGCAGCTACAGCGGTTGGTCGAGCAAACATTGATTCAGTAAGAGGAGCAGCGCCGTGGTGACCATGGATGACGTGGCGAGCAGGGCGGGCGTGTCGACGTCCACGGTGTCCCATGTATTGAACGGCACCCGCAAGGTCAGCCCGGCCACGGTGCAGGCGGTGCAGCAAGCGATCCAGGCGTTGGGCTACATCCCCAACACCCTGGCGCGCTCGCTGGCCCGGTCGAGCACCAACACGATTGGCGTGGCGATCTCGGCGCTGTCCAACCACTACTTCAGTGAAACGGTGCACGCGATTGAAACCGAGTGCGCCAAGCACGGCTACATGATGCTGTTTGTCGACACCCACGATGACCCGGAGCAGGAGTTGCGGGTGGTCGCGGCGCTGCATCACCGGCGGGTGGACGGGATTTTGCTGGCACCGTCCACCGGCTCCAAGGCCCTGGAATACTTGCGCGCCAACGAGGTGCCAACGGTGCTGGTGGACCGCATGATGAGCGAGCAATTTGATCAGGTCGGGGTGGAGAACCGCCAAGCCACCCAGGCCCTGATTGCTCATCTGATCGAGCATGGCCACCGACGCATCGGCTTTATTGCCGGGCGCGAAGGGCTGGGCACCACCGATGAACGCATTGCGGGCTACCGTGCGGCGCTGCAGGCCGCGGGCCTGGCGTTTGATCCGCAATTATTGGTGTCTGGCGGCTCCAGCAGTGAGCCGGCACGCTTGGCCACTGCCAGGTTATTGGCGCTGCAAGCACCGCCCACGGCGATCATGGCCGGCAATAACCTGATGACCCTTGGCGCCATGCATGCCCTGCGCGATGCCCGCATCGACGTGCCGGGGCACATGGCGTTGGTAGGCTTTGATGATTTTGACTGGGCGGATTTTTTCGTACCGCGCCTGACGCTGATCGCGCAACCGGTCAAGGCCCTGGGCGCGCGCGCGGTGCATTTGCTGTTGCAACGCATGACGGTGCCCAGCGCGCCGACCGTCAGCCTGCGCCTGGCGCCGCAGCTTCAGGTACGTAATTCATGTGGCTGTACTGGACTGGAATGACCTGCGTATGAACAACCCTGTTTCCCTGGGCATCGACCTGGGCACGTCGGAACTCAAGGCCATCCTGATGAACCTTGAAGGCGAGGTATTGGCCCAGGCTGGCGTGCGCCTGACGGTCTCGCGGCGCCACACCGGCTGGTCCGAGCAAGCCCCGCAAGACTGGTGGCAGGCCTGTTTGCAGGCCTTGGCCCAATTGCGTGGCCACGAAGCCTTCGCCCGCGTGGCCTGTATCGGTCTGTCGGGGCAGATGCACGGCGCGGTGTTGTTGGGGGATGACAACCGTGTGCTGTACCCGGCGATTCTGTGGGACGACTCCCGCGCCATCGCTGAGGCGGAACAGTTGGGGCCGGCGTTTGCCGCGATCACCGGCAGCTTGCCCATGGCGGGGCTGACGGCGCCGAAATTGCTGTGGCTGCAGCGCCATGAACCGCAGGTGTTCGAGGCGATCGACTGCGTGTTGTCCCCCAAGGATTACCTGCGTTTGTGTTTGAGTGGCGAGCGGGTCAGCGAGATGTCGGACGCCGCCGGTACCCTGTGGCTGGACGTGGCCCAGCGCCAATGGTTCAACCCCATGCTGCAGGCCACGGGCCTGACGCCGCAGCAAATGCCGCGGCTGGTGGAAGGTGGCGCCGCCAGTGCGGCAGTGACGGCCCGCGAGTTGGGCTTGCCACACGAAGTGGTGATCGCCGGAGGCGGTGGCGACAACCCGGTGGCCGCCGTGGGCATCGGTGCGATCAATGCCGGTGATGGGTTCATCACCCTGGGCACCAGTGCTGCGATTGTGGCTATTACCGAACATGCCGCCGGCAACCCCGCCAGTGCCGTGCACAGCTTTTGCCATGCGCTGCCCAACCGTTGGTACACCATGGGGGCGATGTTGGCCGGCGCCAGTTGCCTGCGTTGGGTGACCCGACTGACGGGGACGGCCGATGAGCAAACCTTGCTGGACCAGGTCCAGGCGCAATTGCCCATTGAACAAACGGTGCCCCTGAGTACCCCTCTGTTTTTGCCCTACCTGGCCGGTGAACGCACGCCCCACAACGACCCGCTGCTGCGCGGTGGTTTCATGAACCTTGGCCACGACTGCACACCGGCGATGTTGGGCTATGCGGTGATGGAAGGGGTGGGCTTTGGCCTGCTGGATGCCTTGCACGCGGTGCAATCGGCCGGTGCCCAGGTGGGCGCCTGCGCCTTGGTGGGAGGCGGGGCCCGCAGTGAGTATTGGGCGCAGTTGCTGGCCAATATCCTGCAGCGGGAGATTTTCACCCTGCACGGCAGTGAGTTGAGCGCAAGCATTGGTGCGGCGAAGCTGGGGTTTATGGCGATTGGGCAGGGGGAGGGGTTGTTGCACGCGGGCCTGCCGGTGAAAGCGCGGTATGTGCCTGACCTGGCACACCGACCCGTGCTGGAAGCGCGCTATCACAAATTCCAGGGTTTACTGTTAGCGGCCCAGACACTCACACACTGAACACCTGCCTTCACTGGCCTGCCAGCGGCGGCAAGCGCCGTTTCACTGGGGTTTTCTTGACGATGGCGGTGTTGGTTTCGGCATAGGCGTTGAGGCGGTCGAGCAGGGTGTCCAACTGCTCCATGGTACGCACATGCAGGCGGGCGATAAAACAGTCGTCGCCGGTGACCTTGTCGCACTCGGTGAATTCCGGGATCGCCTGGATCTGCCGCTCCACCTCCTGCAATTTGCCGGGCAGGGGGCGGATGCGCACGATGGCCTGGAGCAGATAACCGAAGTGCTTGGCGTCGATGTCCACCGTGTAGTGGGTGAGCACACCGCGTTCTTCCAGGCGCCGCAAGCGTTCGCCCACGCTGGGGGAGGACAACCCGGTGATGCCTGCCAACGCCTTGAGGGATAGCCGCGAGTCGTCCATCAAGGCGGCAATCAGTTGCTGGTCGATAGTGTCAATCATGGTGTCTGCCTAATAACAAAAGGTAATCCCAAGGTTTTGCCTTTTTTAGTCGCTGGAGGCGCTGTCGCGCAGATTGCCATAATTCAGCCTCATTTGAGGAGCCTTCATCGTGGATACATCCATCCGTCGCGGTACGTGGGAAATGGTCGCCGCCATGCTGATCTCCGGCACCATTGGCTGGTGTGTGCTGGTGTCGGGCGTGTCGGTGATCGAAGTGGTGTTCTGGCGCTGCGTGATCGGCGGGCTGACGCTGTTGTTGGTGTGTGCACTGCGGGGTTATCTGCGTCGGGACCTGCTCAGTTGGGCCTCGCTCGGCTTGGCGGTACTCAGTGGCGTGGCCATCGTCGGCAACTGGTTGCTGTTGTTCGAATCCTATTCCCATGCGTCCATCGCCATCAGTACGGCGGTGTACAACGTGCAGCCGTTCATGTTGGTGATGCTGGCGGCGGTGTTCCTGGGTGAGAAGATCACCGTGCAGAAGCTGGCCTGGTTGAGCGTGGCGTTCCTGGGGATGCTGGCGATCGTTACCGCCCACGGCGAGCAGCAACGTGGTGGGGATTATCTGGCGGGCATTGCGCTGGCGTTGGGGGCTGCGTTGTTGTATGCGATTGCCGCATTGATCATCAAGCGTTTGAAGGCGGTGCCGCCGCATTTGATGGCGTTGATTCAGGTCACCACGGGCGCTGTGCTGCTGGCGCCATTAGTGCCTTGGCACAGCTTGCCCGCAGCGCCCCATGCCTGGGCTGCGCTGGTGACACTTGGGGTGGTGCACACCGGCTTGATGTATGTGCTGCTGTACGGTGCGATCCAGAAACTACCGACAGCCTTGACCGGCGCACTGTCGTTTATCTACCCGATTGCGGCGATCTTTGTGGACTGGATCGCCTTCGGGCACCGGCTGGGCTGGTTGCAGTGGCTGGGCGTGGCGGCGATTCTACTCGCCGCTGCGGGGTTGCAGCGGGGCTGGTGGTGGCCCCGCGCCCATGGGGTTAGTGCGTGCCCTGGAAAATAATGTTTTGCGGGTTGAAGTGCTCCACCGCGCTACCCGGTTGCGGCAGGCCAAGGATATGCCCCTTGATCTTGCCCACTACATGCATTTCGCAGGGCTTGCAGTCGAACTTCAAGGTCAGCACTTCGTCGCCATGAATCAATTGCATGGGCGCGACCTTGGTTTTCACCCCGGTGACGCCCTTGGCCTGTTTAGGGCACAGGTTGAACGAGAAACGCAGGCAGTGCTTGGTGATCATCACTGGCACTTCGCCGGTTTCTTCGTGGGCTTCGAAGGCGGCGTCGATCAGCTTCACCCCGTGACGGTGATAGAAGTCGCGGGCCTTTTGGTTGTAGACGTTGGCCAGGAACGACAGATGCGCTTCCGGGTACACCGGCGCTGGTGTGGTTTCGGCTTTACGGCCGCCACGCGGGTGTGCAGCGACACGGGCGGCGGTCAGCGCTTCGACCACTTCGCGGCGCAAGGCCTTGAGCTGCGAGTTGGGGATGAAGAACGCCTGCGGTGCGTCCAACTGGATGTCGGTGGCGTGGTATTCGGTGGTACCCAGTTGGCCCAGCAGGTCGCGCAGGGTATCCAGCGCTTGCTCTGGCTTGTTGGCCACGCCGAACGGGCCGGGCAGGGTGACGCTGGCCTTGATGCCTTCTTCGCTGGTGGCGGTGACCGTCAGCTCGTCTTCACGCAAACGCGCGACCCAGGACAGGCCGATACGGCGCTCGGATGAGGTCTTGAGCAGGGCCTGTTGCCAGTTATGGTCCAGGTTGCGGTTCAGCGGGTGGTGGGGGCGCAACTGGTGCAGGCCGGCCGGCATCTCATTCGGCTCGACGCGGTAACGGTAGCGTTTTTCGCCGTCTTCCTCGAACTCGCCTTTAGGCTCGGCGATATTGGCGCGGAACCCCACCACCTCACGCTTGATCAGCACATTGAGGCCGTCGCCGTTGGACAGCGGCTCATGGGTCACCACCTGCAAGTCGCGCTTGCCGGCTTTTTCCACCACACCCACCGGCAGGCCGGTGAAAGTTGGGGTGTCGAAGGCGCCGATGTCGACCTTGCGGTCGGTGACAAAATAGTCGGTGCTGCCACGGTGGAAGGTTTTTTCCGGGTCGGGCAGGAAGAAATGCGCGGTACGGCCGCTGGAAGCACGGGCCAGGTCGGGGCGGTCTTCCAGCACTTCATCGAGGCGCTGGCGGTAATAGGCAGTGATGTTCTTCACATAGCCCATGTCCTTGTAGCGGCCTTCGATCTTGAACGAGCGCACACCCGCTTCGACCAGCGCGCGGATGTTGGCGCTCTGGTTGTTGTCTTTCATCGACAGCAGGTGCTTTTCAAAGGCTACGACACGGCCCTGATCGTCTTTCAAGGTGTACGGCAAGCGGCACGCCTGGGAGCAATCGCCACGGTTGGCGCTGCGGCCATTCTGCGCGTGGGAGATATTGCACTGCCCGGAGAACGCCACGCACAGGGCGCCGTGGATGAAGAACTCGATGGCGGCATCGGTCTCGTCGGCGATGGCGCGGATTTCTTGCAAGTTCAGCTCGCGGGCCAACACCAACTGGGAGAAACCGGCCTGGTCGAGGAACTTGGCACGGCCCAGGGTGCGGATATCGGTCTGGGTACTGGCATGCAGCTCGATGGGCGGGATATCCAGCTCCATCACGCCCAGGTCTTGCACGATCAGCGCATCCACACCGGCGTCGTAGAGCTGATGGATCAGCTTGCGCGCAGGTTCCAGTTCGTTGTCATGCAAGATGGTGTTGATGGTGGTGAACACGCGGGCGTGGTAACGGCGGGCGAATTCCACCAGGGAGGCGATATCGCTCACGTCGTTACAGGCGTTGTGGCGTGCACCGAAGCTCGGGCCGCCGATGTAAATGGCGTCGGCGCCATGCAAGATGGCCTCGCGCGCAATGGCTACATCGCGGGCAGGGCTGAGCAATTCCAGGTGATGCTTGGGCAAGGACATAGTTTTTTTAGTCAGGCTTGTCACGGTCGAGGCGGGCATTGTAGCCGTGAAACGCTGGAGGGGCACCTACCACAGGGCTGGCGGGCGAGGTGGGCCATTTGTGGAAAGGGGCAGGCCCCCGATAGGGGAGTGTCAGTCGCCATATTTATTGGCTGACCCACCGCCTTCGCGGGCAAGCCCGCTCCTACAGGGGGTGGGTGGCGTGTTGGGTATCTGCGCCTGTCGCAGGTCCAAATAGGGGGGGGCGGCTTAGGCTTTTGCGGCCATTGCAGTCACTTCCACGCGCATGCCTTCAACCGCAAGGGCAGCCACACCCACTGCGGCACGCACCGGCCATGGCTTGGCAAAAAAGCGCTTGTAGACTTCGTTGAAGGCGGCACGGTCGGCCATGTCGGTAAGGTAGATGGTCAAGTGCATCACTCGGTCCATCGAGCTACCGGCCTTTTCCAGGGCCACTTTCAGCGCTTGCAGGGTGCATTCACTCTGGGCGGTGACATCGCCCAGCTCCAGGCTACCGTCGGCGCGGGTGGGGATCTGGGTGGACACCAGGATGCCGTTGAAGCCGATCACATCGGAAGAAATCGAGTCGGCATCCGGGTCAGGGGTATAGGACAAGTCGTGGTTGGCCATGGGCGCCTCTTGTTGGCAGGTTCAGAAAGGCGCCCATGGTCCCCGAAAATCACAACAGGGGCAAACTACGCCCAGCGGCGGAACACCACACTGGCGTTTACGCCACCAAAGCCGAAGCCATTGGACAGCGCGTATTCAATCGCCATGGGCCGGGCGGCGCCGCGCACCATGTCCAGGCCCTCGGCCAGAGGGTCGGGGTTGTCCAGGTTAAGCGTCTCCGGCGCGACCTGGTCACGTAGGGCCAACACCGTGAAGATCGCTTCGATACCGCCCGCAGCGCCCAGCAAATGGCCGGTAGCGGATTTGGTCGAGCTGATGGCGGGGCTGCCGTTGGTACCAAAGACGGTCTTGATCGCGGCCAGCTCGCCCTTGTCACCCACAGGCGTGGAAGTGGCGTGGGCATTGAGGTACTGCACCGCAGCGGCTTCGATACCGGCTTGGCGCAAGGCCTGCACCATGGCCCGACGCGCACCGTCGCCGTCTTCGGGGCCGGCGGTCATGTGATAGGCATCGGCGCTGGTGCCGTAGCCCACCAGTTCGGCGATGGGTTGCGCACCACGGGCCAGGGCGTGTTCCAGTTCTTCGATGACCAGGATGCCGGCGCCTTCACCCATCACGAAGCCGTCGCGGGCCTGGTCGAACGGGCGTGAGGCCTGCGCCGGGGTGTCATTGAAGTCACTGGACAACGCCCGCGCTGCCGCAAAGCCTGCCAGGCTCACACGGTGGATCGCCGCTTCGGCGCCACCGCACACGGCCACATCGACTTCGCCGGCGCGAATCATCCGCGCGGCATCACCAATGGCCTGCACGCCTGCCGCACAAGCGGTGACCGGTGCGCCGAGCGGACCTTTGAGGCCGTAGTTGATCGAGACATGCCCGGCCGCCATGTTGCTGAGAAACGACGGAATGGTGAACGGCGACAGCCGCCGTGGCCCCTTGCTGTCGGTGGTGCGCACCGCCTCGGCAATCGCCGGGAAGCCGCCGACACCGGAGGCAATGATGGTTGCGGTGCGTTCCTGCTGCTGCGCGGTGTGCGGCGCCCAGCCGGCCTGCTTCAAGGCTTCATCCGCTGCTGCCAGGGCGAACAGGATAAAACGGTCCATCTTGCGCTGCTCTTTGGCGGCCAGCAGGCGATCCGGATCAAACCCGGCCTGGGGGTCTTGCAGCACGTCCTGTACCTGGCCGCCAATGCTGACGGCCAGGTCGCCGATAAGGTCTTGCGGCAGGCGACGGATGCCCGACTGCCCGCTCAACAGGCGCTGCCAGGTGGATTCCACACTGGCGCCCAGCGGCGTCAGCGCGCCCATGCCTGTCACAACGATGCGTTTACTCATGATCAATCGACTCCGGTTGCGTTGAGGGAACAGACCCTATGGACGTCACTATCATCATGAAAGTAACATGCCATCCCATAACTTTGTAGCCACACGCCGGAGCCCACATGCAGCGCAAGTCCCTCGTCAGCGACGAATGCCCCATTGCCCGCAGCCTTGAGCGGGTAGGGGAGTGGTGGAGCATCTTGATCATGCGCGACGCGCTGCACGGCCTGCGCCGTTTCGATGAGTTCTCCCGCAGCCTGGGCATTGCGCCCAACATGCTGACGCGTCGCCTCAACGCCCTGGTGGAGGCCGGGATGCTGGAGCGCCGGGCCTACAGTGAGCGGCCACCACGCTACGAATACGTGCCGACGGCCAAGGGCGAAGACTTTCGCATGGTGCTGATGTCGCTGGTGGCCTGGGGCAATCGGCATTACGCCGAGGAAGGCACCAGCGTGGAGTTGGTGGCCCGTGACACCGGCCAGCCTGTGCAGCCGGTGATGGCCAGCGCCGAAGGCCAGGTGGTGCCGCTGGATCAATGCACGTTGCAGGCAGGCCCTGCGGCCAGTACCGGCATGCGCGAACGGTTGGCGCCCCTGGCCATAAAGCGCTGATTAAGCAGCAAATTGACGTCAGAAAATAAACCCTGCACGCCGCGTAAAGTCGTGTATTTCCCAGCCGATAGCGAATGCATACGCAGGGTTCTGCGCACGGCTGAGGGTACGTCATGTTCAACCAAGCACTCAAAACAGAACTGGCAGCCAGGACGGCTGAAGCCACTGAGTACAAGGGACTGATCGCCGCACTGGAGCGCTCCATGGCCGTGGTCGAATTCGACCTGAACGGCAAGGTATTGCGAGCCAACCACAACTTCCAGAAAACCCTGGGCTACAGCGCCGAGCAGTTGGCCGGCAAGTCGCACCGTGATTTCTGTTTGCCGGCGCTGACCAACAGCCCGTCCTACAGCCAGTTCTGGGGGGATTTGAAGGCCGGCAAGTTTGTCTCCGGCACGTTCAAGCGAGTGGACGCACGGGGTCGGACCCTCTGGCTGGAAGCCAGCTACAACCCGGTGCTGGATGAGCGCGGCCAAGTGCTCAAGGTGGTCAAGTACGCCCTGGACGTCACCACCAAAGTGGAGCAGGAGGCGGCCACGCGCAGCAAGTTGGTTGCCCTGGACCGTGCCATGGCGGTGATCGAGTTCGACCTCGACGGCCTGGTACTGGACGCCAACGCGAACTTCTTGAGCGTGATGGGTTATGCCCTGGCGGAAATCAAAGGCAAGCAGCACCGGCTGTTTTGCGAGCCAGAGCTGATCAACAGCCATGAATACGCCGACTTCTGGCGTCGTTTGAACAACGGGGAGTTCTTCACCGGGCAATTCAAGCGCCTGGGCAAGCATGGCCGGGTGGTGTGGCTGGAGGCCAGTTACAACCCGGTCTACGACGGCGAGGGCAAGCTGGTCAAGATCGTCAAGTTTGCCAGCGACATCACCGAGCGCGTGGAAAAGTTCGAGGAAGACTCCCGTGGCGCGTCCCGGGCCTACCATATTTCCTCCGAGACCGAACGCTTCGCCGAGCACGGCACCCAGGTGATTCAGGACACCGCCACCGAGATGCGTCGAATTGCTGACAACATCGGTGCGTCCGCGCGGCTGGTGGGGCAATTGGGCGACCGTTCCGAGCAGATCACCGCCATCGTCAATACCATTCGCGGCATTGCCGATCAGACCAACCTGTTGGCGCTCAACGCCGCCATCGAAGCGGCCCGCGCCGGGGATCAAGGCCGCGGGTTTGCGGTGGTGGCCGATGAAGTACGGCAACTGGCCGGGCGTACCAGCCGCTCCACGGCGGAAATTGCCGAGATGATCGGCTTGATCCTCTGCGAAACCCGTGACGCGGTGAGCAGCATGCAGGCGACCCAGGAAGGTGCACAACGTGGCGTCCACCTGGCGGATCAGGCGGGGTCGGTGATTCTGCAGATTCGCACCAGCACCAGTGATGCAGTGCAAGCGGTGAGCATGTTTGCCTCCAAACTGGACGAGTCGGACGTCATTCCCAAGACCGCCGTCGGTTGGATGGGCTGATGCCGATGCGCCGGCCTGCCAAGGGGCCGGCGCTTCCTGGTCGTCAGAGCAGGGTAAACGGGTAGTCGACGATCACGCGCAGCTCGTTCAACTTGCCATCGCCCTGGTCGGCATTGGACGACACGATGGCATCGCGCACCCGCAGCGACAGGTTTTTCGCTGGCCCACTCTGGATCACGTATTTGGCTTCCAAGTCGGTCTCGTGATGGCTGCCGTCGGAGCCGTAGTCATTGGCATAAGCACTGTGCTCGGGGGTGTGGGTGCCATCGATGTCGGAGCCATTGATGTAGCGCCCCATGAAGCTCAGCCCCGGCACGCCATAGCTGGCCATGTTCAGGTCATAACGAATCCCCCACGACTGCTCGCCGGGGCCGTTGAAGTCGCCCCATTGCACCGAGTTGGCAAGGAACACCGAATCGCCGCCTTCACCCGCGCCATTGTTGCCGGTGCCGATGTAGTCGAACGGCGTGTCGCCATGCACTTTCTGGAATGACAGCGTCAGCGTGTGCGCCTGCCAGAACGAATACGCCGCCGCCAGCGAGTAGGTGGTGTTGTTGATCGCCCCGGCCTTGGCGCTGCCAGTGTCGAGGGTGCGGTACAGGTTGCCGTCCAGGGCCAGGGACTGGTCATTGCCCAACGGGAGCACGTAGTTGAGGTTGGTGTAGTACTGGCGCCAGATGTCTTCCAGTTCACCGGCATACAAGGTTGCGCTCAGGGACGGGGTGAAGGTGTATTTGCCGCCGACAAAACTTGCGCTGCTGGCGGGGATATTGGCGTAGGTCGCATAAATATCGTGGTCATGGTTGCTGGTCATGCCGCTGTTGGTGCTGGTGAAGTGCCCGGCCTCCAGGTCCAGCCCGGCGATCTCGCTGCTGGTCAGGTCAAAACCGGTGGCGGTCTGCGGCAGCAGGCGCGTACCGCCGGTGGCAAACACTGGAGCGGTGGGCTGCATGTCGCCGAATTTCAGCTCGGTCTTGGACACCCGGATCTTCACCGCCGCCCCTACCGAACCGTAGGCATTTTGTGGGTCGCCATGGCGGTCGGTCGGCAGGTCGCCGGTGCCCGCATCCCCATGGGTGGCGTCCAGTTTCAGCCCGCCATACGCGTAGGCATCCACTCCAAACCCGATAGTGCCCTGGGTGAACCCCGAGGCGTAGTTGAGCATCGCGCCTTGGGTCCAGTCGCGGTTATCGGCCTTGGTGCTTTGGCGATCACGGTCGAAGTAATAGTTGCGCAGCAACCCGGTGACGCTGCTGCCTTCGACAAAACCCTTGGCCTCGCCCTGGTCCGTCACGGACTCGGCAAGGGCTATCTGACTGATACTGGCACACACCGCCAGTGCTAACAGGCTCGACTGTTTGATCATGTTATTGACTTCCCCGGAATAATGAACGCGCGCACAGAAACACTGCACTGGTTGAACAGCGAAAAGAGTGAGTTGGCAGAGGTTTGCAAGTGAGGCGCTACAGTTTTTTATTGTGCTCGGCGAGGGTGCCGAGGCCGATTCTAAGCACAGTTGACGGGGGTTGCAGCGGGGAATGGGATGAAATTCGATTAATTAAACTTCACGTTTTTTAATCAATCAGGAGAGTAGGGTGGCGACTGTCTTAGCCGCTCTGCTTCGACAAAATCCTTTGGTTGCCGCCGCAGATTCTGCGGCGGATTTTTTCGTTGCGCTGGTTTTAAAGTTGGACGCTTAGTTGCACTTGGTGAGCCAGCCCCTGCAACCTGATCCCTATCGGGAAAGGTGCAAGGCTGTTGGGTACACCACGTACGCTGGGCGCGACCGCACGTCATGACGTTTAACCGCTAAGGCATAAGCCAGCACGTTTGATTATTGGACAGGCCAAACCCGTGCGGCCGATGCTTGGGGCTTACCCTCAGGGAGCCCTCCATGACTGCACACCGCCAACTCAAGCTGGGCGCGTTTATGCGCCCCGTCAGTATTCACACCGGCGCCTGGCGTTATCCCGGCGCTTTTCGCGACGCCAACTTCAATTTCGCCCACCTCAAGCGTTTCGCACAAACCCTTGAACGTGGGCGTTTCGATGCGTTTTTCATGGCCGATCACCTGGCCTTGTTGAATATGCCCACCGAGGCGTTGAAGCGCAGCCACACGGCCACCTCGTTCGAGCCCTTCACACTGTTGTCCGCCTTGAGCCAGGCCACCGACCATATCGGGCTGGTGGCCACGGCTTCTACCACCTACGACGAGCCTTTCCATATCGCCCGGCGCTTTGCGTCCCTCGACCACCTGAGCAACGGCCGCGCCGGCTGGAACATCGTCACCACCGCCAACCCGGACGCGGCGTTGAACTTCGGCCTGGACGAGGCCTATTCCCACGATGAACGTTATGCCCGTGCGCGCGAATTCTACGATGTGGTCACCGGGCTGTGGGACAGTTGGGCCGACGATGCGTTTATCCGCGATGCCGACAGCGGAGTATTTTTCGACCCAGACAAACTGCACACCCTGGATCACAAAGGCCGTTACCTGAGCGTGCGCGGCCCGCTGCATATTGCCCGCCCCGTGCAGGGCTGGCCGGTGATCGTGCAGGCCGGCTCCTCTGAGCCAGGGCGGCAATTGGCGGCGGAAACTGCCGAAGTGATCTTCGTGGCGCCGGGCACCTTGGAGGAGGGCAAGGCGTTCTATGCCGACATCAAGCGCCGCATGCGGTTGATCCAGCGCAACCCGGATCACTTGAAAATCCTGCCCGGCGCCTTTGTGGTTGTGGGCGCTACCCAGGAAGACGCCCGGCGCACACGTGCGCACCTGGATAGCCTGGTACATGAACAGAGCGCCATCGCCTCGCTGTCCGTCGCGTTGGGTACGGACGCCTCCAAGTTCGATCTGGATAAATTCCTGCCGAGTATCCCGCCCACCAATGACAGCCAGAGCTCCCGCGAACGCGTATTGGCGTTGGCCGATCGCGAGCAACTCACCGTGCGCCAGTTGGCCCAGCGCCTGGGCGGTTATGCGGGGCTGTCGTTCGTGGGCACGGCCCACAGCATTGCCGATCAGATGCAGCAATGGCTGGAGGAGGAGGGCAGCGATGGTTTTAACATCATGTTCCCGTGGCTGCCGGGCGGGCTGGATGACTTTGTCGATAACGTCGTGCCTGAACTGCAACGGCGCGGGATATTCCGCCGCGAGTACGCGGGCACCACCTTGCGTGACAACCTGGGGCTGCCGAGGCCGGCCAACCGGTTTTTCCGGGCGTGAATACGCGGTGCTGTAACGGGATCAATCGGGGGGGGGACGTCTTCGCCATTACCGACGCTGGCCTAGGGCAGGACAGCGCAGCGGTGAGCCCAGGGGAGGGCGCTCACCGCTTGCAGGCTTACTCTTTGACGTCCATGAACTCTTCGGCCCAGGCCATGTAGCTTTCCGGCAGCGTGTAGGTGTGGGTCAACTCGGTGGCACTGAGGTTCGACGTGCTGTGGGTCAGCTGGCGTTGAGCGCGCAGGCTGTCGTAGGTGGCCTTGATGGCTGCAAAGTAGGCGCCATGCCCGGCAACCACCACGCGCACACCCAGGCTGGCCAGACGCTGGGCGTCATGCAGTTTGGGGTTGCCATAGGTCACCAGCATCAGCGGCACCGTCAGGTGTTCGGCGATCTTTTCCAGATGGTCGAAGTCACTCACGCCGACCATGCAGATCCCATCGGCCCCGGCTTTTTGATAGGCCAGGGTGCGCTCGATCACGGCCTCGGTCGGCAGTACACCGGCATTGGTCCGGGCGATGATCGACAACTCGGGGTCAACCCGTGCTTCCAGCGCGGCGCGAACCTTGCCGATGCCTTCGTCAATGGAAATCAGGTCGGTGGATTTACGCCCGAACTGCGCAGGCAGCAGGGTGTCTTCAATGGTCAGCGCGGCAACGCCGGCGCGCTCAAGCTCTTCGACGGTACGCATCACGTTCAGGGCGTTGCCATAGCCATGGTCGGCATCGGCAATGAACGGCAGTTGGGCCACACGGCCAATGCGCGTGGCCTGCTCGACGAACTCACTCAGCGTGATAAGCGCAAAATCAGGTGCTGCCAGTACCTGCAACGAGGCCACCGAGCCTCCCAGGATGCCAACCTCAAAACCCAGGTCAGCGGCAATACGTGCAGACATCGGGTCAAAGACAGAAGCGGTTTCAACGCAGCTTGGCGTTGCAAGCAGTTCACGGAAATTACGGCGCAGGGCTGTGTGAGACTTTTTCGGCATGATCTTTCCTGGTTGGGGCCATTGACTGCATACGATCAATGCCTATTGGTAGACGTGTGAGATTACCATGTAGGAAAACGTAGGATTATGACGTTTGAGAATGGGGTATGCGTTATAGACATACGTAGGCGTTGGGAAGGGGTGTGTGGCGGGGGTGAAACGGGTAGCATCTGCGCTCTTTTGTACGCTGCGACGATAAGGACCATCAATGCGCCTGCTTGACTATCTGAGAGACTACGACTGGAAGACAACAGCGTCCTACAGCGCGAACGTGGCGCCCTTGACCAGGAAGCAGGAGACCACCTTCAGGAACGCGGTGGCGTTGCTGAGCAAAAGCAAGGCACTCAACACTTTCAGGGGTGATAGCTTTACCAACCTAATGATGCGCGTGGGTTGTACCAAGGACGATGGTGAAGGCGAGGTCTACCAAAAAACCTTTTATTTTGGTGCCAAATCCAAACACTTCGTGGAGCAGGAGCGAACCGTTGCCAGCCGGAACTATTTGCAAACGATCGAGGATGTAAGCGACGCCACGTTTGGTTTTATCTTCAATAAGATCGCCAGGGTCCTTCAAGGTGATTTCCATAAAAAAGAAGAGTTCTTGCGGCTTAACCCCGACATAGCTCAATTATTCACGCGGACAAAAAACCGGTCCGACTTTATTGCATCGGTACAAAACGAATCCCCGGAAATAAAGGCTTTGGTGCGCGACTATTATCTGTTTCTCCTGCATACGGCCGGACTAAGAGGTGTTTCCAGCGAATCGATACTCGTCTCAACGTCCACCTCATGGAATGCCGCAGCTAAATTCAACGACATCAACCAGCCTGCCAAGGTGGTTTATTACTACTTCATCCCCACCCCTTTTGAACGCTACTGCATCAGCTCGGCGATAGGCAGCTCGGCCTTCAGCCACATCAGAAGGTTGCGGTTGCCCGAATATGCTGCCGACAGTGGTCTTTTTCCTGGGCAACGTGAAGTGGCAGTGCGAGGCGGGTTGCTGCCCCACTTTATGCTGGGGATTTTGCGAGCGGACCAAAAAGAATTCATCGTGAACCCACACCTTTTGGCCATGCCTCGTGCCGACCTGCCTTCGATCGAGCAAACCGGCATAACCGTTGACCAAACGGACTTTGATGTACATATCAAACAAACCAATTATCAGCGGTATTCCCGCCTGGAAAATGACCACTACGAAGCGCATTCGACCTGAGGTCGTCCCTAAATGCATATCGTGCATTATTAAAGAATTAAGATATGCATTAATAGTATTTTACAGGCATCGCTAAGCCCCTCATCGTACCCGTCTCATGAATACTGCCGAGACCGCGCGCGCGGATCGACTTGCACTGCCTGCAAAGGCATCTGGAGACGAACGTGCGTTACCTGACAAAACTGGCCACCGGCATAGCCGCAACCTTGCTGTGCCTGACTGCGCACGCGCAGACGCTGGTGGTGGGCGATCAAAGCTACAACGCCCAGGCCGTGATGGAGGCGGCCGGAGTGCTGGATGATTTGCCCTATACCCTTGAGTGGAAGCAATTTACGGCGGGTTCACCCGTCGCCGAGGCCCTGAACGCCAACAGCCTGGACATCGGCCTGCTGGGGGATGCCCCCGTATTGTTCCTGGGCGCCTTGGGTGCGCCGATCAAGGTAATTGGTGTCACACGGCAAAGCCTCGACGGCGTGGCCATCCTGGTGAAAAAGGACTCGTCCATCCACAGCCTTGCCGACCTCAAGGGCAAGCGCGCAGCCGTCTGGAAGGGGTCGTGGAGCCAGCAACTGCTGTTCACGGCGCTGGACAAAGCCGGCGTGCCGCGCGACTCACTGGAGCTGCGCTACCTCAGCGCACTGGACGCCTCCCACGCACTGGAGGGCGGCTCGGTTGACGTGATCGCCACCTGGGAACCCTACGTTACTCAACAGGAGCGCCAAGGTGCGCGCGTGCTGGCGACGGCAGACGGCTTGATCCCGGCGCAGAGTTACATTGCCGCCAACGCCAAGGCCGTGGAGGCCAAGCGTAGTCAGATCAGCGATTTTCTCGATCGCCTGAAGAAAGCCCGCGAGTGGACCCGCCAGAGCCCCGCCAACAACGAGGCCTACGCCGATGCGTGGGCCAAGCGCACCCGTGCGGATGCCGACATTGCGCGCGCCTGGTTTGCCCGCGCGCGCACCACGGTCGAGCCCGTGACGGCCCAGTCGCCGGTAGAGGCGCAAAAGACCGTGGACTTTTTTGCCGCACAGAGCCTGGTCAAGTCTTACTCGGCCGCCAGTTTGTTCGACGCTTCGTTCGCGGCGTCCCTGCAACCCGCCGCTGCCAAAAACCAGCCTTGAAGCCTGCCAGGAATCCGTTAGACATGAGCAAAAGACAGCTGAAACTCGGCGCCTTGACGATGGGCTGCGGCGGGCCGGGGCGCCATAACCTGTGGCTGGACCCGCAATTGCCCGCCGATGCGAGCGTGAACATCGACTGGTACATCGACATTGCACGTCAGGCCGAGGCGGCGCTGTTCGACCTGATGTTCATTGTCGACAGTCAGTTCATCACCCCTGGTTCGCCGTCCCATTACCTGAACCGCCTGGAGCCGCTCACGCTGTTATCGGCATTGGCGGTGAGCACGCAGCATTTGGGCCTGGTGGGTACGCTGACCACGTCTTACAACTCGCCTTACAACGTCGCACGCCGGTTGGCCTCCCTGGACCTGATCAGCAAAGGGCGCGCTGGCTGGAACGTGGTGACCAGCGGTGATGCAGGCACTGCGGGCAATTACAGCCGCGACGAGCACTACGATTACGACACCCGTTATGGCCGTGCAGCGGAACATGTGCAGGTGGTGCAGGGGCTGTGGAACTCGTACGAAGACGATGCCTTTGTACGCGACCGGGCCACCGGCCAGTTTCTCGACCCGAGCAAGTTGCACAGCCTGAACCACAGCGGCGAGCATTTCTCTGTGGTGGGCCCGTTGAACATTCAGCGCTCACCCCAGGGCCAGCCCGTGATATTCCAGGCTGGCGATTCAGAGCAAGGCCGTGACCTTGGCGCTGCGACGGCGGATGTGGTCTTTACCCATGCTGCCAGCATCGAGCAGGGCCAGGCGTTTTACCGGGATATAAAGGGCAGGGCAGTGCAGCACGGGCGCGACCCGGAGCAGTTATTGGTCATGCCGGGGGCGGAGGTTTATGTGGGTGATACCGACGCGCACGCCCGTGAAATCGAGCAGCACTATCATCAGGCCGATCACAGCTTTGAACTGGCATTAAAGGAATTCGGGCGCAATTTTGGCTGGCATGATTTCAGCCAGTACGACCTGGATGCGCCGTTTCCCCAGGCAAGCCTTGAGGCCGCGCGCAGCAGCTTTTTTACCGCCGCCAAACGCATCGCCGACCAAGCCCGCGAGAAAGGCTTTACGCTGCGCCAAACCGTGGAGTTCGGCCGGCAACTGCGCCCAGGCGCATTCGTGGGCACGGCTGATACGGTCGCGCAGAAAATGGCCGATTGGCTTGAGGCGCGGGCCGTGGATGGTTTCAACATCTACATCGGGCACCCGGAGCAATTCAAACGGTTCACCCAAGAGGTCATCCCGTTGCTGCAAGCGCGCGGGGTGTATCGCACCGCGTATGAAGGCACGACGTTGCGCCAGAGCCTGGGGCTGGAGGTGCCGCGCTTTCAACGCAACATCTAGTGCAAGGGCTGGTCATCAAGGTGCTGAATAACCACTCACTTTTTTCGGAGTCACTCCCATGACTATTACGTCCCAGGCAAAATTATCCGCTCGCTATGGCGCGCCTGACATCGCACCGCTAGAGCCTTGGAACGACACCCTCGACCAATTGCTCGACCACCGCAGTGTCCGGGCCTTCACGGATCAGCCTTTACCCGAAGGCACGATCCAAACCTTGATCGCCGCAGCGCAGTCTGCCTCCACGTCCTCGAACCTGCAGGTCTGGAGCGTGGTCGCCGTTCAAGACACGGAGCGCAAGCACCGGCTCTCGGCACTGGCCGGCAACCAGGCCTACATTCGCCAGGCGCCCCTGTTTTTTGTCTGGGTTGCCGATCTGTCCAGGGTGGCGCGGGTGGCTGAACAGCAAGGGGTAAAACTGGAGGCGCTGCCGTACCTGGAAAGCCTGCTATTGGGGACGATAGACGCCGCGCTGGCGGCGCAGAATGCGGTGGTCGCGCTGGAGTCCCTGGGGCTCGGCAGTGTCTACATTGGCGCCATCCGTAACGACATCGAGGGCGTCGCCAAGGAACTGCATTTACCCCCGCAGGTGTACCCAGTGTTCGGGCTGTGCGTTGGCTACCCCTCAACCGAGCGTACGGCCCAGGTCAAGCCCAGGTTGCCTCAGCGTGCCGTGCTGCACCACGACACCTACTCGGTCGCCAGTGAACCAGAGGTAATAGCGCAATATGACGAGCGCCTGGGGGCGTTTTACCAGCGCGAAGGGCTCCAGGCAGCCGGGTGGTCGGAGCAGGTGATCAACCGGTTGCGCAATGTCAAAAACCTCAATGGCCGCGAGGCGCTGGTTGAAGAACTGAACCGCATGGGCTTTGGCCTGCGCTGAATACAGGGAAACCCGTTAGAGTGGCCGTCAATCATCAATCGTTATGTGAAGCATGAATCGTCCACTGTTTGTTTCTTTAGATGGTCCCAAGGGAACCGGTAAAACCACGCTGTTGGAAGCAGTTACAAAAGCACTGCGGGCAGCCAACACAAAAGTGATCCGGCTGTGCGAGAGAAAAAACGACCCCCACAGAGGGGAAACCATGGCCATCGTCAACCAGCTCGCCAGGCATCCCAGCCGGGATTTGGAGTGGGCAGTGTGCGAGCGCTTCGCGGACAGCCGTGCCTGGATTTCCCGGCATGTGCTGCCTAAACAGCCGCAGGACAGCATCATCCTGATTGATCGCTGGTACCCATCTGATGCCGCGTTTCGCCGGCTCATCCCGTTTGCACAGACCCTACAATTGAACATCGACCGCAAGGTGCAAGTCCCGGACCTGCATGTGGGCGTTGTCACCGACCCTGAAGTTTCATGGGCGAGGGCCGCGGCACGCCGGCGTGGGCTGAGCAGTACAGTGATGCATACGCTGGAAGAACATGTCGCGAGTACCAAGGCATTCGAGCAAGCGGTTGCCGATCAGGGCTGGGTGTTGTGCCGTAATGAAGCAACCGTCGAGGAGGCAACGATGCAGGTGGTTTCGCAGATTCAGGCGGTGTGTCGCCGTTATCCATAAATACGAATTTTCTAAGTCTAGATTTATCAGCAACTTAGCTTAATGTTCCTGATAGGTGCGAAAATAAAATGAAGAGATTTTCGAATTTATCATTTTTGGTGCACATCTGCCCTCAGCCCATCATGGATGATGCCGAAGGGTGAGTGATGTACCAAACCATGCCCTATCGGCAAAATCCGCACCAATTATGGTCGTGTATCCGTTACACAAGTGCAAAAAATAATGAAAAAAAATTAGCCAAGTAAAAAAACATACAACTCAACAGCTTATCGTCTATCTCTCGTGAGGATTTCCGATGAGCGGTCAAATTTCGATGGAAAGTAAAATTTCTTTTGCTATACGGAATTCTCTCGGATAAGAAAATTCCAGATCATGAATGTGCAAATCGTGAAAGGGTTGCAAATTGTAGCCCGCGGCAAAGTTGCGTTAGTAATCGGGGCTGTCGATTCATTGTCACTTGAGGTCCTACTGCTCTCAACTCGGCAACGTATTGTTGTGGGGCTGCATGAAATCGAGTTCATTAAGAACGTAGAGCAGGAAAATGTTGCTTCTGATTTGCTTTTCATAGCTAAGCTAGAGTCGGAAGCGACTGAGATTGAAATAGATTTGGCTACCACGCGTCACAATGTGATTTCGAAACTTATGCAAAAAGAAATTACTGTCGCTCAAGCAGCGTCAAGGTTGGGTATTTCACCACAGCACGTTTATAGGTTGCTTGGGAAACACAATGATGATGTCGGTTATTGTGCCCAATTGGTTCAGCGGCGCGGAAATAAAAAAGGATCAAGGCACTTAGATCTAGTGGTGGAAAAAGCAATAGAAAATACAATAAATAAATTCAAAAGGAAGGTCGGTGTGACGTTGGCCGAGATGCGGCGTCATTTGGAGGCGGCCTGCATATCACTCGGCGTTAAGTGCCCTTCGCGAAAAACACTTCGAAGCCGGATTAATGCTAGTCTCACATCAAAAGAAGTAACTCGCATGAGATATGGGCGGGAAGTCGCTGCTCAAACTCATGACGCTAGGCCGGGTGAGCATAAAGTATCTAAGCCTTTGGAATGGGTGCAGTCAGATCACACGCTCGTTGACATCGAAGTTCTGTCGGATGATCGTAAAGAAATAATTGGTCGTCCTTGGCTAACTCTATTTATTGATGTGTATAGCAGAGTAATACTCGGATATTATTTAAGTCTACATGCCCCTAGCACGCTATCTGTCGCTTGTGCATTAACTCATGCTGTTATGCGAAAGGATGAATTCCTTCGCAGATTGAATCTATCGGAATTCAATTATCCAATATTTGGGCCTCCATCAACGATTCATATGGATAATGCAAAAGAGTACACAAGCGCTAAGTACCTTTCATCCCTGGATCGTGCTCGCATTTCCTATGCCCATAGACCGAGAGGGAAGAAGCATTATGGTGGTCATGTTGAAAGGCTAATCGGCACTATGATGAACAAGGTCCACTTATTGAGTGGTAGCACTATGTCGAATACTGTCGCCAGAAAAAGGATGGCAAATAGTAGAGCTCCGACGCAAACATTCTCAGAGTTTGCTCGATGGTTTGCGCTTGAGGTTATCGAATATCATTCGACAGTCCACAGTGGAATTAAAAAGTCTCCGTTGCAAGCCTGGGAAGAGTATTACGGTCCGCACGGAGTTAGTCCCTTCCCGCCGCAAGTTTCCGACGCGCATCAGTTTCGGTTAAATTTTATGCCGGAAGAGTATCGGAGCATACGTCCTGCGGGGGTCGAGTTTAAAACAAGACTATACTGGGATCCAGTGCTTGAACCGTTTGTAGGCGAGAAGAAAGTGCTTCTAAAGTATGATCCCTTTTCGCTTAAGCAAATTTGGATTAGGCTCGAGGGGCAATTTATTCCGATCCCCTTTGCAGACATGACTTTGCCCGATATTTCATATGAGGAACATAGAGCATCACTTTTCTATAGTAATACTGTTGAGCCTGGATCTTTTGCTGATTCTCAAGGTGCAGAGGCGTACAACACGGCGCAACAAATAGAGGAGGCCAGTATAAAGCTTACACGCGCTGCCAAAAAACAGTTTGCTGCACAAGCAGAGTACCAAAAGCAATACCCACCGGCGATTGAGGTGCAGGAAGTTTCGAACGTCAAACCCGACTACACGTCTCCACCAAAGCCATTCAAAGGGGGTGTGTGATATGGAGTATTCCCACGTCCGCCCAGATCGAAGAGAGCTGTTAGACCTTGATGGGTGCGAGAGAGTTTCTCTTATGCTTAATGATATTTGGGTCGATATTTCGCCTGGGGAGCATGTGTTTCGCGTGATGAATAATATGGCGAATGTACCAAGGCGAATAACAGCCCCTGCTTTATTAGTAACTGGAACGGGAGGTTCTGGGAAAACCGCTATAGTGAAGGAAATTAGACGTCGGATAACACGCAGTGATGGACTTCTATTTATCAGCATGGCGTCTGATCCGGACCTTTTAAAGAAGAAGGAGTTTAGATCGGAAATTTACAAATCATTGGAGCTTCCTTGTCCTGCTGTTAATAACAAGTCATCAACATCTGAGCTGGTGACCAGAGATCTATCAGAAATCCTAAAGCTACGAAATATCTGGGGTATAGTCATAGACGAAATTCACGACTTGCTATTATGTGGGAAATTGGAGCAGCGAGTGAACAGCTCAATGCTCAAAGCATTCTTGGGAGAAGCATATGGGATCAGCTTATTCGCGTTTGGAACACCCAAAGCTAGTAGCTTTATTTCAGCTATAGCCGAAACTCAACGGCGCTTTGCGCTGATAGCGCTCGAGGATTGGCGAGAAGATGAGAGGTTTAGAACATTCTTGTTGGGGGTTGAAGAGTTATTGCCACTCAGAAAACCATCAAGGTTGTATGATCGCGATAAAGTTTCCGCTATTCTGGCAATAACTGGCGGAAGAATGGACAATGTAATGAACCTAATTCGTGCTGCTGGCTGTTACGCGCTCAAGGATGGAGAGGAGTCCATTACGGTTGAGCACTTTGCGTTAGCATCTAAGGATCCCTGGGGCTACTGATGAACTTTGCCAGAAGCATGCCACATATACTTTACGATGAAACAATATCCTCATGGTTATTTAGATCTACCCTAAAATCTCGATCCAAGCTGCAGGTCGAAACCGATCAGTTTCTCGCCAACCCGCCGCCGGTCTCTTGGGGAAGCCATCTTTTGGAGTGCGAGGATTGGGATTTCGACCCGAACACTGGACTGTCCGAGACGGTCATTGAAAAGCTAAGTATTAATCCTGCTCATGCCTATAATGTGTTTTTCAAAAAAAGAGAAAAGATTGTTGGTTGGAATAGACGTTGGTGGTTCTGCGCACTTTGTCTGCGAGCGGACATTGCCAAAGGACATACCCCCGGGTGGCGAAAAAATTGGTGCTATCGTAACTCAATCATTTGTACGATTCATGGAGTCGATCTACAAAGGCTGCTTATTACACCTCAATTAAGTCGCGCATGGGATGCCTTTTTACAGAGTCTAAAGTCCGGAAGATTGGACGAGAGCTGGTCGTGCAAGTACCACTTAAGATTTCGGATTAGTATTGTTAGCAGGTTGGCCAATTGGAAGCGTAAACAAAGCGTCGTTGTTATTGATGTCTTTGACAGCTTGTATGATATTTTTTTGCTTGCTCCAGTATACAACGGCAACCAAGGCATGGCGCTAGATATGTTTGGTAAGACCATACCGTTCGTGCGCAACAAGATGTCTAATTATCATAATGGTATCTTGTATGGCGCTGAACTGGCCGGTTGCAAGGCCCGATTCGCCAGTTTGATGCTAGCTGGATATTTAATGGGGGTGATAGGTGAGCAAGACTTTGAGTTTGCGGAAAACAAAAGCGCTGAGCTTAAAATATGGCGGAGCTACAACCCAGAAATAATTCGGGCGATAAAATTTGGGTGCGCGAGTGCTGCAGACTATAGATTGCTCGAGTCACATCTGGCGGGCTATAGAGATCTAGGTTATATCCGGCTTATACGCGCAGTTGACGATTATCTGTCTGGGTATTAAGCCGTCTTGCAATATCGTAGTCGCAGAGAGCCTAGTAGTAGTTTTTTATATCCTCAACGTTTGAAAGCATAGTCAAGGCAAGTCAAATTAATATCAACGCTTGTTGTTTAAGTGTCTTACTGAGCGCAGAGGTTTACTCTTCATCCTTCGGTCTTGTGGTTAGCTCCACGAATAAGTTACTCGTTCTGCTGGTTGTCACTGACCCTGCTTGAAAATAACCCATCACCGTATTGACACTGCGGTGCTCAGTCATAACCGGCCAGCAGCATACTGGCTTGGCGCCTGCTGGGAAACATGATTTACATCGACTTGACCGATACTTCTTATACATACCGGAGTTTTTTCCTAGCTGCTTTGGTGGCTTCCTGCGCTGCCAGCAGCGTACTCAGAGTATCGGCTTCACGGACGATCTCAAGCGTTCCTCCTTCAAACTCATTGCTCATACGGAGAGTCACCAGAAGCCTCGGGGTAAAGGCTTTGGGGACCTTCTTTTTCGCGACTGTTGATAAGGGCACGGCAGCTACGTCTGGCTGGATTTCTTCCACGGAGGCGGTGCTCACCGGCGCAGATATTTCAGCGTTGCCGAACAACGCTTGGCGCATCTCTTCTTCGGTCCATTCTTCGTTTGTGCTGCATCTCAAGGGCTTGATCACTAAACCAGTGCAATTCTAACAGCGAGCCTTGGCGAGGCAGTTTCCAGCACCGGAATGTGTTTTGAGCACTACTCTCCGGTGGGGAATAAGGCTGGTCAATTCGCATCAGTACACCCCACATCTCAAATGATCAGATCCAGCGAATCGGGTGATAGATCACAGGTTGATTCAGCAGAATCATTTCGGTACCTGCAAGGGGGCAGCGGGCGTTAGATGGGCAACTGCGGCGTGCAACTTCAACCGCTGGTTGATGCGCTACGCGAAGCCGTGCTGATGCACGGCGTCGTCCACGCTGACGAAACGCCGGTACAAATGCTGACGCCTGGCGCGAAGAAAACTCATCGCGCTTACGTCTGGGCCTATGCCACCAGTCAGTTCTCCGATCTGGCGGCGGTCGTTTACGACTTCAGCCCGAGCCGTGCCGGCGAACATGCTCGAAATTTCCTCGGCCCCTGGAGCGGGAAGCTGGTCTGCGATGACTTCGCTGGCTACAAGGCAGGCTTTGAACTGGGCGTTACAGCAATCGGCTGCATGGCCCATGCACGCCGAAAGTTCTTCGACTTGCACGCGACCAACAAGAGCCAGATCGCCGAAAAAGCGCTGCACGACATCGCGGCCTTGTATGAAGTTGAACGAGAGGCACGCGAGCTGGAACCGGGTATCCGGCAGCGAATACGGCAGGAAAAGGCAGCGCCGCTCATCGACGCACTTCATACCTGGATGATCGCCCAGAGGCAGCTTGTGCCAGAGGGATCGGCCATCGCCAAGGCGTTGGATTACAGCCTAAAACGCTGGATAGCGCTGACGCGCTATCTCGATGACGGTGCTGTACCCATTGATAACAACTGGTGCGACAATCAAATCCGACCGTGGGCTCTTGGGCGCTCGAACTGGCTGTTCGCTGGCTCGCTACGCAGCGGTAAACGTGCGGCGGCGATCATGAGTTTGATCCAATCGGCGCGGCTCAACGGGCATGATCCGTATGCCTACTTGAAGGATGTTCTTACACGCCTGCCTACGCAGCGGGCGAGCGAGATTACTGAGCTTCTGCCGCATAAGTGGACGTCCATCTAATCGCTAAACGTGTTACCGAACACCTTCCTCTTTTGCCAAATAGAGTAATGCAATGGAACGCGAAAAAATCGATGCAGCGTTAAAGGAATATGTCATCCCGATCCTTCGCAGCATGGGGTTTAAGGGATCGCCTCCCCATTTTCGCCGCAATACAGGACAGCAAATTGATCTGATCACGTTTCAATTTGATAGACATGGGTAACCGTCCGGGCATCCCACCTTGCGCTGAGGTGCTAACGATTTACTGATCGTCGCGATCCGACGATTCACCGGTATCGCTTACCAAAAAACCAGCTAAGTCTTCAGCAGCTTCCTCCGCCAGCAAGCCGACAACAACTGTAATGCCTGCATCTCGTAGCATTCTTATGCCCGCTCCCGAGTTTCTCGGATCGGGATCAAGCAACCCAACAAAAACTTTATCAACCCCGCTGTGTATCAGTGCCCGAGCGCATGACGGAGTTCGGCCATGAAAAGAGCATGGCTCAAGCGTGACAAATGCAGTCACCCCGGAGCAGTCATTCGCTAATCGGCTTAACGCCATCGCTTCCGCGTGATAGAGCCCAGGTGCCTGTGTATGACCTTGGCTGATCACCACGTTGTCTTTTACCAGCACGCAACCTACTGGCGGGTTTGGAAGGCAGTCAGGTAAGGCCAAGCGACCTTGGGCAAGAGCAAGCTGCATGAAATCGGCATCGGAGGTAAGACTAGGCATATTCGATTGGTACTCATCCTTGGTGGCCGAATCTTGGCACATTGAATTACGTATCGCTGTACCCCTGAAACTATCTACTTGCAGCGATACTACATGGGCACCCATTTATGCGGCAGCAGCTCCGAAATTGCACTTGCTCTTTGCCTCGGCAGACGCACGAGAACATCTTTCATGTAGGCGTACGGATCATGCCCATTGAGTCTTGCAGACTGGATCAGGCTCATGATCGCCGCCGCCCGTTTGCCGCTTCGCAGCGACCCAGCAAACAACCAGTTCGACCTCCCAAGCGCCCATGGCCGGATCAGGTTCTCGATTTGATTGTTGTCGATGGGCACAGCACCATCTTCCAAGTAGCGCGTCAGCGCTACCCAGCGTTTGAGGCTGTAATCCAGAGCCTTGGCCGTGGCCGAACCCTCGGGCACAAGTTCACGCTGAGCCAACATCCACTCATGCAGTTTTTCAGCGATGGGCACCGCCGTTTCTTGGCGTAATCGCCAACGGCCTTCGTCGCTCATTTCCTTGGCATGTCGCTCGACTTCGTACAGCCCGCCAATCGAGTGAAGCGCCTGCTCCGCCAACTGGCTTTTATTGGCGATATGCAAGTCGAAGAACTTGCGGCGCGCACGGGCCATGTAGCCGATTTCTGTGATGCCTTGTTCGAAGCTGGCCTTGTAGCCGGCGAAGTCGTCACAGACCAGCTTGCCGTTCCAGGTGCCCAGGAAGTTACGCGCATGATCGCCGGCACGGCTGGGGCTGAAGTCGTAGACCACAGCTTTGAGTGCCGAAAACGGCGTAGAGCTGTAGGCCCAGACGTAAGCACGGTGGGTTTTCTTCTCGCCGGGCGCCAGCATTTGTACCGGCGTTTCATCGGCGTGAACCACGCGCTGGGCCAGCACCACTTCGCGCAGCGCATCGACCAGGGGCTGAAGCTGCACACCGGTTTGACCCACCCATTGCGCCAGTGTCGAACGCGGGATGGCCAGGCCGGCACGGCCGAAGATCTTTTCCTGTCGATACAGCGGCAGGTGATCGGCGAACTTGGCCACCATCACGTGGGCAAGCAGGCCCGCCGTGGGGATGCCCTTGTCGATTACCTGAGGGGGCACCGGCGCCTGGATCAGTGTTTCGCACTGCCGGCAGGCCCATTTCCCACGCACGTGCTGTTCGACGGTGAACACGCCCGGCGTGTAGTCCAGCTTCTCGCTGACGTCTTCGCCGATACGCTGAAGCTGGCAGCCGCAAGTACACTGAGTGTTGTCCGGCTCGTGATGGATCACGGTACGAGGGAACTGCGGCGGCAATGGCGCACGCCTGGGTTGCTGACGTGGTTGTGCCTGTGAGGGAGCGGGATGAAGTGCTTTTAACTCGGCCTCGATGGCTTCGAGGTCGGTATTGAGCAGGTCATCGAGCAAGCTGCCTTGCGCCGGGCTGATCTGCTCGCTGCGCTTGGCAAACTTGTGGCGTTTGAGAATGGCGATTTCGTGAGTGAGTTGCTCGATGATCGTCTCATCACGATGAATCTTTCTGTCCTGGGTGTCGATCTTGGACATCAACTGCGCAGCCAGTGCGCGCAGTTGTTCAGGAGTCATTTGGTCGAGATCGGGCAAGGAAGTCATGCCGTGGATTTTACCAAAGCAGCCCGAGTGCTACAGCTGAAAGGAGCGTTTAAAGCAATGTAATTGCGCCGCCCGCACCGACTCGTTGCCAGGGTAATCCAAGTACCAACGCCTGGAGTTGTTCGGGGTCGAGTTTGATCTCCAACCCACGATGGATGCCCGGCCAATGAAATTTTCCTTGGTTCAAACGCCGTGCCGCCAGCCAGATACCGACGCCGTCGTGCACCAGGACTTTCATGCGGTTGGCCCGGCGATTGGCAAAGAGGTAAGCGCAGTGCGGCTTCGCCGCACCGAACACCGCGACCACTCTGGCCAATGCAGTCTCAGTGCCGGCGCGCATGTCCATGGGCTCGGTGGCGAGCCAAATGGCATCGACGCGAATCATTGGGCCAAGCCACGAATGAAACACGCGCAGCCGTCCGGATCCGAGGCTGGCCACTTTACGGTGATAGATTTATCGCCCAGAGGCAGCGAGATGGTCACCATCTCTTCTGATGCTCGCCTTGGTGCCGTTTTTACCGGAACGAAAGCCGGCAAGGTTGCAGGTGATTGATCCCGGTAAGTCGGTAGCCACTTGCGGATCACGTTGGCGTTGATGCCGTGATGGATGGCTACGCTGGAAATCGTCGCTCCGGGTTGCAGGCATTCCTGGACGACTTGGGCTTTGAATGGTTTGGGGTAAGAGCTTCGTTGGCGCATGGATATCCTGGCGATAAGGGTGATCGCGTCCGCTTAAAAATACGCGGACACCATCGCCCTTAATACTGGGATTCTGAAGGTGTGTTCGCCGGGCGCTTACTTCTCAACGTCCTCTCCGCACGAAATTCAGGGCTGTTGATAATGCCTTGGAACATTGTCGCTTTCGTCAGGTTTGATTCTTTTTTGAACCTGTACATCAGTCATGGAGGCGCCCTTCAGTTCAGGAAAGGTTTGTTTGACCAGCGCTTCTGCTTCAACGGGCGCAAGGGTTTCGCTGTCATGCTCCAGCGTCCGGCTTTGTGGCTGATTGCCGAGAATGAAACTGATGATGAATCGTGGTTTATCAAACATGGGAGCTTCCTTTTGAAGTCGTTAATAAGCGAACTATCGCCGCTTTGTTTGACGTTTTTGATCTGCAGGCCCAGGCGTAACGCGCGCTCCGATCTGACTATCGGAATCTTCTCGACTTACCCGCTGGTCGTCCGTCAAGCCGATGCCTTCGTCTACGGTATGTAGCTGTTCATCCGGAGGGACGTCCAAGGGCTGAACAGAACGATTGTGTTTTTTTTCAGACATGCATTCACCGTGTGTACGTGATTTTCGAGCTAGCTGCCAAGCTGTGCCTCAAAAGAGTGACGACCTTAGAGGAAGGTTGTTCCTTTGACTTGATGAACGGTTTGCACACCATCGCCTCGGTCTTCGTACCACCATCTATGCTCTCTGCAAATGGTTTTGCTTCACCCTCTTGATTTACTGGCCCGCGCCATCTAGATACGGTTATTTAAATTTGTTATTAGCTGTAACGTGGCGACACATCTAATCGACCTTTAGCGTAAGCCTCAGCTGGATCCGATATGGGTTTCCAGATACCACGGTCCCACACAATGACGTCGCCAGCACCGTACTGCCCTTCCGGTATCGTGCCTTCAAAGGTTGCGTAGTCGAGAGGGTGGTCTTCGACATGCACGGCCAGGCGTTTGGATTTTGGATCGAGCGACGGCCCCTTGGGCACCGCCCAGCTTTTGAGGGTACCGTCGAGCTCTAGGCGAAAGTCGTAGTGCAGCCGTGTTGCGTCGTGCTTTTGGATGCAAAACTGCAGCGCAACCGGTTCAACGGTTTTATTCTTTGCTGCCTTGGACTTTATTGCGGCGCCCGATGGCTCTGAGGTCGCGTCGAAATCACGCTTACGATTGTACTGATCAAGGGTGTTAGTGGTGTGTATTGCTGCTTGCGCGTCGCTTGCGTTTCACTTTGACTTCCTTTTTGACTTGGTTTGTCGGGGTGAGATCTCAATCCATGTCGGGGCGTGATCACTGGCGTGCTCTTCGCCCCGAACCCATGCGTCGACGCCGGCGTCTTTCAGGTGGGGAGCAAGCGCCGGGTTCAGCAGAAGATGGTCGATGCGCAAGCCAGAGTTCTTCTGCCAGTGCTGACGGAAATAGTCCCAGAACGTGTACACACGCTCTTTCGGATACAGGTGCCTCACCGAGTCAATCCAACCTTGGCTCAACAACCTTTGAAAGCACTCGCGGCTCTCAGGCTCAAGGAGTGCATCCTTGAGCCACGAGCGGGTGTTGTAGATATCAAAGTCGGTGGGCACAACGTTGTAGTCACCCGCGAGGACAACCGGGTGTTCGCTGGCTTGTAGTGTTTCGGCATGCGCTATTAGATGCTCAAACCACTTGAGCTTGTAATCAAATTTAGGCCCGGGTTGCGGATTTCCATTTGGAAGATACAGGCACCCGACGATCACACCATGGACAGCAGCTTCCAGGTATCGAGACTGCGTGTCGTCTTCAATACCAGGCAGGCCTTTATGAATCAGGAGCGGTTCGGAATCGCGCGCAAGAATGGCCACTCCGTTCCAGGCGGCTTGACCATGGTGCAGTGAGCCGTAGCCGGCCACCTCTAGATCGCCTGCGGGAAAAGCTTTGTCCTGTGCCTTCAACTCCTGAAGGCATACGATGTCCGGGCGCTCTTTTTCAAGCCAATGCAGAAGGTTGGGCAGGCGCGCGCCTATGCCGTTGACGTTAAATGTGGCGATCTTGAGGTTTTGCATTACCTCTATCCTTCTATGTACCTGAGTCGTCTCATCCGATTAGTTAAGGGGGATGAATGCTAAATTCATTCTGAAAGCACTGCAGTAGGACGCGGTTGTACAAAACATCGCTGCAGCTCAGTAGATTTTTTGATCTCGTTCTTTTGGAACTGGCTGGGTGACTGAACGTTCAAGAAATGTAGCTGTGAACAATTGATGGGAAGTATCGCCAATGCTAGCTGGAGGCATAGTCATGACCCTGAACCAGCTCCTATTGTTTCTCCCCTCTGCCTTGATCGTTGCCTCGTCGCCTGAGGCGAACAATCTATTGGCATTCGCCAATGGGAGCAGGGAAGGGTTGAGGCCCGCAATCCTCGCCTTGGTAGGTCGGTGTTTAGCGTTCGTGCTCCTAGTCGGAATAGTCATTAGCGGGTTAGGGGCGGTACTCGAAGCATCCGAAATTGCTTTCCAGATCATCAAGTGGGCAGGGGTTCTTTACCTCGCCTTTCTCGGTATGAAAATGATGATGGGTGGCGAAAGATCCGAAAGTAAGGAGCCAAGTACCGTCGGCCTCGCCGGAATCTATAGCTTGGGGCGTCGTGAGTTCATCACGGCGATGATGAACCCGAAGGCCATCCTTCTCTTCACAGCATTCGTCCCTCAGTTTGTCGTGGCTGATTCAAGTGTCTCGATAACCAACCAACTGCTTATTCTCAGTGCTATCTACATATCCGTTGAACTCATGGCTGCCACCGGTTGGGCGCTGGCGGGCAGCATTGTCCGATCCCTTCACGCTACGGCCAGGCAGCTCGCGATCTGCAATCACATAACGGGTGTCATCCTGTTGGGAGCGCCGGTGATATTAGCAACCGCCAGACGCACTTAGCGCTGGTCTTCCAACAGCTCGCCTGAGCGGCTATTCGTTTGGGCACCCTCTTTCGCCTCACCGGCAGAAGAGGGCATGCCCTTATTCGGTCGGCGACTCTGTAGCTATGTAATCGGGAACTTTAGCGAGCGCGTAGCGGCGTGTTTGGTTTGCGCCTGGCACCGCCGTTGCGGGTAGTGCATCCGGTTTTTGAGGTTGACCAGTCGCCAACGCTCGTTCTACGGCGAGCAGCACTCGAACGTCCCTGAAGCCTTCTTCCCCGCCTGGTTCTGGCATTGAGTCGCTCAAAATGCAATCTGAGAAGTACGCCGTCTCGCCTGCAAACTGATCGAGAACAGGATGCGAGTGCTCTTTAGTCTGGTCACCGACAGTAGCGCGGTAGGTAATGCCCACACCCTCGCCGTAACCGAAACAGGGAGAGGCTTCGATTTCGCCCTTGGTGCCAATGAGCTGGAAACGCTCGCTGCTTGGAAGGGTGTAGCTGATGGTGAACTGTGCCATGCGATCTCCGGAAACCTAAGGCACACGCTTACCGTATCGGGGGTTCCCAGTGTGCTGTCGGGTGCGGTCGTGCCCACCGCGCTGACCTCGATGGGCTCCTCACCCAATAGCTGTCGCACCATATTCAGCGGGTACGGCCCCATATCGAGTACAGGGCCTGCTGCAAAGCCGTTCTGCATCCGATGGTTGGTTGGTTTGACCGTCTGTGTGAATGTCGACGTGAACAGGCGGGGTTGCCCGAAGTCTCCGGCATGCACGCGCTCGATCATTTCGAGGGTGCCTGGCTCAAAATGCAGGCGGTAAGCAATCATGAACTTTGCATTCGAGCGATGCGCCGCTGCCTGCATTGCCTTGCAATCATCCTCATTGGAGGCCATGGGCTTTTCCAACAGCACATGTATGCCTGCTTCCAGGGCGGGCACTACAAATTCGCGGTGCATGAAGTTGGGCGTTGCGACATAGACGGCATCGATCTCACCGGACGCCAACAATTCGCCGTATGGCGTGTAGCTGTAGCTTTTCAGGGCGTAGCGTTTGGCTAGCTTGTCTGCCTTGATTGGATCGCTCGTTACCAGGGCTGTCAGGATGGAATTCTCGGTCTGTCCAACCCCTGGCATAAAGGCGCCTTGGGATATCGATCCGCCCCCGACCACTGCGTAACGAATTTTGCCGTTCAAATCGGGCATGTGAGCCTCCTTGTGCTTAGGCAATCAACGTGTCGCCTGCTAGATGTCGTCCATGTCGATCACCAAAGAGTTCCATTTAGATAGAGGCGAAAGCGGGCAAGAATCTCATCCGCTCAGTTCAGAATGAGGGCGAACCTCAAGCTCATGTGGGGCATCGGTATCGGACGGCTCGAGATTGCCCTGATCACTTTTACCTAGAGAACTGTACTGGTCACGAAGCTTTCTGAGCTCTTTTGAACTCATGCTTTCTAAGCAGAGACTCGCGTTTTGTGCCTCCTTGGTGGCTCGAATCAGCTCGTCAATTTTGAGATGCAAAATGTCATTGTCGCGGTTTTGCGTATTTTGGATAAGAAATACCATCAGGAACGTGATGATGGTCGTCGACGTGTTGATGATGAGTTGCCACGTGTCGTTGTAATGGAAGTACGGCCCTGTGATCCCCCAGACGCCTATCAAAACGATAGCCAAAAGAAAGGTTTTTGAGCTGCCTGCCCAGTTGGAAAGTGCTTGGCAGAACCGTGCGAATTTCATGATGTGGACTCCTGTTGTGTGTACAAATAGACCGCCCAAAAGCTTGAAATTCTTTCTTACATTTTAACCGTTCGTCGGCTACCGAAGTTACCGCATAAGAGGTGGGCGTCCCATGGCGCTCTAAATTTTATTCGTTGGAAATCTTTGGAATGTTCCGCTTCTGTAGTGGTCGATCGAACAACGCCCGTTGAGTTCAGCTCATGCCCATCGCAAATGAAATAGTCCAATACTTGCGTGAGCACGCCTTGGTCGTGACCACTGCAGAGTCCTGCACCGCAGGTAAAATCGTGACGCTGTTGTCTGGAGTGGAAGGCAGCGGCGAATTCATCGAATGTGGTTATGTGGTCTATTCGCCACAGGCCAAGCAACGATTGCTCCATGTCAGCCCCCAGACTATCGAGACGTTCAACCTGACGAGCGTCGAGGTCGCTAAGGAAATGGCGAAGGGGGCTTTACGAGACAGCACTGCAAATGCCGCCATCGCGACTACGGGGATACTCGGCCCCGACGATGTGGATGGAATTCCTGCGGGCACAATTTGTTTTGCCTGGGCGTTTCAGTCCGATGAAAAGTGCTATCTCTTCAGTCACGAGCACCGATTCTCCGGCGGACGTTGTCGGGTTCAAGAGGAAGCCACGGAATACGCATTACGCCAGCTTCCTCACTTTCATTGCCGCGCACGGCTCGGCGATACAGGTGAAGCCTGATGAGCGAAGACGCCGATCATCCAGACTTGAAAAGCCGAAACCGTCCCCTTCGTGAGGACATGGCCTATCAATTGAAAGTTTGGCGTTTCGAGCGGGTCGGCTGGTACGTGTTGGTTCTAATTTTGGTGATGGCGCTCGGGGGCGTGTTTTCCAGAGGTCTGCTCAGTTCGAGAGATGTGCGTAGCGACGATGGGAAGGTGAGGGTCGAATATGAAATGTTTCATCGAAACGGCTCTACCAACTCAATGAAAATCACGCTAACAGAAAGGCCAAACTCACCCGTTGAGCTGGAGCTGGCTGGGCAGTTGCTAGAGGGCTTCAGCATTGAAACATTACAACCTCAACCGTTGCGCTCACGAAGCTCTTCTCAAGGCATGAAACTCTGGATGCAAACTGATGCTGACGGACAGGCGACGCTGTACATCACTTTGCGCGGCGACGCGGTCGGTCTCTTCCGCAGCCAAATCACCTCATCTGGCACTCGCAGCGTAAGGCTTGTTCAATTCATTTTTCCTTAGGTGGCCTATGGACTCTGTCTTACGTGCCGGAGCAATGTATTTAGCCCTTATGGTGCTCTTCAAGATTGCTGGGCGTCGCTCATTGGCAGAGCTGACGACCTTCGATTTCGTCTTGCTGATGATGATCGGCGAAGCCACCCAGCAAGCGCTGCTGGGCGATGATTTTTCCATTACCAACGGCATACTCGTCATCGTGACGCTGATCGCCATTGATGTTGGTCTGTCGCTGCTTAAACAGCGTTCTGGCTGGGTATCAAGGCTGATCGATGGCGAGCCAACGATCATCGTCGAGAATGGCAAGCTCCTGCACAGACGCCTGCGGCACGCTCGATTAGTCGAAGCTGATGTAATGGAGGCTGCGCGCTCCAGCCAAGGTATCGAGCGGCTGGAAGAGATCAAGTTCGCGATAATTGAGCGCAACGGAAAAATCTCCATCATTGCCAAAGAAAATTAAAACCCAGACCCGTGCTTGCTGGAGGCTTGTGATTTTCTTGGAACGACCGTATTCGATCGGGGCCTAAGCGTTAACACCCTAAGGAGGGCTAAATCATGTCTGAAGCCACCAGCTATTTTGCGATTGCTGTCGCCGTGTTCATTCTGCTTGTCGATCTATGGGCCATTGTCAGCGTGTTTCGGAGCGACAAAACCGTAGGGATAAAAGCCGCGTGGGCGCTCGGTCTGATCATTTTCCCGGTATTGGGTTTGGTCGTCTGGGGAGTCGCCGGACCACGGGGGATCAAGGAGGGGCCATCTTCGCCCGAGCACAGCAAAGGCTGACTGCAATCTTTGCGAATCAGAGCCTCTGCATTTAACGCGAAAGGTGGTTTCCCATTGCTGCGTTTCATGCTCATAACGCAGAAAGCTGTGGAGGAAAAATGTCAGAGCCCTCTCCATCGTTTGGAGCGCCTTTGCGCGCTTGGTTCGTACACATTTCCCGCTCGGGGAGGGGAGGATTGTCCTTCTGGATACTCTTGTTGTGTGTGGCTGTTTTCCTGATCGTCTGCGGTTATGGCGCATTCATCGGTGTCAATAAGGCGAATCTCCACCTTGCTTTTCTGGGCGGACTTTCCGGTTTCGCTGCGACAGCTATCGGCGCAGCCGCAGCCATAGCATTGCGAGATATCGCCGCCCGTACGCAAGACATCATGCTTGGCTTTGCCGCCGGCATGATGCTGGCCGCCAGTTCCTTCTCGCTCATTCTCCCTGGTATTGAAGCAGCACAGGCCCTTTGCGCAAACCAATTGCTCGCAGCATGCGTTGTTGTTGCGGGATTGGGATTGGGCGTAGCGCTGATGGTCGGCCTTGATCGTTTCGTCCCTCACGAACACGAGAAAAGCGGACGCAGGGGACCGGGTGCGCAGCGTATCAATCGGGTTTGGTTGTTCGTCTTGGCAATCACGCTGCATAACCTGCCAGAAGGCATGGCTATTGGGGTGAGCTTCGCCAACGGCGATATGAAGGTGGGGCTGCCTCTGACAACCGCAATTGCCATACAGGACATTCCGGAAGGGTTAGCAGTCGCCCTGGCATTACGAGTGACAGGCATCAGCGCGCTTCGAGCCGCGCTGATTGCGGTTGGTTCGGGGCTGATGGAACCCTTGGGGGCAATTGTTGGTTTAGGGATTTCCAGTAGCTTTGCCTTGGGGTATCCCATCGCTCTCGGCTTGGCAGCTGGCGCCATGATTTTTGTAGTGTCCCATGAGGTCATTCCCGAGACACATCGCAATGGTCATGAGACACCAGCGACCTTAGGCCTGATGCTGGGTTTCGGCGTCATGATGTTTCTTGATACAGCCCTGGGCTAGCTCTGAACCTTTTATCAGTCACCCCGAAAATTTTCGGAACACCTCTTAAATTGAGCAGGTCAGTTTTCATGCACGGCAAATATTGCTTGCCGGTGAATTCCATACGGACGCCGCGATTAGGCGACGCCCGACTGACCAGAAGGAAGTCTCGAAATGGCTAGAAAAACTGTCGAAGATTTGTTTATCCACGAACTCTCTGATGTTTACAGCGCGGAAAAGCAAATCACCAAAGCCTTGCCGCGCTTGGCGAAAGCGGCGACCAACCCGCTGTTGGCGGAGGCCTTTACCTCACACCTGGAAGAAACCCAGGGCCAGATCGAGCGCATTGATCAATTGGTGGAACTGACCGGGATAAAATTGAAGCGCATGAAATGCGTGGCGATGGAGGGGTTGGTTGAAGAGTCGAAAGAGCTCTTGGAAGAGATCGAGAAGGGCGCCGTTCTTGATGCAGCGTTGATTGGCGCGGTGCAGAAGGTGGAACACTATGAAATAGCCGCCTATGGCACCCTGATAGCGATGGCCAAACACCTCAAATATGACGACGCTGCAAAGTTGTTGGCTGCGACGCTCGCTGAGGAAAAAGGCGCCGATGAAAAGCTGACAAAGATTGCTGAGCAGGGTGGCAATCAGGCTGCAACGTTGGAATCCAAGTGACAGCAGTGATTTGAAACCAGGCGGCGCCGCAATGGCGCCGCTTGCCACTTATAAGTGCCTGCGCGAGAGACCAAAAATGTCTGATGCACAACGTGGAGCTATTTCCAGAGCCTCAAACCCGCAAAACACGCTTTCCGAGTTGTTAGCTCAACTCCTGATGGCTCGCGGGCCAGGTTGGCAGGAAGATGAGGTTCGCGAAATATGCTTGCAAACCATTACTCCTCTCTGCGACGAAACATGGGTTGATGCCGCAGGTAACGTCATAGGACTTATTAAGGGTAAGCGGAAGGCTACCGAATCGCGCGGAGCTGTAAGGGTCATGGCGCACATGGATGAAATCGCGATGGTGGTTAAGAGCGTCAATGAAGATGGCACATTGAGAGTTATCGCCCTCGGAGGCGCGAACCCGGTGAATTTCGGTATGTGTCCGGTTGATATTCTGGGTGATAACGAAATTATCCCAGGCGTTTTGTCTTTCGGCTCAATGCATGCGACGCAGAATGCGCCTCAAGGCGCTGATGTGTTATCGGGAGATGTGCATTGGAATGACGTTCATGTGATTACGCGATCTTCACCCCCGATCCTGCGCACTCAAGGCGTACGTCCAGGTACGCGGGTCGTGTTGAGTCGTCATTGGCGTGAACCGTTTCGAGTGGGTGACGCCATCGCGGCGCATTTTCTGGATGACCGTGCACCCTTGGCGGCCATAATTGATGCCGCGCATCAATTGAGCCATCGCCGAGATGAGCTGGCATGTGATGTATATTTTGTATTTACGACGTCGGAAGAAGAATCCAATGCAGGGGCGATGTTCGCATCCGCGTCCCTACCAGGTGAAACCACCATCGCTGTAGAGGTCGGGCCAGTGATGGATGAGTATGGAACGAAGCTGAGCGTCGATCCAATCATCAATACCGGCGACGAAAAGGGTTATTACACACGCGACATCGTGATGGCCTTAGCCGCAGCAGCAGAGCGCTGTGGTTACAGCCCTCAATATGCGTTACTCGTCGATTTTGCCTCAGATGCGAGCGCCGTATTAAGCAATGGCTCGTCGGCTAGAGCGGGGTGCGTAGCAATACCTACCGAAAACACTCATGGTTATGAGCTGATTTTAGATGGCGCAGTTCGGGCTTGTTCGGCGACGCTTTGCGAGTACCTGATGACTTGCTAAAGGCAGGAAATGAACCCGGTGTGCGCTTCGATAGATTTGGTTTATCTACCCAACTTCCATGCGTTTATCTTAAAGCATCGACTTACCATATGATTTTACGCTTCGCTTGTTAATCGCGCCTTTCGTCGCCTTTCGTTGAAAAAAAATAAACCGCTGAATAGTTTTTGGCTTCTTAATACTGAGCCTGTTCACTCAGACAGCCTCTAGGTATAACTCCTTTTTGCCCGTACTCAGTGCGGGCTTTTTTTCTATGGGTTTATATGGCTAAAGAGTTACCAGCTAATGGCGAGCGCCCATCGAGCGGTTGTAGCCACCCTTATATACGTAAAGGTTATTATCTTGGCTTAAGCCCAGATGTTTATGTGTGTATGTATTGCGCAGAGCAACGAAAACCTGAGCAATGGGACAATTTTGAGCACCGACGTCGGCCACCTACAGGAATGCTTAATGATGTGGAGCGATAATAAGCTTTCGCTGGCCGGACCCTGTATTTGATCGTTCTGTGATGGTCAACTGCGCAACGATGCCGGCATAGCCTGCCAGCGTTTGACAGCGTCAGCCTTGGCTCAATGACGATGATCGCGTACCCCTGAGTAGATGAGGGCAAACCGATTCAGCAACTGGTGGCGCACGCTTCAGCCACCGCTTGAAGCCTTCCAAAATTAGCCGCCAAGGGTTAACCCATCACTTTGTCAGAACTTAGCGCATGCCGATGGAATTATTGCGTCGTGTGCGGCTCTTTCTGAATAGGACGCGCAAAAAAGCGCCCCCCGTAATAGGTGCCGGCAGTCGCTGGCGCTTGAAAAAAACAAGCGGATGGAGCCAGTCATGCGTGCGTTGCCCGGTTACTTAGTTTTTCTGTTTTGTCCCGTTGCTCTCGGGGTGTATTTGTCTACCGGTGGCCGTTGGCGGATATGCCTTGCACGCCACCAAAGGAGTCTCTCATGACTGTCTTTCAATCCCTGCTTAGTAGTTCTGACCAGGGGCTACGGGAAGGCCCATTGCGCAGCCAGTACCAGCGTCTCCTCACAGATTGGAACACGGAATCTTCCCAATGGGCGGCCGAGTTTTTGCAAGCGCAGTTGGACTGCCTCGGTCCCGTTGAAGACAATCCGCTGCCTACGTCGCCCGACCAACTTATGGATTGGGTGGTGCTCAACTGCTCTAGCGTTGCTCAGGAATACGCGCGTTACTTGCATGGTCGGATGCAAGGAGGCGGCCGCCGGTATTTTCTAAACAAAGCTCATGCCTTGTACTTTTTGCAATGCGTGGCACCCACCAAACAAGTGGACGGTGCCTGGCTATACGGTGTACTTGCGCACTGGCGGGACTACCGCTACGACGGGCTTTTGACCACTTATTTGGAAGAGCTCGGCGATGGTGAACCAATGCAAAATCATGTCGCGATATACCAGCGTCTGCTGGCCGAGCAAGGCTGCGACGGCGATTTCGCATGGCAAGACCAGCACTTTCACCAAGGCGCCATCCAGCTGGCATTGGGTCAAAGCGCCGAGTCGCACTTGCCGGAGATCCTCGGGTATAACCTGGGTTATGAGCAACTGCCGTTGCACTTGCTCATCTGCGCCTACGAGCTCAAGGAACTGAGCATCGACCCCTATTACTTCAGTTTGCATGTGACCATCGACAACGCCAGCAGTGGCCATGCTCGCCGGGCCGTGCAAGCGGTCCTGGCATTGATGCCGCGCGGGATGGACGCGCAGGAATATTGGCAACGGGTACGGCGGGGTTATCAACTGAACGACCTTGGACTGGGCTCTACGGCGGTGATCCAGGCGTTTGACTTGGAAAACGAGTTGGTAGCAATGCTTGAGCGCAAGCGACTGTTCGGCCAGCACATGCATTCGGATTACTGCCGCTTTGAAGGTAAGAGTGTCAACCAATGGCTGGCGCACCCCGGGCAGGTTCGCGGCTTCTTGCAGGCCCTTCAGGACAAAGGCTGGATCAAGCGCAACCGCGCCCCTGAAGACAGTCGTTTCTGGCAATTGATCGAAGGCGCGGGTGCCGCCATGTTCGGCGTGTTCAGCGGTTATGAAAAACAATTGCTGCGGGACTGGATCGCCGGTGACTGGCGTGATGAAAAAAGTACTGCGCACGCGCGCCCGGCGCGGCCCGTATCGCTGGACGCAAACACGCAAATGTTGGATGACCCTGAAACTCAGGCACTCCGTAAGGCACTGCAGGAGCCCGACGGCGAGCAACTGCTTTCCCTTTTATTACCGTGGCTGGGCCCTGACCGCCATCATCGGCCCGCCGGCTTGTTTGCCACCCGCCGTTTTATCGAATTACGCGCAGCTCTGCGCTGACTGACAAGGAGCCCTGCCAATGGTCGACTCACTGTGCCCAACGCCCTCCGGGTCATCGGCCCAATCGCATGCTGATCGGGTACTGCTCAATCTGGGCCGCCGCCTGCAGGCGCAGGGCTATCGCTTTATAACGCCCACACCGCTGACCCATCAACGGGTCATGGCGCGTTGGGATAATGCACCGGCTAGCGATACGCGCGGGATATTCGGTTGGTCGCGGCCCTTCGATGCTGAGGTTTTCGAGGCTGCCGAACGACAGGAACTGCAACAGGCTGAAATTATCGTCAAGACGCATGGCAACTGGCGGAGCCGGGTGCGGTGGTCGAATCTGGGCCCGTTGCTGTTGGCGCATTCGGCGTTTCCGACAGAAGCCGCTGATGCGGTTTTTTTCGGCCCCGACACTTACCGCTTCGCCAGCGTAATCGAAGAGAGCTTGCGCCAACGCTTCGCGCCGATCCGCCGCGCCGTGGACATCGGCTGCGGTTCGGGCGCCGGTGCCTTGCTGGTGGCGCGCGCCCGGCCTGACGCAGAGGTGCTCGCGGTGGACATCAACCCAAAGGCGTTGCGCATGAGTGCGGTCAACGCCGAACTCGCCAACGCACCGAACGTCAGCGTATACCACAGTGATGTGCTCGACGGCGTTGATGGTCGCTTTGACCTGATCCTCGCCAATCCGCCCTACATGAAGGACAGTCAGCAGCGGTCCTACCGCCACGGTGGTGGTGAATTGGGCGAAGCGTTGTCGCTGCGCATTTTGCGCGAAGCGCTGCCCCGTTTGGAACGCGATGGCACTTTATTGCTCTACACCGGGGTGGCAATGGTCGATGGCCGCGATTTGTTCCTTGAATCCGCTCGCGCCTTGTTGAGTAGCGATGCTTTTGGCTGGACCTACCATGAGCTTGACCCGGACGTGTTTGGCGAAGAGCTGGAAAAACCAGGGTACGAGCGCGTCGAACGCATCGCAGCGGTGGCGCTTTCCGTTACTCGAGTGAGTTGACTGCGTATGGATCGCACTCAGCGCTTTGGCATTGAAGAAGAATATTTCATTACAGATCTGCGCAGTCGGCGAATGCTCGCCGAGCCGCCAGCTCACGTGCTTGCGGCGTGCCGCGAGGTCATCGGCGATGGCTTCTCTTATGAGATGTTCCAGGGCCAGGTCGAAGTGGCGTCTCCAGTGTTTGACGACGCCGCAGAAGCGGCCACTTACCTGGGCCGGGTGCGCCGCGAGTTGAGCCAGGCGTTGGCCGGATATGGACTGGGGTTTATATGCAGCGGCGTACACCCATTGGCCGATTGGCGGGCGCAACGTGCTACGCCTCAGGTCCATTTTCAGCGCTTGTTCGAGGAGTTCCAGATCGTCGCGCAGCGCAGCGTGCTCAGTGGTCTGCATGTTCACGCAGAGATCCCGACGGGTGTTGATCGAATCGCAGTGCTGAACGAGGTGTTGCCCTGGTTGCCGATGCTGCTGGCTCTTAGCGTTTCATCGCCGTTGTGGCAGGGTCAGCCCAGTGGGTATTGCAGTTATCGGCAAGTAGTCTGCGATGAGTGGCCGCGCATGGGTATCCCTGAGTTTCTATCGGATGAGCAGAGCTTCGAGCAGTACCTGGGCTTATTGAAACGTAGCGGGGCGCTGGCAAAGGATGCAAATGTCTGGTGGGGTTGCCGGCCCTCGTTGAGCTACCGGACGCTCGAGTTGCGCATGACCGACGCGTGCCCGCGTTTGAGCGACGCGTTGGTCCTGGCGGGACTGTTCCGGATCATGATCAAACACGCCTGCCAGATGCCGGCACCCGGCAGCCAATACAGCCTTGAACGTCTTTGGCTGCTTAAGGAAAATCGCATTCGCGCTCGTCGTTGCGGACATCATGGGTGCTTCACGCTGGCTCCGGACACCGAGGCAATATCACTTGAACAGTGGCTGATTCTGGCTGAGCAGCAATTCGGCGAAACCGCCCGTGTGTTGGGAGAAGACGTCGTGTTCGACCACGCACGGCAAATGCTGCGCGACGGCAGCAGCGCCGAGCGTCAACTGCGCGTCTTTAGTGCACAGTCTTCGCCCGGACTGCAAGGCGGGCAAGCAGTGGTTGACCTGTTGTTGGAAGAAAGCCGGGAGAACCCGTGAAAGTGCTGTCCGGCAGATTGAAATCTGCGCTAAAAAAAGCTAAGGGGAAATAGGATCACTGGCGGGGAACGTTTCTTCGATAGCTTCATCGAGCTGGCTGTCGCTTATGGCACGCTCATGGAGGGTGACGCTCGATTCGCAATGGCAGTCAGCGGCCGGGCAAGGTTGCCCGTGTGGGTGCAGGTTGGCACACGCTTGACTGCAGTAGCGCTTTCCGTCCCGTTGATGGTCTGCCAAGGCGTCGCACTGACAAGTAGCGCAAGCGCATTGACCGAGATGGGTAGTGTTTGACATGGTATCTCCTTACTGCCGATCTCCTGGTTTAAGTTGCCTGATTTTCATCAGCGCCAAGGAAGTTTTAATATAAAGATGGGGCCGTAGGCGTGGTTATATTATTGGCCTTGAGTTTACGTCAAAATAGGCTGCCGAGCAGGGGGCAACGGTGCTCCGAATAGTACAGAAGTGCTGCTTCTCGCCGACAGTCACCCGGTTTGTTTCGGTCAAGCGATCGATAAGGAGCTATCGACGGCGCCGGTATATCCGGTTACGCCGCGGTTATGAGCACGCCGAAACGAGCCTCAAAGGGCGGCGAGGCCGCCCTCTGTTTGAGCGCTAAGATCCCGACTTTCGGCCGCCGCCATGGCTGTGTTGACCGCCCTTGCGTCCTGCTTCAGACGCTTTCTCGCGGTCATTGGCAAAGTTTCCGCCCGATGATTGGCCGCCTTTTTTCCCGGCTTCGGAAGCTTTTTCGCGGTCGTTAGCAAAGTTACCTGGATTTTTGTTGCCTGTAGTCATGAGAGTTCTCCATTTACTAAGGTAGCGCTTCGTTAGTTTCCCATTTTCTGCAATGGGCATTTACTGGGATGTCGCTCGGCGAAAAAATGTTTTAAGAATTTTACCGGAAGGCGACAGGCGGTAGTTAATAATACGTATCTCATAGAGTGCCGATTCTGAGAGGGCGCTAGATATTAATTTGATGGCAGCCACCGATCGCTCCGCTTCGCTTAGTTGGCCTCACCCATACTTTTCGCTGAAGCTTGCACTTTTAAGTCGGCACGTCGGGAATACCTGGCCGTTCGTCTTTTACATGGCACCGCAAACTGCTGGGCGATACCAAATGGTTTCATACGTGTACACAGGAGAAGCTTGCTATGAACCATGACTCATCCAATGGTCAAGACCTGCCGCCGGAAAAGTCGCCTGAGCCGAATGAGGATGGTTGCGTCCTGGGAACGGCCGGGCGCAACGAAGATCCGAACGCAACAACTGACTGGGACCACCCCGATGACACATCACCTGAACGGGCGCCTGAGGAGCCAGACGGTGGAAAAAATCAGGGTGTCACGCTTCCGCCCAACGGCACCCCTGGGATAGACACCGTTCCTTGCCCGCAGAACGACGACGGGAAGTGAGCCTACAAATGCTCTGGGCCACGGTTTCGCTTGATGCGCAGCACTCGACCGCTGGTCGCGCAGCAAAGGTTTATTTTGAAATTTATCAACAGGGAGGCGCCTCACAGAAAGGTAGGCAGCGCTCCAACCGGGCGCTGCCCCTTCTTAAGCCTGAGGAGATTTGTTCATGTTTCTACATAACAAGCGACTTCAATACACCGTACGTGTGGCCGAGCCTAATCCGGGCCTGGCCAACCTGTTGCTGGAACAGTTTGGCGGCGCTCAAGGGGAGCTGGCGGCAGCGTCCCGCTACTTCACCCAGGCCTTGGCTGAAGACGATCCGGGCCGCAAGGATCTGCTGATGGACATCGCCACCGAAGAGCTCAGCCATCTGGAGATCGTCGGGTCCATCATCGTGATGCTCAACAAGGGCGCCAAGGGGCGAATAGCCGAAGGTGTGGAAGAGGAGGGCGAGTTGTATCGCTCCCTTAACGGCGCCGGCAATGACTCTCACATCACCAGCCTGCTGTACGGTGCCGGTGCTCCATTAACCAACTCCGCGGGAGTGCCCTGGACAGCGGCCTATATCGACACTATCGGTGAGCCCACCGCGGACATGCGCTCCAATATCGCGGCCGAAGCCCGCGCCAAAATCGTCTACGAGCGGCTGATGAATGTCACGGATGAACCGGGCGTAAAAGAGGCGCTGGGCTTTTTGATGACGCGGGAAATCGCGCATCAATTGTCTTTTGAAAAGGCGCTGCATTCGATCCAGCCGAACTTCCCTCAAGGCAAGCTGCCGGGCATGCAGGAATTCACGCAGGTTTATTACAACATGTCCCAAGGCGCGGAAAGTATGCGTGGCCCGTGGAACCAGGGCGAAGAGTGGGAGTTCGTGGAAAGCCCGCAACCGGCGGTCGACGGTGGTGATGGCTTGGCCACTGTGCAACTGAATGCCGATGACGAAGCGACATTGAGCGCGATGAAAATCCGCACCGCCTCGGACGCGACGAGCGACCCCGTTACCGGCGCTGACCTGGGCTCGGGAATGCAACCAAAACCCGAAATTTGAAGCTTGGCAGCCGCACGCTTTCGGGCGTGCGGCGCCTGCCATTTTTTATCAAGAGGACTAACGACATGGCGACTCCACAGGAAAACCTGCTTGATTGGCTACGTGATGCCCATGCGATGGAGCAGCAGGCCGAAAAAATGCTCAAGGCGCAATCCGAGCGCCTGGAACATTACCCCCAGCTCAAGGCACGGATCGACCAGCACATTGAGGAAACTCTCGGCCAGCAGCAACTTATTGACCAGTGCCTGGCGCGTCTGGGCGGCAGCTCATCGACCCTGAAAGACATGGGGGGCAAGCTGATGGCGTTCGGCCAGGCAGTCGGTGGCTCACTGATGAGTGACGAAGTCATCAAGGGCGCGATGGCCGGTTACGTCTTCGAAAACATGGAAATTGCCAGCTACACGGCGCTTATCGCCGCTGCGAAAGAGGCCGGTGATTCGGAAACTCTAGCGGCCTGCGAAAAGATCCTGCCGCAGGAAATCGCCATGGCCGAGTGGCTGCTAGAGCACTTACCGGAACTGACGCAAGCGTTCCTGCGTCGCTCAGCCGACCCCGACAAAGCAGCCAAGCGCTGACGTAATGCGCGGCGCCCGACCGCCTGCGGCGGGCGCCTGTTCAGCGCAGGGTGGCACTGCGCGACGTTTTCACGGTCCATGGAACACGCACCACGTAACTGGAGGTGAACCTTGGCAAGCAAGAAAAAGCCCGTGGTCGACCGTATCGATCCGGCGCGGCTCTCTTCCAGCCGCAAAGACCTGTTTTTCGCGGCGATGGAAACCAGCCAAAGCGCAATGATCGTTTGCGACCCGGCACAAGCCGACAACCCGATCATCTTCGCCAATCAGGCGTTCCTGAGGCTGACGGGGTATGAACAGGATGAAGTGATCGGGCGCAATTGCAGGCTTCTGCAAGGACCTGAAACCGATAAGCGTGCGTTGCGGCAAGTGCAGCATGCGATGACATGCCGCCATGAGGTATGTGTGGAAGTAATCAACTACCGCAAGGACGGCTCGACGTTCTGGAATGAACTGTTCATTTCGCCGTTGTTCAATGAGAGCGGCCAATTGGTGTACTTTTTTGCCTCTCAGCTTGACGTGAGCCGGCGCCACGACGCAGAACTGCGCGTGCGCCGCGTTCAGGACCTGGAGGCCCTAGGGCAACTGACCGGCGGCATCGCCCATGACTTCAATAACCTGCTGCAGGTGATGGTCGGTTATCTCGAACTGATCCAGCAGAGCGCCAAGCGCCCCGGTACCGACCCGCAGCGCATTCTCAACAGCGCCAGCCGCGCCAGGGCCGCCGCCGAAAAAGCTCAAACCTTGACCCAACAGCTACTCGCGTTCTCGCGCAAGCAACGTCTCGACAGTCGCGTAATCAACCTGAACACCTTGCTGAGCCGCACCGATTTTTTGGCGCAGACACTGCAGGATGTCCAGCTGCATGTGAATCTGGCTGAGGACCTGTGGAACTGTCGTATTGACCCTGCGCAGGCGGAGCTGGCGGTGCAGCATTTGTTATCCAACGCCCAGGATGCGCTAGGAGGACATGGCGAGCCGACCGTGACAATCAAGACGTGCAACGTTCAGGTTCCGGGCGATGCCAATGCGCAACGCGACGGGTTGGCCGAAGGCCGCTACGTGGGCCTCTCGATCAGCGATAACGGCAACGGCATCGATGAGAGCGTCCAGGAGAAAATCATGCAGCCGTTCTTCACCACCAAGGAAGAGGGCAAGGGTTCAGGTCTGGGATTGTCGATGGTGTATGGCTTCGTCAAGCAATCGGGCGGTACTGCACGCATCCATTCCTACCCAGGCGTTGGCACGACGGTATGCCTGTATTTTCCGGCGAACGACAGCCAGCTCTGGGTCGAGCAAACGCCCGCGACTACTTCGCTTCAAGGCGACGAGCACATCTTGATTGTGGAGGACCGGCCCGAAGTGGCCGAGCTCGCGCAGGAGGTTCTGTCTGACTACGGTTATAGCACCGACATTGCACACACTGCCGCCGAGGCGCTGGATCGGCTCGCCGGCGCGACCTATGACCTGGTGTTCAGTGACTTGATCATGCCCGGCCAGATGAATGGCGCGGAACTCGCGCGCGAGATAGCGCACTTGTATCCGCATACCAGGGTGCTGCTTACGACGGGCTATGCGAAAGACTCGCTGGAGCGCGCGGATATACAGGTGCATGAATTCGAGTTGATTGCCAAACCCTACCAGCCCGCTGATCTGCCCAGGAAGATTCGCAGCTTGCTCGACACAGCGTGGACAGCGCCAGCATCAGGTTGAGGATCATCACCAACAGAATCGAGAAGCCGAAGATCGAGCGCGCCCAGCGCGCTGGATCGACCCGGCGCACGCTGCTGTTGGCCAGCGCCAGCCAGTAACCGCCCAAGGCGCTGATCACGGCGAAATACAGCATGCCCATCTGGGCTACCACTCCCAGCAGCAGGGTGCTGGCGAAGAAAGCCAGGGTGTACGCCTGTATTTGCCGGTGGGCTTGGGACAGGGTCAGCAGCGGCAGGCGCGCTGCGCGGAAGTCTTCGCGGCGCATCACGGTGATGGCGTGTGAATGGGGCATCTGCCAGCAGCAGAACACCAGCACTAACATCATCGCCGTGGCGTCGAACCTTGCGGTGACCGCGCAATAGCCGATCACCGGCGGCATTGCCCCGGAGAGGCCGCCGACCAAGGTGCCCCAGTGGGAACGGCGCTTGAGCCAGAAGGTGTAGACCCCCGCATAGATCACCAGCCCGACCAGCGCCAGGCAGCACGCCAGCAGGTTGCTGCCCGCGCAGAGCAGGCCGAAACCACTGACGCCCAGTGCGATGGCATAGCTGGCGGCGGTGGGCACCGCGATGGTTCGCAGCGCCAGTGCGCGATGGCAGGTTCGCACCATGCGCCGATCAATGTCTCGATCGGCGCAGTTGTTAATGACACAACCGCAACCGATAACCAATGCAGTGCCGAGCAGGGTGGCAACTAGGTGCGCAGGGTCTGCCAGGCGCCCGCCGCCAGCGAGGAAATAACCCCCCAGCACCGACGTGAGATTGCCAAAAATGATCCCTGGCTTGGTCAGTTGAATTCCTGCATTGAGCAGCCCCAGCCAGTACCTCAGTGCGCCAGCATGTTGTTGTGAATACTGTCCATGATCCATAGCGAGAGCCCTACCAGCAAAAGAATGATGACCGCCGAAAAAATCAGTGCAATCAGGTTCCAGCGTTGTTCCTCGGCCGTATCCAGATGCAGGAAGAACTTGAGGTGGACCACGATCTGGATAACCCCCAGCGCCACCACCAGCCAGGCGGTGATGGTGCGCGGCAGCGAAGGGAACATCACCAGGGCGAAAGGGATCAGGGTCAGCAGCACCGACAGCAGGAACCCGACCAGGTAGGAACGGCTGCTGCCATGGCTGGTACCGGCGCTGCTGTGAATCGAACTTTGCTTGTACATGTCACACCACTCCCAACAGATAGATCACGGTAAACACGCAGATCCACACCACGTCCAGGAAGTGCCAGAACAGGCTCAGGCAACTGAGCCGGGTGGCGGTGGTTTTGGTCAGGCCTTTCTGGCGAATCTGCACCATCAGCACAGCCATCCAGATCAACCCCGTCAACACGTGCGCGCCGTGGGTGCCGACAAGAGTGAAAAAAGCGGTCAGAAACGCGCTGCGGTCCGGTCCGTAGCCTTCTGCGATCAAATGGCGGAACTCGTTGATTTCCATGGCAATGAAGCCGGCGCCGAGCACGAACGTGAGTCCCAGCCAACGCAGCACCTGGCTTTGCTGGCCACGGTTCATCGCCAGCATCGCGTAGCCGTAGGTGATGCTGCTCAACAGCAGCAGCATGGTTTCAGCGAGCACATAGGGCAGTTCGAAAATATCCACGCTCGAAGGACCGCCGGCCACGCTGTCGCGCAACACCGCATAGCCGGCGAACAAGCTCGCGAACAGGATGCAGTCGGTCATCAGGTAAATCCAGAACCCGAAGACGCTCAGCGAACCCGCGTCTTCATGTCCGTGTTCCTGAGTATGAGCGATGTCTTTTTCAATCACGATATTGGACATGGATCAAGCCTCTGCCAGGTCTTTGAGACGTGCCGTTTCGATGCGCGCCACCTCTTGCGCGGACACGAAGTAATCAGTGTCTTCGTCGTAGCTGCGCACCACGAACGCGACCACCGAAGCCACCAGGCCGAACGCCGCCAGCCACCAGATGTGCCAGACCAGGGCGAAGCTGCAGATCAGCGCGAACAGGCTGATCACCAGGCCCGAGGCGGTGTTGCGCGGCATGTGAATGCTTCGGTAGTCGGTGTGGCTGAGGGTGCTCACGCCGCGCTCCTTCATGCCCCAATAAGCGTCCAGGTCATTGACCTTGGGTTGCTCGGCGAAGTTGTACAGCGGTGGCGGAGAGGCGGTGGCCCATTCCAGGGTGCGCCCGTCCCACGGGTCGCCAGTAAGGTCGCGGTATTGGTGGCGGTTACGGATGCTGACGAACAGCTGCAGAGCCTGGGAAATTACGCCGCAGAGGATGATGAGCACGCCCAGCACTTCCAGCAGCAGCCACGGCCGCCATTCCGGGTTGTCGAAATGGTTGAGGCGCCGGGTCATGCCCATAAAGCCCAGTACATACGACGGCATGAACGCGAAATAAAAGCCGATCAGCCAGCACCAGAAGGCGATGCGGCCCAGCTTGTCGTTCAAGCGGAAGCCAAAGGCCTTGGGGAACCAGTAGGTCAGGCCGGCCATGTAGCCGAACACCGCGCCGCCGATGATCACGTTGTGAAAATGCGCGATCAGGAACAGGCTGTTGTGCAGCATGAAGTCAGCGCCCGGCACTGCCAGCAATACCCCGGTCATCCCGCCGATGCTGAAGGTCACGATAAAGCCCAGGGTCCACAGCATGGGGGTCTCGAAGCGCACCCGGCCACGGTACATGGTGAACAGCCAGGTGAAGATTTTCACCCCGGTCGGCACCGCGATAATCATGGTCATGATGCCGAAGAACGCGTTGACGTTACCCCCTGCGCCCATGGTGAAGAAGTGGTGCAGCCACACGATGAACGACAACACGGTAATCGCAATCGTCGCCCATACCAGCGACACGTAACCGAAGAGCCGCTTACTGCTGAAGGTCGCGGCAATCTCGGAAAACACTCCGAACGCCGGCAGGATCAGGATGTACACCTCCGGATGCCCCCAGGCCCAGATCAAGTTCACGTACATCATCGGGTTGCCGCCGGCTTCGTTGGTAAAGAAATGCATGCCCAGGTAACGGTCCAGGGACAGCATCAGCAGGGTGGCGGTAAGAATTGGAAACGACGCCAGGATCAGCACCGAGGTGCACAGCGCATTCCAGGTGAACACCGGCATTTTGAACAACGTCATGCCTTCGGTGCGCATCTTCAAAATCGTGACGAAGAAATTCAGCCCCGTCAGTAACGTGCCGACGCCGGATATCTGCAGTGACCATATGTAGTAGTCCACCCCGACCCCGGGGCTGTATGCCAACCCGGATAACGGCGGATAGGCGACCCAACCGGTTCGCGCAAACTCACCGATCCCCAGTGAGACGTTGACCAGCGCGGCACCGGCCACGAACAGCCAGAAGCTCAGCGCGTTGAGAAACGGGTAGGCCACGTCGCGTGCGCCTATCTGCAACGGCACCACTACGTTCATCAGGCCGACCACGAAGGGCATGGCCACGAAGAAAATCATGATCACGCCATGGGCAGTGAAGATCTGGTCGTAGTGTTCCGGCGGCAGATAACCCGGCCCGCCACTGGCGGCCATGGCTTGCTGGGTGCGCATCATGATTGCGTCGGAAAAACCGCGTAGCAGCATCACCAGCGCGACGATGATGTACATACATCCGATCTTTTTGTGGTCCACCGACGTGAACCACTCGCGCCACAAATAGCCCCATTTGCGTTTCCAGGTAATGGTGCCCACCATCGCCGCGCCGATCAGCCCGATGAAGGCCAGCGTGTACATCACAATCGGTTCAGTGGTTGGAATCGCATCCCATGACAGTTTTCCGAACATTGTTATTGCTCCTCGGCCAGTAAACTGGGGTGTTTATCGACGCGCTTTTCAGTACCGCTCAATGGCGCTCGCCTGGTTTTATTGGCCTTGTTCATGCCTTCGTATTTATCGACGATGTCCAGGAACAGCCGCTCCTGCACTGCCGAGTAATAGGTCACGGGGTGCTTGATGGTGGGCTTGGCCAAGTGCGCATAGCTCGTTTGGTCAAGGACTGTGGAGGCGCCCTTGACCTTGTTCGCCCAGGTCTGGAAGTCGGTGGGGCTCAATGACAGCGTGGTGAAATGCATGTCGGAAAAACCGGGGCCGTTGTAGTTGGCGGCGATTCCCTTGAACTCGCCGGTTTCGTTGGCGATCAGGTGCAGCTTGGTCTGCATGCCTGCCATCGCATAGATCTGCCCTCCCAGCGCCGGGATGAAGAAGGACGTCATGGCCGCGTCGGAGGTGATGGTGAAACTCACAGGCGTGTGCACCGGCAAGGCCAGTTCGTTGACGCTGGCGATACCCAGGTCGGGGTAGATGAACAGCCACTTCCAGTCGATGGCCACCACTTGGACGTTGATCGGTGGCGTGTCCGAGTCGAGCGGGCGATAGGGGTCGAGGGCGTGGGTGGTTTTCCACGTCACCCAGCCCAAGGCGATGATGATCAGCAGCGGCACGCCCCACACTACTGCTTCGATTTTGTGGGAACTGGCCCAGCGCGGTGAGTAACGAGCCTTTTTATTGGTGGCGCGGTAGCGGTAGGCAAACACAAACGTCAGCACGATCACCGGCACCACCACCAACAGCATCAGGCCCGTGGCGAGGATAATCAGGTCGCGCTCATCGGTTGAAATCTGCCCCTTGGGGTTGAACACCACTAAGTTGCAACCGCTCAACAAGAAGACGCTGGCGAGATATGCCAGGTAATAGCCAATCGCTCGTTTCATGCCTTGCTCCTGTATGGAAAACGTCCGTTGTTACGGCGCCGAAAGTCCGGCGACAGTGTTCGTAAATTACTTAAGCGAAACGCTGGCGCTGCGCTTGTTAGTTCCTGACGCCAGGCAATACGGCGCCATCAATGGATAAAACCCATCAGCTGCCCGGATCTGTTGGCTTTCGCTGCTGCTCTGCGGTGCGTTTTTCACCGCGCTGCCGAATATTTTGAATAGACGTCACGGGGTTGGTTTAACAATTTGTTACTTCGCCTGACGAACGGCTTAACAAGCGAAACGGCACTAGAGCTTTATAGGCGCATGATGCAATTTCCCTTGTAAAAAAGACGGAATCCCTCTTAAGGCATTCAGGTCTTACTTGAAGGTCAACCCACTAACGGTCCGGGAGAACAGTTATGTTTATTCGTGGTAATACTTATAAGGCATGGGCCCAAAAGGCATTGGAAGAAGAGTGCTTTACTCAGGAAGTGGAAAACGGGTGCCATATCGAAGTCAGGGCCCGGGAGCGCGAAGACGCCGATATCGAAGTGCTGGTCAGCGTCTATACCGCGATGGGGCAATGCGTGATTGAACGCACCAGCCAGTTGCCGGGCGCCGAATGGACCGTGCACGACGCGCTCAAGCGCGGCATTGATCAGGCGGAACGGATTGCGGGCGGCGAATCGGGGCGTTTGCCCTGCGCTGACGCGCACCTGCACGAGGACGATTGACGGGGCGCCTGCGCCGGGGTTGCAGCGGAAAACGGAACTTTGGCGGCGCGTGGATTTTCCATTGTAGAGAGCCCCGCGTCAGCCGGCCCGCGCCCGCTGATTGCTGATAACAACCCCGCCGCCCGAGCCGCCCATGTCCGAGTTCAGCTTCAGCCAAGCCGCACCCACAAAACCGTCCTTGCGCCGCGCCGTGACGGGCCCGATGTTGTTTCTGTTCATTCTCGGCGATGTACTCGGTGCCGGCGTGTACGCGCTGGCCGGCACCATCGCTGGCGAGGTGGGTGGGGCGATCTGGGTGCCGCTGCTGGTGGCGTTGTTCTTCGCCATGCTCACGGCAGGTTCGTACGCGGAGCTGGTGACCAAGTACCCCTATGCCGGCGCTGCTTCGGTGTTCGCCGAGAAGGCATTCAAGTCACCGCTGATTTCGTTCCTGGTCGGCTTTTGCATGCTGGCGGCCGCCGTCACCAGCGCGGCCGGGCTGTCCCTGGCATTTGCCGGCGACTACCTGGCGGCGTTCGTCGACGTATCACCGCACCTGGCCGCGCTGATATTCCTGATGGTGATAGCGCTGCTCAATGCTCGCGGTATCAAGGAGTCGTTGGGCGCCAACATGGTCATGACCTGCATCGAACTGTCCGGGCTGCTATTGGTGGTGGTGGCCGCGGCCTGGTGCATCCAGTCGGGCGAAGCCAACCTCGGCCGCGCGCTGGAGTTCAAGGCCGGCGTCAACCCTATGCCTGCGGTGCTGGGCGCTGCATTGCTGGCGTTCTATTCGTTTGTCGGTTTTGAAACGTCGGCTAACCTGGGCGAAGAAATACGCGGGGTGCGCAAGGTGTATCCGCGTGCGCTGTTTGCCGCGTTGGTGACGGCCGGCATCGTGTATACGGCGGTCGGTGTCGCTGCTTCAGTGGTGCTGCCGATGGACAAACTGACGGCCACCTCGGCGCCGTTGCTCGAGGTGGTACGCGCCTCGGGCTTGAGTATCCCGCCCCAGCTCTTCGCCTTCATTGCACTGGTGGCGGTCGCCAACGGTGCGCTGTTGACCATGGTCATGGCCAGCCGCCTGGCCTATGGCATGGCCCGCATGAGCCTGTTGCCGGGGCCGCTTTCGCGTGTGCTGCCCAAGCGGCGTACGCCTTGGGTCGCGATCATCGCCAGCACCCTGGTGGCCATCTCCTTGACGTTGACCGGCACGCTCGCAGCGTTGGCCGAGACGGTCGTGCTGTTGCTGCTTTTCGTGTTCCTCAGCACCAACCTGGCGGTGCTGGTATTGCGCCGCGACCTCGTCGCAGAACACCATTTTCGTGTGCCGACCTGGGTGCCAGTGCTGGCGATTGTTTCCTGCCTGATCCTGCTCAGCCAGCAAGGCCTCGACACTTGGTTGCGAGGCGGCGCGTTGATGCTGCTGGGTAGTGCGCTGTACGCGTGCAATCGCCTGGCGACGCCGGTCGCGGAGCCTGGCTAAACCGCTCATCGGAGCATGGGTATCGGCATCTACGGCTCACACATCCCCCGCTGTTCGGCGTGCCAGGCATTGAAACCACACGCACGACCCTCAGGGCTTAAACACCACCCGCAGGCAATTATCGGTTTTTTCCTTGAACAGCTTGTAGCCTTGCGCCCCGTCTTCCAGGCTCATGGGATGGGTCAGCAAGTAGGCAGGGTCAAGCTCGCCTTTGCGAATATGCTCGAACAGGGTCGGTGCGTAACGCTGCCCCGGTTGCTGTCCGGATCTTAGCGTCAACGCCTTGTTGACGATCGCGCCCATCGGGAACTTGTCGAGCAACCCACCGTACACGCCGACCACCGATACCGTGCCGCCTTTACGGCAGGCACGTATGGCCTGCCTTAGCACGCTGCCGCGTTCGGTGTGCAGCCTGAGCAACTGCTTGGCCTTGTCATAGGCATAGTCGATCTCGGTGCCATGCGCCTCCATGCCCACACAATCAATGCAGCGATCCGGGCCGCGTCCGCCAGTCAACTCCAGCAAGGCTTCGTGCACGTTGGTTTTCTCGTAGTTGATAGGGATCGCCTTGCCGCGTTCTTCGGCAAGGCGCAGCCGGTCGGGGTAACGATCAATCGCGATCACCCGCTCGGCGCCCAACAGGTAAGCACTGCAGATCGCCATCTGGCCAACGCCGCCGCAGCCCCACACTGCCACGGTGTCGCCGGGCTGGATATCGGCATTGTCCGCCGCGAAGTAACCGGTGGGCGCCGCATCCGAGACAAACAGCGCCTGCTCATCGCTCACGCCTTCGGGCACCTTGAACAGGTTGACGTCGGCGAACGGCACCCGCACGTAGGTCGCGTGACTGCCCGGGTAACCGCCAAAAGCGTGGCTGTAGCCGATGATGCCGCAGCATGGCTGGCCATACATCAGGTCCGTCGCCGACGGGTTTGGGTTGGAGTTGTCGCAGCAGGAGAAATCGCTGCGCTGGCACGGCTCGCAGTTGCCGCAGCCGATGATTGAGATGGTGATCACTTTGTCACCCTTGCGCAGGTCGGTGACGCCTTTGCCGACCTCGACCACTTCGCCCATGAATTCGTGGCCAATGATATCGCCGGGCTTCATGGCCGGTACGTAGCCGCCGAGCAGGTGCAGGTCCGAACCGCAGACAGAGGAGAGGGTGACGCGAATGATCGCGTCCCGTGGGTTGAGGATCGCAGGGTCGGCGACATGGTCGACTCGCAGTAGATTAGGTGCTTGCCAAGTGAGTGCGCGCATCAGTGGGGTCCTCCTTCGATAACAACGCCGGTTTTGGCTGACGGATGATCGGTTGCGACCTGGTCAGCGCCGGCGTGTACGTAAAAAAAATCGTCGTCCTGTTCCGGCCTGGAGCGGTTGTTGCTGACCTCGCCGGTCTCCAGTTGCTGCTTCACTGCCTGCAGGGCGTTGAGCAAGGCTTTGTCGCTGAACAGGCTGATCGCACGCGCCAAGCCATAGCCCAACTTGGACATTGCCGGCTTGCACACCACCACCGCCTTGACCTGGGTTCCACGGCCGGCCGGGGCGGGGCTCAGCGAGACGGTAATGTCGTGAGCCCATCGCGCGTCGCCTGGTGTTTTCCAATGCAGTACATGGCGATCCTGTGTATCGATCTGCACAAGCGCGCACTGCAGGCGCCGGCCGGCCGGTGCGCGGAGCTTCCAGAGCGCGGTGTCCGGAGTCAGTTGCTCGACACTGTCGACCCAGCGCAGCAACGGGCGGATGTTCTCGGGCCTGGCGATGAAGGCAGACACCTCATCCGATGGGCGCAAGATCGTGATACTGCGCGTGATTGCCTCGCTGATCGGCCACTGATGTTCGCGGCTGAATTGTGTTTCGTAGGGGGTTGGTGTCAACACCCGCTTCAGTGCGCAGTGCCCGGCTGCACCGCGAATCACACCGTAGGCGCCCGCCGCAACCTGGAGTGCACCACTCAACCCACCCTTGCGACAGCCATGCAGTAATAGGGCAGCGCCAGCGGCCAGCGAAAGTGTGCGCTCAGCCTTGGTCATTGTGCCGCTTCGGTGCGCGTCAGGAGGGGTGTGGGTGGATATTAGTGGCTGGTCAGTCATGGTCAATCCTCCGATGGATGTCTCTGCGATAGAAAAACCTGCGCAGCTTGAGTTCCACCGCATTTCACGATTAGAGATGAAAGGTTTCGCGCCCTTGAAGTTCAAGTTACTCATAGCAGCGCATTGGGGCGCGGCGAAACAAGCCGACGTTGTGTATATAAGTGCGGCGCACTAGTCACCGGCTCGCCGAACAGCGTAACGGCTCTATGAACTGCTCAAAAAAAGCCCGCACGGAGTACGGGCAAGACAGGAGTTTTACCAGAGCCTGGAGGGAACAGGCTCAATAGTAAGAAGCGATAAAGCGATAACGGTTTGGTTTTTTTCAGAAGGCGCCGACGAATGGTCATATCCCGATAGTGCCGCAAGTTGGCGCAACTAAAAATACACATCAAGAGGGAAAATCTGAACCTTCGCGCTGCTCCAATAACAAAAATCAGAAGGAGGGCATATGAAAAATTCTTTATATATTATCGAGTACGAATACCATCATAAGCCGAGATCTTTCATTATAAGAGCGGATGTCATGAATAATGCAGAGGCGTGGCATTGGGCATCTTGCGATGCTGGGATCGGTATAATTCCTCGGTCACGCCATGAAAAGATCAAACGGGTCAGCAGACCCCTTGCAGAACGCTACGGCCTGGAGAACGTCAGGTGGCGTCCTTCTGGAAGTATTCCGTTTATTGCGCAGCCCTATGTACCACCACCCCCTGAATGAGCGTAACTTTTAACAAATACGCACATTTGAATAGGGTGTTGGTTTGAGTCAAGCCTTATTGTTTTTTCGACGTTCCTGCAGCATGCATAACTTGAGGGCGCTGCGTTGAAGTGCATCCATCATCAAGTCCGCCAGATACTGTTGCCTGCATTGCGGGCAGAGCATCTCGGCGGCGGTGGACACCAGATAGGAGGGTTCGTCCGTCGTCGGCTCGAAGGGCTGTTTACATTGGGCGCACTGGCCGTTCGCTTGTAGACCAGACATCTTCGATTCCTCCCTGAATTAAAAGCTCACTCACGATCCATGATGAGGTGAATGATTTCAACAAAAAAAAGGAGGAGTTTCAAACAAGCGATTAATTGATATTAAAGTGCCAATATTCGAGTTTCAAAGGGAAGGCGTGCGCATGACTGTCGGCAGGTGTTACGACAGACGCGTCCGCACGCCTGATCTGGCCCGCTCAGGCTTCGAGCTTTTTGCTGCGTGCTTTTCGCGTTGTGGAGGGGGGCGCCGCCTGGCGCTTTGATTGGACCGGTACAGGCTGCGTAACACTGCTTTCGATCGTGCCCGAAGAGCTATCTATTTGCCCGGGCGTCAGTTCGTCTCTGGCTTGCAGCCAATGCAAAAAATCCTGACCGTCAGGCTTACCTTGTTGTTCCCAAATACGGTAGGCGGTGAGTCGAATCGTTTCTTCGTCCATCGTGGTGCTCCTGTTCCAGTTTAAAAACGCTAGGAGTGAATGAAGCTGCTTACAAACTCAGCCTTGATGACCGGTAGTTCGATCCCATGGATCAAGCCGGCTGTCATGGCTTGTTGCGGGTCGAGAATGCGCGGCGCCGCGATCAGGTACTTTTCTGTTTCGAGTTTTTCCCTTGCATCCCGGGTACGCTCTTCGACGATGCGCGCATACAACTGCAAGTCGTAGTCAAGGCTCATGGCGTATTCGGACATGCGCGAATGGTCGACGGCGCCTTGCACATGCCAATGAAACGGATGAAACAGAAATTTACTGTGCTTGCACGCCGTCCTGCGCTCACCGGCCAGAAAGATGATATTGCCCATCGACTCCACGGTGCCCAGATTGTGGGTGTGCACCGCGATCGGCAGCGCCAGCAGGAAGTTGTACATGGTAAAACCGTAGCTGCATTCGCCGCCCATAGTGGCGATGTTCACTACCAGGCCCGAAGCCTCTTGCTGAACGGCCAACGAGGCTTTTTCGATAAGTTGGCTGCAGGTAGAGGCGGTGACCGGCCCGGTAAAGTTAATGACGTGTAAAGGCATGGTGTCCTCCGTCCATCAAGGCAGGGGAGCACGGCTCCCCTGAATCAAGCACATTAACCATTGCGTCCGCCACCATGGCTGTTCTGGCCGCCTTTACGACCAGCTTCCGCGGCTTTCTCACGGTCGTTGGCAAAGTTGCCGCCACTGTTCTGGCCGCCTTTGCTACCTGCTTCGGCGGCGCGCTCGGGATCATTCTTGAAATTGCCCCCGCTGTTCTGGCCGCCTTTGCTACCGGCCTCGGCGGCGCGCTCGGGATCATTTTTGAAATTGCCGCCGCTGTTTTGGCCACCCTTGCTTCCGATCTCTTGATAGAACTCTTTGTCATGGGAAGCCGAAGTTGCATCGCCGCCTTTTTTACCGGCTTCGTTGACGCTCATTTGATTTTGCTTGTCGTTAGTAGTCATTTCAGTAATCTCATCGTTATGTCGTTGATATATATTTCATCTCGATCTACAGGCACCTAAATACTGATGGTCGCTCAGGTTATAAATGCCTTTCGCACAGCGGTAGTGTTTGCGACGCATCGACAGTCGCTTCAGCCAGTTCCACGACGCGCTGATGTTCGTAACAGGGCAATGTGTTCGCGCGTTGGCTTTCCCCCGCGTCAGTTCGCACTTGCGTGCTCGGCTGGTGAGGCAAAACGCTTCGCTGATAGCCTGGTAATGCACGCATGCTTAGTTCTCCTTTGCTATTAACAGAAGGGGCAGCATTGCTGCCCCCTTGTGACCACGCTTACTACTTGCGGCCGCCGCCATGGCTATTCTGGCCACCTTTACGGCCAGCTTCCGAAGCCTTTTCGCGGTCATTGGCAAAGTTGCCGCCAGATGCCTGGCCGCCTTTCTTTCCCGCCTCGGAGGCTTTTTCGTGATCGTTGGCGAAATTACCTGGGTTTTTATTACTGGTCGTCATAATGCTACTCCAACTGTAATTGAGGTTTCGCTTACGCCCGTTTATTGCAACGGACATAGTTTCCGATAAGGGCGACCGTCTAAATGTTTCGAGATTTTTTAAAAAGGACGATGAACGGTCTTTGATTGAGAGAAACTTGTACAGATGCGCGATGTTCGCGCCGCTTCGTATAAGTTTTTACTTTAGGTGGGGCGGGAGTGATATTAAATTAATAGCAATGGTTGCCGCTTCGCTTAGTGTCGAAAATGCTTTTAATTGAGGGCTCTTGTACGGGTCGACTACCGAAAATACATCACGGAGGTTTAGACGCTTTATGCCAAATATATAGGTATGAAACAGACTGATCGTGGGGCGGGGCTGGCCAGGAAAGCGGAGGCTAGCAAATGACCTGAAGCTCGCACCAACCCCTCGAACCGCCAATAATGGATTTGATTAAAGAGTAACGCCCCGTCAGCTCATCTACCCGCCGACGCGCAGCATTCCGCGAGCGCGTGTTGAGCTCTTTTCAGCGGCCCGATACTGTCCCTTGACGATGGTCAATCGGCACCTACCAAGGCACGGCTGCGGCCTACCTGTTTTTGCAGGCAACGCTGACCCAGATTTTCGGCAAGCGAGGTTTCGGCCAAAATCGCCTCTTCACGAAGTGCTGTCTCCAGCGCCTCCAAATGCCGCGCAAGTATTTTTAACGATCCGCTCAAATTGGCGGGATCGAAAGGAATTTTACCATTAGCAATCAGAACCATCGCCAGGTCCCAGGCGCGCTGAGAATTTTTCATCATGCAATCTCCTTTTCGCGCCTGGCAACTTTTCCACCGTCGGCGACCACGCTTACGGTGGGCAATGGAAAATGCTTGTTGAGCACGCCAAGATGGTCAATCGCTTCACGGAAAAGCGCTTCGGCTTTGCCGCGAAGGCGCAGATATTCATCAAACATTTCGCTATCAAAATCAGGCTGTTCCAGCAGGTCGAATGCGCTGCGGCTTAGGGCATTGGCCTCGTTGAAAAGCTTCTGATTCTGCTCCATGGCCAACTGGCGGCAGGCCATCATTTTTGCGTCGATGTCGTTGTGTTGCATGGCTTGAATCCTTCATCAGCAGGTCTCTGTATAACTGTGTGACCCGCTTGCAAAGCCCGTGTATCAAAATGGTTTTCTCTGAAATATCGATTAATTCAACGATTCAGTTTGCCTTAAATTATCGTCTTTTTAGATGGAGCTACGCGTTTAACCACCAAGGGCCCGTCTTATCTCTACTGAGAAAGTCTCAACTAACGACGTAAGCAACACAATTTTTCGATCAGAACAATCAACGAATCGTGGACGACCGGTTTGCTCAAATGACTGGTGAAGCCCGACTCAGCCGCCTTTTTCTGATCACTGCCGGCCCCATAGCCTGTGAGTGCGATCGCGGGAACCTGACGCAGATGACCTATCGTACGCAGCTTGCGCATCAGCTCATGGCCATTCATTTTCGGCATGCCAATGTCCGAAATGATCAAGTCGTACTGTGCATCGCGGGCCGTTTCCAGCGCAGTCTGTGGGTCATTGAAGGCGCTAACCTGGGCGCCTTCCATCTCCAGCAGCAAATTCAGCACTTCAAGCACCTCGGCAGAGTCATCCACCAGCAACACCTTGACGCCATGCAGGCGTTCATCCGCGTCCTGTTCAGCGTCAGAAAGTGGCAGATGATCCTGTTGTTCGCACAGCGGCAGCCATATCGAGAAGGTGCAGCCAAAACCCAGCCCCTTGGAATGGACACTGACCGAGCCTTCGTGAGCCTCAACCAGTTGGCGTACCAAGGACAAGCCTATCCCCAGGCCCTCGCGCTGATGCGTCAGATGTTGGTTTTCTGCCTGCCCGAACAGGTCAAAGATCTTCTCCAGGCTGTCATCGGCCAGGCCGATGCCGCTGTCGATTACGTCCAACTGGGCGCGCCCCTCCGAGCGGCTCAGCACCAACTGCACCTGACCGCCCTCCGGGGTGAATTTCAGCGCGTTGTTGACCAGGTTCCAGATCACCTGCTCAATGCGCGTCGGGTCGACATCAACGATCAGTGATGCATGATCCGAAGGCGTTTGCAGCGTCACCTGACGACGATGCCCGTCGGCGAGCACTACGCCATGGATATCCTGCAGGGTACGAATCAGATCAACCTGTTGTTTTTTCAACTTGAGCTTGCCCGTGCGAACCCGGGCGACATCCAGCAGGTCGTCAATGATCCGCGCCTGGCTGGACACGGCCTCGCAGATCGTATTCACGGCTTTGATCGCCGAGCCCGCCGCCTTGGTAGCGGGCAAGCGACGCAGTAACTCCGCGTTCAGTTGGATCAGATTCAGTGGATGTTTGAGTTCGTGAGACATCACCGCGAAAAACTCGTCCTTGAGATGGCTCTTCGTCTGGGTCTCCATCAGGCGCTGGCTCTGCTCATCCTGGGTGCGTTTGTGGCCGGTGAGGTCGCGGGCGATCTTGACGTAGCCCTGCAAGCTGTCGCTCTTGAGCAGCGTGACCTCACCGCTGCAGTAGAACCGACTGCCATCCTTGCGCACATGCCAGCGCTCATCTTCACCGCGACCATGTTCGCGGGCCGCGCGCAGCTCGCTCTCCGGGACACCGGAGGAGCGGTCCTCCGGTGAAAATATCAAGTCGTAATAGGCGCCCAGGACTTCGTCCTTGGTGTAGCCGAAGATCAGTTCTGCTCCCGTGTTCCAATCGGTGATGGCGCCGTGGTCATCAAGGATGATGATTGCAAAGTCATGGGTACTCTCGGCCACCAGTCGCATGCGCTCTTCGCCCAGGCGCAGTTCCTCTTCGGCCTGGCGCCGCTTGGTGATATCGATGAAGGTCAGCACCGTACCATCGATGTGATCCTCGCTGGAGCGGTAGGGCAACAACCGCGCGATGTACCAGCGGTTGTCCTTACCGCTGATTTCCCGCTCGATCATACTCAGCGATTCAAACACCGTCGCAGCGTCTTCGGTGATTTCCGGGTAATCCAGGCGGTGGGTGATGTCCATCAACGAGCGTCCAGTGTCCACCGGGAGCATGCTGAATATATCGGTGGCGCGGGGCGTGAACCATCGGATGCGCATATTGCGGTCGACGAATACGGTGGCGATGTCGGTGGAGGCGATCAGGTTGGTCAGGTAGTCATTGACCTTGTCCGTCTCTTCTACCTTGGTTTTAAGTTCATAGTTGACGGTCAACAGCTCTTCATTGATCGACTGCAGCTCTTCCTTGCTGGTTTCCAGCTCTTCGGTGGCCGAACGCAATTCTTCGTTGACCGCCTGCATTTCTTCGTTGGAGGCCTTGAGTTCTTCGCTTGAGACTTCCGACTGTTCGATGGTGTCCTGCAAGTGCAGCTTGGTGCGTTGCAGCTCCTGCTCCAGGTTGCCCATGATGGCGTTTTCAGCATGGCTGACGGCAGTGGAATCGGTCTGTTGGGGGTCGAAAGGGCTTTCCTGGAAGATCACCAGCACATAGTCGCTTTCGGTCGCGTCATCGCGGTAGGGGCGGGCGGTAATGTCCACCATGAAGGGGGCCTGCTCGCGCTGAACGCGGATCTTGCGGGAGGTCACAGGCATGTTCGATTGCTGGACCTGAAAGAGTGTGGTGCGGATGTCGAGGCGCAGGTCGGGATGAACCAATGCCAATAGGTTATGCGTTATCTCGCCAGCCACATAACGCAGGAACCGCCCGGCACCTTCGCTCATGTGCAGGATCTGCGCGTGGATGTCGATTATAACGCTTGGCGGTGCGGCTTTCTCCAGAGCCCGCAGATGAATATCCGCGAATGAAACTTTGTTAGGGGCCTTATTTTCGAGCGCAATCGACGGGGCGCTTGGGCGCAAGTAGCCGCCTCGCGGAATGGTCGGGGCGCGGCGAATGCCTGAGGATCCGGCACGCACCCGAAAAATGCGGTTTCGTTTGTCGACCGGCACAAACAGGTCCAGGCAGCCGTCGGCCGACTCCGAGGATCCAAGGAACAGATAGCCACCGGGGCGCAGCGCAAAGTGGAACATCTGCAGGATGTCGCGCTGCACTTCGCGGTCAAGATAGATCAACAGGTTGCGGCACACGATCAGGTCGATCTGGGAGAACGGCGGGTCGGCCAGCAGGCTGTGTTTAGCGAACAAAACCTTCTCGCGGATTTCTTTACGTACCCGATAGTGCTGGTTTTTTTCCTTAGCAAAATACTGGCGCAAGCGCGGCGGCGGTACGTCGGTGATGATCGCCTCGGGGTACACGCCGTTGCGGCCGTGGGTGATTGCGCGCTCGTCGATATCAGTTGCAAAAACCTGCATTTTGGCGCCGCTGGCATCCAGCGCCAGTTGCTCGGCCACCAGCATCGCGAGGCTGTAGGCTTCTTCGCCGGTGGAACAGCCGGCCGACCAGATGCGCACTTGTTCACGGTGCGGCACGCTGTCTTCTAGCGATTTCACCAGGTTGGGTATCACGTCACGTTCAAGCGCTTCAAAAGCCTCGCGGTCGCGGAAGAAGTTGGTCACGCCGATCAGCATATCGCCGAGCAGGGCCTCGGTTTCGTCTGGATGCCCCTGGAGGAAATTATAATAGGCCGCGAGGTCCGGCTGGGCGGTTACTTGCAAGCGTCGCTCAATACGGCGCAACACTGTGGCACGCTTGTAATGCTTGAAGTCGTGCCCGGTAATGGCGCGTAGCTGAATCAGGATGTCCAGCAGTAACTGCTCGGCCACGGCTGCATCGCGTTCGGTTGCGGGCGGGGTGGTTTTGATTTCGGGATCGTCGGCGGTGGGCAGGATGATTGACTGAGCGTTGCGCCACAGCTCCAGCAACTTCTGGGGCATTTCCACCACGGGAAGCACGAGATCGGCCATTTGCGTTTCGATGGCAGCCAATGGCATACCATCGAACTCTGCATCTTCCGGGCTTTGTACCAAAGTGATCCCGCCTTGCTCCTTGATCCGAGACAGGCCGACCGCGCCGTCCGCTCCGGTCCCTGAAAGGATCACGCAAAACGCCCGTTCTTTATGCGCATCTGCCAAATCGCGAAAAAACAGGTCGATGGCTATGTGCGAGCCGCCCTCGCGGGTTGATGGGGATACCGCTAAATAGCCATCATTCATCTTCAAATGGTGAGCAGGCGAGATGACGTACACCTGATTTTTTTCGATGGGCGTCGTGTTATTGACCTGTGACACCGGTAAGCGGGTCGACTCCTGGATGATCTTGTCCGCCACGCTTTGATGATCAGGAGACAGGTGCAGAATCACCACGAACGCCATGCCGCAGTCTTTGGGCATATGCTCAAAAAACGCTTTTACTGCTTGCAGCCCGCCCGCGGACGCGCCAATCCCAACCACCGGAAAGTCCAAGTCACTGGGGATCAGATCCTTGCGTTGCGGAACGTTAGGGGACCGCAGGGGGGCAGACTTCATAAGTACCAACCTTGGTTAACTGCGCACGCAAAGAGCGTGGAGGAAAAAAAATTAAGCGAGGGCGAGGCTTGAACCGAAAGTGAAATATAGCGGAAAACCTGGGTTCAGAAGAATGCCTCGAATCGCTAAACCTATAAACCTTACCTTGCGGTTGAGGCACGCCACCTTCAGAAGGTTTATTCATTCTGACCAATGGCACTGCCGCGCCTGAACGGTCATCTGATTTTTTCGAAATTCATCTGAACTTACCCTCCCGGCCGACCCTCGCAAAAAGTAATCACAGCCAGGAGGGAGCCCCATGAACAGTTATCCAAAACCGCCATTCAAGACCCAACAGCAGCCCGTACCCGGTGAACAGCGCAAGATGGATCCAATTCCCGATTGCGGTGAGCAGACCTACAAAGGCTCGGGCCGCCTCGCCAACAAAGTAGCGTTGATCACCGGGGCCGACAGCGGCATCGGGCGTGCGGTGGCCATCGCCTTCGCACGCGAAGGCGCGGACGTGGCGGTCTCCTATCTGGATGAGCATGAAGACGCCAAGGAAACCGCGCGGTGGGTCGAGGCGGCGGGTCGTCAATGCCTGTTGCTACCCGGTGACCTGGGCAACGCGGATCAGTGCACGGCGATCGTCGCTGACACCGTGGAGAAGTTCGGACGCATCGATGTGCTGGTCAACAACGCGGCGTTCCAGATGACCTACGAAAGCCTGGAAGACATCCCCGACGAGGATTGGCTAAAGACCTTTAACGTTAACGTCACCGCGATGTTTCGCATCTGCAAGGCCGCGCTGCCGCACATGGCCGAGGGCAGTTCGATCATCAACACCAGCTCGGTCAATTCCGATGCGCCCAACCCCACGCTGTTGCCCTATGCGGCGAGCAAAGGCGCGATCGCCAACTTCACTGCGGGCCTGGCGCAGATGCTCGGCAAACGCGGTATTCGCGTCAACAGTGTGGCGCCCGGGCCAATCTGGACGCCATTGATCGTATCGACGATGACCGAGGAGTCCGTCAAGAACTTTGGTGGCAATACACCGCTCGGGCGCCCCGGCCAGCCAGTCGAAGTCTCGCCCATCTATGTGCTGTTGGCGTCGGATGAGGGCAGTTATATCTCCGGTGAACGCTACGGCGTAACAGGTGGCAAACCCATTCTTTGAATGAAGCGAGGCATTCGATGACGATGACAGTAGGCGACTTTCTGGTTGACCGGCTCAGCCAATGGGGCGTTACCCGAATCTTCGGTTACCCGGGTGACGGTATCAATGGCGTATTCGGCGCGTTAAGCCGGGCGCAGGCCAAGATCGAATTCATTCAGGCCCGTCATGAGGAAATGGCCGCGTTCATGGCGTCGGCCCACGCCAAATTTACGGGAGAGCTGGGCGTTTGTATCGCGACTTCAGGGCCAGGAGCCTCGCACCTGATCACCGGGCTCTATGACGCGCGAATGGACCATATGCCGGTGCTGGCGATTGTCGGGCAGCAGGCGCGGGCGGCGCTTGGGGGGCATTACCAGCAGGAGCTGGACCTGGTGTCGATGTTCAAGGATGTGGCAGGGGCAATTGTGCAGCAGGCTACGGTGCCATCCCAGGTGCGTCACTTGGTGGACCGGGCCGTACGCACTGCGGTCGGTGAGCGCCGAGTGACGGCGATCATCCTGCCCAACGATTTGCAGGAGGCGGCCTACGAACCGCCCGCCAGGGCCCACGGCACGGTGCACTCGGGGGTGGGTTATTCAAAACCGCGAGTGGTGCCGTATGAGGCGGATCTACAGCGCGCCGCAGACGTGCTGAATGCCGGTGAGAAAGTTGCGATTCTCGTCGGCGCAGGGGCGCTGGCGGCCACCGATGAAGTCATCGCCGTCGCCGAAGCGCTTGGCGCCGGGGTGGCCAAGGCGTTACTCGGCAAGGCTGCAGTCCCTGACGATTTGCCCTGGGTTACCGGCAGCATCGGCCTGTTGGGCACCGAGCCCAGCTACAAGCTGATGACCGAATGCGACACCTTGTTGATGATCGGCTCGGGTTTTCCTTACTCAGAGTTCCTGCCCAAGGAAGGCCAGGCCCGTGGGGTGCAGATTGACCTGCAACCCGACATGTTGAGCCTGCGTTATCCCATGGAGGTGAATCTGGTGGGCGATGCCGCCGAGACCCTGGCTGCGTTGTTGCCGTTGCTCACCCACAAGACTCAGCGTAAATGGCGCAAAAAGGTCGAGGGTTGGTGTGCTAGCTGGGAGAAAACCCTGGAGAAACGTGCCCTGGCAAAAGCCAAACCGATCAACCCGCAACGCGTGGTCTACGAGCTGTCTCCACGCCTGCCCGACCACGCCATCATCACCAGCGATTCCGGGTCCTGTGCCAACTGGTATGCCCGCGACTTGAAGATCCGCCGTGGCATGCAATGTTCCCTGTCCGGTGGCTTGGCGTCCATGGGGGCTGCCGTGCCGTACGCCATCGCCGCCAAGTTTGCGCAGCCGCAGAACACCGTGATCGCGCTGGTGGGCGACGGCGCGATGCAGATGAACAACATGGCCGAACTTATCACCGTGGCCAAATACTGGCGGCAGTGGCAGAGCCCTAACTGGATCTGTGCGGTGTTCAACAATGAAGACCTGAACCAGGTCACTTGGGAGCAGCGCGTGATGGAAGGCGACCCCAAGTTTAAGGCTTCGCAAACTATTCCTGACGTGCCGTATCACCTGTTTGCTATTTCGCTGGGGCTGAAGGGGATTTTCGTCGATCGCGAGGAGGATGTGGCTGCGGCCTGGGGACAGGCGTTGGCCTCGGATGTACCGGTGCTGATCGAGTTCAAGACCGACCCCGACGTGCCGCCACTTCCCCCGCATATCAAACTGGAACAGGCCAAAAAGTTCGCCACCACGTTGCTCAAAGGCGACCCGGATGAAGCCGGGGTGATTGTGCAAACCGCCAAGCAAGTACTGGCCAGCGTTCTGCCAGGAGGCGCAAAAAAATAACGAACGCCTGCGCACCCGCGCAGCCAAAGCGTTAAGGACATGGACATGAGAATCCGGCAATGACGCAGATCTTCAGGCGCTCCGCCGATACCTGGATGCGCGTAGGACTGTTGCTGCTGATCGCCGGGCTCTCGGGAGGTTTGCTTGTGGCGTTGACTCTGGACAGCACCGACTACCGCACCGGCCGTAACTGGGTGGTCGAGCAGCCATTGCCCTTCAGCCATGCCCACCACGCGGGCGAACTCAAGATCGACTGCCGTTATTGCCACAGCGCGGTGCAGTCCTCCGCGATGGCCAGCCTGCAACCCACCGAAACCTGCATGAGTTGTCATTCCCAGGTATGGACACATACCGATGTGCTGGAGCCGTTGCGCAAGAGCCTGCGTGAACTTGAGCCCCTGCATTGGCAACGCGTCGCCAAGCTGCCCGACTACGTGTATTTCCATCACGGCGTCCATGTGAACGCCGGCGTCGGCTGCAGTGAATGCCACGGTCAGGTCGACCGCATGCAACTGATGTTCAAGGCGCAACCGCTGAACATGGGCCAGTGCCTGGCCTGTCACCGTGACCCGGCGCCCCATCTGCGTCCCCTGGAGCAGGTCACCAATATGCAGTGGAAGCCTTCCGAGGACCGTCGCCAGTTGGGTGAGCGCCTGATGACCGCGCGGCACATCGATACCCGGGGCCTTACCGACTGCGGGACGTGCCACCGATGAGTAAGCCGCTGGACTTCTCCGTTTTGCGTGAACAACTGGCCGGACTTGAGGGGCAGGCTTATTGGCGCGGGCTTGAGGCGCTTGCCGAGTCCCCTGACGCTCAAGCACTGATAGAAGCGGAATTTGCAGGTGTGGCGCCTCTGATGGATCGACGGCGTTTCCTGCAGTTGATGGCGGCGTCTATCGCCATGGCGGGGCTGGCCGCCTGTGGCAAGACCCCGGAACAGGCGGTGACGGCGGTCAGTCAGCCGGTCAACCTGACGCCAGGCGTGCCGGCCTGGTACGCCACCGCCATCCCGTTTGGCGGTGTTGCCCAGCCCGTGTTGGGCAAGACCGTTGCAGGCAGACCGATCAAGCTTGAAGGCAACCCGGACCATCCCGTCTCGGGCGGCGCCTGCGATGCTTTTACTCAAGCGGCGATCCTGCAACTCTATGATCCGGACCGTTCCCAGGCGCCGCGTTTCAAAGGCCGCGAAGCCAGTTGGCCGGATGTGCGCGCGGCGTTGGCCCATGAGCAGCAGGTGTTGGACAGCGCTCGTGGCAAGGGCTTGCACATCGTCTGCGGGGCCAGCAGTTCACCGACCCTCAAGCGCCAGCTCGACCAGTTGCAACAACGCTGGCCTGAGGCGCGCCTGTACCATGGCGAAGCCTTTGCCGAGACGGCCGCCCTGCGAGCCAGCGAACGCGCGTTCGGTCAGCCATTGGCCGCGCAGGTTCACCTGGAACAGGCCGAGGTTCTGGTGTGCCTGGAATATGACCCGCTGGGCAGCGGTCCGTATCAGACGGTGCTCCAGCGCGGCTGGGCTGAACGCCGCCGCCAGGCAGCGAACGGTGAGGGCGCCGCGTTGGTGTTCGTGGCTGAAAGTGTTCCGAGCCTCACCGGCGCTGCCGCCACCGCGCGCTTGCCCACGGCGCCGTCGCAGTTGCCCGGCCTGCTGCTTGCGCTGGGCCAGGCGCTGGGCCAGGACCTGCCCGGAACGCCGCGCCTGAACTCGGCGCAACGGCAGTGGGTGCAGGACGCCGTCGCTGCGCTCAAGGCCCACCCTGGGCGCGGCCTGATCGGTATCAGCCAGCAGGCGTCCGAGGCGTTGCAGGCGCAGGTCATGCAGCTTAACCAGCGCTTGGGGCACGCAGGCCGAGCGTTGGACTGGCAGGTGCCGTGGTTATTGGGTTACGAGCCGAATCAATCGTGGGGTTCGCTTGCGCAACTGAGTCAGGAAGCAGTGACTCATTTGCTGATACTCGACTGCAACCCAGTGCTAAATGCCTACATGCAAGATGTGCTGCCCCAGGCGCCATTTCGCTTGCATGCAGGGCTCTACTACGACGAAAGCGCCGCGCAGTGCCATTGGCACCTGCCGCTCAATCACGCCCTGGACGGTTGGAGCGATGGCCGCGCGGCGGACGGCAGTGTCTGCATCGTCCAGCCGCTGATCGAACCGATGTATTCGACGCGCACCTTGCATCAGGTCCTCGAGTTGCTGATGCACTCAACCGAGGCCGATGCCTTGGCGCTGGTGCGCGCAACCTGGGCGCATATCGCGCAGCAACAATGGCGCGAGGCATTGGCCAATGGCTGGATTGAACCGGCCCCAGCGCCAGTCAAGGTGGAGGAAATGACGCCAATTACCCTCGCGGCGGCCGACGTCGGCGAAGGATTAGAGGCCGTAATCCGCCCCGACCCGACCGTGTGGGACGGGCGTTTCGCCAACTCCGGCTGGCTGCAGGAATTGCCCAAGCGCATCAGCACCCTGACTTGGACCAATGTGATCGGGCTTTCGCCACACCTGGCCGAACAGTTGGGCGTGAGCAACGGCGACGGTATAGAGGTAACACTGGCGGAGCAGACCGTGCGCGGACCGGCCTGGGTTGAACCCGGGCAGGCCGACCAGGTCATTGCCTTATACACCGGCTACGGTCGCAGCCACGCCGGGCGCGTCGGTGATGGCCTGGGTTACGCGGTGAGGCCCACTGAGCAATTCTCCGTCAGTGCCTCCCTACGAAGCACCGGCGAGCACTTTCTCTTGGCGGCCACCCAGTCACATCACCGGTTGCCGGAAGCGCAGGAACCGCCCATCCGTGTGGTCTCACGCGCCAAACCACAACTCGCAACCCAGGCCATTCCCGCGTCGCTCTACAGCCCGGTGGCCGACAGCGGCCCGCAGTGGGGCATGGTCATTGATCTGGACCTGTGCACCGGCTGCAATGCCTGTGTGGTGGCCTGTCAGGCCGAGAACAATATTGCTGTGGTCGGCGCCGAGCAGGTCGGCCAGGGGCGCAGCATGCACTGGCTGCGCATCGACCATTATTACCAGGGGCCGTTGGAGGCCCCGCGTTCGCGCTTCCAGCCATTGCCCTGCATGCACTGCGAGCAGGCGCCCTGCGAAACCGGCTGCCCGGTCAACGCCACCGTGCATAGCCGCGATGGCTTGAACCAGATGGTCTACAACCGCTGCATAGGCACACGCACGTGCGCCTCTTACTGCCCGTACAAAGTGCGACGCTTCAATTGGCTGGACTGGAGCGCCGACGCCGCGCCGTCGATTCAGGCCCAACGCAACCCCGAGGTGACGGTACGCTCCCGCGGCGTGATGGAGAAATGCACGTACTGCATCCAACGCATCAGCAACGCCCGCACGGACGACAAGCAACACGGCGACGATTTCGACCCCTCTGCGGTGATCACCGCTTGCCAGCAAACCTGCCCCAGCCAGGCCATCCAGTTTGGCGACATCAACGCCCCCGCCAGCGCTGTCAGCCTCGCACGCCGTGATCCCCGCCATTACCGCTTGCTGGAAGCCCTCGGCACCCGGCCGCGCACCAGTTACCTGGCGCGCATCGAGGAGGAGGGCGCCGGCGATGAAGGCTGAGCCGCTGCTGCACGCCACCGGGCATTTCCTGCCAAAGGATTTGAGCGACCAGCAGGTGTCGCGGCAGGTGTTCGGGCCATTGCAGCAGTTCCCCCGGCGCGTTGCCTGGCGCTGGATGTTCGGTGTCGGCCTGGTGTTGTTGCTGGTGTACCTGGGCTCGGTCGTCGTGCTGCTGGGCAATGGCGTGGGCATGTGGGGCAATAATCAGCCGGTGCATTGGGGATTTGGCATCCTCAACTACATCTGGTGGCTGGGGATCGGCCACGCGGGCACGTTTATCTCGGCCTTGCTGTTGCTGATCGAGCGGCCCTGGCGCCATACCCTCAATCGGCTGGCGGAGCTGATGACGCTGATGGCGGTGATCTGCGCCGCGCTATACCCGATCCTGCACCTGGGCCGTCCCTGGCTGTTCTACTGGACCATGCCCTACCCGAATGAAATGGGCTTATGGCCGCAATTCAAAAGCCCGACGGCCTGGGACATGTTTGCGATCCTGTCGTACCTCACGGTGTCGGTGCTGTTCCTGATGGTGGGCGCCATTCCGGATTTTGCTAGCGCCCGTGACCGGGCCAGCACGCTGCTGCGCCAGACGGTCTATGGCTTGCTGGCGCTCGGCTGGCGTGGGTCGCAACGGCATTGGGCGCTGTGGCGGCGCACCACGCGGGTGCTGGCGATCCTCGCGATACCGCTGGTGTTTGCGGTGTCGAGCGGCTATTCGTTTTTGCTGACCATGGGCACTCAGAGCGGTTGGCATTCAACCCTGTTTCCCGCCTATTTTGTGGCCGGGGCGGTGTTTTCCGGGTTCGCCCTGGTGGCGCTGCTGGCGATTGCCGTGCGCTGGTTGCTGTGCATCCAAAGCCTGATCACCCCACGCCATCTGGACATGCTCGGGCGCCTGTTGCTGGCCACCGGCTGGATGACCACCTATGGGTACCTGGCCGATCTGTTCATGCCGTTCTACAGCGGTGACGCTCATGAAATCGAGGTATTGCTTGCGCGCATCAGCGGCGCGCATGCCTGGAGTTTCTGGTTGGCGATCGTCTGCAATGTCGGGGTGCTCCAGGCGCTCTGGTGGCGAAACGTGCGCCAAAGCCCGCCGCGATTGGCACTGGTGGCGCTGGCCGTACTGGTGGGGATGTGGGCCGAGCGTTTCATGCTGCTGATCCCGCCGCAGATGCGTGATCTGCTGGTTTCCAGCTGGGGCGATTTCACGCCGTCCCTGTGGGACTGGACGCTGTTTATCGGCAGCTTCGGGGTGTTTCTGGTGCCCTATAGCCTGTTTCTGCGCTATGTGCCGATGGTCTCCGCGTTCGAGGTCAAGCAGGCGCTGCATCAGGAGCGCGGCGATGGCTGAGTGCCTGGGTTTACTCGCGCGGTTCCCGGCGCCCCAGCCCCTGGTGGATGCCGCCGTGTGCGCGTGGGACCTGGGTTATCGGCGGCTGGATGCCTTCGCGCCGTTTGCGCTGGAAGCCTTGGAGCCGGTATTGGCGGTCGACGCCAGGCGAGTAGGGCGCATGGCCTGCCTGGGCGCCGGACTGGGCATCGTCCTGGCGCTGGTGATGCAGATCGGTTCGGTGTGGGCCTATCCCTTGAACATCGGCGGGCGACCCTTGGTGGCGTTGCCTTCATTCGCCGTGGTGACGTTTCTGTTTGCCGTGGTGTTTGCAGCTATGGCAGCCGTGTTGACGTTGTTGCTGTGCAGTCGTCTGCCGCGCTTGCATCATCCGTTGTTCGGCGTCGAGGGGTTTGAAGGGGCCAGCGATGATGGGTTCTTCTTGTTTATCGATGCGCGCGACCCGCTGTTTGACGCACACCAGACCCACGCCTGGCTGGCCGAACGCGCGCAGAGCGTGCAGCAAGTGGCGCCATGAATGCCTGGCCATGGGCATTGAGCCTGGTGCTGCTGTGCAGCGGCTGTGATGACATGTCACGCCAGGCCAAGGTACTCGAACAGCGCGCCGGCGCGTTGTTTGGCAATGGCCTCAGCAGTCGCCAGCCTCCCGCCGGCAGTGTGGCGCGCGGGCAACTGCAACGTGAAGCGCTGGCGCGCCAACGGCCGGCCCTGAGTGCGGACTTGCTGGCACGTGGCGAGGCGGGCTATCAAACATTCTGCACGCCGTGCCATGGCCTGGGCGGGCTCGGCGATGGGCTGGTGGTGGGTCGTGGTTTTCCGGCGCCGCCGTCGTTTATCGAACCGCGGTTGCTGAACGCCTCCGATGACCAATTGATGCAGGTGATTGCCGACGGGCGAGGCTTGATGTACGGCTACGCGTCGCGCATTCAGCCCGATGAGCGCTGGGCGATTGTCGCCCACTTGCGTGTGCTGCAGTTGAGCCAGCACGCCGACCTGCAAACGCTGCCGCCGACTGTGCGCCAGGCCTTCGAGGAGTCCGGCCAATGAGCCGGTGGTGGTTGCTGGCTGCCGCCATCGGCCTTGCCGTGCTCGGCGTATGGCAGCCTGCCTGGGTCGGTGCGGGCACCCTGGCGGCAGCGGTCAATGGCAGCAATATCGCGCTGGGTTGCCTGCTGCTTGCGTTGCTGACGCCTCTGGTCAGCGGTCGCTGGCAGCCTTTGCTGGATCCCGGCAGTCGCTTGGGTGCAAGCGCCGTGTTGCTGATCATCCCGATGCTGTTGCCGGTGCTCGTCACGATGCCCTGGGTGTACCCCTGGTTCGATCAGGCGGCCCCGGGCTTTCGTGGCCTGTGGTTATCGCCGTGGTTTTTTGTGCTACGCACTCTGGTGTACGGCGGGCTTGCCTGGGTGGTGCACGGCTGGGTGGGCAAGCGCAGTGCGGCGGGGCTGATCCTGTACGCTCTGGTGGCGAGCCTGGCCGCCGTGGACTGGCTCATGTCGTTGCAGGCGGGGTTTGTCTCCAGCGTGTTCGGCCTGTTGTTGATCGCCCGGCAACTGCTCGACGGCCTGGCCTTTGCCGGGTTGTGTGTCTTGTGCTGGAACGTGGTGCTGCTGCCCGCACGCCAGTGTGTGCTGTTGCGCGGTCTGCTGGTAAGCGCCTTGGCGTTCTGGATCTACGTGCAGTTCATGCAGTACCTGATTATCTGGTCGGTGAACCTGGCACATGAAACAGCCTGGTACCGCGTGCGCGAGACGGGTGCGTGGGGCGCACTGACGGCGCTGGTGATCGCCGGGCAACTGGTGTGCCTGGTGATGCTCGCGTCGCCATGGGGCGGGCGAATGAATGTGTTGACGTGGGGCTGTGGGGCGATCCTGTTGTTGGGGGTTGTCGAGTCGATGTGGATCAGCCTGCCGTCGATTTTTCCCGACGCGACCCTTGGCATGCTCCTCACCGCGGTGCTGTGCCAGGGGGTGTATGCCGCGGGCTTGTTTGCCGTGTGGCGGCGGCAGTGGCAAAGGAGGCGTCATGACCGCTGAATACCAAGCCAACGATTTTGACGGTAAAAAAGCCGCCCGGGTAATGGTGCTGTTGGGTGTGGCCATAGCCCTGAGCCTGGGCGGCGTGGCCTGGTTGTTGAGCGGATACCGTCAACAGGTGCAACAACCGCCGATGAGCACACTGGAACGCCAGCGCCTATTGCCGCCTGAGCCGCGTCTACAAGCTGATCCCCGGCAGGAGGGTGAGCGGCAACTGGCCCGCCAGCGTCTGCACCTGGACAGTTATGGCTGGGTCGACCGTGAGCATCACATCGTGCACCTGCCCTTGGCACAGGCCCGGCAATTGCTGCTGGAGCGAGGATGGCCTGATGAGCATTGAGCGCCTGCTGCTGGTCGTCGCACTGGTGTGCTGTTGGCTGCCGCAAGCGGGCGCCGCGCAGCCATTCGACCCCTTTACCGCCGCCGGAATCGACACGGCACACGTCGGCCGTTCCTTGGCGCTCGACAGTCGCTTCACCGACCAACAGGGCCGCTCCGTGCGTCTGGGCGAGCTGCTCAACGGCCAGCCCACATTGCTGGTGCCGTTGTACTACCGTTGCCCGAACGTCTGCGGGGCGGCGCTCTCGACCCTGTTCAGCCAACTGGCCAACCAGCCTTATCGCCTGGGCCGTGACTTCCAGGTGATCGCCTTCAGTTTCGACCCCCGCGAAGACGTGGGCGCCGCCCGGGAAGAGCTGGCCAAGCTCAGCCAGCATTGGCCAGCGCTGGCTGACGAACCTGGCGTGCACCTGCTGACTGGCGATGCGTCGGCCAGCCAGGCCTTGGCGGACTCGATCGGCTTCGGCTATCGCTTCGACCCGCAACAGCAGCAATACGCCCACAGCTCGGCAGTCGCGGTGGTAACGGGTGACGGGCGCCTGTCGCGCTGGCTCTACGGCCTGGGCTATCAGCCCAGCGACCTGCGCCTGGCATTGACCGAGGCCGGGCAGGGCAAGTTGGGGGCCATCAAGGAACAACTGTTATTGCTGTGCTACCACTACGACCCGCAGAGCGGCACCTACAGCAGCCGGATCATTTTGCTGCTGCAAGTGGCAGGTGTGTCGACGGTGCTGGTGCTCGGCCTGCTGATTTTGCGGGCGGTGCGGCGCGAACGTCGGGAGGCGCGATGAACGAACATTTTCTGCGCCTGTGGCCGGCGCAAGCCTCGGATTACGCGGTATCGGTCGACTGGCTGGTGATCGGCTTCACCGCCATGATGGCGCTGTTCGTGGTGCCGGTGTTCGTCGCGCTGTGGGTGTTTATCTGGCGCTATCGGCGCGGCCGTCCCGCCGACCGCGACCATCGCCCGCAAAGTAATCTGCCTATCGAGCTGGCCTGGATCATCTTGCCGTTCATAGGTTCGCTGGTGGTCTTCCTGTTGTCGGCGCGGCTGTTTTTCATCGCCCGCACGCCGCCGGAGGATGCGCTGGAAGTGCAGGTCACCGCGCGCCAATGGATGTGGAAATTCCAGCACCAGGGCGGCCAGCGGGAGATCAACACCCTGCATGTCCCGGCCCGGCGCCCGGTGAAGTTGACCATGATTTCCGAAGACGTGATCCACAGCCTGTTTTTCCCCAGCCTGCGTATCAAGCAAGACGTATTGCCGGGGCGCTACAGCATGTTGTGGTTCCAGGCCGAACACAGCGGCACCTACGAGGTGTATTGCGCCGAATACTGCGGCACCGACCACGCGGCAATGCTGGCGCGCCTGGTGGTGCTCAACCCCGCCGATTACGAGCACTGGCTGGCAGACAACGGCAGCAGCGCCGACCTTGCCCGTCAGGGCGAGACCCTGTATCGCCAATACGGTTGCGCCAGTTGCCACGACTCAGGCAACGCGCCGCCGCTGGCCGGGGTGTTCAACCGTTCGGTGCAACTGGCCGACGGCAGCCAGGTAAAAGCGGATGAAGCCTACCTGCGCGACAGCATCCTGTTGCCGCAAAAACAGTTGGTAGCCGGCTACCTGCCGATCATGCCGACCTACAGCAATCTGTTGGATGAAGAGGCCGTGCAGCGGCTTGTCGCTTACCTGCGCGAACTTGCGGAGAAACATCAATGAGCCAACCCAGCTATTTGCATGCACAGGGCCTGCGGTCATGGTTGCTGACCCGCGATCACAAACGTATTGCGGTGCTGTACATGCTCACCGTGACCTTCTTTTTCTTCACCGGCGGGCTGGCGGCGAGCCTGATCCGCATTGAACTGGTCACGCCGGAAGGGGATTTGCTCACCGCCGATGGCTACAACCGCGCGTTTACCCTGCACGGGGTGATCATGGTGTGGTTTTTCCTGATTCCGTCGATTCCGAGCGTGTTCGGTAATTTCCTGGTGCCAATCATGATCGGTGCCAAAGACATGGCCTTTCCGCGCCTGAACCTGTTCAGTTGGTACTTGCTGCTGGGTGGCGGCCTGTTCACCTTGCTGGCGCTGCTGCTCGGCGGGGTGGACACCGGCTGGACCTTCTACACGCCGTTGTCGACGATGTTCAGCAACGGCCATGTGGTGGCGGTGATCTGCGGCGTATTCATTGCGGGGTTTTCGTCGATCTTCACCGGCGTCAATATCATCGCCACCGTGCATAC
>NZ_QUZU01000019.1 GCF_004682055.1 Pseudomonas kairouanensis | reverse complement strand
TTGGCTTTGTGCTGTTTTTGAAACTTGGGCTACAGACCGCCCGTGGCGTTAAAGCCCACTCCAAGCACCGTCAACACCGACAACGGCAACAGCAGCGTGTCGAGCAACGCACTGGCCGGCAGGTCCACATGGGGATAACTCGGCGCTTCGGCGCCAAAGCGGTCCTTGGCACAACACCCGCCATTGATCGCATACAGATCCAGCCGCGTGCCCGCATACACCACCGGCGCCCCCGGTTGCGCCGCATCCAGCGTGCGCGCAGTAGCGCAGCCTGCCAGTTGCAGCGCCAGCAGGATCAGCAACGCCTTATTCATCACTGCTCAAGTGGTGTTCGCCCCAACGCGGCAGCATGTCCTGGGGAATATTGAGCAGGTTGAGAATGCGCGCCACCACAAAGTCCACCAGGTCATCGATGGTCTGGGGCTGGTGATAGAAGCCCGGCGAGGCCGGCAAGATCGTCACGCCCATGTTCGACAGCTTGAGCATGTGCTCCAGGTGAATGCTCGAATACGGCGCTTCGCGCGGCACCAGGATCAACTGGCGGCGCTCCTTCAAGGTCACGTCCGCTGCGCGCTCGATCAAGTTGTTGCACGCGCCGGTCGCAATGGCCGACAGGGTGCCGGTGGAGCACGGCACCACCACCATCGCCGCAGGCGCGCCGGACCCCGAGGCCACCGGCGACATCCAGTCTTCTTTACCGTACACCTTGATCTGCCCCGCCGCCGCACCGGTGTATTCGGTGAGGAACGCCTGCATCATCTGCACCTTGGGCGGCAGTGCCACGTCGGTCTCGGTGGCCATCACCAATTGTGCAGCCTTGGAGATCAGGAAGTGCACCTCACGGTCTTCGCGCACCAGGCAATCGAGCAGACGCAAGCCATAAGGCGCACCCGATGCACCGGTCATCGCCAGGGTGACGCGCTCCGGCCCGCTCATTTCAAGGCCTCGGCCAGTTTGCCGTGCAGGCCGCCAAAGCCGCCGTTGCTCATCACCACCACATGGGTACCGGGCGTGGCCAGTTGCTTGACGTGTTCGATAATGCCCTCGATGGAATCGCAGACTTTCGACGGCACGGTGCACAACGCCGCAATGCCCGGCAGGTCCCAGCCCAGGTTGGCAGGCGCGTACCAGACAACCTGGTCGGCATCGTTGACACTTTCCGGCAGGCCGTCACGGTGGGCACCGAGCTTCATGGAGTTAGAACGTGGCTCCACAATGGCAATGATCGGCGCCTCGCCGACTCGTTTGCGCAAGCCATCCAACGTAGTGGCAATCGCGGTGGGGTGGTGGGCAAAGTCGTCGTAGATGGTAATCCCATTCACGTCGGCGACTTTTTCCATGCGCCGCTTCACGCTCTTGAACGCGCTCAGCGCGGCAATCCCCATGGACGGCACCACGCCCACATGCCGCGCCGCAGCCAAGGTCACCAAGGCGTTGGCAACGTTATGCTGGCCGGTCATGTCCCAATCGACGATGCCTTGGGCCACTCCTTCGAACAGCACTTCAAATCGGGAGCCGTCTTCACTGAGCAACTTGACCTGCCACTGCCCGCCCGCGCCGGTGGTTTGCACCGGGGTCCAGCAGCCCATCTCGATCACACGCTGCAACGCGGGCTCGGTGGTAGGGTGAATGACCAGGCCTTCACTCGGAATGGTGCGCACCAGATGGTGGAATTGCCGCTCGATAGCTGGCAAATCCGGGAAGATGTCAGCGTGATCGAACTCAAGGTTGTTCAGGATGGCCGTACGCGGGCGGTAGTGAACAAACTTGGAGCGCTTGTCGAAGAAGGCGCTGTCGTATTCATCGGCTTCGATCACGAAGAACGGCGTGTCACCCAGGCGCGCCGACACTGAAAAATTCTGCGGTACGCCACCAATCAGGAAACCGGGGCTCATGCCCGCATGTTCCAGCACCCAGGCCAGCATGCTACTGGTGGTGGTCTTGCCATGGGTACCGGCGACGGCCAGCACCCAACGCCCTTGCAGTACGTGGTCGGCCAGCCATTGCGGGCCGGACACATAGGGGAGGCCTTTGTTGAGTACGTATTCCACGGCGGGGTTGCCACGGGACATGGCATTGCCGATCACCACCAGGTCCGGCACCGGGTCGAACTGCGACGGGTCGTAGCCTTGGGTCAGTTCGATGCCCTGGGCCTCAAGTTGCGTGCTCATGGGCGGGTAAACGTTGGCGTCCGAGCCCGTTACATGGTGCCCGAGTTCCTTGGCCAGAACCGCCATCGAACCCATGAACGTGCCGCAAATACCGAGAATATGAATGTGCATAGTCGACCTCGTAAAACATCGAGGCAGGTTAGCGCAGGGGGGCGAAAATCGCACCCTTTAGCTGAGGGCGTGACGTGCGATGCCGTGCCTGCGCAGCTTGCGATACAGGGTGTTGCGGCTGACGCCCAGTTGCTCCGCGGTGTGGCTCATGTGCCAGCGCTGTTGCTCCAGCACCGCCAGCAGCGTCAAGCGCTCGGCATCGTCCAGCGGCGACTCTGCCGACTTGGCATCCACAGCCGTTGCCGGGGGTACCTGGCGGATCAGCGCGGGCAGGTCGTGCAGCGCCACACGCCCCTCATCACATAACGCCACCAGCGTACGCAGCACCGTGCGCAGTTGGCGCACGTTGCCCGGCCAGGCAAAGGCCAACAACGCCGCACGCGCTGGAGGGTCGAGCACTACCGTCTCGCCGCCAGCCTCCTGCGCGAGCAGGAAATCCAGCAACTGGGCCTTGTCACTGCGCTCGCGCAACGACGGCAAGCCCACTTCCAGACCATTGAGGCGGTAGTACAAATCTTCGCGGAAGCTGCCGTCCTCAACGCGCGCGAGCAAATTGCGGTGGGTCGCGCTGATGATTCGAACATTGACAGCCTGGGGCTCACCGCCGAGGGGCACCACCAAGCGGTCCTCCAACACCCTTAATAGACGGGTTTGCAGGGCCAGCGGCATATCGCCGATTTCATCCAGGAACAACGTGCCGCCATCCGCCTGCTGCAACTTGCCCTGCATGCCTTCTTTACGCGCCCCGGTAAAACTGCCGCCGCGATAACCGAACAGCTCGCTTTCGATCAGGCTTTCCGGGATAGCCGCGCAGTTGAGTGCTACAAATGCCCTGTCGGCGCGCTGGCTGGCCTGGTGTACCGCCTTGGCAAAGGCTTCTTTACCCGAGCCGGTTTCCCCATTGATCAGCAACGGCACATCCCGCTCGAATACCCGCAGCGCCTTGCCGAAATCCCGCTGCAGCGCCGGGTCGCCCAGGCAGATACCGGGCAAAGGCGGCCGCTGTACCACGGCAGGCTTGGCGATAGGTGCGACAACACTGCGCACCTGGCCCCGCAGGGCAGCGAACAACTGCCGGCCATCGCGGGTGCGCAACGGCCAACTGGCGGTGGCATTGGTACTGGAGCGACCGAGCAGTTGGTCCAGGGTGCACTCGAAAAACGCCTCCACCGGCTGCCCCAGTAAACCGCCGCGCAGTTGTCCCAACAGGTTCAACGCGCTCTGGTTCGCTGCGCAAATGCGCCCTTCACCGTCGAACGCCAGCAGGCCTTCGCTGAACAACCCCACCGACTCCGCCTGCAAATGGAAACGCAGCAGCCAGTGGTTTTCAAAGTGGCGCAAAAAGTAGCAACTCTCGATCATCTTGGCCGACAGGTTCACCAGCGCCATGGTGTGGAACTGGCTCTGGCGCGATACCGCTTCGCGCGCCGAGGACACATCCAGCACCGCCAGCAAGTCACCATGGGGGTCGAACACCGGGCTCGCTGAACAGGTCAGCCCGGTATGGCGCCCGCGAAAATGCTCATCGCGATGAATGGTCAGGGACTGGCGCTCCACCAGGCAGGTGCCGATGCCGTTGGTGCCTTCACAGGCCTCGCTCCAGTCGGCCCCCAGCCACAGCCCGGCGCGCTCGAAAATCTTGCGCTCGGAGGGCGCGGTGACACAGTTGAGGATCACCCCGCGGGCATCGGTGAGCAGTACCGCATGGCCGGCACCGGACAGCTGCTGGTGCAGGCTGTTCATCTCGCTGCCGGCGATATGCAGCACTTGTTGCAGGCGCTCGCGGCTTTCCAGCAGGCGGCCATGTTCAAGCACAGTGGGGGCAAGGGTTTGCGCAGGGTCAAGGTGGTAGTCCTCCAGGCAGCGCAACCAGGAGCGGGCGATGGACGGGTCGCTCGATGGGTCGCGGCCATGGGCCACGGTGAGGACTTGCTGGGCATGGCGGCTGAAATGATCGTTGTGCATTTCTTATTATTCTCCCTGCGTGAGAACGCCCAGCATCCCCCAGGCACCCGACCAATGCAATCCCGGCCAGACCCACCGGTCACAGGCTGTCCCGTTTGTGGCACAAACTGTCACATCGCCTGTATCACCCCTGTCACAGCAACGCCTTGCAACAAAGCCCAAGTCGTTGATTTGCCTGGCCCTCAAAGCACTGGCCCAACCTTTGCTCTACGCTTTATAGGCGCTTGCCGCGCTGCACTCCCAATAAACATAAGAGCCAGGAGATACCCACCATGCGTTACGCACACCCCGGTACTGAAGGCGCCATCGTTTCGTTCAAGGCCAAATACGGCAACTACATCGGTGGCGAATTCGTTGCGCCGGTCGATGGCAACTATTTCACCAACACCTCGCCGGTCAACGGCAAGGCCATTGCCGAATTCCCGCGCTCCACGGCCAAAGATATCGACAAGGCGCTGGACGCCGCCCACGCCGCCGCCGACGCCTGGGGCAAGACCTCGGCCCAGGACCGTTCACTGGTTCTGCTGAAAATCGCCGACCGCATCGAACAGAACCTCGAACTGCTGGCCATCACCGAAACCTGGGACAACGGTAAGGCCGTACGCGAAACCCTCAACGCCGATATCCCGCTGGCTGCCGACCACTTCCGCTACTTCGCCGGTTGCATCCGCGCCCAGGAAGGCACCAGCGCCGAGATCAACGAGCACACGGCCTCCTACCACTTCCACGAGCCGCTGGGCGTGGTTGGCCAGATCATCCCGTGGAACTTCCCAATCCTGATGGCCGCGTGGAAACTCGCGCCAGCCCTGGCCGCCGGTAACTGCGTGGTACTCAAGCCTGCCGAGCAGACCCCGCTGGGTATCACTGTGCTGATGGAAGTGATCGGCGACCTGCTGCCACCGGGTGTGCTGAACGTGGTGCAAGGTTTCGGTAAAGAAGCGGGCGAAGCCCTGGCCACCAGCAAGCGCATCGCCAAGATTGCCTTTACCGGTTCCACCCCCGTGGGTTCGCACATCATGCACGCGGCGGCCGAGAACATCATTCCGTCTACCGTTGAACTGGGCGGCAAGTCGCCGAACATCTTCTTCGCCGACATCATGAAAGCCGAGCCATCGTTCATCGAAAAAGCCGCCGAAGGCCTGGTGCTGGCGTTCTTCAACCAGGGTGAGGTGTGCACCTGCCCATCCCGCGCCTTGGTGCAAGAGTCGATCTACGACGACTTCATGAAAGTGGTGATGAAAAAGATCGAGTCGATCAAACGCGGCGACCCGCTGGACACCGACACCATGGTCGGCGCCCAGGCGTCCGAACAGCAATTCGACAAGATCCTGTCCTACCTGGAAATCGCCAAGGGCGAAGGCGCGCAGCTGCTCACCGGCGGCAAGGTCGAGAAGCTCAGCGGCGACATGGCTGGCGGCTATTACATCCAGCCGACCCTGCTCAAGGGCACCAACGAAATGCGCGTGTTCCAGGAAGAAATCTTCGGCCCGGTGGTGAGCATCACCACCTTCAAGGACGAAGCGGAAGCCCTGGCCATTGCCAACGACACCGAGTTCGGCCTGGGCGCTGGCGTGTGGACCCGTGACATCAACCGCGCCTACCGCATGGGCCGGGCGATCAAGGCGGGCCGCGTGTGGACCAACTGCTACCACCTGTACCCGGCGCATGCGGCGTTTGGCGGTTACAAGAAGTCGGGTGTGGGCCGTGAGACCCACAAGATGATGTTGGATCATTACCAGCAGACTAAAAACTTGCTGGTGAGTTACGACATTAATCCGTTGGGCTTCTTCTAACCATCACCCCCTCCCATATTTGAAATGCAATTAAAAATGTGGGAGCGGGCTTGCTCGCGAAAGCGGTGTATCAGTTACAAACTCATCAACTGACACACCGCTTTCGCGAGCAAGCCCGCTCTCACATTTAGATCTTCACAAGTACTTGCGATTTGCGTTCGGCACACAGAGGCCGAGTTAAAAAACAATAACAACGAAAGGTACTTTCCCATGCCTAGCGAACCGACTGGATCTTCCGTCGACTTCGAAAAAGTCGACTCTCAATACTTCCAACAACGCGAACTTAAAAAAGGCGCCGCCGGCTGGGTGCTGTTAGTGGGCCTTGGTGTTGCCTACGTTATTTCCGGCGACTACGCCGGCTGGAACTTCGGCCTGGCCCAAGGCGGTTGGGGCGGCATGTTCCTGGCCACGTTGCTGATGGCCACCATGTACCTGTGCATGTGTTTTTCCCTGGCCGAACTGTCTTCCATGATCCCTACCGCTGGCGGTGGCTACGGCTTTGCCCGCAGTGCATTCGGGCCGTGGGGCGGGTTTCTTACGGGCACCGCCATCCTGATCGAGTACGCCATCGCGCCTGCCGCCATTGCGGTGTTTATCGGCGCCTATTGCGAGTCGCTGTTTGGTATTGGCGGCTGGATGATTTACCTGGCGTTCTACATCATCTTTATCGGCATCCATATCTTCGGTGTTGGCGAAGCCTTGAAGCTGATGTTCGTGATTACCGCCGTTGCCGCCATCGCCCTGGGCGTGTTCCTGGTGTCGATGGTGCCGCACTTCAACGTGGCCAACCTGCTGGATATTCCAGTGACCGAAGCCAAGGGCGCCAGTACCTTCCTGCCGTTCGGCTATGTAGGTGTATGGGCTGCGATTCCCTACGCGATCTGGTTTTTCCTGGCCGTCGAAGGCGTGCCCCTGGCCGCTGAAGAAACCAAGAACCCCAAACGCGACCTGCCCCGTGGCCTGATTGGCGCCATTGTGGTGCTGACCAGTTTTGCCCTGTTGATCCTGGTGATTGCACCGGGCGGTGCGGGCACCTACGCGCTGGTCAAATCCGGCAACCCGCTGGTGGAAGCGCTGGCGTTGTCTTACGGCGGTTCAACCTGGATGGGCGGCTTCGTCAACCTTGTAGGCTTGGCGGGGCTGATTGCGAGCTTCTTCTCGATTATCTACGCCTATTCGCGGCAGATCTTTGCACTGTCCCGCGCCGGTTACTTGCCGCGCAAGCTGTCCCAAACCAACAAGAGCAAGGCGCCGGTACTGGCCTTGGTGATCCCCGGCATCATCGGTTTTGGCCTGTCGCTGACCGGCCAGGGCGACCTGTTGATTCTGGTGGCGGTTTTTGGCGCAACCATTTCCTACGTATTGATGATGGCTGCTCACATCACCCTGCGCATTCGTCGCCCCAAAATGGACCGTCCGTACCGCACACCGGGCGGCATCTTCACCTCCGGGGTTGCCCTGGTACTGGCCTGCGTGGCCGTGGTGGCGGGCTTTTTGGTGGACCCGCGCGTGGTGATTGGCGCCGCGATCATCTATGGAGTATTAATTGCTTACTTTGCTTTCTACAGCCGGCATCACTTGGTAGCAGGCACGCCCGAAGAGGAATTCGCGGCGATCCAGGCCGCAGAAGCCGCCTTGCACTAACTGCCGTAAACCTCGACGGGGGCCGCTGCTCCCGTCGTCAAGGAGACACTGTATGGCAAGCTTTTCCCACGCGGTGGGTACACAAACCTACCGCTTCGACAGCCTCAAGGACGTGATGGCCAAGGCCAGCCCTGCACGCTCCGGGGACTTCCTCGCCGGCGTGGCCGCACAGAACGATGGCGAGCGGGTGGCCGCGCAGATGGCGTTGGCGAATATCCCCCTCAAGCAATTTCTTGAGGAAGTGCTGATCCCTTATGAAAGCGACGAAGTCACACGACTGATCATCGACACCCACGACAAACAGGCGTTTGCACCGGTCAGCCACCTGACCGTAGGCGGCCTGCGGGACTGGCTGCTCAGCGACGCTGCCGATGAACACAGCCTACGGGCGCTGGCGCCAGGCCTTACACCGGAGATGGCGGCCGCCGTGTCCAAGATCATGCGCGTGCAAGACTTGGTGCTGGTGGCGCAGAAGATCCGCGTGGTCACGCAGTTTCGCGGCACCATGGGCCTGCGCGGGCGTTTATCCACACGCCTGCAGCCCAACCATCCGACCGACGAACCGGCCGGGATCGCCGCGAGCATTCTCGACGGCCTGCTGTACGGCAACGGCGACGCCATGATCGGCATCAACCCGGCCACCGACAGCATCGCCTCGATCTGCGCGATGCTGGAGATGCTCGATGCGATCATCCAGCGCTACGAAATCCCCACCCAGGCCTGCGTGCTGACCCACGTCACCACGTCCATCGAAGCGATCAACCGTGGCGTGCCGCTGGACCTGGTGTTTCAGTCGATTGCCGGTACGGAGGCGGCCAACGCCAGCTTCGGTATCAACCTGAACGTACTGCAAGAGGGTTACGAAGCAGGCTTGAGCCTCAAGCGCGGCACCCTGGGGCAAAACCTGATGTATTTCGAGACCGGCCAGGGCAGCGCCTTGTCGGCCAACGCGCACTTTGGCGTTGACCAGCAAACCTGCGAAACCCGCGCGTATGCGGTGGCCCGGCATTTCAAGCCGTTTTTGGTAAACACCGTTGTAGGCTTTATCGGCCCTGAGTACCTGTACAACGGCAAGCAGATCATCCGTGCCGGTCTCGAAGACCACTTCTGCGGCAAGTTGCTGGGCGTGCCGATGGGTTGCGACATCTGCTACACCAACCATGCCGAAGCCGACCAGGATGACATGGACACCCTGCTGACCTTGCTCGGCGTGGCCGGGATCAACTTCATCATGGGTATCCCTGGCTCCGACGACATCATGCTCAACTACCAGACCACCTCGTTCCACGACGCCCTGTACGCCCGCCAGACCCTGGGTTTAAAGCCGGCGCCGGAGTTTGAACAATGGCTGGCGAAAATGGGCATCTTCACGCAAGCCGACGGCAAGGTGCAGTTTGGCAACAGCCTGCCACCGGCGTTTCGCCACGCCTTGGCGCAATTGGGATGAAGGAGCCGCCCGTGCAACTTGACCTACCTGAGAACCCGTGGCTGGAACTGCGCCGCCTGACCCCGGCGCGCATCGCGCTGGGGCGTACCGGCACCAGCATCCCCACCAACGCCCAGCTTGATTTTCAGTTTGCCCACGCCCAGGCACGGGACGCGGTGCACCTGCCGTTTGACCATGCGGGCCTTAGCAGCCAACTGGCCGAGCGGGGCCGCGACAGCCTGTTGCTGCACAGCGCTGCGCCTGACCGTCATATGTACCTGCAACGCCCGGATCTGGGGCGGCGCTTGAGTGATGAGTCGGCACAGATGCTACGCGAGCATGCTTCGACCAACCCTGGTGGGGTGGACTTGGCGGTCGTGGTGGCTGACGGCCTGTCGGCCTTGGCGGTGCATAAGCACACCTTGCCGTTCCTGACACGCCTGGAGGAACAGAGCCATGCAGACGGCTGGTCCCTTTCACCGGTCATTCTGGTGGAGCAAGGCCGCGTGGCAGTGGCCGACGAAATCGGGCAATTGCTTGGCGCCAAGATGACCGTGATCCTGATCGGCGAACGGCCTGGGCTCAGTTCGCCGGACAGTTTGGGACTGTATTTTACTTACAACCCCAAGGTCGGCCTCACCGATGCCTATCGCAACTGCATCTCGAATGTGCGCCTGGAAGGCTTGAGTTATGGCATGGCGGCCCATCGTTTGCTGTACTTGATGCGAGAGGCGTGTCGGCGCCAGTTGTCGGGCGTCAATCTCAAGGATGAGGCGCAGGTTCAGACGATCGAGTCGGACGATCCGGACCTGATGAAGGGCAATTTCCTGCTCAGCCCAGCGAAGGACTGATACCCGCACGATTGCGCTTTTTCGCGTCTTTAGGCAGCATCAAGTCACGGCCGCTCGCGTGGTCATACCCCATTTGGAAGTTGAGGCCTGGCATGCGGATCACTCAAGCGACCCTGGAACACCTGGACCTGTTGACCCCGTTGTTCGTCAAATACCGCGAGTTCTACGGGGCCCTGCCTTTCCCGGACTCATCGCGGGCCTTCCTGGAAAAACGCCTGCGCCGTAAGGAATCGGTGATCTACCTGGCCCTTGCCGACGATGACGACAAGAAAGTGCTCGGCTTTTGCCAGCTGTACCCGAGCTTTTCGTCCTTGTCGCTCAAGCGGGTGTGGATCCTGAACGACATCTACGTGGCCGAAGACGCCCGCCGCCAGTTGGTGGCGGACAACCTGATGCGCACGGCGAAGAAGATGGCCAAGGAAACCCATGCAGTGCGGCTGCGGGTGTCCACCAGCAGTGACAACGAGGTGGCGCAGAAGACCTATGAGTCGATTGGGTTTCGCGAGGACACGGAGTTCAAGAACTATACGTTGCCGATCAGCGAAGACTGAGCCCAATTCTCAAAATACCAATGTCCCAATGTGGGAGGGGGCTTGCCCCCGATGGCGGTGTATCAGTCAGACAATTTGTAACTGACGCTCTGCCATCAGGGGCAAGCCCCCTCCCACATTTGGCGCTGCGGTGCTTGAAAGGCCAACTCCCACGACATCCCCCGCTACAAAACCAACAGGCTTTTCACCTCTCAATCCGTATAATGCGGACCTTTCAGGGCTGTAAGAAATGCGGCATATATTTGTAGCCTTACTTACCCTAGCGTCCGCACTGGCCTGCTGAGCCGGGCCATTCACACAGGTGCCATCCATGGATTTCAACCCGCTCGACCTTATCCTGCATCTCGACGTCTACCTCGACATGCTGGTAACCAATTACGGTCCGTGGATCTACGCCATTCTGTTCCTGGTCATCTTTTGCGAAACCGGCCTTGTGGTCATGCCCTTCCTGCCGGGTGATTCGTTGCTGTTCATTGCCGGCGCCGTTGCCGCGGGCGGCGGCATGGACCCGGTGTTGCTGGGCGGCTTGCTGATGCTGGCGGCGATCCTCGGGGACAGTACCAACTACGTGATTGGGCGAACGGTGGGCGAGCGCCTGTTCAACAACCCGAACTCGAAAATCTTCCGCCGCGACTACCTGCAAAAAACCCACGACTTCTACGACAAGCACGGCGGTAAAACCGTGACCCTGGCGCGCTTCCTGCCAATCCTGCGGACCTTTGCGCCGTTCGTCGCCGGTATCGCCAAGATGCCTTACGGGCGGTTCTTCGGGTTCAGCGTTTTGGGCACCATCCTCTGGGTGGGCGGCCTTGTGACCCTGGGCTACTTCTTCGGCAACGTGCCTTTTATCAAGAAAAACCTGTCGCTGCTGGTGGTGTTCATCATCCTGCTGTCGCTGGTGCCGATGATTCTTGGCGTGTTCCGCAGCCGCTTTGGCCGCACTTCTTCCGAAGCCAAGCCGCACTGACCTGCGATGTGGTCCCTTAGCGCTTGGCGTCGCCGGCGCCTGCTGGCCAAGCACCCGATTGCCGATGACACCTGGCAACGGGTGCGCCACCACCTGACCTTCCTCGACGGCATCACCGCCGAGCAGGACCTGTGGCTGCGCGAAGCCTGCGTGTTGTTCCTCGCCGAAAAGCACCTGACGGCCCTGCCCGGCGTTGAACTGCACCAGGAACAACGCCTGCTGCTCGCCGCCCAGGCGCAACTGCCGCTGATGAACCTTGGCGACCTCGACTGGTACCAGGGTTTCCACGAGATTGTGCTGTACCCCGATGACTTCCTCAGCCCCCAGCGCCACCGCGACAGCAGCGGCATCGAACACGAATGGGACGGCGAGCACAGCGGCGAAGCCTGGCAGCAAGGCCCGGTAATCCTTGCCTGGCCTGGGGTGCTGGCCAGTGGCAATTGGGAAGGCTACAACCTGGTCATCCACGAACTGGCGCACAAACTCGACATGCTCAACGGCGACGCCAACGGCCTGCCGCCCCTGCATAACGACATGCGCGTGCAAGAGTGGGCCAGCGTGATGCAAGGCGCCTACGACGACCTCAATCGCCAACTGGATGCCAACCCAGATGCCGACACCGAGATCGACCCCTACGCCGCCGAAAACCCGGCCGAATTCTTCGCCGTCACCAGCGAATATTTTTTCAGCGCCCCGGATTTACTGGCTAATAGTTATCCACAGGTATACGCCCAACTGAGCCGCTTTTATCGCCAGGATCCCCTGGCCCGCCTGCTCCAACTGCAAGCCAGCGACCCGCGTTATCAGCCGCAAGGCGAATGACCGTACGACGTCTGGCGCATGGCATCGGCGTCAGAATGTGCCTATAATCGCCGCCACTTTTAGGCCAATCCGGCCAAGTTTCTTGGCCAACTAACGGGGGCAACGCCCAATGAGCTACAGCAAGATTCCGGCTGGCAAAGACCTGCCGAACGACATCTACGTCGCCATCGAGATTCCGGCCAACCACGCGCCGATCAAATACGAAATCGACAAAGACAGCGACTGCCTGTTCGTTGACCGTTTCATGGCCACCCCGATGTTCTACCCGGCCAACTACGGTTTTATCCCCAACACCCTGGCTGACGACGGTGACCCCCTCGACGTGCTGGTGGTAACCCCTTACCCGGTTACCCCAGGTTCGGTTATCCGCGCTCGTCCAGTAGGTATCCTGAACATGACCGACGACGGCGGCGGCGATGCCAAAGTCATCGCGGTACCCCACGACAAGCTGTCCCAGCTGTACGTGGACGTGAAGGAATACACCGACCTGCCGCCACTGCTGCTGGAACAGATCAAGCACTTCTTCGAGAACTACAAAGACCTCGAAAAAGGCAAATGGGTGAAGATCGACGGTTGGGGCAACGCAGACGCCGCCCGTGCCGAGATCCTGAAGTCGGTAGCTGCCTACAAGGGCTAACCCCGATTACTCATTGCTGCACCAATAAAAAAAGCCCCGACTATTTCGGGGCTTTTTTATGCCTGAAACTAAACCAAAAGTTTAACTACCAACAACTTAAGTTTATAAAACTTTTTAGTCGGACAACTCAGGCTACAACTCAGTAAAAACCTACGCCCGCAAGTCAACGCATAGTTTATTTGAATAATTTTTTCGGCCAGTAAACTCTGCGTTTATGAATAAATCAGGTGATCGTTTAAAAGAGCTGCTGCGGGAAGTTCATCTTTCTGCCTCCGATTTCGCCAAGAACCGTGGGGTCACGCCTCAACACGTGAACAACTGGTTCAAACGCGGCGTGCCCATGGGCCGACTCAACGAGTTCGCAGAACTGTTGTGCGTCTCCAGCCGCTGGCTGCGCACCGGCGAAGGCCCCAAACACCCACCGGCCAACTTTCTGTTGGAAGGCCCCACTGCAAGGAATGCACTGCCCACCCGCGAAGAAAGCGGCAAATACCTCACGGGCCCTGCCCGTCACCCGGAAAACATTGACGTGGAGATCCCTCTCCACCCCACTTTCACCTCAACCGAACGCATCCGCGTCTCCCTGCACACCCTCCAAACCCTCAACGTCGACCCCGACCGCGCACTGGGCGCCTACATGGTCGACAACAGCATGATCGACATCATCCAACAAGGCGCCACCCTCGCCGTGGACCGAGGCCGCACCCAAATCACCGACGGCGAAATCTATGCCGTCGAACACGACGGCATGCTGCGCATCAAATACCTCTACAACCGACCGGGTGGTGGTTTGCGCATGCGCAGCCACAATGCCAGCGAGCACCCCGACGAGTACCTGAACCATGAAGAACGGTATGAACAAAACTTCCAGATCGTTGGCTGGGTGTTCTGGTGGTCAACCCTGAACAACCGCAGGCCGGTACCGCTCGATGAGCATTTATTGGGCTGGGACGGCTCTAAGTCGGAACCGGAGGTGGGCATTTGAAGTGAATGTGGGTATCATGCGCCGCACATTTGGCAGGGGTAGCGTCTAGCTACTTCTCCTGCCTGGCGACGCGGAGGAGTTCCCGCCGATGCCCCTACTATTCAGCCAGACGCGACGTGGGCTGAGCGATTTGAAGGCTGGTGAGGCTTGTCAAAAACAAGCTGAAGCAGTCCCCGAGAAGCCGGCCACAAGCCGGCTTTTTAACGCCTGCAAAATCTCACGACCGGAACCCGCTTCCCGCACGTCGGAGAGGGTTGCTGGCTGGACGATATTCAACACGTCCTTATCAGCGACACAAGAACGTAACATGTCGCAAAAATCTAAAAACAGCGACACGTCTTGTTCCCATGCTTACACTGACGACATGATAAAGGCGCTCACAAGAGCCGCCTCGACATTAATTGGGCAACTTCGTGAGCATAGGCCCCCATGAGCAAACTCCATCTTCCTTGGCAGGCTGATAAACCCTATAACCAGCTTCCGCCATTACCACCAGCATCAGACTTGGAAACCCGGGCCGTACTCAAACGCTGCATTGAAGCTCGCGCAGCCTTGGCCGAATTGAAACAGGCAGCCGAACTGATCCCTAACCAAACGATGTTGATAAACACTCTCCCATTGCTGGAGGCCAAGGACAGTTCCGAGATCGAAAGTATCGTCACCACTACAGACTTGCTCTTCCAGCACGCCCAAGACGACGCCAATCATGCAGACCCCGCGACCAAAGAAGCGCTGCGTTATCGCAAGGCTCTGCACAACGGTTACCAATCATTGGCTGAGCGACCGTTGTCCACCGGTACAGCAGTAGAGATCTGTCGTACTCTCAAGGGCGTCAACATGGACATCCGCCGAGTTCCAGGCGTCCAACTGGCCAACGATCGATCCGGCGAGATCATCTATACCCCTCCGGAGGGTGAAGATCGTTTACGCGACTTACTCGCCAATTGGGAACGCTTTCTGCACAACGAGACGGACCTCGACCCTCTGGTGCGAATGGCTGTAGGACACTATCAGTTCGAAGCCATTCACCCGTTCACCGACGGCAATGGCCGTACCGGCCGAGTGCTCAATACCCTATATCTAATTCAGGAAGGTCTGTTGAATTTGCCGATTCTCTACCTGAGCCATTTCATTATTGCGCATAGGGCTGATTACTACCGATTGCTGCTTGATGTGACTCGCGAACAAGCCTGGGAGCCCTGGCTTCTGTACATGCTCACCGCTGTGGAAGAAACGGCCCGCTGGACCACTGCCAAAATTGCCGCAATTCGCAACCTATCCGAGCACACGAGCCAGTTTGTACGTGAACGCCTGCCGAAAACGTATTCCCGCGAACTAGTGGATGTGATTTTCGAACAGCCCTACTGTCGTATCAGCAACGTCGTCGACAAGCAGATCGCTCAGCGCCAGGCTGCCTCTCGCTACCTCAAAGAATTGGTATCTATTGGCGTGTTAGAAGAGGTCCAGGTCGGCAAGGAAAAACTCTTCATTCATCCCAAGCTGATGAAACTACTGATTCGTGACAGCAACGACTTCAGACGTTACGCCTGAGTAGCACTGAGCGATTAGGTCGCGTGAACGTTGAAGGCAAAACCGGCGACGGGCTTACGCTGCCGCAAGCATCAAGGACTTCTCGGAAACGTCCTGCAAATGAAAAGTATCGGTACTGCTGGCGACTCAATCAATTGTCTCCTATAGGTTGACGGTATTACCCGTCGCAGCCGATTTATCACCCCCAGCCAACCAATTAATCTGTGCCCATGTTGAACGCAACGCCCTACCCCAACTTAAACAAAAAGGATTCAACCATGAGCACTCCAACCTACAACCGCCTCAACAAAGACGACGCCGTAGTTCTGCTGGTCGACCACCAAACCGGCCTGATTTCCCTGGTGCAAGACTTCTCCCCCAACGAGTTCAAGAACAACGTGCTCGCCCTGGCGGACCTGGCCAAGTTCTTCGAACTGCCGACCATCCTCACCACCAGCTTCGAACAAGGCCCCAACGGCCCGCTGGTACCAGAGTTGAAAGAAATGTTCCCGGACGCGCCGTACATCGCTCGCCCTGGCCAGATCAACGCATGGGACAACGAAGACTTCGTCAAGGCGATCAAGGCCACCGGCCGTAAGCAGATCATCATTGCCGGTGTGGTAACGGATGTGTGCGTGGCGTTCCCGACACTGTCGGCGCTGGCGGAAGGGTTTGATGTGTTTGTGGTGACTGATGCTTCCGGTACTTTCAACACCACGGTACAGCAGGCGGCGTGGAACCGGATGACCCAGGCGGGTGCGCAGATGATGAACTGGTTCTCGGTGGCCTGTGAGCTGCATCGCGACTGGCGCAATGACATTGAAGGGCTGGGCAACTTGCTGTCCCAGCGGATTCCCAACTATCGCAACTTGATGAATGGTTACTCGGCGCTGACGGCGCGTAAGGACTGATTAACCACGCCACACACAAAGCCTGCCCTGAAAAGCGGGCTTTTTTGATTCGTTAAAACTAAGCGCTTACCAGTATTTCGCCGATTACACGGTCCAGCTTTACCAATGCCTCATTACGCCTTTCGCCAGACATCGCCGTGATATTTCGCAGCTTCCATTGCACTGCGGGCAGTTGATCGATCCCCATTAGAGCCAGTAACCCCCAATCAGGCTTTCCACCTTTGAGCGAGAGTAAAAACGCTGCGTCTTGCTCATTGAACTGCTGCCGTATTGCTACGAGCAAGTCCAGCCTTGTGGATTCCAATTGTTCAAGCGTGACCTGCTCACGTGTCATGCCTGCAAATTCAGCTTTGAAAATACCTGCAAGCGGCTTCCATCGTGGAGCCAGCAACTCACCCATCGGCCTTCGATGGCTGATCAAGTACACCAGAAACCCCTCGAAGATCTCGCGTGTCAGCCCTTCCTCCCGGAGCATCAGCATCACGTCGAAAAGATCTCGGGGGTGTTGTCGATCCAATGCAGCACACATTTTGCCGCCATACAGATCGGGCAACGACACGACCGGAATAGAAGCAAAGCCAAACTGGTCTTCAACCAACGCCACTACGTCACGCACTTGCGGGGCATGCACAGTGCCCCGTATCACGGGAGAAACCTCAACCTTGATTTGCGCCATCGGGCCACGCACCAGTACACGCAGTTCATCGTCTCGATTGGCCTGAACCGACGCGACGGTCTGAGGTAAGCCGCGTGCAATCGCCTCTGCAATCCGCTGGAGCGCCATACGAACATCGTTCAACGCTTGCTCGCGATCAAAGTTTGGCAGATACGCCAAGTCTATATCCACCGACAGACGAGGCAGGTCTCGCACAAACAGATTGATAGCGGTGCCCCCTTTAAGCGCAAAACATCGCTCTGCCGCGACGTAGGGGATGACCTGTACCAACAAACGAACCTGTGCGGCATATCGAGCATCAAGCACCACTGGCAAAACTCTCCGGCACGGTGATTAGGAACTCTTTATCGAGTCGACCACCCCGGATGATTTGTCGCTTGCCTTTGCCTAGATTGATTCTGGAAAGATCTATCCGCTCATACCACGCGTGACCCGCGTTTCGCGCCAATAGGAGGAAAACACGTTTGACTCGAATGGAATTGCACGCTTCAAGCAACCTCTGCAAGCGCCTAGGGCTCAATGAGCCCAAACCGCCAAGCATATCGACCACGCCGCTGAAGAGCATCTCGTCGGCGCTTTGGTGGATGAGTTCGAGTACTGCGCGTTCCGGGGTTGAGATTTTTAACTCAAATCGGCTGTAAGGCACTGGGAAAACTTGTAACGCCACATCTTCCACTTCGTTAAATAGCCCACCGGGATGGAAGTTCACATCGACCGGCCAGAGATATTTACGAAACCAACCCGGCAGAACTGCGCCCGGTGTTGCGAACAGATCAACTGTTTGCTTGCCGAAAGCCAGGTAATGGCTATAACCCGCCAAGCTCAGTGCCGTCGCACCACCTGGCCAGATATCGACGCAAGTGCCTTGCTGCAAAGCAAACACCCCGCTCTGCCAATCGATATCGTCGCCCTTGCGCTTCCACGCGCCATGGCCCACGCGTTCAACCCAGCCACTGCGTAGGTATTTCTGGACGAGGTTCGGCCCTATGCCCTGCTCATGTAACCAGGCCTGTGTCGCGATTGTTCCAGGCAGCCAATCAGCCAAAAGCTGGTTTATTTTCATGTAAAAAAAGAACCTTAAAGGTGATTTTTTAAATAAATATTAAACCACTTTAGCAAGTCTTCACAAATTGGCCAGCAGCCTCTGAATGTCTCCTTCAAGTTGACGGTAAGACACATCTCACCCGATTTATCACCCCCAGCCAACCCATTAATCTGTGCCCATGTTGAACGCAACGCCCTACCCCAACTTAAACAAAAAGGATTCAACCATGAGCACTCCAACCTACAACCGCCTCAACAAAGACGACGCCGTAGTTCTGCTGGTCGACCACCAAACCGGCCTGATTTCCTTGGTGCAAGACTTCTCCCCCAACGAGTTCAAGAACAACGTGCTCGCCCTGGCGGACCTGGCCAAGTTCTTCGAACTGCCGACCATCCTCACCACCAGCTTCGAACAAGGCCCCAATGGCCCGCTGGTACCAGAGTTGAAAGAAATGTTCCCGGACGCGCCGTACATCGCTCGCCCTGGCCAGATCAACGCATGGGACAACGAAGACTTCGTCAAGGCGATCAAGGCCACCGGCCGTAAGCAGATCATCATTGCCGGTGTGGTAACGGATGTGTGCGTGGCGTTCCCGACACTGTCGGCGCTGGCGGAAGGGTTTGATGTGTTTGTGGTGACTGATGCTTCCGGCACCTTCAACACCACGGTACAGCAGGCGGCGTGGAACCGGATGACTCAGGCGGGTGCGCAGATGATGAACTGGTTCTCGGTGGCCTGTGAGCTGCATCGCGACTGGCGCAATGACATTGAAGGGCTGGGCAACTTGCTGTCCCAGCGGATTCCTAACTATCGCAACCTGATGAATGGTTACTCGGCGCTGACGGCGCGTAAGGATTAATCGACCACGCCTCGCACAAAAAGCCTGCCCTGAAAAGCAGGCTTTTTTAATTGGCGTGCGCTTGACTCTCCCCTATACAGCACCCCCTACCCTGAAACGCCAATTTCAGGACCACGCCCATGCCCCACCGCATCCTCATCATCCTCGGTCACCCATCCACGTCGAGCTTTTGCTCCGCCCTGGCCGATACCTACGCCCACCACGCAAAGTCCGCCGGTCATGAAGTGCGCACTCTGAACCTGGGCGCTCTCACGTTCGATCCCGTGTTGCACCAGGGCTACACCCAAATCCAGGCGCTGGAGCCGGATTTGCTCAGCGCCCAATCCGACATCCTCTGGGCCACCCACCTGACGTTCGTGTTCCCCATCTGGTGGGGCGGCATACCGGCCTTGATGAAGGGCTTTCTCGACCGAGTTTTCCTACCCGGCTTCGCCTTTAAATACCGCGCCGGCAAGGCATTCCCCGACAAGCTGCTGGCCGGCAGAACCGCACACTTGCTGGTGACCCTGGACACGCCGCCATGGTATTTCCGCTGGTTCTACCGCATGCCGGGTATCCATCAGATGCGCAAGACTACGCTGGCGTTTTGCGGGATCAAGCCGGCCAAGACGTTGCTGTTCGGTCCCGTGCTGGGCTCTACTGCGGTGCAACGAGCCAAGTGGCTGAACCAGGCTGGCCTACTCGCGGGAACAGGGAGTTTTCATGTACATCGGCAAAGCCGCGCAGTTGTCGGGCACGACCATCAAGGCGATTCGTCACTATGAGGCGATCGGGCTGCTGCCCGCGCCGCAGCGTCTGGGGCAATACCGGATATATACAGAGCAATGTGTCGAGCGGCTGATGTTTATCAAGTGTGCGCAGCAGTTGGGGTTCAAGCTCAAGGAGTTGCAAGGCATTCTTCGAGGCCATCAGGGCGATGAGCTGCCCTGGGCACGGGCGGATAAGGCCATTGCCGACAAAAAGCACGAACTGGCCGTCCAAATTGGCCTGCTACAGAACATGTACAGGGGGTTGTCGGAATTTGAGGCACAGTTAAAGAACGCACACGGGCGGTGCTCATCATCAGCGAAAAGCGATTGACGGACCATGAGCCGCATAACTCATTTGATCGGCTCATGCTCTCGGCCCAGCCCCCACTCATTTGCCCGCTTATTTGCCCAGAATCCCCATGTCTGCTAGTGTCGCGCCGGTTTACCGTCTACCGGAATAGCCGCCATGGCCCGCAAAAAAGTTGCACTCGATTTCGAACAATCCCTCGCCGACCTGCAAACCCTGGTCGAGCGTCTGGAGAACGGCGAGTTGTCGCTGGAAGACTCGTTGACAGCGTTCGAGCAAGGCATCGGCCTGACTCGCGACTGCCAGAGCGCGCTGGCGCAGGCGGAGCAAAAGGTGCAAGTGCTGCTCGAACGTGACGGGGAGTTGGCCGAAGAACCTTTCGATGCGGAACAGCCGGAATGATCGACGCGTATCAGGCCAGTAGCCAAGCCCGGGTCAATGCGGCGTTGGAACCCTTGTTTGTTGCGCCAAGCCCCGAATTGAATCGCCTCTATGAAGCCATGCGCTACAGCGTGATGAATGGCGGCAAGCGCGTGCGCCCGTTGCTGGCGTATGCAGCGTGCGAAGCGTTGGGCGCACCGGCCGAGCAGGCCAATGGCGCAGCGTGTGCAGTGGAGTTGATCCACGCCTATTCCCTGGTGCATGACGATTTGCCGGCGATGGACGATGACGATTTGCGTCGCGGCCAGCCCACCACCCACAAAGCCTTTGATGAAGCCTGCGCGATTCTTGCCGGTGACGGCCTGCAAAGCCTGGCGTTCAGCGCCCTGCTGGACCCGACGCTGAGCAGCGTCAATGCCGAGATCCGCTTGCGTATGGTCACTGCCCTGGCAGTGGCGGCGGGCCCGGCCGGTATGGTCGGCGGCCAAGCCATTGACCTGGGCTCGGTCGGCCAGAAGCTTGATCAACAAGCCCTCGAATACATGCATCGCCACAAGACCGGTGCCCTGATCGAAGCCGCCGTGCAGCTCGGCGCCCTGGCCAGCGGCCGCGCCGGAGCCGAACAATTGGCCGCGCTGAAGACTTATTCGCGCGCCATCGGCCTGGCCTTCCAGGTGCAGGACGACATCCTCGACGTCGAAAGTGACACCGCCACCCTGGGCAAACGCCAAGGTGCTGATATCGCACGGGACAAGCCGACCTACCCCGCACTGCTCGGGCTCGACGCGGCCAAGGCCTATGCCCTGGAACTGCGCGACCAGGCCCTGCACGCCCTGCGACCTTTCGACGCGGCGGCCGAGCCGTTGCGCGACCTGGCGCGGTATATCGTCGAGCGCCGCCACTGATAACCGCGGCCATTGCGGCCGCATATCAGCCAAGTTCGGCGCTCTGCGTGGGCAGTTTGCGATGCTTGAGGTAAACTGCCGCCTCTTCTATACCTATAACGATTCGCCTGATGCCCACGACGTTTCAAGAGATTCCCCGCAAGCGCCCGTCCACGCCCCTGCTCGACCGTGCTGTCACGCCGGCCGGGCTGCGCCGTCTGGGTGAAGCCGAGCTGGAAACCCTGGCCGATGAGTTGCGCCTGGAATTGCTCTACACGGTCGGCCAGACCGGTGGGCATTTCGGTGCCGGCCTGGGCGTCATCGAGCTGACCATTGCCCTGCATTATGTGTTCGACACCCCGGATGACCGGCTGGTGTGGGACGTGGGCCATCAGGCGTACCCGCACAAGATCCTCACGGGCCGCCGCGAACAAATGGGCACCCTGCGCCAGAAGGACGGCATCGCGGCCTTCCCGCGTCGCGCCGAGAGCGAGTACGACACCTTTGGTGTTGGCCACTCCAGCACCTCCATCAGTGCAGCGCTGGGCATGGCCATTGCCGCCCGCCTGCAAGGCAGCGAGCGCAAGGCCATTGCGGTGATTGGCGACGGCGCATTGACCGCCGGCATGGCCTTCGAGGCGCTCAACCATGCGCCGGAAGTGAACGCCAACATGTTGGTGATTCTCAACGACAACGACATGTCGATCTCGCGCAATGTCGGTGGCCTGTCCAATTACCTGGCAAAAATCCTCTCCAGCCGCACCTACGCCAGCATGCGCGAAGGCAGCAAGAAGGTGCTCTCGCGTCTGCCCGGCGCGTGGGAAATTGCCCGCCGCACCGAGGAATATGCCAAGGGCATGCTGGTGCCCGGCACCCTGTTCGAAGAGCTGGGCTGGAACTACATCGGCCCGATCGACGGCCACGACCTGCCGACCCTGATCGCCACACTGCGCAACATGCGTGACCTCAAGGGCCCGCAGTTCCTGCATATCGTCACCAAAAAGGGCAAGGGCTTCGCTCCGGCGGAAGTCGACCCGATTGGCTACCACGCCATCACCAAGCTGGAACCCGTGGACGCCCCCGCCGCCGCGCCGAAAAAGGCCAGCGGGCCGAAGTATTCCGGCGTATTCGGCGAATGGCTGTGCGACATGGCTGCCGCCGATTCGCGCCTGGTGGGCATTACCCCGGCGATGAAGGAAGGCTCCGACCTGGTGGCGTTCAGCGAGCGTTTCCCACTGCGCTACTTCGATGTGGCAATTGCCGAGCAGCACGCTGTGACCTTCGCGGCCGGTATGGCCTGTGAAGGCGCCAAGCCAGTGGTGGCGATCTATTCCACCTTCCTGCAGCGCGGCTACGACCAGTTGATTCACGACGTGGCGGTGCAGAACCTCGACGTGCTGTTTGCCATCGACCGCGCAGGCCTGGTGGGCGAAGACGGCCCGACCCACGCCGGCAGTTTCGATTTGTCCTACCTGCGTTGCATCCCCGGCATGCTGGTGATGACGCCGAGCGACGAGAACGAACTGCGCAAGATGCTCAGCACCGGTCACCTGTACAACGGCCCGGCCGCCGTGCGCTACCCGCGTGGCAACGGCCCGAACGCGGCAATCGAAAAGGACTTGGCGCCTATCGAGATCGGCAAAGGCATCGTGCGCCGCCAAGGCAGCAAGACGGCGTTCCTGGTGTTTGGCGTGCAATTGGCCGAAGCCTTGAAAGTCGCCGAGAAGATCGACGCCACCGTGGTCGACATGCGTTTCGTCAAACCGCTGGATGAAGCGCTGGTGCGCGAAATCGCCGGTACCCATGAGCTGCTGGTGACGGTCGAAGAAAACGCCATCATGGGCGGCGCCGGTGCGGCGGTCAGTGAGTTCCTGGCGCGGGAGAACATTCTCAAGTCGGTGCTGCACCTGGGCTTGCCGGATGTGTATGTCGAACACGCCAAGCCGGCGCAAATGTTGGCTGAGTGTGGGCTGGATGAAGCCGGCATCGAAGCGTCGGTCGTCAAACGCATGGCGCAACTGGGCCTGTAAACCGGCTTTAAAATGTGGGAGGGGGCTTGCCCCCGATAGCGGTGGTTCAGTGAAAGATACTGAGACTGACACACCGCCATCGGGGGCAAGCCCCCTCCCACATTTGGTTTATGTACATCTCAAACAATATGGACAGCCCATGAAACGTCTGTACCTCGCCCTGCTGCTTGTGCCCGCCCCCGAGCTGTTCGCCGACACCCGCGACCAGGCCCTGAACCTTCCGGATGTGGTCATCAGCGCCAACCGCCAGGTGCAGGCGCGCAACGACAGCAGCGCCGCCAACAGCGTCTTCACCCGCGACGACATCGATCGCTTGCAGCCCACCAGCGTGACTGACCTGCTCAGCCGCGTCCCTGGGGTGCAAGTGGCACAAACCGGTGGCCGTGGCAGCCTGCCGGGGATTTTCATTCGCGGCACCAAGGCCGCCCAAAGCCTGGTGCTGGTGGATGGCCAGCGCATTGCCAACGCCACCTCGGGTGACAGCGGCCTGCAATTTTTGAGTGTCGACCAGATCGAGCGGGTGGAAGTGCTGCGCGGTTCACGCTCGGTGATCTACGGCAGCGACGCCATCGGCGGGGTTATCCAGATTTTCACCCGGCGCAACGCACAAGCCGGCGTTCACCCGCGCTTGCACCTGGGGTTCGGCAGCAACCACACCTGGGAACGCAGCCTGGGCCTGTCGGGCGGTGACGAGCGTACCCGCTTCAACCTCGGCGCCAGCCTGGATGAAACCCACGGCATCAACTGGACCCATGAGTCGTTTGCCAGTGATGGCGACCACGATGCGTATCGCAACAAGTCCGTGAGCCTGAACCTCAGCCACGCACTGAGCGACGACATCGAAATCGGCTTCAATCTGCTCGATGGCCGGGGCAAGTCCGAGTATGACAACCCCTTCGTCAGTCAAAAGCCCTACACCGACTACAACGTCAGCAGCGCCAGCAGCTACGTGGACGCCACGCTCAACGAACACTGGCAAACCCGCCTGGAACTGGGCCACAGCGAGAATCGCGATACAAAACGCGACGCCCTGAGCGACAGCACCAGCGCCTTCAACACTTACCGCGACTCGGTGAACTGGCAGAACGACCTGACCCTCAATGCGCGCAACAGCCTGATCCTGGGCGGCGACTGGTATGAAGATCGCGTGCACGCCAGCACCGATTTCGATCAGGACAGCCGCTGGAACCGAGCCGTGTTTGTCCAGCACCGCTTTGCAGCCGACAGTTTCTCCACCGAACTGGGCCTGCGCCACGACACCAACCAGCAATTCGGCAGCCAGAACACTTGGAGTGGCACCCTTACAGTGCCGCTCAACCCAGACAACGACGTGCTGCTGTCCTACAGCGAAGGCTTCCGCGCGCCCAGCTTCAACGATTTGTACTACCCCGACAGCAGCAACCCCAACCTCAAGCCCGAGCATTCAAAAAGCTACGAACTGCAATGGCGCAGTCAGTTGACCGACACCACGCGCCTGGAAACCTCGCTGTACCGCACCGACCTCAGGGACGCCATCGTCGCGCAGTCAGAGACCTTGTTTATCCCTTACAACGTCGCCTCAGCCCGTATCAACGGCTTCGAGGCGGCCCTCAAGCAGGAACTGTTCGGCTGGCAGAGCAACCTGGGGCTCTCGATCATCGACCCACGCGATCGCGACAGCGGCCACACCCTGGCCCGGCGGGCGCGGCGTACGTTGAGCCTGGATGTGGACCGGCAGTTCGACAAATTGGGGGTTGGCGCTACCTGGCAGGCCGTCAGTACCCGTTATGACGACGAAGCGAATGCTCATCGCCTGGCGGGTTATGGCTTACTGGGCTTGCGCAGCAGCTGGGCGTTGAACCGGGAAGTGGCGCTTTCGGTGAAGGTGGATAACCTGCTGGACAAGGCTTATGCCCGAGCGATGTATAGCTATCAAGATCCGGGGTTTGAGGTGAATCAGCGGTATCGGGAGCAAGGCCGGGTTTGGATGTTTGGGGTGACGTGGACGCCTGAAATTTGATGGGGCCTGTGCCGGCCCTTTCGCGAGCAAGCCCGCACATTCTGAATATATTCACAGATCAAAAGGTGGGAGCGGGCTTGCTCGCGAAAGCGGTCTCACAGGTTTGGAGCAATCACCTGACACAACCGCCCCACCGCTTCCAGCATCTGCCCACTGGGCCGTTCCAGCCCTTTATCCGGCACTACCCGCACCCGGGGCGCCATGGTGGGCCAGGTTTTCCAGGCATCCAGTTGTGCCTGATCCCCCACCAGAATCATCTCGGGATCACGCTGCAACACCGACTCAATACTCACCTGCGGCGCAGGCAACTTGAGGTCATCGAACACATTGCGCGCACCGCACACACCCAAGGCATCGCTGATGATCTGCCCACCGCCCACGGTGTACAACGGCTGGTTCCACACCTGGTAGAACACCCGCAGCGGCTGCGCCCGCTGATAGCGCTGACGCAGCTCGGCCAGGCGCTGACGCAAGTGCGCGGCCAATTGCCGACCGGCATCGGCGCGGCCCAATTGCTCGGCGATGGCCTGGACCTGGGTGGTGAGTTGTTCAAGGCTGTGGGGTTCGGCGACGTAGACGGGGATGTTCAAACGCTGCAACTGCTCGCGCTGGGCCGGGCCGACGCTACCGGGCCAAAGCAGGATCAGGTCGGGCTTGAGGCTGAGCAGGCGTTCCATATCCAGTTGGCCGTACTGCCCGACTGACGGCAGGTTCGCCAATGCCGCAGGCCGCTTGCCACCCTCAAGCACACCCACCAGCAGTTCGCTAGCCCCCAGTTCAACCACGATTTCAGACAGTGACGGCGCCAGGCTCACGACACGCTCGGCCGCCAGCACCTGAGCGCTCAACGCCAACAGCAGAGCGAGCAAGCCGCAGCGCATCATCCCAGTTGACGAGGGATACGGTAGAGGTAGAACAACACCAGGGTCGACAGCGCCAGCAGACACAGCGGCACGGCCTCCAGGCCGACGAACACTGCCAACGCGCCGATCCAGGCCGGTACGGCCGCAATCAACAACGCCGCACGGCGGCGGGCCGCCAGGGTGATCCAGGCAGCGGGTTCTTCGGGGGTGTCGAGGGCTTTGGACGTGGCGATCAGCGCGTGTTTATAGCCGTTGAAATAGCGCAGGCTGAGGAACATCGAGGCCACGCCGGCGATAAAGAACGGCATGGCCAGCACTGGCAGCAGGGATTGGGCCTGGCCAAATACCAGGTTGATCACGAACAGGGGCAGCAACGCCAGGGCCAGGTACTGCCACCAGTTGAAGGACAGTCGCCGTTTCACCTGGCCTCGGGTCACGCGCGGTCGACCTCGCCCTGATGCTCGTTGCCCATCATGTGGTCAAGCTTGCTGGCCTTGGTGGCCAGGTAGAGTTTGTTGTGCGGGTTGTGCCCCGTGTGCAGCGGCACACGCTCGGCCACGGTGATACCCATGTCGGTCAAGGCTTTGACCTTGCGCGGGTTGTTGGTCATCAGCCGCAGGGATTTGACCCCCAGGTGTTCGAGCATCGGCAGGCAGATCGCGTAGTCACGCTGGTCGGCCGCAAAGCCCAGGCGTTCGTTGGCTTCAACGGTGTCGGCACCGCCATCTTGCAACTCGTAGGCGCGGATCTTGTTCATCAGGCCAATTCCCCGGCCTTCCTGACGCAAGTACAGCAATACACCCCGGCCTTCACGGGCAATGGCACGCATGGCGGCTTCCAATTGCGAACCGCAGTCGCAACGCTGGCTGAACAGTGCATCACCGGTCAGGCACTCGGAGTGCACGCGGCCAAGCACCGGCGCGCCGTCAGCGATGTCGCCCAGGCTGAGCACAACGTGCTCGCGGCCAGTGGCTTCTTCGAGAAAGCCGTTCATGGTGAACGTGGCAAAAGGGGTAGGCAGCTTGGAAGCGGCGACGAAAACGACGGGCACCGTGTGCTCCTGATTTCAGTTTTTACAAAGGCGGCTATTGTAACAGCAGGTTCCTACAGACGCTTAAGCTGAATTATCGCTGATAAAGATCAATCGGTTCGATTGGCCTTCACCTCGGTTCTATGCAGTTCAGAACGGGTACGGCTGTTTCCAGTGCTCGAAAATCGGCTTTAGCTCGCCGCTGTTCACCAACTGCGCCATGCGTTCATCGAATACCGCCATCAGGCCTCGGCCCCGCTCGTTATCGGCAAACCCCACGTACAGCGGCAACTCGGCCACATGGGTCAAGCGGAACAGGGAAGGGTCATCGGCTTGTCTGAGCACTTCGGTGACTTCGGTCAGGGCATCGATGTAGAAGTCGGCCCGGGCGTGCTGCAGCATCGAAGGAATGCCATCTCGGCGTTCGATCTGGTTGAAGCGGCGCACGTTGGGCAGATAGTCCTCGTACTTGTAGCCGCGCACCCACGCCAGGCGGTAATCGCCCAGGGTTGCAGGGGTGGGTGGGGGCGTAGTTGCCAGGCCGAGGGCGTAGATATGGTCGGAATCGAAGTTCCAATGGGGGTACAGCACGCCCTGGGCTTCGTCGCGGTAGGAGCCGACCCATCCATCCACCTCGCCACGCTGGGCCAGGCCGACCGAGCGCGTGTAAGGTTCAGTGCGGGTTTGCAGGGTGATCCCGGCCGGTTCGAAGACCTTGCGCAACACGTCCCAGGCCAGGCCACGACCGTCGGCGTTGGTGTAGTCGTCCCAGGCCTCGCTGGCCAACAGCACCTTGCCGGGCACCTGCGGCACCTCATCGGCGTGCACCCACGGCGTGAAGGCGCACAGCACTACCACCAGCCAGCGGCGCACATCCATGGGACAACCTCCTACTGCGTCATGATCGTATAGAGGGTAGCGCAGGTCGCCGGCTTACGGCGCCGCGTGAAAGTGCTGATAGCCACGCACGGCCGGGGTGATGTCCTGGCCACTGGCATCGAGCAGCGTCACGCCCTGCCCCGCCGCCACCCGGCCGATCACATGGACCGGCCAACCGCCGGCCTGTAACGGTGCCAGCTCGGCAGGTGGCAGGGTGAATGCCAGCACATAGTCATCGCCCCCGCTCAAGGCCGCCACCCGCGCCGCCTCATCACCAACAAACGCCAGTAACGCCTTGGACAGTGGCAGTTGCTGGCGCTCGATCAGCAGGCTGACGGCCGACGCCTTGGCGATATGCCCGCAATCAGCCAGAAGCCCGTCAGAAATATCCATCGCAGACGTAGCCTTGCCCCGTAGCGCAAGCCCCAGGGCCAACTGCGGCTGGGGTGACCAGTAGTGGGCCAGCAATGGGTCTGCGATGGCCGCATCAGCCGTACGCTGGCCCAATACCAACGCCAAGGCGCCAGCGGCATTGCCCAGTTCGCCGCCCACGCACAGCAGGTCACCCGGCTGCGCGCCGCTGCGGGTCAATGCCTGCCCGGCGGGCACACGGCCGAACACGGTCAGGGTCAGGCTCAACGGCCCCCGCGTGGTATCGCCGCCCACCAGGCCAACGCCGCAGCTTTGCGCCATCAGGTTCAAACCCTGGGCATAGCGCTGCAGCCAATCGGCATCAACCGTCGGGGTGGTGAGTGCAAGGGTAAACGCGAGGGGATGGGCGCCCATGGCGGCCAGGTCGCTCACGGCCACGGCCAACGAACGCTGGCCCAGCAGGAACGGGTCGCAGGGGTCGGCAAAATGCACCCCGGCCACCAACGTATCGGTAGAGATTGCCAGTTGCTCCCCAGCGGGGAGCGCCAGCAGGGCGCAGTCGTCGCCGATCCCCAAGGCAATGCCTTCGCCGCCCTGCGCACAGGGCGCGGCGGCGAAGTAGTTGCGGATCAGCTCGAACTCACCCATCAAGGATTCAAGCGCAGGTTAGCGCTTGTACGCCTTCACTTCGGCTTCACGCAGGCGCGGGGCCAGCTTGTCGAGCACGCCGTTGACGAACTTGTGGCCGTCGGTCGAACCGTAGACTTTCGCCAGTTCGATGCCTTCGTTGATCACCACGCGGTACGGCACGTCGACGCGGTAGAGCAATTCCCAGGTAGACAGGCGCATTACGCACAGTTCAACCGGGTCCAGCTCCTCGATGGTCAGGTCCAGGCAAGGGGCCAGGGCCGTGTCGATCTCGGTCAGGTGGGCATGCACACCGTGCAAGATGTCGTGGAAGTACGGCAGGTCGGCAAAGGTGAAATCGTTGTCGACGCGAAACTGCGCTTCGATTTCGTTCAACGACGCACCGGCCAGGTGACGCTGGTACAGCGCCTGGGTCGCCAACTGACGAGCAGCGCGACGCTTCTCGTTCTTGGATGGCTTGCCAGCGTCTGCTGGGCGTGGCTCACGCGGGTTGAAGTTGTCGCTCTCGTCGGAAATCACTTGGCCTCCAACTGCGACAGCAGGCTGACCATTTCCAGGGCGGACAAGGCAGCTTCAGCGCCTTTGTTACCGGCCTTGGTGCCGGAACGCTCGATGGCTTGCTCGATGGAATCCACAGTCAGTACGCCGAACGCGACCGGCACGCCGAACTCCATGGACACCTGGGCCAGGCCCTTGGTGCATTCGCCAGCCACGTATTCGAAGTGCGGAGTACCGCCACGAATCACCGCGCCCAGGGCGATGATCGCCGCGTATTCACCCTGTTGGGCAACTTTTTGCGCAACCAGTGGAATTTCGAAGGCGCCAGGGGCACGGATAACGGTGATGTCGCTTTCGCTCACACCGTGGCGAACCAGGGCGTCCACGGCACCGCTTACCAGGCTTTCAACCACGAAGCTGTTGAAGCGGCCAACTACCAGGGCGTAGCGGCCTTTGGGGGCGATGAAGGTACCTTCGATGGTCTTCAGGGTCATTCGACAAATCTCTTAAAGAGCCGGGACGCGAAAAGTGCGTCCCTTAGTGATGATTTAACCGCGAACAAGGGGCAAGAATCGCCGGCCTTTATTCGGAGGGCACGTATTCTACAACTTCCAGATCGAAACCGGATATCGCATTAAATTTCATCGGCGCACTCATCAGGCGCATTTTGCGCACGCCGAGGTCACGCAGGATCTGCGAACCGGCACCGACGATGCTGTAGGTGGTCGGCGTTTTCACTGGCGCCGAGTCGGCGGTTTCGCGGATATGCGCCAGCAAAACATCACCATCCAACGGGTGACCGAGCAACAGCACCACACCGCTGCCTGCCTCGGAGACCGCAGCCATGGCGGCCCGCAGGCTCCAGCGTCCCGGTTGCTTGACCATCAAAAGGTCGCGCAGCGGGTCCATGTTGTGCACCCGTACCAGGGTCGGCTCCTCGGCACAAATGGTGCCCAGGGTCAGCGCCATGTGCACGTCGCCTTCCACTGAATCACGGTAGGTCACCAAATTGAATTGGCCCAGTTCGCTGTCCAGTGGCTGCTCGGCAATCCGCTGAACGGTACGTTCGTGGATCATCCGGTAGTGAATCAGGTCGGCAATGGTGCCGACCTTGATGTTGTGTTCGGCCGCAAAGGCTTCGAGTTCGGCGCGACGGGCCATGGTGCCGTCGTCGTTCATCACTTCGCAGATCACCCCGCACGGCTCGAAACCGGCCATGCGCGCCAAGTCGCAGGCGGCTTCGGTGTGGCCGGCACGGGCCAGGGTGCCACCCGGCTGGGCCATCAGCGGAAAAATGTGGCCGGGGCTCACGATGTCTTCGGCCTTGGCGTCTTTAGCGGCGGCGGCCTGCACGGTACGCGCACGGTCGGCGGCGGAGATGCCGGTGGTGACGCCCGTAGTGGCTTCGATAGACACCGTGAACTTGGTACCAAAACCCGAGCCATTGCGCGGCGCCATCAACGGCAGCTTGAGCAGTTCGCAGCGCTCGCGGCTCATGGGCATGCAGATCAGCCCGCGGGCGTGCTTGGCCATGAAGTTGATGTGCTCAGGCTTGCAGGCCTCGGCGGCCATGATGATGTCGCCTTCGTTCTCGCGGTCTTCGTCATCCATCAGGATGACCATCTTGCCTTGGCGGATGTCTTCAACCAGTTCTTCGATGCTATTGAGCGCCACGGGGCACCCCCTTGGTCAGGATTTCAGGTAGCCGTTAGCGGCCAGAAAGCTTTCGGTGATGTTACCGGCAGTAGGCTCTGCGGCCTTCTCGCCCAACAGCAGGCGCTCCAGGTAACGGGCAAGCAAGTCCACTTCCAGGTTCACCCGGCGACCTGGCTGGTAAGACGCCATGATGGTTTCGCTGAGGGTGTGGGGAATGATGGTCAGTTCAAATTCGGCGCCATTCACGGCATTCACGGTGAGGCTGGTGCCATCGACGGTGATCGAGCCTTTGTGGGCGATGTACTTGGCCAGCTCTTTGGGCGCACGGATACGGAATTCCACGGCACGCGCATTTTCGCTGCGGGAAACCACTTCACCCACGCCATCGACGTGGCCGCTGACCAGGTGACCGCCCAGGCGGGTGGTGGGGGTCAGGGCTTTTTCCAGGTTCACCGGGCTGCCGGCCTTGAGGTCGTTCATCGCCGTGCAGTCCAGGGTTTCCCGGCTGACGTCGGCGGCAAAGCCATTGCCCGGCAGCTCGATGACGGTGAGGCACACGCCGTTGATGGCAATGCTGTCGCCCAGCTTGACGTCGCCAAGGTCGAGCTTGCCGGTTTCAACCGACAGGCGAACGTCGCCGCCTTTTGGGGTCATTGCACGAATGCTGCCGATGGATTCGATGATGCCGGTGAACATGGCCTTCTCCTGGAATACGGTGCCGCGCTGGGCGCAGGCGGGAAATTATACGCTCGCTGATGGAACAGGAATGGCGGTGACTTGCCAGTCGTCGCCCACAGCGCGCATTTGCGTGATCTTGAGTTGGGGGGCATCGGCCAGTTTCTCAAGCGGCCAGTCCAGCAAAGGCCGCGCGGCAGAGCCGAGGAACTTGCCAGCGATGAAAATCACGTACTCGTCCACCAGGCCTTGCTGGGCAAAGGCACCAGCAAGACTTGGGCCGGCTTCCACCAGCACCTCGTTGACGCCACGGGCGGCCAGCGCCACCAAGGCCGAACGCAGGTCGACCTGGCCTTCGACGCCCGGCACCACCAGGCATTCAGGGCCACGGGGGAATTGGTTTTCCGGGGTCACGCAAGTGATGACCAATGCCGGCCCCGCCTTGAAGAACGGCGCATTGAGCGGCACCCGCAGGCGGCCGTCGATCAGCACGCGCAAGGGTGGGCGCGACATCGCGAGCGCGGTGGTTGCGTCATCCAGGCCAAGTTCGGCGGCACGCACCGTGAGGCGCGCACCATCGGCCAGCACCGTGTCGGCGCCGGTCAGCACCACGCTGGCCTCGGCGCGCAGGCGCTGTACGGCGGCACGGGCGGCCGGGCCGGTGATCCATTGGCTTTCGCCGCTGGCCATGGCAGTGCGGCCGTCCAGGCTCATCGCCAGCTTGACTCGCACAAAGGGCAAACCATGCTCCATACGCTTGAGGAAGCCGGGGTTGAGTGCACGCGCTTCGCTTTCCAGCACGCCACTGCGGGTCTCGATGCCGGCCTGGGCCAAGCGCTGCATGCCGCGCCCCGCCACTTCCGGGTTCGGGTCCTGCATGCCGGCCACCACGCGGGCCACACCGGCACTTACCAGCGCATCGGCGCAGGGCGGCGTGCGACCGTGGTGGCTGCAGGGTTCGAGGGTCACGTACACCGTGGCGCCACGGGCCTTGTCGCCGGCCGCGCGCAACGCATTGGGCTCGGCATGGGGCTCGCCGGTGCGCTCATGCCAGCCTTCGCCGACAATCTGCCCATCTCGAACAATCACGCAACCCACCCGTGGGTTGGGATGGGTGGTGTACAGGCCCTTGCGGGCCAGTTCGAGGGCGCGGGCCATGTAGTGGGCATCGAGCACAGCTTGTTCGGCAGACGGTGGGTTCATTCTTTGGCAGGCTCTCGGGCCAGGCGGTCGATCTCTTCGCGGAACTCATTGAGGTCCTGGAAGCGTCGATACACCGAGGCGAAACGGATATAGGCAACTTCGTCGAGCTTTTGCAGCTCGCCCATCACCAGCTCGCCAACCACCAGGCTCTTGACCTCGCGCTCGCCGGTCGCCCGCAGCTTGTGCTTGATATGCACCAGCGCCGCTTCCAGGCGCTCGACGCTCACCGGGCGTTTTTCCAGGGCACGCTGCATACCGGCGCGCAGTTTTTCTTCGTCGAAAGGTTGGCGGCTGCCGTCGGACTTGATCAGCCGTGGCAACACCAGTTCGGCGGTTTCGAAGGTGGTGAAACGTTCACCGCAGGCCAGGCATTCACGCCGGCGACGCACTTGATCGCCCTCGGCGACCAGACGCGAGTCAATGACCTTGGTGTCGTTGGCACCGCAGAAGGGACAGTGCATGGTGGCAGGCAACAAAAAAAGGGAGGGCCATGGTAGCGCATCCCCGTGGCAAGACAAGCCATAGCCTTTACGGTATACAGGCAGGCTTATATGTTTCTTTGTGTTCAAGTCACGGATTTTGCCCTCCCTGGAGCCGTACATGCAGTTACGACCACTTGTTTTGCTCGCCCTGTTCAGTGTTCTGGTCGCCTGCAGCAGCGAAGCCCCCAAGCCTGCCGCCCCGCAACCGACGCCCGCCCAGGAGAAAAAAGTGCCTGGCATTGAAGACCTCGGCCCACTGCCCGCTTATCAGCGTGAAATCAGCGGCAGCCTGACCAATGTGCCCGCCGGCGCCGAAGTCGAGATGGCCCTCTTGGTGATCGACGACCGCTCACGCCCACAACAATTGCTCGCCAGCAGTGTATTGACCGGCAACGGAAAGCCCCTGGCCTTCCGCCTGCGCTTCAACCCCGAGGCGTTCCCGGCCGGTGCACGGGTTGAATTGCGCGGCCGCGCCAGCCAGTCCGGCCAGTTGATCCTGCACCTGCCCGCCGTGCGCATCACCCAGGCGATCACCCAAGCCACCGGCCCCCTGCAACTCGTCAAGGCACCATGACGCCACCTTTGGCCCTGCAAGCGGCCCTGAGCGAACTGATCGGCGACGCCCACTTGGTGCCCTGCCCGCTGCCGGGCACCGAGCTGTCGTTGTGGCTGCTGGATGCGGACAACATGGACCGCGCCTTCAGCCCCGAAGAAACCCGACGCATCCTGCATGAACCGCCCTACTGGAGTTTTTGCTGGGCCAGCGGCTTGGCGCTGGCACGCTACCTGGCGGCCAACCCCGACTGGGTCGCGGGCAAGCGCGTGCTGGACTTCGGCGCCGGCTCCGGCGTGGCCGGGATTGCCGCCGTCAAGGCGGGTGCGCTGGAGGTGGTAGCCTGCGATCTTGACCCCCTGGCACTGGCCTCGTGCCGGGCGAATGCGCAACTCAACGGTGTGGAACTGGGTTATTCGGCAGATTTTTTCGCCGAGGCCGACCGCTTCGACCTGATCCTGGTGGCCGACGTACTCTACGACCGCGCCAACCTGCCGTTGCTGGATCAATTCCTCACCCGTGGCCGAGAGGCGCTAGTGGCGGATTCGCGGGTGCGGGACTTTCAGCATGCGGCTTACCAGCGACTGGAGATCCTCGACGCACTGACTTTGCCAGACCTGGCCGAGCCTTGGGAGTTTCGTAAGGTGAGCCTGTACCATTCGCGGCGCTCTTAAGGCCATCGCGGGCAAGCCCGCTCCCACAGGGAGAACGCGATCACTGTGGGAGCGGGCTTGCCCGCGATGACGATCTCGAACCCGCCACGCTTTCAGCCAACTGCCCCAGCCCTTATAGTTCCCCCCATTCCCGCTTTATTCGAGACGCGCCATGAGTGAGCCCACGCCGTATATCTTCGATGTCACCACTGCCACCTTCGACCAGGCAGTGATCGAGAACTCGTTCCACAAGCCGGTACTGGTGGATTTCTGGGCCGAGTGGTGTGCGCCGTGCAAGGCGTTGATGCCGTTGCTGGCGCAGGTTGCCGAGAGCTACCAGGGCGAGTTGCTGCTGGCCAAGGTCGATTGCGAGGCCGAGCAGGATATCGTTGCGCGCTTTGGCATTCGCAGCCTGCCGACGGTGGTGCTGTTCAAGGACGGCCAGCCAGTGGACGGGTTTGCCGGGGCGCAGCCGGAGTCGGCGGTGCGGGCCATGCTTGAGCCCCATGTGCAGATGCCACCGCCGGCTGCGGCGGACCCGTTGGAGCAGGCTCAGGCGTTGTTTGCCGAAGGGCGCATCAGCGATGCCGAGGCGGTGCTGGTCGCTTTGCTCGGCGAGGACAATACCAACGCTGCGGCGCTGATCCTGTATGCACGCTGCCTGGCTGAACGCGGTGAATTGGGCGAAGCGCAAACCGTTTTGGACGCCGTCAAGAGTGACGATCACAAAGCCGCCCTCGCCGGTGCCAAGGCGCAGATCACCTTCCTGCGCCAGGCCGCCGACCTGCCGGATACCGCCGACCTGAAAAGCCGCTTGGCGCAAAACCCGCAGGACGACGAGGCAGCCTACCAACTGAGCATCCAGCAACTGGCCCGCCAGCAGTACGATGCGGCGCTTGAAGGCTTGCTGAAGTTGTTTATCCGCAACCGCAGCTACAGCGAAGGCCTGCCCCACAAGACCTTGCTGCAGGTGTTCGAACTGCTGGGCAATGACCACCCGCTGGTCACGGTGTACCGCCGCAAGTTGTTTGCTGCGCTGTACTAATCGCCGACCCAGCTGTACAGCGGCGTATCCCCGCCGCTGGCCACCTTCACCTTGGCGCTATGGCGCAGGCGCACCAACAGGCGCTTGCCCGCCGCCGCATCGCCAGCCAGCCCTTCCAATTGATCGAGCAGTTCCAGGCCGCTGAGTTGCCCGGCCTTGCGCAATAGGTCCTGAGCGTTCTGCCACTGATCCTCATCCTGTTTAGCTGGCGCCGCGGCCGGTGCGACGTTTGGCACTGGCGCTGCCTGCAATTGCGCACCCAGACGCGCCCAATCGCCGTCATCCAGCTCCAGGGTCAAGTCCACCGGCAGGTCACCGACGGTTCCACGAATTCGCAACATCGCCCTTCCTCCTGCAGTTTTTCTGACGGGCATGCTCCCATGCGGCTTGCGCAACGCCAAGCGGGCGGTCAAACTCTCGGCACTATTGTTATAAGATCACATAACAAAACTTTCATATCCTGGAGCTTTCCCATGCGCCGTCTGCTGCTTGCCTTGCCGTTTGCCCTGCTGCCACTGGCGGTTGCCCATGCCCACGAAGATCACGACCATGAACACGCAAGCCTTGGTGCCCATGAACATGGCGTGGGCCGCCTCAACGCCGTGTTGGACGGCCAGGCACTGGAGCTGGAGCTGGACAGCCCGGCAATGAACCTGGTGGGCTTCGAACACCTGGCCACCACCGCCGCCGACAAAGCCAAGGTCGCCGCCGTACGCAAGCAGCTGGAAAACCCGCTGGCCTTGTTCAGCTTGCCTAAAGGCGCCGGTTGCGTGGTCAGCACCCAGGAACTCAACAGCCCGCTGTTCGGCGACAAGCCAGAAGCCGATCATGACGACGATGATGACCACGATCACGACGCCAAAGCCGGCGAACATCATCACGACCACAGCGAAATCCACGCCCACTACCAGTTCACCTGCGCCACGCCGACCGCCCTTAGCAACCTCGACCTGACGCAAGTGTTCAAGACCTTCCCCGCCACCCAGAAAATTCAGGTACAACTGATCGGCCCTAGCGGCCAACAAGGCGTTGACGCGACGGCCACAGCAGCCACCCTGAAGTTCTGAGTTCCCATGACCCAAGCACTGATCGAACTGTCTGACCTGGGCTTCAACTGGCCCGGTCACCCGCAGTTGCTGGACATCCCCGCGTTCCGCCTGGACGCGGGGGAAACCCTGTTCCTCAAGGGCCCGAGTGGCAGTGGCAAAACCACGCTGCTGGGGCTGCTCGGGGGCGTGCAGAAACCCAGCCAGGGCAGCATCCGCCTGCTTGGCCAGGAACTGACCGAACTCTCGGCCGGCGCCCGCGACCGCTTTCGTGTCGACCACACCGGCTATATCTTCCAGCAGTTCAACCTGCTGCCGTTCCTGTCGGTGCGCGAGAACGTCGAGTTGCCGTGTCACTTTTCCAAGCTGCGGGCACAGCGGGCCAAACAGCGGCATGGCAGTATCGATCAAGCCGCTGCAACCTTGTTGGCCCACCTGGGCTTAAAAGACAAGAACCTGCTGGAGCGCCGTGCCGACTCACTGTCCATCGGCCAACAGCAACGGGTCGCCGCAGCCCGCGCGCTGATCGGCCAGCCGGAACTGGTAATCGCCGACGAGCCCACCTCGGCCCTGGACTACGACGCCCGCGAAGCCTTCCTGCAATTGTTGTTCGCCGAATGCCGCGACGCTGGCGCCAGCCTGTTATTTGTCAGCCACGACCAGAGCCTGGCCGCGCTGTTCGACCGCAACCTGTCGTTGGCCGAGCTCAATCGCGCCGCCACGCCCGCAGAGGTTTGAGATGTATCTGTTCCGTCTAGCCATGGCCAGCCTGGCTAACCGCCGCTTTACCGCGATCCTCACCGCCTTCGCCATCGCCTTGTCGGTATGCCTGTTGCTGGCGGTGGAGCGCGTGCGCGTCGAGGCGCGCAACAGTTTCGCCAGCACCATCAGCGGCACCGACCTGATCGTCGGCGCCCGCTCAGGCTCGGTGAACCTGCTGCTGTACTCGGTATTCCGCATCGGTAACGCCACCAACAACATCCGCTGGGACAGCTTCGAGCATTTCGCTGCCAGCCCCCAGGTGAAGTGGGCGATCCCAATTTCCCTCGGCGACTCCCATCGCGGCTACCGCGTGATGGGCACCAATGAATCGTACTTCGAACACTATCAATACGGCCGCAGGCAAAACCTGGAACTGGCCAGCGGCCGCGCCTTCGCCACCGACCCGTTCGAAGTGGTACTCGGCGCCGAAGTGGCCGAGGCGTTGCACTACAAACTGGGTGACAAACTGGTGCTGGCCCACGGCGTGGCGGTGGTCAGCCTGGTCAAGCATGACGACAAGCCCTTCACCGTGGTCGGCATCCTCAAGCGTACCGGCACACCGGTGGACCGCACGCTGCACATCAGCCTGGGCGGCATGGAGGCGATCCATATCGACTGGCACAACGGCGTGCCGGCCCAGGGCAAAGGCCGCATCAGCGCCGACCAGGCGCGCAACATGGACCTCACGCCGCAGGCCATCACCGCCTTTATGCTCGGCCTTAACAACAAGATTTCCACCTTTGCCCTGCAACGGGAAATCAACGAATTCCGTGGCGAGCCGATGCTGGCGATTCTGCCTGGCGTGGCGCTGCAAGAGCTGTGGAGCATGATGGGCACCGCCGAAAAAGCGCTGTTCGTGATCTCGTTGTTCGTGGTGTTGACTGGTTTGATTGGGATGCTCACGGCGATCCTCACCAGCCTCAACGAACGCCGCCGCGAGATGGCGATCTTGCGTTCGGTGGGCGCACGCCCCTGGCATATCGCGACGCTGCTGATCTTCGAAGCCTTCGCCCTGGCGTTGTCGGGTGTGATCGCGGGGGTTGGCTTGCTGTATGTGTGCATCGCCGCCTCGCGCGGCTACTTGCAGGCCAACTACGGCCTGGACTTGCCAATGACGTGGCCCAGCGAATATGAATGGACACTGCTCGCCGGTATCCTGGCTGCCGCGCTGTTGATGGGCAGCGTGCCCGCGTGGCGCGCTTATCGACAATCCCTGGCCGACGGCCTGTCCATACGTTTATGAGGAAGGCTTCGATGCGTCGTGTGCTGTTTGCGCTGTTGCTGCTGGTGGTCGTGCCCGCCTGGGCCGATGGGCAGCCCAAGGACCTGTCGTGGCAGGAGATGATCCCGCCGGATGCACCGCCGGAAATCCCCAACATGAAACCGCTGCACGACCTGTCGAACATGGCCGATGCCTTGTCCGTCGAAGCAGCGCCTGCGGCCAAGCAAGACCTGCCCAATGCGCCGGTGGTACAGAGCCTGGACGGCAAGCACATCCGCCTGCCGGGCTATATCGTGCCGCTGGAAGTCAGCGAAGAAGGCCGCACCACCGAGTTTTTGCTGGTGCCGTATTTCGGCGCCTGCATCCATGTGCCGCCACCGCCGTCGAACCAGATCGTGCACGTTAAAAGCGAAGTCGGCGTGAAGCTTGACGAGCTGTACCAGCCGTATTGGATCGAAGGTGCGATGCAGGTCAAGCCGTCCACCAGCGAGCTTGCCGACGCCGGTTACCAGATGGAAGCCGAGAAGATTTACATGTACGAACTGCCGGAATAGGGCTGATCACCCTTTCATTGAGCTGAATCAAAAGACCGAACGGAACGATCTTTACCATTGGACCTACAACTTTTAAACGTCCTTTGGAGCTCCCATGAACAAGTCTCTGCTCGGCGCGTCCCTTGTCGCGCTCGCCCTCGTCGCCCCCATTGCCCATGCTCACGAAGCGGGCGATATTCTGGTTCGCGCCGGTGCAATCACCGTGAACCCGAAGGCTGACAGCGGCCACGTCAAGGTCGACCAGGGCCCGCTGGCAGGTACCAACCTGGGCGGCAAGGCGACCATGAGCAGCGACACCCAACTGGGCCTGAACTTTGCCTACATGCTGACCAATCACGTCGGTATCGAACTGCTCGCCGCCACACCGTTCGAGCACGACGTGAAGATCAAGGGCACCGCCCTCGGCGCCGCCAACGGCAAGCTCGGTACCCTCAAACACCTGCCGCCGACCCTGAGCGTCGTGTACTACCCGCTGGACAACAAATCCGCCTTCCAGCCGTATGTAGGCGCCGGTATCAACTACACCTGGATCTACGACGAACACGTCGGCAGCCGCGCCCAGGGCGCCGGTTTCAGCAATTTCAAGGCTGAAAACTCCTGGGGCTGGGCCGCGCAGATCGGTGCGGACTACATGATCAACGACAAGTGGATGATCAACGCCCAGGCGCGTTATATCGACATCAGCACCAAGGCCACCGTGGAAAACAACGCCGTAGCCCCAGGCACTCGCGCCAAGGTCAATGTGGACGTGGACCCAATGGTTTACATGGTGGGTATTGGCTACAAGTTCTAACTGAGATCCAACAAACACCGCATAGCAAATGTGGGAGCGGGCTTGCTCGCGAAAGCGGTGGATCAGTCAATGAATCTGTTGACTGACACTCCGTCTTCGCGAGCAAGCCCGCTCCCACATTTTGGATCTATGTTTCTTCAGGTATGGCGGTAGTAACGGTCCAGCAACGCCGGCAACCCCGCCCGCCACGCCCGTGGCTTGATGCCAAAGGTGTGCAGAATCTTCTTGCAGGCCAGCACCGCATGTTGCGGCTCATCGCTCGCATCCGGCCGTGCCGCGTGGGCCTGGGCGGTGGGCGATTCGATGGCCAGCGGGTGGTAGTTGCGCGCTTCGGTGAGGATCGCCTGGCCCAGCGCCAGCGGCGTGGTCGCCTCTTGGCCGGCGTAATGGTAGGTGCCCCACAGCGGCGCCGCACAATCGAGTTGCTTGAGCACCGAGATGATTACCCGCGCCGCATCATCCACCGGCGTCGGGTTACCGCGACGGTCATCGGCCATCAGCAATTCATCCGGCTTTTCGGCACGGGCCAGGAAGCGCCCCAGGGTGCCGTCCACACTGTCATCGAGCAACCAGCCAAAGCGCAGCAGCACATGTTGCGGGCAGGTAGCGCGCACGCTCTGTTCGATACGCCACAACGCCTGGCCACGCAGGCCCAAGGGCACCGGCTCGTCCTTCTCGCTGTAGGCGGTGGCGCGGGAGCCATCGAACACGCGGTAGCTGGACGGTTGCAGCAAGGTAATGGTGTGGTGCTGGCACAGTTCGGCCAGGCGCTCGATCGCGAACTCCTGGGACGCCAGGCGGGTTTCGCTGACGGCTTCGGCCTGGAACCAGTCGAAATAGTAGGCGAGGTTGATCAACGCATCGGGACGGGTGTCGTCGAGCAATTGGGTAAGGCTCGCGGCATCCCAGCCGTCTTGGGGCGGTTTGGGTGCGAGGAAACCGATGTCTTCCTCTGCACCGAGGCGAATCAGCGCTTGCCCGAGGGCATTCCCGCCGCCCAGTAACATAAGGCGCATTCGCATAGATTGAGCAGGCCCGGTCAGTGTGGAACGATGGCTATTTAGGTATTTGTCAGAATCGTTGCATTTTGCGGGTTTGTAGCGCAACCGTCACGGATTAACTATCTTCGCGCCACCCTCACCAGCGTCATGCTCCAAAGCTGCCCGGGGAGGCATCACCACCTGCTGTGGATAAGTCTGCGCAAATTGCACCTCGGCGCAGTTATCCACAAGCTTTTTCAAGCGCTGGTTGAACGCCCGGCTCACCGCATATTGCCCGCCCGACACCGTGCGGAACTGCGCGGTGAGCACCACGCCATTGAGGTCCATCTTGTCGACGCCGAACACCTCCAGCGGCCCCTGCAGGTTGTACTTGAGGAACACATCGTCGCGAATCGACTGCCCTGCCTCACGGATCAACTCCACGGCTTTATCCACATCGGTGTCGTAGGTGAACTGCACAGAGAAGAACGCATAGGCAAATTGCCGCGATTGATTGGTCACCGCCTTGATCTGCCCGAACGGCACCGAATGCACAAAACCCTTGCCGTCACGCAGGCGCAGGGTGCGGATGGTCAGGCCCTCGACGGTACCGGCATGACCGGAGTCGAGCACTACCCAGTCGCCGATGGACAAGGTGTCTTCAATAATGATGAACAGGCCGGTAATCACATCCTGCACCAGTTGTTGCGAGCCAAAACCAATGGCCAGGCCGACCACACCCGCACCTGCCAGCAGCGGCGCAACATTGATACCCAGGTTGGCCATGGTGGTGATCGCGCAGATCACCACCAGGATGATCTTCACGGCATTGCGCACCAGCGGCAGGATAGTTTTAACCCGCGTGCTCGGCTGGCGATTGGAGCGTTTGTTTACCGGCGGTTTGAGCGCTTCCTGGATCGCCGTGTCGAGCACTACCCAGAACAGCCAGGTCATCAGCAGGATCAAGCCGATGCTGCTGAGTGAGTCGCTGATCGCCCGGCCAATGGAGTTGCGCTCAGCGAATTCAAACAGCGAAACGCCCCATATACGCCCGAGAATCTCGATAAACGCGATGGCCATCGCAATACGCAAAATCGCATGCAGCAGGCTCAGGAACCGCTCTTTGTAAGCACTGCTGCGCTGGATCGCCACTTGGCTGCGGGACTTGAACAGGTGCTGCAACACAGTACTGAGGAACACCGTGCCGATCAGCAAAATGGTGGTGAACAATGCGCAGCGCAACGCCTTCTGGTTATCGTCGCCGGCGCCAATCAGGTTGATCGCCGACACCAACACCATCAGCAGGATCGGCCAGTACCACAACCCGGAAAACACCCTGAGCGACTGTTGCAGCGCGGGGTGTTTAAGACGCTGGGCCAGCGGCCGATTGCGAATCAAATGAGCCACCGGCCGGCGCAGGCGCACCACCAGCACGCCAAAGATCACCGCCGCAAACAGGCCGGTGAACACTGCGATGCTGCTGGTGATATTACCGCCCAATTGGCGCGCAATCTGCGGGCTGGTCAACGCGTCACTGAGGGCGGCGAGGAAGCCGATCAGGAACAGCGGCTTGGGACAATAACCACGAATTATCCGCACCGCCGGGCGCTTGTGCCCAACGTTGAACATGACAATCACGCACAACAGCATCGAGGTGGAGAAGATGCCGCTGCTGGTGGCGTAGGCGAAACACAGCGCCAGCGCACGGCCTATCGACGTGGGCAGAAAGTGGCTGACATACAGCGTCAAGGGCAGGCAGATCAGCGCGGGGATCGTGTAGGGCACCACATAGCCGAGCACCCCTTGCAGGCGCTCGCGTTGCTCGACAAAACCACGTCGGTTCAAGCGCTGCACGATAAAGCGCCCGACCAACGTCAACACGATAAAGGCGCCGATCCACACCCCCGACAACAGCAGAAAGTTACCCGCCACGGTCCAGGGCGAACGCTCGGACGTCTGGTCCACCAGCCGCCCAACTTCATCCGCCGCGCGATCGGCACGCAAGCGCCAGGCGTCGATCAGGTTCTGGTTGAGGTCGAGTTTGTCTTGCACGCTGTCGATGCTGGAGCTGATAGCACCGAGCAATCCGCCTTCTACCAGCAGCTCCGGCTGAGCGGGTGCTTCGGGCTCCGGCGCGGTGGCCGCGGCTTGTAGCGCGCCGCTGCCACACAACATCAGTGCGCCGAGCAGTAATGCAGTCTTGAGATTGAGCAAAACACCGAGCTCCTTACAGAAGGGTCTGTAAGGAACTGACGGAATTGAGTCGTGATCGTTCCCTGTAGGAGCGAGCTTGCTCGCGAAAATCGTCAACGATTACGCGGGCATTCTGGATGACCGCAGCGCCTGTGCGTTCTTCGCGAGCAAGCTCGCTCCTACAAAGGTGTTATTTCAGGTCGACATTCAGGCTTGGCGCCCCAAACGCTACCAACTGCGCGTTAGAGCCGGCGAACCAGCCTTTCCAGAAGTCTTCCAGGGCTTGAATGGTTTTGCCCGAGCGATAGGCCTGCTTGATGTCCTTGGTCACCAGTGCCGCACCGGCCACGTATACCCGCGCGCCTTGCAAGTCGGCGAATAAATGCTTGTCCCCTACCCGCTTGAGCTCGGCCTCCGGTTGCAGGTCACGAATGCGGTTGTTGGCGTAGAAGCTGCCGAAGTCGCTGTTTTCCAGCATGTCGGACACCAACAGCACCACGCGCTCCTGGGCCGGTTGCTGGCCCAGGTCGTTGCCGATCTCGCGCAGCGAATGGAAGATCTCGCTGCGGGCGATATCCTCCGAGGCTTCGCGCAGCGTGGTCACGAACACCTTGCCCAGGGTTTTGTTGAAGAAGCTGCGCTGTTCGGTCAAGCAGGTGTCGAAGGTGCGCAGCGACTGCATGCCGACGTTGTTGCGCACTTTGTCATCAATACCCTGGTTGAGCTGCCCGGCAAAGCGCAGCTGCATGAACTGCCCCGGCACGAACGCCGAGAAGCTGTACAGCCGCACCTTGTCGCCCGGCTGCACAAAGCGCTGCACCTGCGCCCAGGTAGCTTTCTGGATCACTTCGGGCATGGGGATCGTCTGGTCGATGATCACCGTGAGCTCTCGCCCGCTGTCGGCCGGGCGATAGTCGCCGACCTTGGCATAGGCATAGCAATCCGGGATGTCGTTGCGCTCACCGGCCACCGCCAGCAACGGCGCCAGCAGCAGCGCCGGGAAAAACCGCGAGATCTTCATTCAGGCACCCGTGGCGTCAAAGTCTTTGAGCAGTTGCTGTTCGGCCCGCAGCGCCAGCACGTCTTCCAGGGCATGGCCCTTGGCGCGGCTGATGGTCGCCAGTTGCTCTTCGCTGTAGGCGGTCAGGTCTTTGCTGCGCAGGGCGTCGAGGTTCGACGGCGACGCGACAGGGGCTGGCGCTGGCGCTGGCGCAATAATCGGCTCGACCACTTCAGCCACCACCGGTGCTGCCGGAGCGACCGGCGCAACGGGCACAGCCACCGGTTTGGCAGCGGCTTGTGGCGTACCCGGCATGGCTTGCTTGCGCGCCAGGTAGGTTTCGAAGTTACGGTTGTGGGCGCTGGTCAACGCCGCCTGTTGCTGGGCGTTGGTGGTCGAGCGACCGGCCAGCTTGAGTTGCAGCTTGCTCAGCTTGTGGTCGGCATGGGAGGCAATTTCCACACGCTGGCTCTGCATCCAGTTTTCCAGGGCTTCGCCGCTGGAGAATTTATGGGTGTGCTCCCAAGCGGTCTTGGATTCCACGCCGGCAAAGCCGAAGATCGACGCCAGCCAGATGCTGGTGATCTGGATCGCGATGTAGATCACCGACAGCACGATGAACGTGATCAGAGAGGCCTTGCGAATCGCATCCATCTTGTCGGTGAGGGTTTGCTTGTCGGCCTGGTCGTTGATCGCCGCCGAATCGGCCGGCAGCTCAAACGGGCTGGCCGACTCGTAGTTCTGCTGGGCAAAGGCGTGGGGGCTGCCGACCATCTCGGTCTCGATGCTCTTGAGCTGCATGGTACGGATACCAAACGCCGCCACCGCGATGATCGCGATCCAGATCCCGGTGGTGATCATCCAGCCACGGCTTGGAGTCACGGTGTGGTTGGTGTTGATACGCGCCAGGATGCGGCTGTAATCCTTGCCGTCCTTATCGCTGTCGGTGTCTTTGATACCAATGCCTGGCAGCTCCTTGAGCTGTGGTGGGCGATTGGCTTCGGTGTCGTTTTCCCACCAGTGGCGTGCCTTGCTGATCAGCGCGTTCTTGTGCACGGCGCGGCCAGTGACTTCCGCCAGGATCGCCGAGGCCACCGCCAGCAGGAAGGCAAACAACCAACCCATCCAGCTTTGATCATTGGCCGACAGGTTCTGGTTGATGAACGGCACCAGCACGTAAGCAAAACCCACGGCTTCGAACATGATCAGCATGAAAATCAGCGCAAACACCCAGAACGGCCGTTCACGGCGGCCGCGCTCGCCGATGGTGCGCAGGTAGGATTCGCTTTTGTTGAAGAAATCCACGTCTTTGGCGCCGATCTTTTCATAGCGCGAGTAGTACGCGTCGCACAGCTCGCTCTCCGATTTCGGCCAGCCATGGGAGTCGAGCATCAGGCTCTGCCTGGACAGGCGCGCGACCTTGCCGATCAGCGGCACGCCGTGCCACACACGCATCACGAAGTAGCCCACTTTGTCCCAGTACGCCTGGATCAGGATGGCGGCCAGCAGCGTGGAAATCACAAGGCCTGTGATCAACTTGTTGGCCCAGAGCAGGGCCGTCAGCGCATTGAAGCTGAACTCTTCCATGGTGTTTTTCCTTGAGACTTACGCGCGAATCGGCACGAAACGGGTGGTGAAGGCTTCACGGCTGCGGGGGTAGAACAACGCACCGTCAGTGGCTTCGGAATTTTTCTTGCTGAACACCACGTCGATACACGACACCGGCGCCTTGGGGTCTTGGGTGAATACCCGATACAGCACCAGGTCCTCACCCTCGTAGGTGTTGGCCACGGCTTTGCTTTTGATCGACTTGCGATTGCCCTCGTTGTAGCCCTTGACCACTTCGATGAACGGCTGGCGGTCGACACTGGCACCGTCGCGCAGGATCGACACCGGCGACAGGGTCACCAGGTGACCATTGACCACATTGGCCCACACGCGGTTGTTGTAGCCCGGCAGGTATTCAGTGGTGGTCTGGGTGTCCAGTGCCTTGCCGCTGGCGAGGTTGAACACTTTGCCGCTTTCGCGCGGGCGGTCGGCTTCGCAACTGCTGGATGGCAGGTCACCGGCATGGGCGCTGGAGACCAGGGCGAAACCGGCCTTTTTCGGGGCGATGGCCTGGCCCATGGTCCAGCGGGTATCGCTGGCCGGTTCGCCGCCGAAATCCACCAGGGCGGTGCCGGCATCGGCAGGTTTGCTCTCGGCGGCGGGTTTGGCCGCCACCGAGGGCTTGGCCTTGGGCGCGCTGGCAACGGTGCGCGCAGGCTCGGTCGAGGTGCCGTGGGCCAGGTACTTGGTGTTGTTCTGCTCGGCGTTGACGCGCTTGACCAGCATGTTGCGGTCGGTCACTTCAACGATTTCCACACGACGGTTCTTGCCGCGCTGCGCGCTGTCGCTGTTGTCGGCAATCGGCCGCGAAGCACCGGCGCCCTGGAAGAACATGCGCTGCGGGGCAATGCCTTGCTCGGCCAGGATCGACGCCACGGCGCGGGCACGCTGCTCGGACAGGCGTTGGTTGGTGGCAGCGCTGCCAGTGGCATCGGTGTGGCCCACCACCAGGATCGCGGCCTGGGAACTCTGCCCCTGCTTGGGCGCAAAAGCGGCGGCCAGCTTGCGCACTTGGCGCTGGCCATTGACGCTCAATTGCGCGCTGCCTGTGGCAAACATGCCTTCGTCCTGAACCTGGGCGACGATGCCCGCCTCGGTCGGCGCTGGCGCCCGCGCGTTGCCGGCAGCTACCTCCTGGCTCTGCAAGGTTTGCACCTGGATATTCAGGTTCTCTTCCTTGGCGATGCGCTCCAGCTCCTGCAAGCGGTTCTGCCACAGGTTGCCCGCCACGCAGCCGGCGGCGGCGCCCACACCACCACCCACGACGGCCTTTTTGGCATCACCGGTAATGGCATAGGTCAAGCCGGCGCCCAGAATGGCGCCGCCCGCACAGCCAATGGCGGTGCCGTAGTTTTTGCCTGCTTCGTTGAGGGTCGCGCAGCCACTGAGCGCGATGGCGCCGGCCAGCAGGCTGATTTTTCGGGTAAGGGAGGTATTCACGTAATGGGTTCCGGCCTTTATAAAAAAGAGCCGCCGACCCACTGCCAACACCGAACGGTGTCAGCCGCATCATCCATGAACAGGCCCTGCAAAATCGTATGATTGAATAGAGATCGCGCGGAATTTGACCATGTCAGTAATGGCATTTCAATAGCATCTGTAACACTTTATTGCCTTTTATTGCTCTAAACCGGACTTCTCAACCTTAGGCACCGTCTGTAGGACGCTGGAAACTTTCCAGCAAAAATCAGAGTCAGCCATAAACGGGGGCCAGGCCCCCACTCTTTTTCAGGAGCAACCATGGCTGCGATTCCCGACTGGGTGCCCATCACCCCCAGCGTCGCCATCACTCGCTTCACGGTGCTGACGGTCAATATCCACAAGGGCTTCACCGCCCTGAACCGACGCTTCATCCTGCCCGAGCTGCGCGAAGCGGTACGCAGTGTGGGCGCCGACATGGTGTTCCTGCAGGAAATCCATGGCACCCACGAACGCCACCCACAGCGCTACAGCGAGTGGCCGAACATGCCGCAGTACGAGTTTTTGGCCGACAGCATCTGGCCGCAGTTCGCCTACGGGCGCAACGCGGTCTACCCCCATGGCGACCATGGCAACGCGTTGCTGTCGAAATTCCAGATCGTGCGCTACGACAACCTCGACATCTCCCAGAGCGGCCATGAAAACCGTGGCCTGCTGCATTGCGTATTGCGCCTGCCGGGCACTGGGCAAGAGGTGCACGCCATCTGTATTCACCTGGGCCTGCGCGAGGTGCATCGCCAGCAGCAATTGCGTTTGCTGGAGCAGCGCATCAGCGAGATCCCAACCGATGCGCCGCTGGTGGTGGCCGGCGACTTCAACGACTGGCGCCAAAAGGCCGACCTGAGTCAAAGCGGCCTGCAGGAAGTGTTCGTGCAGGCCCATGGCAAACCGGCGCGCACCTTTCCAGCACGCCTGCCGCTGTTGCCGTTAGACCGCATCTACGTGCGCAACCTTAAGGTGCACAACCCCCGTGTACTGACCACGCGGCCCTGGTCGCATTTATCGGACCATGTGCCGCTGTCGGTGGAGATCGAGCTATGAACATCGCCGTGGAGCACATCGCCACCGACCAACCACCGGACGAAGCCAAGGCCCGTGACCTGGATTACGGCTGGCAAAGCGGCAATCAGGTGATGTTGCTGGAAAACGGCGAGGCGTACTTCCCGCAGGTGTTCGAGGCCTTGCGCGGGGCGCAGCGGGAGATTCTGCTGGAGACCTTTATCCTGTTCGAGGACAAGGTGGGCCATGAGCTGCAGCGCATCCTGATCGAGGCGGCGCAGCGCGGTGTAAAGGTGGTGGCCAGCCTGGATGGCTTTGGCTGCGGCGAGCTGCGCCCATCGTTTCTCGGCGAATTGGCCGACGCGGGGGTGACGGTGCAGATGTTCGACCCGGCGTCCAAGACCCTGGGCTTTCGCACCAACTGGTTCCGGCGCCTGCACCGCAAGATCGTGGTGGTGGATGCAGCCGTGGCGTTTATCGGCGGGATCAATTTCTCGGCCGACCATTTGGGCGATTTCGGCCCCGAGGCCAAGCAGGATTATGCGGTGCAAGTGACGGGCCCGGCAGTGGCCGACCTGCACCATTTTGCCCTCGCGCAAAGTGGCCGCCAGGTGCGCACGCGGCGTGGTTGGCGGCGGCGCCAGCAACGGCCATCGGCGTGGTCCACCGAAGGCGAAGGCCTGGTGCGTTTGATTTATCGCGACAACGTGCAACACCGCGATGATATCGAAGAGGCCTATATCCACGCCCTGAGCAAAGCGCAATCGCGTGTGGTGATCGCCAACGCTTACTTTTTCCCCGGCTATCGCCTGCTGCGGGAAATCCGCAACGCCGCGCGCCGTGGCGTAAAGGTGCAACTGATCATGCAGGGCCAGCCCGATGTGCTGCTGGCCAAGCTGGCGGCGCGCATGCTGTACGACTACCTGCTCAAGGACGGCGTGGTGATCCACGAATATTGCCAGCGCCCGCTGCACGGTAAAGTCGCGCTGGTGGATGACCAATGGAGCACCGTGGGGTCAAGCAACCTGGACCCCTTGAGCCTGTCGCTGAACCTGGAAGCCAATGTGCTGATTCGCGACCGCGCCTTCAACCAGCAACTCTACGAGCGCCTGCAAACACTCGCCCGCGATCACTGCCAGACCATGCCCGAAAACCGCAAGCCGCGCTTGTGGCTGTGGCGTTTGACCGTGGGTTTTCTGGTGTTTCATGTGATGCGCCACTTCCCAGCGATGACCGGATGGTTGCCCGCGCACAAACCCCGGTTGAAACCGTTCGAGGGCCAGGCCCATGACCACTGAATCGCGCTTCAAGCGTTGGAAGAAACCGCTGACGGTGGTGTTTTTTCTGGCGCTGATTGTGTTGTTCACCTTGCTCGCCCGGCGCATCGACTGGAGCGAAGTGCTGCAGACCCTGGGCGATTTCAAGGTGCGCACCCTGCTGATCGCAGGCGCGGTCACGCTGTGCAGTTTTCTCGTGTATGCCAGCTTTGACCTCATTGGCCGCACCTACATTCGCCAGGACCTGACCTGGAAGCAGATTTTGCCGGTGGGCATCATCAGCTATGCGTTCAACCTCAACCTGAGCGCGTGGGTAGGCGGCATCGCCATGCGGTATCGGCTGTATTCACGACTGGGGGTGAGCACCGGCAATATCGCCAAGATCCTGGGCTTGAGCCTGGCGACCAATTGGTTTGGCTATATGGCCCTGGCCGGGGTGATTTTCAGCAGTGGCCTGGTAACCATGCCTCCGGGATGGAAGGTCAGTACGGTTGCGTTGCAGGGTATTGGGGCGGTGTTGGTACTGCTGAGCCTCGGTTATCTGGCGGCCTGTCAGTTTTCGAAAAAGCGTGCGTGGTCGGTGCGCGGCATGGAGATCAACCTGCCGTCGGTGCGCATGGCCTGTTTGCAGTTGGCGTTGGGTGCGCTGAACTGGTCGCTGATGGCGGCGGTGATTTTTACGCTGCTGCCGGCCAAGCTGGATTATCCGTTGGTGCTGGGGGTGTTGCTGATCAGCGCCATTGCCGGGGTGATCACCCATATTCCGGCGGGTCTTGGGGTGTTGGAGGCGGTATTTATCGGGTTGCTGCAACATGAGGCGTCGCGGGGCAGCCTGCTGGCGGGGTTGATTGCGTATCGGGCGATCTACTTTATTTTGCCGTTGTTGATTGCGTTGGTGATGTACCTGGGGGTGGAGGCCAAGGCGAAGGCGCTTCGGGTGAAGAAGGCGCCGGCTTGAGATTGGGGTGACTGGTCTGGCTTGCCCCCTCCCACATTGACGGCATTCACACATTCAGATTTGTGAATACCGTCAGTGTGGGAGGAGGCTTGCCCCCGATAGCAATTTCAAGAACCGCCCAATCATCGAGCCTGGATGATGCTCAACCGCTCCCCCACCACCATCTCAGTTATCCAGTCCACCAAGATGGAGGTGTACGCCTGCTGCGACACCGGATCGCTCAGCGAATGATCAGCCCCATCGATAATCCGATGGGTCAGCGAGTGTGTCTGCTGGCACGCTGCGCGATAACTCATGATGGTGGCGTGGGGCACGTGGTCATCTGTCTCCGACTCGACGATCAACACATCCCCGGTAAATTTCGCACAGGCATGCAATGCCCGGTTGGTCTCGGCATGGACCAACGTACTGCGGTAATCCATCAGGTCGATCTTGTCCAAGTCACGCTTGGGCTTGAGCCATTCCTGGTCGCGATACAGCGCCGGCACCCGCAGCGCCAGCCAACGCACGGGGCGCAATGACGTGAGGATTGCCGCCAGGTAACCGCCGTAACTGGTCCCCACGACTGCAACCGCCGAGGTGTCGATGGCCGGGTGGGACAGCAGCCGGTCGTAGGCCGCCAGCAGGTCGCGCAAGTTGTCTTCGCGGGTCACGCGGGACAGCGGGATACCGGTGCCGGCATGGCCGCGCAGGTCGAACGTCAGGCATACACACCCCAGGCCTGCAATGCCTTTGGCGCGCTCAAGGTCACGTTCCTGGCTACCGCCCCAGCCGTGCACAAACAACACGCCCGGGACTTTGGATTTGGGGCTCAGGAAGGTGCCGCTCATTTGTTCATCGTCGATATCGATCGCAATGCTTTCACTTCTAGCCGTCATAAGATTGAACCGTCACGTACTTGAGAAGAAAGTCGCTGTTTTCCGCAGGCCCCCGGTATACCTCGATGGCATCGGCCGGCAGGGCTTGGTCCACGTAGGTTTCTACCGAGGACACATGAATCGCGCGCAGGCCAGGGTTGTTGATAAAACTCTGCAGCGCCGCGACTTCCGCGCTGCTGGCCCCGCCCATGCGCCAAGACTGTTCGAGCACGCCGCTGCGGCGCTGGCCGTTGCTGTCCAGGCCCTGGGCGATGTCGTAATTGCGCCGTGAGGCGTAGAAGCCGGGGTAGGCCTCGTCGGCGGCGTTGTCGAACACTTGGGCTTGTTGAATAGCCAGGCGCACGTCCTCGGGCAAGTTTAGCTTGAGCAGGTCTTCGTAATAGCCAGGCACCACCAAAAGGTTGGAGCCGCCGTAGACGTCTTCGCCCTGCCCGTCTTGCGTCAGGTACTGATCGCCGCAGTAGCTGATGATGTGATCGCCGATATAGCTTTGACCGACGCTGTGGGTGATCACATCGTGCAGGTCTTGCTCGAAAACCACGCCGTCGCGCAAAAGCTCTGCCGCACCCGGTCGTGCCAGCACGGCGTTCAGCTCGTCCAGGCTGTGGATAACTTCCTGACCCCGCCCAGCGCAGGCGTGTACCGGTTTCAGGCGGACAGGCCCTTTGTCGAGCAGGCACATGGCAGCAGGCTGGGCGTCTGCCAGGGCGAAGACACTCACGCCATCCAGTACGACGTTTCGCACACGCTGGCAGAACAGCGGCGACCAGCCTTCTGGAGCATGCGCGTCTGGGCCGAGCAGCCCATGGCTGATGGCTTTGGTGGCGATGAAGTCGTGGTCCACATAACCGCCCCATAAGTCTTCCGGGCCTTTGATGTGGAGGCTACGGGCTTGCCCAGGGCCAACCAGGGTTTGTGTTGGCAACAGGTACAGGTCACGGCCTGCGTGCTGGTCCAGGTCGTAGCTGCCACCAAACTTGAGCCCAAGAATCTGCGCCAGCCAGCGCGCCAGGGCCCGATTGGTTTCAACCTCGTGCAACGGCGCGCCCTCTCGCGTGGAGTGGGCCACCACCAACTTTTTGCGGTGAGTCGGGGTCATGCGTCCCCCTTGGCCATCAGGCCAGCTGTGTAGGGACGACGTTGCAGGGATCACGCCAACGGGCTGTGGATAAAAATCACCCGAGGATCAGACAGTTGTCGCAAAGATGATAGCAATGGGCCTGTTTGATTCTGCACGAAGCCGCCGCTGGTCGGCGGCGTTCTGCACGATTTATACGCCAAACCGGCTGCGGTAATCGCTGGGTGCCAGCCCGGTGATTTTCTTGAAGGTGGCGCGAAATGCGCTGGGGTCCTGATAGCCCACGGTCCAGGCGATGTGGTCAATGGTGCCGTTGGTGAACTCCAGCATCTGCCGGGCCTTGCCCACCCGCAGGTGCTGGCAATACTCGGTCGGTTTCAACCCTGTGGCATGGCGAAAGCGCCGCAGGAACGTGCGCGCCTCCAGCCCCGCCTCTTGGGCCATGGCCGCTACCGACACATCCACCGCCCCACTTGCCTGCAACCCGTGCTGCACCTTGAGGATCGCCGCGTCGCCATGTCCAAGGATCGGCGCAAAGTTGCTGCCGCACTGGCTGGCACTGTCACTGTGTTCGATCACCAGGAACCGCGCGGTATCGGCCGCAATGCTCGGCCCCATCAGGCGGTCCACAAGGCGCAAGCCCAGTTCGGACCAGGCCATCAGGCCAGCGGTGGTAATCAGGTCGCCGTCATCGACGATGGGTTTATCGGCCTCCAGCCGCACCGCCGGATAACGGCTGGCAAAGGACTGGGCAGACGACCAATGGGTGGTGGCGCTGCGCCCGTCCAACAGCCCACTGCGCGCCAGCATGATCGAGCCGATGCACACACCCCCCAGCACAGTGCCGGCCGCGTGTTGCTGGCGAAGCCATTCCAGCAACGTCGGCGGCGCTTGCTCTTCGGTGAACTCGCCAATGGAGGGCGGTACCAGCACGGCCATCATCGCTTGCGCAGGGCCGGGATGGCTGGCAAATACCCGCGCCGGTTGGCCCGTGGCGTCCACTTGCCAATGACTGACCCGCAGCAATGGCAGCTGTGCAGATTGATGCTCGGCGGCAATTCGGTTGGCCACCCCAAACAGGTCAGTCAGACCGTGCACAGCAGCCAGTTGCGCCCCCTGGTAAATCAACACGCCCAGCTCAACAACCGCCATTGTCAGTTTTCCCCCTGTTATTGTCGGTGCAGCCAATCCCCGGTGCAGGCGCCAGCTAAGATACTGGGCCCTATCAACCCATCACGAGGCAGTACCCATGGCCAAGCAAGCGCTCATCCTAATCGATATCCAGAACGACTACTTCCCCCAGGGCAAGTGGCCACTTGACGGCGTGGAAGCCGCGGCGGACAAGGCTGTGCAGGTGCTGCAAGCGTTTCGCCAGGCCGGGGATGCCGTGATTCACGTGCGCCACGAGTTCGCCTCTGAAGATGCGCCGTTCTTTACCCCAGGCTCCGAAGGTGCGCATTTGCACAGCAAGGTGCTGAATGAAGGCAACGAACCGGTGGTGTTGAAACACTTTGTGAATGCGTTCCGCGAAACCAACCTGCGGGCGCTGCTGGAACAACGCAGCATCACGGAACTGGTGGTGGTCGGCAGCATGAGCCATATGTGCATCGACGGCGTTGTGCGGGCGGCGGCAGACCTGGGCTACACCGTTACGGTGATCCACGACGCATGCGCCACGCGGGATCTGGAATTCAATGGACAGGTGATTCCGGCGGCGCAGGTGCACGGTGCGTACATGGCATCGCTGGCGTTTGGGTATGCAGGTGTGGTGTCGGCGGACGACTTTTTGAAGGCACAAGCAACGGCATGACCGCCGCTTGTGTTTGGGGGCTTAGCGGGTCGCAATGATGAACAGGCGCGGGAATGGCAGCAAGACAGTGCCATCGCCCAGGGCCGGATAAGCCTGGGTAATCCGCGCCTGGTATTCCTGCAGGAAGGCTGTTTTTTCGCTATCGGTCAAAGGCGCCAGAAATGGCCGAAGGGCTGACGCCTTGAACCATTCAACCACCGCAGCGTGATCCGCCAAGGGATGCAGGTAGGTGGTACGCCACACATCCACGGTGCTGCAGTGCTTGCTCAGCAACTCGTAGTAGTAGCTCGCCGGGTGGCGCTCGTTGTGTTTTACCGTGCCGATCTTGGCCGCCCATGGGCCATCGGCCGCAACTTCGCGGGCAAGGCGGTGGGCAGGCTCATCGAGGTTGTCCGGCGTTTGCACCGCCAGCGTACCGCCCGGCGTCAGTTGGTTGACCAAATGCGGATAGAGGCTGGCGTGGTTCGGCAGCCATTGCAGCGAGGCATTGGCCAAGATCACGTCGAACGGTTGCACAGGCTTCCAGGCACCGATATCCGCGAGTTCAAAGTTGAGTGCCGGCAGGCGCTTGCGAGCGTCGATGAGCATGTCATCGGAGCTATCCATGCCGGTGACGTGAGCCTCTGGAAAGCGTTCGGCGAGCACCTGGGTGGAATTGCCCGGCCCACACCCCAAGTCGACGGCGGTGCGCACTTGGGTATTCGGGATGGCCGCCACCAGATCACGGACGGGACGGGTGCGCTGCTGTTCGAACATCGTGTATTGCTTGGCAGACCAGGTCATCACGGCTTTCCTTCGGACTTAAAGGTGGCCCACAGCCTAAATCCAATGGGCCTGGAGAACAAACGCCTGGAGTTGGCGGGTAATAAAAAACCCCCGAGGCCTGGGCCATCGGGGGTTTGCTCGTTCCAGGCCTTGGACCTTAGAACGGGATATCGTCATCAAAGCTGTCGAAATCCGGAGCCGGCTGCGGCGCGGCCTGCTGTGGCGCTGGACGCGACTCACGCTGTGGCTGCTGGCTTGGCTGCGGACGGGACTGCTGTGGACGCGGTGCCGAGTTGGACATGCCGCCCTGGCCCTGTTGGTCGCCCTGTGGACGGCCGCCCAGCAGTTGCATGGTGCCTTGCATGTCGACCACGATTTCGGTGGTGTAACGCTTGATGCCGTCTTTTTCCCACTCGCGGGTTTGCAGCTTGCCTTCGATGTACACCTGCGAACCTTTGCGCAGGTACTCACCGGCGATCTCTGCAACCTTGCCGAACATCGACACGCGGTGCCATTCGGTTTTCTCGACCTTCTGGCCGGTCTGCTTGTCGGTCCACTGTTCGCTGGTCGCCAGACTCAGGTTGGTCACGGCGTTACCGTTAGGCAAGTAGCGAACTTCGGGATCCTGGCCGCATGTACCGACCAATATGACTTTGTTAACCCCACGGGCCATAACGTTCTCCTAAGTGTAGAGGGACAAAAGAATTTCTCCCAGGGCCAAAAAATTTGTCTATATTTCTGGAAGGGGCCAAAAGAATTTCCAATATGCGCCGCTTGATGGACGATCTTAGGTAGCAACGTGCCATGGCGTACGCGTCTTCACGATCTCCTAGTTTAACTCACCCGGCTACGGAACGAAGCCTTTATGATCGAACCCAGCTACCACTCTGACTACCGATGATTTCCTAGCTCAATCTCCCTCGCTCAGCGGGCGCGGGATCGCCGATCAGGAGGCGGTATGGCAGGTACGAAATGCAGAGCACCAAATCCAGATTTGGTGGACAGGTGGATAGCAGCCGGTTACGGGCAGGGTGACGGTGCCGGCTATAAGCCGTTCATGTACGTCCGAGACGTTCCTTCCACCGGGACGTCGAGTATGGTCAAAAGCCGGCTGACCGGACGCACGCATCACTATCTATCTCGGCAAGAATTCAAGGTCCATCTTGAAGCCGAGTATTCAAGGTCCACGAGAGACATTCGTGAACAGTACGCACTGCTCCCCTTGGCGGAAACCCAGCAAATAGCGGCAGATCTCGGTGTGCGTCATCCAACATACCCTGCGACAAAAACACCAACAGTGATGACCACTGATCTTTTACTCACACTTGATCGGCCGAATGGGGATCAACTCCTAGCGATCAGCGTGAAGCTGACCAAGGACTTAACGCCTCGTAACCTCGAAAAACTGCTGATAGAAAAGGTTTATTGGAATAATCGGGGCGTTAAGTGGGTTCTTATCACCGAGAAAGAGATTTCAACTCATAGGGTTAATAATCTCTGCTTTTTTGAATTGTCACTTTCGGACGATTGCCGCCTCAGATCACTAATCACGCCGGAAGATTTCAGCCGGCGGTTTGAGGAAAACTGCAGTCGTCAGCTTTCCTTCAACGCAATCATGACAAAATCCATTAGGGAAATGGGCATCGACGTGCATACCGGCCACACCCTCTTAGGCCAAGCTGTCTGGAGACATCAAAGCCGACTTGACATAGAAAGAAATACGTTAAGACACCGAGGGAATGTGCTTTTGAGGGAGGTGGCCTGAAATGTACGAGATACACGACGTGTACGTAGCAACAACGCCATCCCATATGTTCGACTGCCCGGTCAGAGTGTTGGAAACCGTTGAGCTAAAAAAGGTCATACTCATAAAAATCAAGAAGAATAAAGCCACTAAGCCATTCAGCGTTGATTATTCAGAGTGGATTGACCTGCTCGCTTCCGAAAGGTTAGTGAAAGTATCAGACCCGTTAGGCGATCTCCCTTCGATACCTCCCAAACTTCCGCAAGCTGCAGAAAAAAGGCTGAAACAGGTATCTGACATCACTTCCGCGCTTTCTGTCATGCCTGAGTTTCTCACAAATAAAAAAGCAGCCAACTCAAAGATAAAGCAGATTGCTGCGTCGTTAGACCTGACAGAGAAAACTATTAAACTTTGGGTGAGTGACTGGCTTCAAGCAGGTCGTAATACGGTCGCAGTTGTTAGTAAATTCGTTGTGAAAGATGCCAGGGTATTTAACCCGCCTACATCTGGTAAAAAAAGGGGAGCAAAACCAAATCTGTTATCAGCCGACACTGAGGTACCATCGTACGAAGTGGAGCCCCAAATAAAAAAAGCTTATGAAATATATATAGCTCAGCAACGGATGACTTGGAAGGATGCTTTTCATGAAATGCTTTTAACAACCTACAAGCTTCCGCCTGAGGCCATATCCGACGGGACCGACGGATTACTTTTAAACCCTGCGCTTGCTAAAAAACACAAAGTTCCTACATGGCGGCAGTTTAGATATCGTTGCCGAAAACTAAAGAAAGCCAATGACGAATTAGAAGCAGAATCACCTAGAGGATCAAGAGGCAAGGCTAGCGACAATGTGCCTGGCCCAGGCTTTTACGAAATCGACGCGACTCACTTTCAAATCCAGCTTGTTTCAAGGATTACAAAAAGCCTGCTCGTTGGAAGGCCTACAGTCTATCTAATAGTTGATACCTATGATGGGGCCATTGTAGGTTACGCCGTAAGCTTGGAAAACCCTAGTTGGGCCACTGCGGCGCTAGCATTGTACAATTGCTTCAGCGATAAGTCTCTAGTCTTTGAACGACTAGGACTGCCGTACTCCTCAGCAGATTGGCCGTGCCACCATTTGCCAACATTACTGCGGGCAGACCGCGCAGAGTTGATCTCCAACATGGGGCATAACTTTCCTCAATCGGGAATACGTGTAGAAATCACACCTTCTATGACACCGATCGCGAAAGGTACCGTGGAGGGCAAGAACGCCGAACTTAAAAAAAACAGAAGCAGCAGATTCGATTTGCCTGGTAGGTTTTCAAAGAAAAGAGAACGACGGTCGCCCGACGGAAAAAAAACAGCTGCGTTGGATATATTTGAATTTGAAAAGATCCTAGTAGAAATAATCATGGACTTGAATAACACGGCGGTTGATCCCAAAAAAATACCGCCTGATGCTCTAGCCGAAGGTCCGAGGGTAGCAACTCGCATTGGACTACACCGTTGGGCACTATCGAACCGAGCCGGCTTCACCCGAAATATGGGGCCACATTTCATATATGAATATTTACTGACAAATGGTAGTGGCCGAATTTCTCCGCTTGGCATACTGTTCCAAGGAGAGACCTACATTTGTGACCATCTCAGAACATCCGGCCTACTGAGCGCCTCAGTCAATCAGTCTATAAAAGTTAAAATTTCGTACAACCCGCTGCTTGCTAGCGAAATATATTTTTATGATTCGAGTATCAACTCATGGCTACCGGCGCTCAATACAGACCCGGAAATCTATGACATTAGAGCGTCGTTCCCTGAGGCTAAAGAGTTTCGAGCGATCCAGAAGCAATTAGTCAGCCAAGCCGAACTCATCCACTACAGCAAACGCAGGGTTAGTGTACGAGCCGTCAAAGCCGCAGTGCAAAAATCTGTTGTGGAGAAACGCAATTCGCCTAAGGCGGGTCACGGAGTGGATATTCGCCAAAATCGGGCGCAAGAAAGGGCAAATGAGCGCTCTCCGGGATTAAACGGAGGTATACACCCAAACCAGACACCTGAAGCAACTCCACATCCGAACCTGTCCGCTGAAAACATGGATACAGAGCATAACCAAAACGAGATATCCATTTGGGATGAAGTCGATGCAGTCAACATCATTAAATGACATAATATATCAAAAATCTGGCGCAGCGGAAATTGATGACAATCCGTTGATAGCACATTTGAATCTTCCGCCAGATAATGATCGCCAAGCTTTCATAAGACTTGGGTTAAAACCTGAGTACGATACGTTAGACCGTGAGCTTCCCACGTATCTTAGAAGAATAAAAATCAACCGACTCAGGCACTTTTTCGCACCAACACATCCTGTGCATCGAAGAGCGCTTATTGGAATTAGCTCTCAGCTATTTGACGGATATATCCCTCGAAACCCTATGTCAGCCGAGGGGCAGAGGGCACTTTACGGTGGCAAGGCAGACATCACCATCCGCCCAACTATATCGCTTATAGCTGGACATTCTGGAATGGGTAAATCGACCTTACTCGACCGAGTGCTTGAGAGCGCAGGGCAGCAGAGTTATCAACATGCGTTATTTCAAGATCAACCCTTCCCAGAACGGCAAATACTGTGGCTTCGTCGTAATGTACCCGAACACTGTACAGTTAAAACTTTATGCGCATCTTTTGGCGACTATACGGATCGCATTCTTGGCTTAAAGCTGTACCATGGCATTTTTCAGGATGTGCGTGGAGGCGACAGAAACTTCTACCTCTCTGAAATACGAAAAATCATAACCACTCATCATGTTGGGTTGCTAGTCTTAGACGAATTTCAAAACCTTTCACTGATGGGAGTCGGTGCTGCAAAAGTCATAGCATTTCTTGTAAACCTCCGCGATGAACTCGGCATTCCTATCGTGATCGCGGGTACCTATAAAGCCCTTAGGCTGTTAGAGGGTGATCTTAGCATCTCTCGGCGATTGGTAGAGGGTGGGTACTATGACCTGAAACGGCCGCTTTCTGCCGATGATGAAAGTTTTAATCAATTATGTAAGATTGCTTGGAAATACCAATGGACCAAAGAACGATCCGAAATAAGCGACAGAATTATTGACGCTCTTTATGATGTTAGCCAAGGCATAACAGGAATTATGCTCAGCGTATTTGCTAGCGCTCAACTCGCTGCAATCGAAGACGGCTCTGAGAAAATTAATGAAAATACTATAATTGAAACGTACAACTTGCGAATGACCCCGCTTCATCCTGCAGTAAACATCCTGAAGTCCAACAGCCCACGTTTGATAGATAAATTTGACGAGGCACTTTCGAACGCGCTCTCGCCCAATACAGGACTACCTGAAAGCCAGCTACTAACCCAACAGAACACACTAAATCCTATACGAGAGCGCCAACCCTCCAGCCGAGTAGAGAAAGCAAATAGCAAAAGTGAACCGCTTTCAAAGGAAGAGATTAAACAAATGGTGCTGAATGAGAACCCTGACGATCTAAGTAAGATCTTGGAGCGCCCATGAAAGTCCCGGGTTTTCCTATACCAGTGGCGGGCGAATTATACTCTTCAGTTGTGGCACGTTATTTACACCGCACTGCTGGTTATACTAAGCGCAATCTTGGCTTAATCGGACTTGATAGAGCTAGCGCCGCAGCCATAGTGCCCATCGCGGTTGTGGAACTTGCAGGCAGAATGGCTGATGGACACCCTTGGTGTAACAATCCAAGAAGGATTGTTGAGAGCCACACTATAGTTCCACTTTTCCTGCACTCATCAGGCCCAGAGTTTTACGAAAGTAAAATGGAAGAAATAAGTCATGGACTAAATGGAAATCCTTCAGCGACTTTAGGACTAACCAAACGAAAAAAAACAACTGGCCAAAATGGCCGGCACAATTCTAAATTCTGTCCTAGCTGCGTCACTGAAGACATCGAGAACCTGGGATTTCCTGTCCTGTATCGACAACATCAGCCAGCGTTCGTAAAGTATTGCGCACGCCACAGCTGTCCGCTGCATTTCAGCTGTGTAAATTGCAACAGTCGGACTAGGGCAATCATGTGGCGAATGGCCGGACAATGCGATTGCGAAACGCCTATTCATCCTATGGTCGTTGAAGCAACAGATGAAACCTCAAAAAACACTCTATTATGGGTGGCGCTGCAGGTTGATCATCTGCTGAACAGCAGTTCTCTGCATACAGACATAACATCCAAATTACGACAGCTGTTAAAACTGCATGACTTTATAATGCCATCAGGAAAAATTAGAAATAGCGTCCTAATACACGCTTTGGAGAAAGAAATTGGGTCCAGCCTATTATACGAGTTTGGCTTTATTGTCGAATGCTCTCGCAGGGGCTCGGTCCGGCATGATCTTGCTCGTGTTTTTCGTACCAATCATAATGGAACCAATATTATATATAACTTATTTGTTGCAAAGCTGTTTTTCGACGACATACGCGACATCAGCAAAATATGCGACTTACCAAAAGTTATAGCTCTTAACCCATCGAAATCTCTCAGCAAAAAACACTACCCCGACAAGGCGGCAGTTCAAAACGCACTGAGCCAAGCTAAAGGCGCGGTAGTTACGGCGGCAAAAAGCTTAAACATAAATGAAGGCATTTTCCGTACCGCTGCGCGCTATCATCAAATAGCCATACCACTAACTGAAAAGCAGTGTGACCGTATTGGTTGGCACGTGCTAAAAGAGATCAGAGAAGCAATCAAGAATGGTACGGGGCTCAGAGAAGCTTGCAGAGTTTTTGACTTAGGTAAATATACCATATCATTAATTTTTGGCGACCAGCCTCATCTTCTTCTCTGCGGAAAATCGAGCAAGGAAATCTCAAAAACTCAGCACGCCAAGGAAAAGCTTTTGGCACTCGTAGAATCACAACCCGACATCACCCGCACTGAATTGCGCCAGACCCTTTCGTCGTACATTGATACTGTATTGATTAACGACTCATTATGGACAAGCGAGAACATCCCAAAACCTATTAGAAAATATCATGGCCCTACCAATAGAACAGCCTGGGGTGAACGTTTTCAGCAAATTCGACTCGCCATTGAAGCCGAAAAGAAAAAAGAATTTAACAAATCTGAACGACCAGCCCGTCTCACCGCAACACGCTTAAGACAAGACTGCGGAGTAACTCAACCACAATCATTTCCAGAGCCCTACAAATCGGAGATATCACGTATTTTTGCAACAGCAGCTGAGCCTAAGGAAAGCTTTCAGGATCGTTTGATTAAATGGGCGGTAGCAGAATACGCAAAACTACTAGTTCCCGTTTCATCAAACAAACTTCGCCGAATAGCAGGGTTACCCATCCAAGAATTACTGGGCTGTCGCGACTTAGTCATCAAATATGTAAAGATTCATAACTTGAGTTATCACTCAAAGTGCTCGCTATCACCATTTTTCAATCCTAGCCCATTCTAAAACAATGCGATCTGAATCCAGACCGCGAGCAGGTGTAGTGATCATTGCGTGGTGCCGTCGCGACCGCCGAGTACCTCTTCCTACCACATCACAGCGCCATTAGATCGCTGGCTTTGCAAGGCCGCCAGTACAAGGTGATTTACAACAGCTCGAGCTTGGCAGGCCAACTAGCTGCAGTCGAAAGTGGTCTGGCTGTCGCCGTACTGACTCGATGCAGTGTGCCAGATCATCTTGAGATCCTCGGCGCTGAGCATGGCCTAGGCCCACTTGAACCGATGGAGGTTGCCGTCTACCGCAGTCACGCCTCGCTCGGGTCAAAGCCGGTCGACAGCTTGTACAGCCTGCTATTCAAGACGCTAAGGATTTCGGCCACCTAATCTCCAGGAGCCCAAGATGGAGAACATACGTGTTGTGAGGCGCAGGTGCTTAAGACGAGCTTGGACAATGAGGCCAAAGATAGTGGACAGTGCGTCTGTGTTTGTTTCTCTGAGAACTGACCCAGAGCAAAGCTTCACTGCAACGATGCCCATCATATCTTTATCGCAACGCCCCGTCGTGACTCTATTCAAGCCGGGGGAAGGGCCTTCAGTGCACTGCACACAGCTTTGATCACGCAGGTGGCAATCACCGCAAGAGCCCAATCTAGTTGCTCCAACTCAAGCATTGATGGTGCGATTCTAAGCTGTGAATCGGCGAAATCGATTCCGTAGGGAAAACACGATCCTGGACTCGCGAAGATAACGCCTGCCTTTGCCGCCAGCTCGACGACCTTAGTGGCGGTGCCGGGCAGCACCTCCAGGCTGACAAAATAACCACCATTAGGCCTGGTCCAGCGAGCAAACCCATGCCGACCCAGCTTCCATCTGAACACAGCCTCCACGCGATCAAACCTGGGTTTGAGTAGCAGACGATGTTGCTCCATCAACGCCTTCATAGTTGCCAAATCTTTTAGAAACCGCACTTGGCGTAGCTGATTTAATTTGTCAGGTCCAACACTTCGCAACGATGCTGAATTCAACCACCACTGAGCCTACTCTGCCAATAAGTTAAATTTCTAATAGTCGAGCTCACGTGTGCTGTGGAACACCTTACACATATGTAATATTCGCGGCAGCTTTCTGAAAGGCATCACTGGTTATCCTCTAGTCAGAAGTAAGTGAACACTAGGAGAAAATCATGAAATCACTAAAAGTTTTTTTTGCCGTTACCATCTTGACCATGTCTTCTTTGGCCATGGCTGAAGGAGGTGGTGACCGCGTTTATGGTCGAATGATGCAAGAGAACCAGAAGGCGATGGAGCAGTACGCCTTAGAAAACGGAAAGACGACACCTGAAGTTGTTCATTATGAATATGGAATGAACCTCGATGTCCAAAAGGTAATCAGTACCACTCAAGCCAATAAAACCTGTGGCGTAGCCCCTTCGCGCATGACCTATGAAGATTCGGCGGGCAAGCTCAACACCCTGGAATACAAGGTTATGGGTACTAACTGCCCTCACGGAAGCTAGTTAGCGTTGGCCCTAACTGCGCAAGGTTGTTCGGTATTTTTTGAGCCTGCTTACTGTTCGCTGACATAGAAGTAATTTTCAGGTCACGCTGGAGTTATCTATTGTATGAAATTATGTCTGCCGGCACGTAGGATAAATCCTCACGTGCTGGTGGCTTTTTATAATTATAAAAAATTTCATAAAGAAACTCTGCCAAGCTAAAGCCTGGAGTGTTAAATGAACAATAAAAGCATTTATGGTCTTTCTCTCATTGCCCTTAGCATGAGCATGGGGCAAGTTGCAGTGGCTGTTGAGCAAAGACCTGAAGGATTCATTGAGGGGAGCACCTTTAGTATTCTCAATCGGAATCTCTATCTCAATCGTGATTATCGAAAGGGCCAGTCAAGCCCCACGGGCAATGGTTACTCAGCCGAATGGGCTCATGGCATCATTGGCCGATTCGAATCAGGCTTTACTCAAGGTACAGTAGGCTTCGGCATTGATGCGTTTGCAATGGAAGGCCTCAAGCTCGATTCAGGTGATGGTCGCTCGGGAGCTCGTAGCTCAGTCGATGTCTTGCCGCACAATAGCAAAGGCCAACCTGAAGACTCCTACTCAAAAGTAGGCGGAGCCGCAAAAGTGCGTTTCCTGGATACAGTCGTCAAGGTAGGGGACGTATTTCCATCGACGCCTGTCGTGGCCTATGGGGATTCCCGACTCCTCCCTGAGAGTTTTCGTGGTGCAACGTTTACCAATACCAGCATCAAAGACCTTACCCTTCAGGGTGGTCGGCTGCATGCGATGAGCCAACCCAATTCCAGTGGCATGCGTGACGGCTTTTCGACTTTCTACGCTGGTGCGGTAGATGCTCCGTGGATCGCTTATCTAGGGGGCGATTACACAGTCAATGAGCACGTAGGTGTGAGTCTTTACACCAGCCAATTCAAGGATGTGTGGAACCAGTATTACGCAGGCACCACATTGAGCTATCCGCTCTCAGATAGCGTATCGCTAATCGGTGGTTTTAATTACTACCGAGCGGTGGATGAGGGTAAAAAACTTCTGGGAAGCTTCGATAACAACATCTGGAGCGGCAAGACCGGGGTCAAATTCGGAGCGCACGTCGTGACCGTTGGGTACCAGCGCAATAATGGTAACGACGACTTTGACTACCTTCGCCAATCCGACTCAATTTTCTTGGATAACTCTATTCAGTACAGCGATTTCAACTCACCGAAAGAGCAATCCTTGCAGCTGCGCTACGATCTAGATATGCAGGCCTTCGGCATCCCCGGTCTCAGCTTCATGACCCGCTACGCTAAGGGTTGGGATGCGGACTATTCCAACGCGAACAGCGTGTACATGCGTCGTGGAGCGGATGGCGCCCCATTGCAGAATCAAAAGCGTTGGGAACGAGACATCGAGGCTAAGTACGTCATCCAGTCAGGTTCTCTGAAGGACATGTCTTTACGTGTTCGCCAGGCAACGACACGAGCCACGGATTTCGAATCTGATTTGGACGAGGTCCGACTGATTGTCGAGTATCCACTGCAAATGCTTTAACGGACGCTGGCCGTAGGCATCAAGCGTCCGATTGCCAGATACACCCCGTCTCTTTTTTCTCCTTTGGTTTTGGAGACGGCTTAGGCGCCCTAGTGGCGCCTTTTTTTATGGATATTGACATAACTATCGGTATATCCCCGGCCGTCATTCCAGTGCTGATGCTGCCCCTCATGAGCTCTCGCACAATCTATTGCGTACACAGGTTCTGCACGAGCAGGTGTATTTCCGTCCTGGGTTGTATGGCTAGGTGGAACGTGTGATTATACTTCAACTATAGGTAGGGGGGGTATGGTATGGGGCATATGAGATCGAGCAAAGACAATCTTCTTAAGCGCGTAAAGCGGATCGCTGGGCAAATCCAGGCGATTGAGCGAGCACTCGACTCTGATGATGACTGCTCGAAAACCTTGCTTTTGGTCGCTTCGACTCGTGGCGCGATCAATGGGCTCATGGATGAAATCATCGAAGACCACGCTCGTGAACACGTCGCGAATCCAACACTCAGCAACGAAGAAAGAGCGAAAGGCGTCGATGAGCTTCTCGAAGCCATTCGCCGCTATTCCAAATAGGATTTGCCCAGATGAGTAATTCGTACACCGACTATTCCCACGACCATATGTTCCTTGGGAAATCACATGAAGAAAACGCCAAGCGTACCTTGTGGGTGGTGGCCCTGACCGTCGTAATGATGGTTGCTGAAATCACCGCAGGTTATCTCACTGGCTCAATGGCGTTGCTTGCCGATGGTTTTCACATGGCAACGCATGCAGGTGCACTGGGCATAGCCGCAGCTGCTTACGGTTACGCGAAAAGACATGCCTCAAGTGCTCGCTACAGTTTTGGAACTGGCAAGGTGGGAGACTTGGGTGGCTTCGCTTCTGCTCTGATTTTGGGACTGGTTTCCTTGGGAATTGCTGGAGAGTCGCTGTTTCGTCTCTTTCAACCGACTCAAATGCAATTCGGGACAGCGACTCTAATCGCAATTGTCGGACTAGCAGTGAATGTGGTGAGCGCGCTTTTGCTGTCTGGCGGTCATGATCATCACCATGGGCATGACCACGGCCACGATGAGTCTCACCATGCGCATGGTCACGACAATAATTTGCGCTCTGCATACGTTCACGTCATTGCAGATGCACTGACTTCGGTTCTGGCCATCGCAGCCCTTCTTGCTGGTCGATACCTTGGTTGGGTATGGCTCGACCCTGCAATGGGGATTGTGGGTGCCGTTGTGATTGCACGCTGGGCTTGGTCGTTGATGCGGGTGACTTCGGGTGTATTGCTCGACCAGACAGATGATCATGTCGCTGAAGAGATTCGTGAACTGGTTGAGCGACCGGGAGATGCTTCGATCATTGATCTTCATGTCTGGCAGGTGGGGCCGCAAGCCCGCGCCGCGATTGTGAGTGTTCTGGGCAGCCCAGCAGTGAATGCAGAAAACATACGAGAACGGCTGGCGACGGTTCATGAGATCACTCATCTGACAGTTGAGTACCGCACGAAGTTGGGCGCTGACTCACCCGATCAGGTCGCCGTTCTGGCTTAGCAATGAACCCGTAGCACGCATAAGTTCGACGAGGAATTGAACAATGGCCAAGGACATCGAAAATCCCTGTATTTCTGTTTGCCAGCTGAACAGCGAACTATGCGTCAGCTGCGGTCGTACCAAGGAAGACATCAGAAAATGGAAACGAATGAAACGTCCAGAAAAAATGGCCGCTGTACAACGCGCCACCCTGCGTCTGAAAAGCCTGCAAAAAAAGAACTCTTAAACCACAGTCATTTACCTTTTCTACTTTTTCAGCCGAGACAGATGCCCTAATTCGAAAGGGCAAGCTGAGAGGCAACGCCGTTCCCAAACTTAGCACTATCCCGATCAGCAATCTGCTGCCCAATGCGTGGCAGTATACGGAGCATGGCGTCATCTCAAATTGTTATTGAGGACAGCAGTACGGGGTTATCAAATTCGGTGCAAGAGCGCCTTTACAATTGTTGCTGATGTCCTTAGCGAATGGTTTGAGAATGAAATCGACAGAGCATGTCCCGCTGCATGGCCATGAACGGTGACCATGCTGTGACGGGATGGACGGGGTGGGATTAGTTTTCGGGGTATTCAGCAATCACCTGATCTGTGCCAGCTTTGGTCAGGCCGATTATCTGGTAGGCCTCATGCACTCCGTCGACTTCCATTCCTGGAGAACCTGCTGGCATGCCAGGAGCAGCGATCCCGAGAAGGTCGTCACGCTTACTCATCGCAATTATTTGCTCAACTGGCACATGACCTTCAACAAACTTCCCGTTGATCATCGCAGTGTGACAAGACGAGAGTCGTGGAGCGACACCTAGATCTTGTTTGACAGCACTCATGTTGGTTTCTACATGATCAATGACGGTGAAGCCATTGGCCTCAAGATGCTGAATCCATTTTTTGCAGCATCCGCAGTTTGCATCTCGATGCACATCGATGGTCAGGGCCTGCGCCGCTTGAGCCGTTGAGCCGATGAACAGCGCAGCGAATGTTGCAATACGCAGAAATCGACTTGAAAGTCGGAAGCTACCTGTCATGAATATTTCCTTTTCCCTTGGAGACGGCGAGATGTTCTACGAAGCAATAGAACCCCACTCAAGCGTTCATGCCGCTGCAAAGGTTACATTGAAGGATCTACTTTAGAGTCGGGGAGCCAACTCCCCGATCATTTGAATTCGTAGGGCTAGTGCTCAAATCGCTCAGAACCATATCCGAATACCAGCTACAAACCGGGCCTCGTTTGTCTTTTCCCCTTCATCGCTGGCCAGGTCAGCCGTCTTACCATATGAGCGATTCCAGCTAACACCAATGTAGGGTGCGAATTGACGAGTAATTTCGTAGCGCAACCGCAGGCCTAGTTCAGTGTTGGCCAATCCAGATCCTATGCCGCGCTGAGGATCATTTTTCCCGTACAAGTTTACTTCGGCGGTCGGCTGCAAGATCAGGCGATTGGTCAACAGGATGTCGTAATCGCCTTCAAACCGAGCTGCGGTTTGACCGTTCTCACCAATATAAGCAGTCGCTTCAGCTTCAAAGTTATAGAGGGCCATGCCCTGAATACCGAGCGCTCCCCATGTTTGAGGTGACCCAGGTTTGAAGTCTTGTCGAATGCCGGTGACGACATCCCACCAAGGACCGATGGCGTGTCCCCACAGAGCCTGAAGTTCAGCGTTCTCGGTTACGCCATTGGTACGTTCGCCTTCCGAACGCAACCATAGGCGATCGACGTCACCGCCGATCCACCCTTTTGCATCCCAAGCCAGCGCACTACCGTTGTCAGCGTCTTGGTACTCAAATTTATCCAGGAGGATGAACGAGTTAATTTTTTTATCGTGCACACCATGGCCTGGTAAGTCTGGAAAAGCGGCGGCCCGGTCAGCGTCGGTAAGTACGGGGATCGGGGTTCGGCTTGTGGTAGTCGCCCCTCCATCCATGCTTTCCATACCGTCCATTTGCCCGTTATCCATGCTCATCTTGCTGTGATCCATAGCCCTCATCTTGCTATGGTCCATGGATCCCATTGAGCCGTGGTCCATCTTGGAGTGATCCATCGCGGCATCTTTCGCTTTGGCTGGTTTGGATTTTTGTGCAGTTGAAGACTTTGCGTCCGCACTTGATGGCATCGCCATCGACGGATCCATCTCTTCAGCGGCTTGAGCCATGAAAAAGAATGCTGGACCGGTAGAGACTGCAAGTGCCATCAGCGTTGGGCGTAAAAACTTACTGGTCATGATCTCAATCTGCCTTTTTGGTTTTTTGGTCATGATCCATCGACTCATGGCTCATCTGGCTATGGTCCATTGCCCCGTGATCTAGCTTCGAATCGTTTGCCGTTGCTGGCTTGTCCGTTGCTGTAGCAGGAACAGTGGTTGAATGGTCGCTGCCATTTTCCTCTGCCAGCACCGTGGACGAGAGTCCACTCAGCAGGACAGCAGCAAAGAGGCAACCCACGAGGGAATTACGATTTAGGTATGTGCTCATAGATCGTCTCCTTTACTCATCTACCCGTACTTCACGGAACATGCCCATTTCCATATGGAAAAGCAGGTGACAGTGATATGCCCAACGGCCTAAGGCATCAGCGGTGACTCGATAGCTGCGTTTGGTACCTGGTGGCATATCGATCGTATGCTTGCGCACCATGAACTTGCCGTTCTCATCCTCGAGGTCACTCCACATGCCGTGAAGGTGGATGGGGTGGGTCATCATGGTGTCGTTCACCAAGGTGATGCGCAGACGCTCGCCATACTTCAGGCGCAGCGGTTCGGCGTCAGAGAATTTGATGCCGTTGAACGACCATGAAAACTTCTCCATGTGACCGGTCAGATGAAGCTCAATGGTACGATTTGGCTCGCGGCCGTCAGGGTCTTGGAAAGTGCTTTTCAAGTCGGAGTAAGTGAGCACTCGACGACCATTGTTCCGCAAGCCTATGCCCGGATCACTTAGCTTTGGCGTTGGATTCATGGCTTGCATATCAACCAGGGGGTTGTTGGTTTCAGAGGCAGGGTGTGTCTGCATTTCTCCACCCATACCACCCATGCCAGCCATCCCTGACATATCACCATTGCCCATCCCAGCCATCTTGCTGTGATCCATGCCCGCCATGTTAGTCATGTCACCGCTGTCCATGCCGGTCATCCCGGTCATGTCACTTTGGTCCATACCGGTCATCTTGCTGTGGTCCATGCCAGCCATGCCGGACATGTCACCTGGTGTCTTCTCTGCGCCGCCCATACCAGCCATGTTGCCATGGTCCATACCAGCCATACCGCCCATCCCCATGTCATCCATAGTGACGATTGGACGTGGATCTATAGCAGGTACCTGAGCAACTAGCCCTTCACGAAGAGCGAGGGTTCCGCGTGCATAACCCGTCCGATCCATAGACTGGGCGAAGATGGTGTAAGCCTCTTCACTGGCAGGCTCTACGATCACGTCATACGTTTCAGCTACGGCGATGCGGAATTCGTCAACGCTCACTGGGTTGACGTGTTGGCCGTCGGCGGCCACAACGGTCATTTTCAAACCAGGAATGCGGACGTCGAAATAGCTCATCGCCGAGCCGTTGATAAAGCGTAGTCGTAGCTTCTCACCCGGCTTGAAAATACCGGTCCAGTTACCGTTTGGCGCCTGGCCATTCATGAGATAGGTGTAAGTATCTGCGCTGACGTCTCCAAGGTCGGTTGGGCTCATGTTCATTTCAGCCCACATCTTCCTGTCAGCTACTGTTGCTGACCAACCTTGCTTACTGACATCGTCGATAAAATCACCAACGGTGCGTTTATGGTGGTTGTAGTAGCCCGACTGTTTCTTAAGCTTGGCCATGACGCGACTAGGATCTTCATCGGTCCAGTCAGTCAACATCACCACATAGTCGCGGTTGTATTGAAAAGGTTCAGGCTCTTTCGAGTCGATAACGATTGGCCCGTAAACCCCTGCCTGCTCCTGTAAGCCCGAGTGGCTGTGGTACCAGTACGTACCATTCTGATGAACCTTGAACTTGTACTCGTACATGCCGTCGGGTGCGATGCCATGGAAACTCAAGCCAGGTACACCGTCCATATTGGCCGGCAGAATGATCCCGTGCCAATGGATTGAGGTGTCTTGGTCCAAGCGGTTTTTTACACGCAGGGTGACTGTCTCTCCTTCGCGCCAACGCAGCAAAGGCCCTGGCAATGATCCATTGATGGTCATGGCTGTTCGCGGTGAGCCGGTAATGTTTACAGGGGTTTCACCAATAAACAGATCAAATTCATTGCCAGTGAGTACGCTCGGCAGACCTGGACTTGTCACCGCCCATACAGGAGTGCGCCAAAGGCCAAAGCCGCCGAGAATGCCACCAGCGGCCAAGCCTTTTACGAATGTCCGTCTAGAGGTTTTGGAATGCATGCCGTTTATTTCCAATCAGTCAAAAGGGAAGCCGTGCGAAACAACCGATCATGAGTTGCCCGGATCAGCTTTGCCCGCCGTCACAAAAGACAAACTCTTACGGCAAGCGAGTTCAGAAATTGCCACATTTAAACCACCGCAGTGATTACATTTCTGTCAGCTTGGAGGGCCCAGCTATTTAGCAATTCTTGTGATCCATCGCCTTGGCTTTGCTTTCAGCGACGGGAGGTTGGGCATTTTGCGTTTGAGCTACTCGGTACGATTCCATCGAATTATTCCTGGCCACTTCCATGCGTGCGAAAGTCCGGTCACCACCGCCTTCAGCCATAGCCAAAGAAGAGACGGTCAGAGCCGCGATGACGAACAAGGTTTTGATAGGGTTCATTTGGGGGGCCTCGGATGATTATTGGTAACCCCTGAATCCACATCAGTCGTTGACTCTTTGGGGGTGAGCTTGAGGCTCAATAGGACTATAAGACTCATCCCCTGTCAGGAAGCTTAGGCCAATATTACAGTTGTGTCAGGTTGCGATATTTCTCTTGAGATACAGAGTGATTAGTCCGTAAGGTCTAAGCTATCCAACGACACATAACCTCCATCCACCATCTAAAATTTACCTGTGCGGTGTTGTAAGTTTCCGGTCACTGCACGATGGCGTGGCGTTTTTTGAGTTTTCGCTGAAATCATACATCGGCTCGGACGCACTACGTTAAGAACTTGAGTGTTCGATAGGTGGGAATTAAATGGCGGCGTAACTAAAGGTGGCCACCGGTGAGTATTAATTTTGAAAAAGCGCTTGGCTCCGCAGAAAGAGCATTACTTTTTCGCAGCCAACGAGCTGAGGTACTTAGCAATAACATTGCTAATGCCGACACTCCTAACTTTAAGGCCAGAGACTTGGACTTTTCTGCTGTACTGGCTAGCCAAACAACGGGAGGTTTGGCTACTCCGTTCTCTTTAAAAACAACAAACCCGAAACATATTGCCGTAAACGAATTAGCAAGTGATATTCACAGCGGTGCTTTGCTTTACAGTACGCCGAACCAACCTTCCATTGATCAAAATACTGTGGATCGACAGGTCGAGGTCGCAAAGTATACGGAAAATGAAATTCATTTCGAAACCGCCTTTACTAGATTAAATGGAGCATTTAAGGGGCTACTTAAAGCTCTGCGAGGTGAATAATAAACTTTACCCAGCGAGGGAATCAGCGCCTCAGGCGCTGATTTGGGAAGGGAACCCGAGTGCTTCGACAGTTTTACGGACCTGCTCTGGGTTTTCGCTACTTTCGACGCTCACTTTACCGGCAGCGCGATCTACGGAAACCGTAGCCTCGCTGTCCAGTGACTGGATCGCTTTGGTGATTTTGCTGACGCAGCTACCGCAACCAATGCCTGATACGTTTAAGACGAACATGGTTATTCCTCTTGTGCTGGGCGGTCTCTTTTCACCGCAACAACAGCATCAACGTTGACACCACGGTAAGGTCAAGAGTTATATCTTGCGGGCTGCGAGCATCGGTTACTCTCAATCTATTCGGGTATTCCTCAATCTCAAAGCATTGAAAACTACAGATGCAGAACTGACGCTCATGGCTAACGCAGCGATCATTGGCGACAGAAGGTGTCCCGTCAGTGGATAGAGCAGGCCTGCGGCGAGGGGAATACCCATTGAGTTGTAAAGGAAGGCGAAACCTAAGTTTTGCCGCATGTTTTTTACCGTTGCAACCGAAAGTGCCCGTGCCCGTAAAATCCCCATCAGGTCGCCTTTTACCAGCGTGAGCTGCGCGCTATTCATCGCGACGTCAGTCCCTGTCCCCATGGCAATGCCCACATCAGCTCGCGCCAAGGCCGGTGCGTCGTTGATACCGTCGCCGGCCATGGCAACCTTTCGACCGTATTGCTGGAGGTCGGCTACCAGACGCTCCTTGTCCTGAGGTTTCACTTCACCATGAACCTCTTCAATACCCATCTCCCTGGCGACAGCACGTGCGGTGGTGATCCCGTCTCCGGTGGCCATGATGATTTTTACGTTATCAGCCTTAAGCTTGGTGACTGCTTCTTTAGAGGTTGGTTTTATCGGGTCTGAGACCGCCAGTAACCCCGCCAAGACCCCGTCAACTGCTAGATAGATGATGCTGATGCCTTCAAGGCGCAACAACTCTGCACGGTCTTGTAAGACCTTAGTGCTCACGCCGGCAGCTTCCATAAGTGCAGTGTTGCCCAGCTGTACTTTCTTGCCACCAACGAGGCCACTGACTCCAATCCCTGATCCGGACTCAAACGATTCAGGCTTGGTGAGCGCAACATTTTCAGTTCGGGCGTGATCGACGATGGCATGAGCCAAAGGATGTTCGCTGCCTTGATCAAGGCTAGCGGCCAGTTGAAGCACATCGTGTGGGTTGAAATCTGGTGTGGCCTCCACACTGTGAAATACCGGCCGTCCCTCTGTCAGGGTCCCCGTTTTATCGACAATCAGTGTGTCGATCTTGCAGAGATTTTCGATGGCACTGGCATCCCTGAACAGCACACCCATACTGGCGGCTTTACCCGTCGAAACCATGATCGACATGGGCGTTGCCAGACCCAGTGCACAGGGGCAAGCGATGATAAGTACGGCGACAGCGTTGATCAGGCCGAAGACCCAGCTGGGTTCAGGGCCGAACAGTCCCCAGCCTAAGAGGGTCAGCAACGCAATCGCGATAACCGCCATCACAAAGTAGCCGGCGATCGAGTCGGCCATTCGTTGCATGGGCGCTTTGGAGCGTTGGGCTAGTGCGACCATTTGTACTATCTGCGACAGCATAGTGTCAGCGCCGACCTTTCGCGCCTCCATCACCAAGCTTCCATGAGTATTAAGCGTGGCACCGATCAGACTATCCCCCGCTCTTTTCATGACCGGCACAGGTTCACCAGTGAGCATGGATTCATCCACCGCACTTTCTCCCTCGAGTACAGAGCCATCTACTGGCACTTTTTCACCAGGTCTGACCCGCAAATGGTCTCCCAAGTGAACATGGGTAAGAGGAATGTCTTCCTCCTGACCATCATCATTGATCTTGCGTGCAGTTTTGGGAGACAGGCCTAGAAGGGACTTAATGGCGGCAGAGGTTTGTGAACGTGCTTTGAGCTCAAGAATTTGCCCAAGCAAGGTGAGCGAGATGATGACCGCAGCGGCTTCGAAGTATACGCCGATGCGTCCATCTTGCATGAAGGTGGTGGGAAAACTTTGGGGAAATAGGGTTGCCGCGACGCTGTAAAGATAGGCTGCGGCAGTACCTAAACCAATCAGAGTCCACATGTTTGGACTGCGATTTCTAACAGATGCTATGCCTCTTACAAAAAAGGGCCAACCTGCCCATAAGGTGACCGGAGTGGCAAGAGCGAACTCGATCCAGTTTTGAATCGAACCATGGAAGAGTTGTAATGAGTGACCCGCCATGGCTAGAAGGGCCACCATTACGGTTAAAGGCAGCGACCACCAAAAGCGGCGGGTGAAATCCAGGAGCTCGGTTTTGTCATCGTCATCAAGCGCGGGCATGACCGGCTCTAATGTCATGCCACATTTAGGGCAATTGCCGGGCCCTGGCTGTCTTATTTCCGGGTGCATAGGACAGGTAAACTCAGTGGCTACCTGTAGCGCGGGCTCTATAGCGGCGCTGCTGGGTTCAGCGCTGGGATGATTACCAATGTAGCGTTCTGGATCTGCCCGAAATTTCTCTTGGCATTTCTGGCTACAAAATTGATACGTCTGTCCTTGGTAAGACTCGCCAAATTTACTTGGAGGTGTAACCGCCATACCGCACACCGGGTCACGTAGATCACCGTCATGGGGCGAGGCAGCGTGGGCGGGACCGTGATCGTGGTGGCTCGGTGTAGTGGGCATAGCTATTTCTCTTCCTCGTTGGTTCCTGCCTGATCGCCATGGGCATGTCCGCCATGTCCATGCCCAAAAAAATGCATCAATGGACAGATCAACAGGATGAGATAGGGCAAATACGGATAAACGTGGGTGAAATGTTCCCGCACCCCGTAAAAGGCACCGATCGCAACGAGCATGATCAGTACAACGCCTGTTTTGCGCCTCCAAAATGGTGGGGAGGTGCTTCCAGCCGGATGCTGATGGTTATCCATGATCTAGACCCAGTGTGTGAGCGTGTTGCTCTGATCTCTGCCTCAGAGCATAGCGAACTCTTGCGTCGACGCGGTTTTTGCGGGCGGTTCAGGCTTACTTCAAGTCAAATTGACCGACCATCCCCGACTGGTAATGACCTGGCACGTTGCAGGCAAATTGGAGTCCAGTTGTGTTGTTGAAGGTCCAGATCAACTCCTTGGTTGCCCCTGGCTCGATCAGCACGCTATTCGGGTCGTTGTGTTCCATTCCAACCATCTTCATGCCTCCCATGCTATGGCCCATGTTGCCCGACATTTTTCCAGTTCCGGTGGGTGTAAGCGTTCCATTCTGGAACATGCTCGCCATTTCTTTTTGGTGCGCCGCGTGAGCAGCGGCTTGGCCGATATTGAACTCGTGGAGCAACGCCCCTTTGTTGTGAAGTACAAAGCGAACTGTTTCACCGGGCTTTACGTCGACGCTTTTAGTTTTGAAGAAAATATCGCCCATCTCCACATCAACCGTGCGAGTGACCTCTGAGGCGACTCCAGGCTGACCGATATCCTCTTTCCCATGACCTACGCTGGCCATCGCCGTAGCGCCGAGGAGTAGGGTGATTGCCGCAATAACTGGGGTAATGAGCTTAGTTTTCATGGTGACCTCGAGAGCAAGTGGAAAACACTAGCTATGCTAAAGGGATAGAGCTGCCCGTTAACTGACTTGAACACTACATTTCTGTCAGTTTTCCTGAGAAAACACGGCGCCCAGATGACGCCGTGTCTAGCAGGGCGGTTCAAAGAGCCCCGTGGGAGTTATTCGGTTACTGATGGTTCTCAGAAAGCATCAGTTTGTGCTCGCGCTGCATTTGGTTCAAAACGTCATCAACCATGGCGTCGTGTTTTTCCATCCAGGCGAGATGTTCCTGAGGTGACATTGATGCTTTTGGATGATCTAGATGAAGCTGGTCCATGATCTCGCCCAGTATTTTCATATGCTCGGCCATGTGCACATGGCGTTGCCCTTCAGGAGCTTTTTCAGCTTGTACCAAGGTCGCTTCGGCTTTGTCGCGCAGACTTTCCATGCGCTCCAGAATCCGATCTGCACCACCTTCAGCCAACGCAGACGCAGAGATGAGTATCGAACTAACAAAGAATAGGGCTTTTAAACGGTTCATGAGGCAGCTCCTTTTGATTTGTTCTCCGGCTCCTCTAGGTTTCATGCTGAAGAGTCGGTCGAGCACCAGGAAGTACTCATGCTCGAACCCTAGACAGCACTCGCTGACATCTACCTGAAGCCAATATTACTTTTCTGTCAGCTGCTGGTTGGCAGAGGCATTTCATTGCAGACTCAGCCTCACAATTATTCGAGAGCCATCCTCATGAGACTTCTGGTTGCGGAAGACGAACCCAAAATAGGTATTTATTTGCAGCAAGGACTCACTGAGGCGGGGTTCAATGTTGATCGCTTTACCAATGGCAAAGACGCGCTTCAGCACGCATTGAGCGAGGCGTATGACCTGCTGATTCTCGATGTGATGATGCCTGGGCTGGATGGCTGGGAAGTACTTCAAAAAGTGAGAGCATCCGGAAAAAATGTACCAGTGCTTTTCCTCACGGCGCGAGACCGCGTTGAGGATCGAGTAAAAGGACTTGAGCTGGGCGCAGACGATTACCTGATCAAACCCTTCGCATTTTCTGAACTGCTGGCTCGCGTCAGAACGCTGCTGCGTAGAGGCACCACTGCACCCTCCCAAACCCATATGAAATTGGCTGATCTGGAGGTGGACCTCCTCAAGCGCAGGGTTATCCGCGCAGGCAAACGTATAGATCTAACGGCCAAAGAGTTTGCGTTGCTCGAATTGCTGCTCCGTCGTCGAGGTGAGGTTCTGCCCAAGTCGCTTATTGCTTCCCAGGTCTGGGACATGAACTTTGACAGCGATACTAACGTCATCGAGGTTGCTGTCAGGAGGCTCAGAGCAAAGATTGATGATGATTTTGAGGTCAAGCTTATCCACACCTCTCGAGGCATGGGGTACATGCTGGATGCGCCGGATTCGGGGACGGGGTCGGAATGAAGCGAATGTCCCTGACTACGCGCATGAGCCTGATGTTCATGCTAGCTGTAACGGCTGTGCTCACCGTCGCTGGACTCAGTTTTAACAACCTCAGCCGGCATCATTTCAAGATGCTGGATCAGCAGGCGCTGAACGAAAAGCTTCACTCGACGCAAAGAATTTTGACTGGGTTGAACAGCATTGATCAGTTCAGTGATGTTAAGCCTGAGCTGGAGGCACTGCTTGGTGCTCATCGTGATTTGACAGCCCTTATCATCGATGGTGACGGTAAGCTCCTGTTTGCTGACCCAGGTCCAATCGTGGTTCCTGAAGACTTCCGAACAATCACAAACAGCAATGTCTGGGAGTGGCGAGACCAGGAGCAGATATTTCGAGGCGTGACGGCGCAAGCCATTGTGACGGGGCAGGATAAACCATTGACAGTGATGTTGATCTTTGATGTCACTCAACATATGGCCTTCTTCGAGACACTTGAACGATGGTTTTGGATAGGGCTGGTGATAAGCGCGCTGGTCAGTGCTGCACTGGGCTGGATGGTAGCGCGTAGTGGACTGCGACCTATTCGCCTCGTCACTCAGGTAGCAGCTTCAATGTCAGCTAAATCGCTCAAAGAGCGTATTCCATTAGGTCCCGTTCCCCAAGAGCTCCAGCAGATGGTGCTCTCGTTCAACGCAATGTTATCTAGACTGGACGATGCGTTTGTTCGTTTATCGAACTTCTCTGCGGACATTGCTCACGAATTACGGACACCCGTTAGCAATTTGATGACTCACACTGAAGTGGTTTTATCTAGAAAAAGAAATATTGAGGACTACGAGGACAATCTGTACTCAAATCTTGATGACTTGAAACGTATGGGGCGTATGATTGATGAAATGCTTTTTCTAGCGAAATCAGATAACGGTCTAATTACACATGAAAACAAACCGATAGACCTGGTAGCAGTAGTAGAGAAATTACTCGAGTACTACCGTTTGCTGGCTGATGAGCGAGGGATCGACCTCAAGGTTACAGGCAGGGGTAGCGTCCGAGGTGACGTACTTATGCTCGACAGGGCCATCTCTAATCTGCTCTCAAATGCGCTCCGGTACACCCCCGAAGGAAAGTGTATTACTGTCGATATACGGCAGAAAGGAACTTCAATATCAGTGTCTGTGGAGAACCCGGGAGAGCCCATTGCGCCCGAGCATCTTGAAAAGCTGTTTGATCGATTTTATCGCGTGGACCCAGCTCGCAGAGAAGGAAGTCCAAGTAATGCAGGGCTAGGTTTATCGATTACTCGATCAATTATTGAAGCGCATGACGGAAAAATATGGTGTACGTCGTTAAACGGAAAAACAGCCTTTCATATTGAACTCCCATGTGCTGATGCAAGAAAGGCCTAAGACACCTTGTTCATATGTATGCAGGCAACATGTGGTTAGCTCAATAGGATCGTTTTTGGATGAAAAAAAACTCTTGGAGCGTTCCAAAGAGAGTCGCGTATTTGGCGCCGTATCCGGGCAGATCAGTGCCAAAAACCCGCCCCAAGCTGACTGAAATGTAATCGAACAGTTTGCGTTCATGTGGCATCGTGTACTCGCACTGTGACGTTGGAAATCTTGTGATTCCTCCCTGTCCAGCCGGCCCTAGGACACGGAATTTGCTAGGTATTCGTCAGTGGTTTTAACGAGCGTCAAAAAGTAAAAAACTAGATATTCCCTAAAAACCTAGAACCAACAGCTTTTGCTGTCAGGAGTCTTGCATGTCATTCCTTAAAACTACCACCGTAGCTGTTGCGCTGACTGCGGGTTTGCTTCTGAGTGCAGTTGCTCAGGCGCATCCAAAGCTGGTTTCTTCTACTCCCGCTGAAGGATCGGATGCGGCGGCTCCGTCTAAAATTGAACTGCACTTTTCTGAGAATCTAACGACTCAGTTCTCTGGTGCAAAACTGATCATGACCGATATGCCTGGTATGCCGAATTCACCTATGGGCGTAAAAGCTAACGTTGCAGGTGGCGGTGATCCGAAAACGATGGTTATTACACCCGCATCGCCATTGACCACGGGTACTTACAAAGTCGAATGGCGTGCCGTTTCCTCGGACACTCACCCGATTACCGGCAACTTTTCTTTTAAAGTGAAATGATTCATGAGCGACTCAATAAATATCGTTGTTCGCTTTGCTCTTTATTTCGACCTGATGCTGTTATTTGGACTGGCAATTTTTGGTCTTTATAGCCTCAGGGGAAAAGAAAGAATATCGGGAACAGTTTTGAATTTTGAGTCGCTTCTTTACAGTACTTCTGCTGTAGGCGTAGCTCTGTCCCTTGCCGCGATGTTGTTGCTTGCGAAAGCAATGAGTGGCGTGTCGGGTTTCATGGAGCTACATCACCATATTTTTCAAATGGTTCTCATGGGGACTGACGTCGGTTTGACCTGGATGGTCCGAATAGGGGCGTTGGTGACGGCCATTATTGGCGTTTCCCTAAACAAGCGCTTTCCGACACTCAGTCTGTGGATTGTCACCGTGTGTGGCGCGATTGCGCTAGCAACCTTGGCATGGACAGGGCACGGAGCAATGGACGAGGGTAGCCGTCGCTACTGGCATTTTACTAGCGATATCTTCCATCTTTTGGCCGCAGGCGGTTGGTTGGGTGCGCTAGCGGCATTTGCCCTGCTTCTGCGTTTAAAATCCCTAAAAGGTGATCAGGAAGCACGAATTCTTGCTCGGGTACTGACAGGGTTTGAATCGGCCGGCGCGGTGATTGTAGTGATCATCAGCATTACGGGAGTGGCGAACTACCTATTTATCGTTGGGCCAAACCTCGATGAGGTGATGCTCAGCACTTATGGCGAGTTGCTATTTTTAAAGGTCCTGTTATTTGCCGGGATGATCGTATTAGCGACGCTAAACCGGTTTCACCTAAGCCCGCTCTTGGAACGTTCTGTTCGAAATGGAGACTATGCTGTCGCGGTCAATGCCTTGCGCCGTAGCATGAAGCTCGAATTTTCGATGGCAGTCATCATTGTTTGTCTAGTCGCATGGTTAGGTACTTTAAGCCCGGTCATGGAAATGAGCGCGGCATAGCGGTTGGTGACAGCCGACAAAGGAGTCTCAAGGGTGAATTGTAAGGGCCATTTGCACCGTCTACACTCCAGCTCATGAAACGCTACCTGCGGTTTTGCCTAATTTTCCTGATTAGCTTGGCGCTTCCCCTCAGCGGGATGGCGGGTGTTCAGGCATCGACTGAACCATGCCCGATGAAAACCATGGGCATGGCGATGATGGATGGTATGGGGCAAGACTGCTGCCACGACATGAAAAGTCCCACCGAGCATGGCAAACCTTGTAAGCCGGGTCAGGAATGCAAAACTGGCGGCATGCTGCAAGTATCGATCATCAAGCCTCCTATCACCCTGTCCAGTCCTCTCGCTCTATCATTCTCCAGCCATCTCCCGCTCGTACAAACCTCTTCAGGGGTATGGCGACCCCCACGTACTTGATTCCTGTACCACACTGAGCCTCATTCCGCGTTAGCGGGATGGCATATCTGCGCGCATGTCTTATGAAGCGCGCGGTGGATCATCACAGGAATCGTGAACATGAACTCCAAGTGCTGTTGCACAGGTTGGTCCTTCCTGGCCGGCCTGGCGGCAAGCGTACTGGCATTGCCGAGCTTCGCTAGCGCATTGACATTCGATGAAGCGCTGCGGCTGGCCGAAAACAATGCACCATCGTTGACCGCACAAGACGCCAAAATTCAAGCAGCCACTAGCGCGGCCATTCCCGCCGGCGAACTACCCGATCCCAAGCTACTGCTGGGCGTGCAGAACTACCCCATTGGTGGTCCCGACAGATGGAGCATCGACCAAGATTTCATGACCATGCAAGTGGTCGGGATTAGGCAGGAGATGCCCAACAGCGACAAGCGCAAAGCACGTATTGAGGTCGCGGATGCGGCTGTTGATCGAGCGTCCGCCGAGCGTCGAGTGGCGCGTCTGAACGTCCGACAGTCCACGGCATTAGCCTGGATCAGAAGCTACTCGGTTGAGCGTAAAGATGCGTTGTTCCAGGACTTCTACAAAGAAAACCGTCTTCTGACCGATACCGTCAGAGCTCAGGTTGCGGGTGGCCGAGCCCAACCCGCCGATGCGGTCACACCTAAACAGGAAGCTGCTCAACTGGCTGAGCAGCAGGATGATTTAGTTCGCCAACGTGCACAGGCCCGGGCCGCCCTCAAGCGCTGGATTGGCCCTGCCGCCGATGACAAACCGGTAGGCAACTTGCCTGATTGGCCTATTGAGACCTCAGGTTACTCCCATAAGCTGCAACATCACCCCGAATTAGCGGCTTTTGTGCCGATGACCCGTGAAGCACAAGCCAAGATCCGTGAAGCTGAGGCGGAAAAGCAATCTGACTGGAGCTGGGAATTCGATTATCAGCATCGAGGCCAACAATTCGGTGACATGGTCAGCGTGCAGTTTTCATGGGATCTCCCGCTGTTCCCTAACTCTCGGCAAAACCCCAAGATTGCGGCCAAGCACGCCGAACTAAACCAGCTTGAGGCTGAGCGCGAAGCCCTGTCACGCGAGCATACCCAGCTATTGGAGGATGAGTTGGCTGACTACGAGCGCCTCAATCGTGCAGTCAACCGTAATCAGGAAAGCTTGTTGCCGTTGGCTAAAGAAAAGGTCGAACTCACGATGGCCAGCTACCGCTCCGGCAAGGGTGACTTGAACTCGGTTGTTGCCGCCCGACGCGAACTTATCGAAGCCCGTCTCAAGCAGGTTGACGTTGAAGAGCAACGTGCCCTGACCAGCGCTCGCCTGTATTTCTCTTACGGGGAGTCCGCTCAATGATTTTTAAATTATGGAAAGGGACTTTAATCATCGGCATCTCGATTGCCTTGGGTGTTGCCGGGGGTTACTGGTTAGCCCAACCGCGAATGAGCGGAGTAGCTGGTGTCGTACCGGATCATGAACCCAAAGCCTCTGCCGATCGAAAAGTTCTGTATTGGTATGACCCCATGTACCCACAACAGAAATTCGATAAACCGGGTAAGTCACCCTTCATGGACATGCAGATGATCCCTCAATACGCAGATACCAAGGGGGACAGCGCTGCCATTCGAATTGATCCAAGCCTGACTCAGAACCTTGGTGTGCGACTGGCTAGTGTCAGTCGAGGCGTATTTGCCTCGACACTGAACGTGGTAGGTGTGCTGGCCTTCAACGAACGGGACGTTGCAGTCATTCAGGCCCGTACGGCGGGTTTTGTCGAGCGTGTGTATGCCCATGCACCTGGTGATGTACTGAAAGCGAATGCCGCCTTGGCAGACATCTTGGTGCCGGAGTGGGCAGCTGCTCAGGAGGAATTTCTCGCCCTCAAGCGTAGTGGCGATGCTGGCTTGCTGACAGCGGCCCGGCAGCGATTGCGGCTAACCGGAATGCCACCTACGTTAATTGCTCAAGTTGAGCGCACTGGCAAAGTTCAATCGAACCTGACGCTGACCAGCCCTATTGGTGGTGTGCTTCAAGAGCTGAGTGTGCGTGAAGGTATGACGGTGGCCGCAGGCGAGACGTTGGCTCGTGTTAATGGTTTGAGCAGTGTCTGGCTGGCCGTGGCTGTACCAGAGGCGGAAGCTGGGTCAATCGTAGTAGGGCAAGCAGCTGAAGCGCGTTTATCCGCATTCCCTGGAGTTGTGCTCAAGGGCGTCGTCAGTGCGATTCTTCCGGAAACCAGTTCGGACAGTCGCACACTTCGCGTTCGAGTTGAGTTACCCAATCCAGATGGCCGACTCAGACCAGGTTTGACCGCACAGGTAAGCCTCAATCGTTCAACGGAGCAAAGTGTTCTGTGGGTGCCGAGCGAGGCCGTCATTCGTACCGGTCGACGTGCGTTGGTCATGCTCTCTGAAGACGCTGGTCGATATCGCCCGGTGGAGGTGCAGCTAGGCCAGGATAACGATGGCAAGACGGCGATATTGAAAGGCTTGGAAGAGGGGCAGAAAGTGGTGACCTCTGGCCAGTTCCTGCTCGACTCGGAGGCCAGTCTCAAGGGCGTTGTCGCAAGCTCATTGGACGTTTCGCCATCTACTATGCCCGTTGGCGCTTTGCATGAGGCCGATGGTCAGATCGTTGAGATCAACGACAAAGAAGTCACGCTCGCCCACGGTCCCTTCAAGACATTGGGTATGCCAGGCATGACGATGACTTTCCCTCTCGCCACGCCAGCTCTGATGAAAGGCCTAAAAACGGGCGACAAGGTTCGGATCGCTGTTAGCCAGACGGATGATGGTCTGCGTGTTGAACGTCTGGAACGCTCTGGGGGCCAGCCATGATTGCGGCCCTTATTCGCTGGTCGGTGGCCAACCGCTTTCTTGTGTTGCTGGCGACGCTGTTCGTCACGGCATGGGGGATCTGGGCGGTTCAAAGTACGCCCATCGATGCATTGCCAGACCTGTCGGATGTTCAGGTAATTATCCGTACACCTTACCCAGGCCAAGCCCCACAGATCGTCGAAAACCAGGTGACCTATCCACTGGCAACCACCATGCTCTCAGTACCTGGGGCCAAGACTATGCGCGGTTACTCCTTCTTTGGCGAAAGCTTCGTTTATGTGCTGTTCGAAGACGGAACTGACTTGTACTGGGCCCGCTCGCGGGTGTTGGAATACCTGAGCCAGATACAAAGCCGCCTACCAGCCAGTGCTAAGCCAGCCTTAGGACCTGATGCCACTGGCGTTGGCTGGATTTTCCAGTACGCGTTGGTTGATCGCAGCGGTGGGCACGATCTGGCGCAACTGCGAGCCCTACAGGACTGGTTTCTCAAATTCGAGCTCAAGACGCTGCCGAACGTTGCGGAAGTGGCCACCGTAGGTGGCATGGTCAAACAGTATCAGGTCCAGCTCGATCCGCTAAAGTTGGCGAACTTGGGTATCACGCAGTCTGAGGTGACCGAGGCGATCGGCAAAGCCAATCAGGAAACCGGTGGAGCCGTGCTGGAAATGGCGGAGACAGAGTTCATCGTACGAGCTTCCGGCTACCTAAAGACGCTCAATGACTTTCGCGCTATCCCGCTCAAACTGGGCACGGGCAGTGTGCCGGTCACGTTGGGCGATGTTGCCACGATTCAGTTAGGGCCTGAGATGCGTCGAGGCATTACCGAACTCGACGGTGAAGGTGAGACCGTCGGCGGCGTGGTGATTCTGCGCAGCGGGAAGAATGCTCGTGAAACCATTGCGGCGGTCAAGACCAAACTCGACGAGCTGAAAAGCAGTCTGCCGGCGGGGGTTGAAATCGTCACCACCTACGACCGCAGCAAGTTGATTGATCGTGCCGTGGAAAACCTCAGCCACAAGCTGATCGAAGAGTTCATCATCGTCGCGTTGGTTTGCGGAATCTTTCTCTGGCACCTGCGTTCATCTCTGGTGGCAATCATTTCCCTGCCGGTTGGGGTGCTGATCGCCTTCATCGTGATGCGCTATCAGGGTATCAACGCCAACATCATGTCCCTTGGCGGGATTGCCATCGCCATCGGCGCTATGGTCGACGCTGCCGTGGTGATGATTGAAAATGCCCACAAGAAGGTCGAGGCTTGGCACGTGGCCAATCCTGGGGAGGAACTGAAAGGTGAACGTCATTGGCACGTGATGACTGAAGCGGCTGCCGAGGTAGGACCTGCATTGTTCTTCTGTCTGCTGATCATCACCCTGTCGTTCATTCCGGTGTTCACGCTGGAGGCCCAGGAAGGACGTCTATTCGGCCCGTTAGCGTTTACCAAAACCTACGCTATGGCCGCAGCGGCTGGACTGTCGGTAACTCTCGTACCGGTGTTGATGGGGTATTGGATCCGTGGACGAATTCCCAATGAGCAACAGAATCCGTTAAATCGCTGGTTGATCCGGATCTACGAGCCCGCTCTGGACGCCGTATTACGTCGACCTAAAATAACACTGCTGGTTGCGTTGCTAGTCTTTGTCAGCGCGTTGTGGCCGATCTCTCGTCTGGGTGGTGAGTTTCTTCCCCCGCTGGACGAAGGCGACCTGCTCTATATGCCATCAGCTCTGCCTGGATTATCGGCGCAGAAGGCCGCGCAACTGCTTCAACAGACTGACCGTCTGATAAAGACAGTTCCAGAGGTCGAACACGTTTTCGGAAAAGCCGGCCGCGCTGAAACCGCGACTGACCCCGCACCTTTGGAAATGTTCGAGACCACCATCCAATTCAAACCACACGAACAGTGGCGCCCAGGCATGACCCAAGAAAAGCTAGTGGAAGAGCTGGATCGAGTGGTGCGAGTTCCTGGGCTGACCAATATCTGGATACCACCGATTCGCAACCGAATCGACATGCTGGCTACGGGGATCAAGAGTCCTATTGGGGTGAAAGTTGCCGGCACCAACCTGACGGAGATCGATGCCGCGACTCAGGCGGTCGAGCGAGTGGCTAAGGGCGTACCCGGTGTCAGTTCGGCTCTGGCCGAGCGACTGACCGGTGGTCGCTATATCGATGTGGATATCGACCGCAAAGCCGCCGCCCGCTACGGACTGAATATCGCCGATGTGCAATCCATCGTGGCCGGTGCTATCGGCGGTGAGAACGTCGGGGAGACCATTGAAGGGCTCGCACGTTTCCCGATCAACGTGCGTTACCCTCGGGAGTGGCGTGACTCGCTCGGCGCCCTGGAGCAGTTGCCGATCTACACCCCGCTAGGGAGCCAGATCACCCTCGGCACTGTGGCGAAGGTCAAGGTCAGCGACGGCCCACCGATGCTCAAGAGCGAGAATGCACGGCCCTCCGGTTGGGTATACATCGACGTGCGTGGCCGGGACATTGCCTCGGTAGTCGCCGACCTGCGTCGGGTCGTCAGTGAACAGGTCAAGTTGCAGCCCGGCATGAGCCTGAGTTACTCAGGGCAGTTCGAGTTTCTCGAAAGGGCCAACGCACGACTCAAATTGGTGGTGCCTGCCACGCTGTTGATCATCTTCGTGCTGCTCTACCTGACTTTTGCCCGCTTCGATGAGGCCCTGCTGATCATGGCCACTCTGCCATTCGCCCTGACTGGCGGGGCATGGTTCCTCTATCTGTTGGGGTTCAACCTGTCGGTCGCCACCGGGGTCGGCTTCATCGCCTTGGCCGGTGTTTCTGCCGAATTTGGCGTGATCATGCTGCTCTACCTGAAAAATGCCTGGGCCGAGCGTCAAGACCTCGGTGACAACACAGAACGCGGGTTGATGGCCGCGATTCGTGAAGGCGCTGTGCAGCGCGTTCGACCCAAGGCCATGACCGTTGCGGTGGTTATCGCTGGTTTGTTACCAATACTTTTGGGAAGCGGTACCGGCAGCGAGGTGATGAGCCGCATTGCCGCCCCGATGATTGGAGGTATGGTTACGGCGCCCTTGCTATCGCTGTTTGTGATCCCGGCGGCCTATCACCTCATGCGTCGTCGACACTTGTCCGTTGAGTCTGGCAAGCACTGACGCGTAAAAATGCATACAAAAGGGGCTGCGCTTGCAGCCTCGTTTGAGCTGCACAGCCCGTTTTCATCGGTCCTACGCGCGGTATGTATCGAAATTAGCAAGTTTATGTCTTTTGCATAAACTCGCTAATTTCGATACATACGCTGTGGTCAGTGCCGTTACCCACCTGCACTTGCCAGAAAAACGAACGCTGCCGCCACTGCGTTTCGATGAGCCAAAAACAGCATCCTGCTCAAAGCCGACTCAGCATTCGTCACCCTCAGATCACTCTTGAAATCGAGGCGAATGACCTTAATATGATTTTATCTTGCCATCATCATTTTCAATCATGGATGTTTCTCTGGGGTCGGTCGGAATGGCAGAACAAGAAGACGCTAAACCCGCAAGCGGGCGTTTCAACACAAATGATGAGACGAAGCGGATCGTATGGACACAGACCGCTGGTCATTGTGAACTGTGCGGCACGGATCTGACGTTCGATTATCGTGCCGGCAAGCCAATGAAATGGGGCGAAGTGGCGCATATCCTGCCCGCCAGTCCCAAAGGCCCTCGGGGACGCGCGGATCATGATGCTGAGGCGCACACGAACGATACTGCTAACCTGATGCTCCTGTGCCCAGGCTGTCATGACAAAATTGATCGTGACGCAGACGGTTATCCTGAAAATGATTTGAGTGGTTTACACCAAGCATACCTAGAGCGCATCCGAATCGCCGCAACGACCCCTGATGGTGGCAGAGCGATTCCTCTCATTGTCCAGAGTCAGCATTTCCAGACGATCAACGATATTCCCGTTCGCGATCTGTTGACTGCGATGTCCGCCGAGGGATTAACCGCCTTCGATCAAGGCATCAAAATCACTTTCCCTGCGCCCGGACCACGCGGCCGCGACACTACCTATTGGCAGAACGTCAAAGACAGCATCCAGTATGAGCTGGAACAGCAACTCAAGCGTCGCGGCGGCACCTACGGCGATTCGCCTGCGCTGGCAGTAGTCGGCTTGGCCGACATCCCGGCTTTGATGATGCTGGGCCAGAGTATCGGCGACCGTTCCAAGCGCTTGATCTTCTCCTTTCACCGCGAACATCGTTTGCGCTGGCCCGATCAGTCCGCAGAGCCGCCCGCTTTTTTGTTTACACCTCCCCCCGAAGGCGACGGGCCACTGGCGCTGGTGCTGTCTATTTCTGCGCAAGTCCCAGTTCGCGACGTGACTGACGCTCTGCCCGGTGCACGTATTGCAGAGCTGGCGATCCCAGAACCAAGCTATGCGATGGTACAGAACCGTCGAGTGATTCATGCCTTTCGCGACACACTTCAAATACGACTGAGCCAGCTTGAAGCTCTGACTCCTGACCCTATCCACGTCTTCGCCGCTATTCCTGCGGCATTGGCCATCGAGTTTGGCGCGTTGCTCACAACGCAGCATCAACATACGTACCTGATCTTCGATCGGGACAAAGAAAACCATGATCGGTTTACGCAAACACTGCAATTGGGCTCGGTGGCCCAGGAGGCTAGGTAAATGCTATTGAGCAACGAACAGACCAAGCGCAGCAGTTGGGAATATTTTCTGCTTCGCGCCGCGCGGGAGATCTCGCTGTCGGAAGCGCAGTACGAAAAAATCAATGACCGCTACTCCCAACTGGAAAAAATCCTCTCGGCTTCCGACAACCCACTGCTCGCTGAGGCCCATATCTTCGTTCAAGGCTCGATGCGGCTGAAAACGACTATCAAGCCAATCCCCGGCGCGCCTGCGGATCTGGACACCATTGATGCGGACGCGATTATCTGGCTCCCTCACGCTCAAGGCGCTAGTGCGAAGGAAGTTCTAGAGGCGATTGAGCAGCGTTTTAGGGAAGGCTCCCGCGTTCAGGAAGAAGTTAAGCAGTTACGTCGGGGCATCCGCATCGTTTATGCCGACGAAAATCCAGGCTTCCACATCGATGTCACGCCTGCCCGCGCGATCAACGGAAATGGCGAAGCAAACGGCGAGGGAAAGCTGGAGGTTCCAGATCGGGTCACAGGGTGGAAAGCAAGCAGCCCTATCCCGTACTCGAATTGGTTACAGGTTGCCTCCGCCCAGGAAATCTCTCTGGAAAGCTTGGTAGTCGCCAAAAGCCAGCGAATGCTCGATGCCGCGACACAAGATCCTTTGCCGCATTATCAGGATTACATCGATCAAGATCCCCTGCGTGCGACCATAAAGCTGCTCAAGCGGCATCGCGATGAATGGGCCATCAACACAAGGAGCGCTGATACTCGCCCCATATCTGCGGTCATCACCACCCTGGCCACTCACGCATATCTGGATGTCGTGAAGGAATCGCAGTCGAAGCCTTTGGCTCCGCTCGATGCAATTTTGGAAATCGTCCGCAGAATGCCGCAGCACATCGCGCATAGAGGAAACGATTGCTTTGTCTGCAACCCTGCCGATAACGGCGAAAACTTTGCAGAAAAGTGGAATCGACCAGGCGAAGGGCAAGGCTATCGCCAAGCATTTGCCAAGTGGCATGCGGACGCCAGTGCATCCGTATCACTGGGTTTGGAAAGTTTTGAATCCAATGATTCCTTTGCCGAAGCAGTGAAAAAGAATTTCGGTATTGCACCGGCACTCATTACGGCAGTGAACAATGAGATCCCTGCGAATTGGACCATGCCCGGCCGACCGGATGGCACTACTCGAAACTCTGCTTCGATGGGTTCGCTCTTCGGAGGGGCCAGCGGTGGCGCAACCTCTCAGTCGAGCGTAAAGCCAGTTGGACGCCTTGGTTGATCCTATTACGACGCCATTGCAGCGCGGAATCGCCGCACTGCGAAATACCCTAGGTCAGGACGCTGCCGATGCATTGCTCCAGCCCGCACCCATGCAGGCTGACGAAGCGGCGTCCTTTTACTTTCCCTTGCCCATCGATTACACGGGGCAGGAGCGGCGACTGCGTATTGGTTTCCCCTCCAATTTTCCCCGTGGGCTTTTGCGGCTGAACGTCGAACCCTCTCCATGGCTGGTTTGGCCGCATGCCACCAGGTCGGGGCTTTGCCTTCATGGCTTTCAGGAACGCCCCATCATGGGCTCCCCGGAGGTTGTGGTAGAGGACAGCCTTGCTCGCTTGGCACAGATCGTTTCGTTGTCCAAGCTGGGATCAAGCCAGGCAACGCGCGATATCGAATTTCAGAATGAGATCACTACCTACTGGTCTTTTCAGCACGGTCAGTCATTCCAGAACCTTTTACTGTTGGATCGACCTCAGGCTGCCTCGCAGTTGTTTGCACTCAGCGATCCGCGCCGGGCTGTGCCATCCGGTCAGGAAACGGTTTGGTTAGCATCGAACGTAGCTGCACTCAAAGGGCATTACCGACGGGTTGTCGGGCGTTCCGCTGTCATTCGCGCGGCCGAAACTCCCGGTTTTTACGTCAAGCTTCAGACTTATCCGGATATCCGCACCCCGGATCCAGAAGATTTATTGCCGTGGCTAACGCCCCACCTTAAACCCGACGATGCCGAGCAATTGCTGGCATGGTTTGAGCAGAATGGAACGTTGGCGAGTCGATGGATTGTTCTGGAGCTTCCAGGAGGGGCAGATGCTCCAACATATTGCCTGAATGTGCACTCGCTCGGCGTACAGCAGGAGCGGGGGGCAAAGTTTGGCCTGCGTACAGCGCGGCGCCGGCCAGCTATCGCAAATGCACATCCACCGGCGCTCGTTCGAGCAACTACCCTGGACGTGCTTGATCGAGCGTCCATTCTGTCCCGCGATATAAGCGGCACAGCACAGCGCCTCGAAAATGCTCGGGTAGTTTGCGTTGGTGTTGGCTCGCTAGGCAGTGCGGTAGCAATACAGTTGGCACGATCCGGTGTTGGCCACCTTACTCTCATCGATCCTGACACCTTGGTGTCAGCCAATCTGGGGAGGCACGTTCTGGGAGCGGATAGTCTAGGGAGACTGAAAGCTTCAGCGTTAAGGGGCAAGATTCTGTTAGATCTTCCAACGACAGAATGCACCGCATATTCGACTTTTGCCGAAGTGGTAATGAGCAGCAAACCAGAAGTGTTCGATAACGCAGATCTGGTGGTGATCACGACAGCAGACTGGCAGTCGGAAGTCACTGTATGGCGAGTCAAATCCAGCGGTGCTCCTTGGGGGCTTGTACAAGCCTGGAGCGAACCGCATACCCAAGTAGGTCATGCGCTATTTGCACCAGCCGGCACCTTTGATGGCCGTCATCTATTCACGGACGTCGGCGATTTCGTGCATAGATTCACAGAATGGCCGGGAGGAGGTGTTGTTCCGCTGCCCGCCTGTGGGGAGAGCTTCATCCCAGGTGGCTCACTGGGGATGACCAATATCGCCTCTATGGTGTCGCACACGGCCCTACGCGCATTGACTGGCAACATCGCCACTGCATCTTGGATCAGCAGCATTTACAGACCTGAAGATGTGCTGAGCCTGGGAGGCCAATACCAAGGGCCCAAACTGCCAGAGGGGGCGCAGCAAATCCTACTCGAGCGTGGATGGCCGGAAGATAAGGACGAAACGGTATGACGGATATCGCATGGCGCTGGCGATGGCCGGAGGTGAATTCCGAGCTATTGGTGTCCCAAGCTGTCGCGGACATCTTGGTTAGTCATCGGCAGGGCCTTTTTGGCGTGGAGCGAGGGGGACAGTTATTTGTCAACCCGGTTGATCCGAAAGGGTTGCTGCTGGCCTTGGCCACGGTGCCTCATCGCGCCGATCGGTCAGGCTGGTCTTGGCTAGAGTTGGATGCGGAGCGTTGCCGCCAGGAGATCCAGGCTGCCAACGAACAAGGGTTACGTCTAGTGGGGTATTGGCATACGCATCCCCAATCCGTTCCGGTGATCTCTCCGGCAGATATCGGCAGCTTCTCAAAATTTGCTGCACGTTACACGCAGGATCTGCCGCGCCCGATAGCCGTTATTGTCGGCAAGTCCGAAAAACCCGAAGGTATCAAGGCGTGGTCGTTCAGGGACGGCAGATATGTAGAGGCAACCTGGGTCAGATGAGCTTTAAGTCCGTGAGGGTGGAAGGCAGGTCAGCGTTTAGCTTTACCCGCTAGCATCAGGGCGAATAGCTCTGCCTGAAAGCGAGCATCATCCAATGCGTTATGGTTCGGCTCGCTGAGTGGCTTCAGCGCAGCGGTCATTTTAGATGATTTTGTTTCCTGCCAGCTGCAACCTACAGCGCCCATAAAGTAGGCCTTCATGTCGATAGCGGTAAAACCAAAGGGGTTGGTTTCCAAGTATTTATGAAAGTAGTAGTTGACGAATGACCAGTCAAACGGTGCATTGAGTCCTACGAAAATGACCTTTTGCCCCGTTTTGCAGGACGACTTCAGCCACTTATCAAATGTCAGCATCGCCTGTTGCGGAGCGAGGCCATCGCGCTCCAGCTTCTCCAAACTCAGCCCCGATACTGCCAGCGCTTCGGGGTCGTGTTTCGGACTGTCAGGTCGTAGTTCAAGATAGATGGACGTTTCAGGTTGGGCTACAAGACAAGCTCCAATGGAAAGCAGACTGTATTCGCCTGGTATAGGTCCAGAAGTCTCGACGTCGACCGAAACATAAAGCTCATCAGGGTTCATGTCATATCCTTTCGTGTAGTTGCTAGATCACGCTCAAGCTCTTAACCATTTGTTGGTGGTAAAGCGGCGAAGCCATTGACCAATTTTGCTTTTATCCGGCGTTCGAGCAGCGGCAGTGCATGCCTCCTGGGAATTGCACGTTCCTTTGGTCAGCTTTGCGCCCGAGCATAATGATGTGTGTCATTCTCTAATGGCGGATGAGGGCCGGACGATCATGAGCGAGCGTTGGATAGTCAAGTGCCAGAATACTGAGGACGGTACTGGCGACATCATCATTGATCTGCCTCAAGAGTTGCTTGACCAAATGGGGTTAGGTGTTGGGGACGACCTGGAACTAACGGTAGCGAATGACACGTTGGTGCTGACGCCCGTGCACAACGCAACATCAGTGCGGCCCATGTTTGCTGGCGTCCTGCGTCATGATGTTTATCATGCTTACCGCATGCGTCTGGATGCGCTTCTTCATATCTCTGTCAATGCTTCGGATCTGGACATTCACGACATGATAGTAGCTGGCTTCTCGGTCAGCCTGATCAAAATGCTTTGTGATGATGGAACCCTAAGCGAAGAAGAACGCGACAGAATCATTCAACCCAAAACGCTGAAAACAAAACTGTCAGCCAACCAGCGCTTAACGCTGCATGAGAGCGATCGCCTGTTCCGGTTCGCACACATTACCGCCATGGCTGAGGTGATTTTCGGTGACAAAGGGAAGGCCAAACAATGGCTTTCCAAACCCAAAGCCCGTTTTTTGGGAGAAAGCCCATTGGCGATGGTCACTACAACCTTTGGCACACATTTAGTCGAAGAAATGCTGACTCAAGTGTCGGAGGGCATGTCATTTTAATCCAGCCGCAGCCGAGTAGAATCAACCCAAGCGAGTACGCGATCGCAGTTGGCATTATTAAGGCGGCGCGCTCCGTTAACTCGGGTGCCCACGGAATTGCTGAATATTTTTCTAACCTATCTTCAGATGGAGCGCTGATTCACCCGTTTCGACAGCTCTTCAGCCGACTCTTTGCGTTCCGAGTAACGGTCTACCAGGTAATCCTGACGGTCACGCAATAGCAGGGTGAACTTCATCAGTTCCTCCATCACGTCGACCAGGCGATCGTAGTAGGACGAAGGCTTCATACGTCCATTCTCGTCAAACTCGGTAAACGCTTTGGGCACTGAAGACTGATTGGGGATCGTCACCATGCGCATCCAGCGACCCAGTACCCGCAACTGATTCACCACGTTGAAAGACTGAGAGCCGCCGCAAACCTGCATGACGGCCAGGGTTTTACCTTGGGTCGGACGTACCGCGCCCATCGCCAATGGCACCCAGTCGATCTGAGCTTTAAAGACGGCGCTCATCGATCCATGACGCTCTGGGGAACACCACACCTGTCCTTCAGACCACTGCATTAGCTCGCGGAGTTCCACGACTTTGGGGTGGGTATCCGGAGCATCATCAGGCAGTGGTAATCCTGACGGGTTGAAGATTCGTGTTTCCGCACCGAAGTGCTCCAACAACCGCGCGGCTTCTTGGGTTACCAACCGGCTGAACGAACGCTCGCGGGTCGACCCGTAAATCAGAAGGATGCGCGGTTTATGCGTGGACGGCTCACGAGGAGTGAGTCGCTCCATGCTTGGGATGTCGATGAGATCTGCTTCGATGTTTGGAAAATGGTCTTTCATAGTGACTCCTGGCTCCAGCCACACATGGCCTACAACGTGCCGATGCGGGCTAGCTCAGTTTTAAGGTCTTCTGTGCTCAACGTAGCAATAGGCAACGAAATGAAGGCGTTTACCCGCTCCTGAATTTTGCTCAGGGTTTGCTGGAATGCCGCCTCGATTTGCGCTTCAGATCCCGTAGCTTCGGAAGGATCTGCCAGCCCCCAATGAGCCTTGAGCGCCGGGCCGAAGAAGATCGGGCAGGCTTCGCCGGCAGCCCGATCGCAGACCGTGATCACGATGTCTGGTGGCGATCCTTCAAAGGCATCGGATGCTTTACTGCTAAGGCCGTCAGTAGGGATACCTGCTGCTTTGAGCGTTTGAATCGCTCGCGTGTTTACGCGGCCACTTGGGAAGCTTCCGGAACTGACGGCTTCCATTCCTTCAGGAGCAAGGTGGTTGAACACCGCCTCGGACAAGATGCTCCGGCAGCTGTTGTGGGTGCACATGAATAGGACTTTCATCGTGATCTCCTGGAATCAAAAGCTGACGCGCAAAGCCAAGGCGCTCAGGGTGGCAATGAGGATTGGAAGCGTGAGCACCACACCGGTCTTGAAGTAGTAACCCCAACTGATGGTTATGTCTTTTTTAGCCAGCACGTGCAGCCAGAGCAGTGTGGCCAGGCTGCCGATAGGTGTGATTTTCGGACCAAGATCGCAGCCAATGATGTTCGCGTAGACCATGGCCTGATGAACTACGCCAGTCGCTTCCGTTGCATGGATCGAGAGCGCGCCGATGAGCACTGTTGGCATGTTGTTCATGATCGAAGAAAGCACGGCGGTCAGGAGTCCTGTACCCAGCGATGCCCCCAAAATGCCATATCCAGCGAATACGTTGAGCAATTGAGCAATGTGGTCAGTCAGTCCGGCGTTCTTCAAGCCATACACCACCAGGTACATGCCCAGCGAGAAGATCACAACTTGCCACGGGGCGCCCTTGAGCACCTTGCTGGTGTTGATGGCGTGACCTTTGGCGGCGATGACGTAGAGCACCAATGCGCAGGCGGCGGCGATAGCACTGATGGGGATACCCAGTGGCTCGACAACGAAAAAGCCGACCAGCAACGCGAGCAGCACCCACCATCCAGCCACGAAGGTTGCACGATCCCGGATCGCATCTTCAGGGGTATGCAGTTGTGCCAGGTCATAAGTCTTGGGCAAGTCTTTGCGGAAGAACCACAAGAGCATCCCCAGCGTTGCAGCGATGCTGACCAGGTTGACCGGCACCATAATTGCGGCGTACTCGCTGAAGCCAATGTTGAAGTAATCGGCCGAGACGATATTCACCAGGTTGGAGACCACCAGCGGCAGACTTGCGGTGTCGGCAATGAATCCTGCGGCCATCACAAATGCCAGAGTTGCTGCGGGGGAAAAGCGCAGGGCCAGCAACATGGCGATCACGATGGGAGTAAGGATTAGCGCTGCACCGTCATTGGCGAACAGCGCTGACACTGCGGCTCCCAACAAGATGATGAAGGCAAATAACTTGCGGCTGCTGCCACCTCCCCAGCGAGCGACATGCAACGCAGCCCACTCGAAGAAACCAGCCTCGTCGAGCAGCAGGCTGATGATGATCACAGCGATGAACGTCGCCGTGGCGTTCCACACGATATTCCATACCACCGGGATGTCGCCGAGACTGACCACCCCGCTCAGCAACGCGAGCATGGCACCCAATGAGGCACTCCAGCCAACACCCAGCCCTTTGGGCTGCCAGATGACCAGAACGATGGTGACGATGAAAATAAGTAGCGCGATTAGCATGCGAGCGGCTCGTTTCGAAAGGTTGGATCAGCCGCACACGGTCTGATTGACTGGACGATCGTTCATTCCACAGAGCCGCTTGGTTTCTGTGTCCAGCCACTGCTGGTTGGCATCAACGACACCCTTAAGCACTTCGGTGACCCAGGTCGGCAGTTCGGGATGGAGTCGGTAGTAAACCCATTGGCCTTGGCGCCGATCCGCCAGTAACCCGGAGGATCTCAGCAGTGCGAGATGTCGAGATATTTTTGGTTGGCTCTGCTTAAGAGCGGCGGTCAGTTCGCATACACAGAGTTCTCCCTCGCGGGCGATGAGTAGCGTTATTTTGGTTCGAGTGTCATCTGCCAGGCTTTTGAACAAAACGGTAGGAGTAATTGGCTCGTTCATGAGGCCTCCAGGTGTATGGTTTTCACCAATACAAATAATTTGATCCGTACGTGGATATCGTGAAGTGCATGCTTCTTCCGCGTACGGAAAATGAATATACGACAATTCGGATATACGGTAAATTGAATATATATAGAAGATCCGGCGTAATCCTGTCCAAGTCAGAGCGAGCTGCTTTGGTGCGTTGGCTCTGAAACGTCTTCGGCCAATAGTCGATGAAAACTTGAGGGAGAGAAGCTACTGCCTATCAATTCAGCAGCATTTGCTTGGCAGAAAGTCGTCACGGCTAACGGCACTATTCTTGGCGAAGGTTCTCGGTGGCAAAGACGTCGTCGTAGATATCCCGCAGCCTGGTCTCCACGAGCAGAAACTCCCAATTCAGTGAACGGTGCTCTCTGCGGTACGTGGATGCGGTGAGCCCGTTTGAGGGAAAGCGCACGGTTCTATCGCGACATTCTGAAGGGCCGAGCCTTGCATGGGTCAGCCCTTCAAACACAATTCTTTACAGGGGCAGCAAGGAAAGAAATGAATTACAACGTGAGGGTTGCCACACCCGCTGATGCCTCCGCCATCCAGGCTATCTACGCGCCAATGGTTTTGGACACGGTCATCTCGTTCGAGCTGATACCACCGACTGTTGATGAGATGGCCGCACGAATAGCCGCAACACTGCCGACGCATCCCTATCTGGTGGCCGAGGTGGAAGGCAAGGTCGTTGGATACGCTTATGCAAGCCAGCATCGAGCGAGGGAAGCCTATCGTTGGTCGGTGGATGTCACCGTGTATGTCGACCCGGTTGTGCACCGAAACGGGGTAGGTCGTGCGCTTTATCAGCAGCTTTTACCACTTCTAGAGAAACAGGGGTTTCATGCCGCCTATGCCGGTATTGCCTTACCCAACGCGGGAAGCATAGGCATCCATGAAGCGCTCGGCTTCACCCACATTGGCACATACCCTGAGGTTGGGTTCAAGCACGGCCAGTGGCATAGCGTGGGTTATTGGCGTAAACCGCTTTGTGCTGCGATTCCGCCTATAGAAATCATCCAGTTCAGTGAGGTGGAGGGATTGTAAACGTGCAGACTGTGAGGTGAGGTTGCTGCTATTCGTCGGCATTGGAACCAAGCGACTCACTGGAAGCTATGCTGATGGATGATTCTCGTTCGAGTCGGTGTTTTGATCGACTGGAGGAACGAATGAATTTGGCTGGGTTTATTTCACTTCTCTCCGCAGGTGAGGAAATAGGCGGGTGCCAACTCGCGCCCTCAGATGCTGTGGCACTCGCCCATCTGCATTTTCCTTCACGTGCCTATTGTCTTGTTGCTGAATGGGCAATATTAGATCTCGACGTTACAACCCTTCAGCGGAAAGCGATCACCGATAGAGAGCTAATCCCTGCTCTGGTTTACGCTTTAACTGTTATCAAAGACAGCAAAGGCCGCTTCCAACTTGGTGATTGGGTCAGGACAACGCTCGGGGTTTCGTTCACCCACGCTTGCTTATTTGAGACGAAAAATACGGTTTATGTGCTTATGGGAACCGGACGTAGGTTGCGCACAGATATAGACATCGCATTGAGCTTGTGCTGAAGATCGCATCTTATGCGCTCCGTCTTCATGACTGCTGCCTCTAAATGTTCGTGTCAAACTATGATGTGAGCAGCCGGGCACTATATTTGAAGCTCAGCCCATCTGTGTCAATCTATGTTGCTGTAGCCTTCACCCAAAATCATCCTACAGACCCCGGTTTACGGGAGGGGTTGTGTCAAACTATGTTGTTGGTAACCAATGACCATCAGTCCTGTAATCCCGGTGTTTGAGTGTCCACGTGATATCGCCTTGAAGGGGTCGTCTTAGAAAACGGAAAATAAAGCACGTTAAGCTGGCTGCAGCGGCCGTAGCGGCCTGAACTTGCCCGCGCCGATCTTGGCGTTGCTGCGCCAGAGGTAATCGCCAGTCAGGTTGATGTGCTCCCAACCCAGCGGCGACAGATACTGCAATAGAGAGTCATCAACGGGCTTGCCGTGTCCACGCAGGGCATTCGCGGCCCGTTCCAGATAAACCGTGTTCCACAGCACGATGGCTGCCGTCACCAGGTTGAGGCCACTGGCCCGGTAGCGCTGCTGCTCGAAGCTGCGGTCGCGGATTTCGCCCAGCCGGTTGAAGAACACGGCGCGGGCCAGCGCGTTGCGGGCTTCGCCCTTGTTCAGCCCAGCGTGCACGCGACGGCGCAGCTCCACGCTTTGCAACCAATCCAGGATGAACAGCGTGCGCTCGATACGCCCCAGCTCGCGCAGGGCCACGGCCAGGCCGTTCTGGCGCGGATAGCTGCCGAGCTTGCGCAGCATCAGCGAAGCCGTCACGGTGCCCTGCTTGATCGACGTGGCCAGCCGTAGAATTTCATCCCAATGGGCGCGAATAGCCTTGATGTTCAGTCTGTCGCTGCTAATCATCGGCTTGAGCGCGTCGTAGACAGTGTCGCCCTTGGGGATGAACAGCTTGGTGTCGCCCAGGTCGCGGATGCGCGGCGCAAAGCGGAAGCCCAGCAGGTGCATCAGGCCAAATACATGATCGGTGAATCCTGCCGTATCGGTGTAGTGCTCCTCGATGCGCAGGTCGGACTCGTGGTACAGCAAGCCGTCGAGCACATAGGTCGAGTCGCGCACGCCGACATTGACCACTTTGGTGTGGAATGGCGCGTACTGGTCGGAGATGTGGGTGTAGAAAGTCCGCCCAGGACTGCTGCCGTATTTCGGGTTGATGTGGCCAGTGCTCTCGGCCTTGCTGCCGGTTCGGAAATTCTGGCCGTCCGACGATGACGTGGTGCCGTCGCCCCAGTGCTCGGCGAAGGGATGCCGGAACTGCGCGTTGACCAGTTCGGCCAGCGCCGTCGAATAGGTTTCGTCGCGGGTATGCCAGGCTTGGAGCCAGGCGAGCTTGGCGTAGGTCGTTCCGGGGCAGGACTCCGCCATCTTGGTCAGGCCCAGGTTGATCGCGTCGGCCAGGATCGTGGTCAGCAGCAGGTTCTTGTCCTTGGCCAGGTCGCCCGATTTCAGGTGCGCGAAGTGCCGGGTGAAGCCTGTCCATTCGTCTACCTCCAGCAGCAGTTCGGTGATCTTGACGTGCGGCAGGATCATTGCTGTCTGGTCGATCAGCGCCTGCGCGGTGTCGGGCACCGCCGCATCGAGCGGCGTGATCTTCAGGCCCGACTCCGTGATGATGGCGTCCGGCAGCTCGTTGGCCAGCGCCATGCGGTTGACGGTGGCGAGCTGCGTTTCCAGCAGCGTCAGCCGGTCATGCAGGTACTGGTCGCAATCGGTGGCCACGGCCAGCGGCAATTCGCTGGCCTGCTTGAGGCTGGCGAATTTCGCGGGCGGCACCAAATAGTCCTCGAAGTCCTTGAACTGGCGCGAGCCTTGTACCCAAATGTCGCCGGAACGCAGCGCGTTCTTCATCTCCGACAGGGCACACAGTTCGTAGTAACGCCGGTCAATGCCGGTGTCGGTCATGACCAGTTTCTGCCAGCGCGGCTTGATGAAGTCGGTCGGCGCGTCCGCAGGCACCTTGCGGGCATTGTCGCTGTTCATGCCGCGCAGTACCTCGATGGCGTCGAGCACGTCCTTGGCGGCGGGCGCGGCCCGCAGCTTGAGCACGTCGAGGAATTCCGGCGCGTAGCGGCGCAGCGTGGCGTAGCTCTCGCCGATGCGGTGCAGGAAATCGAAATCCTCGGGCTGTGCGAGTTTCTGCGCCTCGGTGACGCTCTCGGCAAAGGCATCCCAGGACATGACGGCCTCGATGGCAGCGAACGGATCGCGGCCAGCTTGCTTGGCCTCGATCAGCGCCTGGCCGATGCGGCCGAACAGCCGCACCTTGGCGTTGATCGCCTTGCCGGACGCCTGGAACTGCTGCTGATGCTTGTTCTTGGCGGCGTTGAACAGCTTGCCCAGGATGCGGTCGTGCAGGTCAATGATTTCGTCGGTGACGGTGGCCATACCCTCGATGGCAAGCGCGACCAGGGTCGCGTAGCGGCGCGGCGCCTCGAACTTGGCCAGGTCGGCGGGCGTCATCTGGCCGCCCTCGCGGGCAATCTTGAGCAGCCGGTTCTGGTGAACCGACCGCTCGATGCCGGAAGGCAGGTCGAGCGCCTGCCACGCCTTGAGGCGTTCGATGTGTTCCAGCATGTGCCGCGAGTTCGGTTTGACGGGCGACTGGCGCAGCCAGGCCAGCCAGGTCGTTTTGCCGTTGTCCCGGCGCTTGAGCAGATCGTCGAGGCGGCGGCGATGCGCGTCCGATAGCGGTTCGGCCAGGGCATCGTAGATGCGCCGGTTGGCGCGGGTAATCGCTTCGGCGGTCGCTCGTTCGACGGCGTTGATGGCAGGCAGAATGACCGACTGCCGCCGCAGATGATCGACCAAGGCGCTGGCCAGCACGACGCCCTTGTCGGTTTGCATGGCCAGCTCGGTCAGCCACTGGACGGCCTGCCGGTAGTGGCTCATCGTGAAGGGCTGGAAGCCGAACACCGTTTGCAGTTCGACCAGGTGCTCGCGCCGGGTCTGTTCCCGCTGGCCATACTCGCCCCAGCGTTCGACGCCAACCTTGAGCTGGTCAGCGACCAGTTTCAGCAAAGGCGGAAACGGCGGCTCATCGACGCCAAGGATGACACCGGGAAAGCGCAGGTAGCAGAGCTGCACGGCGAAGCCCAGGCGGTTGGCCGGGCCGCGCCGCTGCCGAATGATGGACAGGTCGGTGTCGCTAAACGTGTACTGACGAATCAGTTCTTCCTTGGTATCTGGCAATGCCAGCAGGCTGTCACGCTCGGCAATGGACAGGATAGAACGGCGTGGCATGACAAGGCTTCCCTGAGTGCTTTTGATCACCTGATCCGAGCGTAAGGCCTGCAACTAATAACCCATGAGCAATCATGGGTTATTTTTGGCTGAGTGCTGCTACCGAAAGCCCGGACGCGACGAAGGTCAGTCCGGCGCCGACATTCAGGCCGTTGACAACTTTTGGCTTGCGCTGCAGCCAGGTCGACAGGCGCGTTGCAAAAATTCCCATGAGCGCAAAGCCCAGGGCGGTCAACGCGGCGAACCAGGTGCCGTAGACCAGCATCTGCACAGTGACCGAGCCCAATGATGGGTTGACGAACTGTGGAATGAACGCAAGCACAAACAGTCCCGGCTTAGGGTTAAGCGCCGCAGACAGGAAGCCGGTGAGGAAGATGCTTTTGAGCGATTGCCGTGCCGCCGGTTTGAAGTTGATCAGGCTGCGCGAACGCAAGACCTTGATACCCAGCCACACCAGGTAGCTGGCGCCGATCACTTTTACGACCCAGAAGGCCACGGCGGATGTCTGCATCAATAGGGTCAGGCCCAACGAGGCGGTGGCTACGTGAAACAGAATCCCGGTGCCCGACGCAACCCCCGAAATGGCCGCCGCCATGCGCCCCTGGCTCAGGCCCCTGGCGATGGCCAGCAGGTTGTCCGGCCCGGGGGAAAGCACCAGCAACAGGCAGGCGGCGGTATAGGTCAGCCAGATGTCCAGAGGGAACATAACGAGATTCCTTTCGTCAACGGTTCAAGGCAGCCATCGTGTTCCAACTGGAGGTCCAAGATCAAGATTAATCCAGATGCCTATGCGCTAGCGCTTTAGAACGCGGTCTTCACTTGCAGGCCCAGCATCAGTGCATGGTCGATTCCCAGCCCGGAAAGCGCCCCCAGCTTGATGATGTATCGGGGCAAAGGGGCAGCCAGGAGATGGTCTGGTAGCCGTAACGCAACGCTGTTGATGCTGGTCGCCAGGGCGTTGCCGGCAAGCCGGCTCCTACAGGTCAGTGGGTGCTTTCAGTGGTTCGCACCTGAATAACACGCTTTGGCTGGCACGCAGTTGCTCGACACAATTGAACGGCTGCAAGCCCTGGATGCCTCGCTTGAGGTCACGTACCCGACGGGCGATGTAAAAGCTGCGGTCAACGGGCAAGGTAGCCAAGTCCTCGACCCGGCGTGCCTGCCCCTGCGTATAGAACTCCCCCGAGTACGAGCGCCGGCCCCAGTAAAAGAGGGTTCCGGGACGCTCTGCCTGCAACTGCTGCCAGGCCCTGGCGAGCTCACGTTGGTTATTCGGCCGGTCAAAGGCGCGGCCGTCGATGGCAGCGATCAGCAGCCATACCGGCAGCAGCAGCGCGAGGATCAACCCAATGATGGTTTTGCCGGTTTGCCAGGGCACAGCCTTGAGTGCGCCAGCCAGCAGCAGGCTCCAGGCCGGCAGCGATGGCAGCAGGTAAGTCCACAGGATATTGCCGGAGAACGTGAAAAATACCGGCGTAGCCAGGGCCCACAGGGCGATAAAACCATAGTAGCGACCCGACAGGGCCGAGCGGCGCAGGGCGAAGTACACCGCTGGCAACAGCAGCGTCCAGGGAAAAAGCGCGAGCATCAGGTCCATCCAGATGGCGCCCGTGGGCCGGGCATGGGCGCTGCCGTACAAGTCTCCGGCCCATTTGCTGACCACATAACGCTTCCAGTGCTCGCCGATCAGGAAGTAATCGAGAAACCCCGGCGTGCGCTGTTCAGCAATCACGTACCAAGGCACGGCAATCACCAGCATCAACGCAAGGCCCAGCAGCCAGGGCAAGTGCAAAAAGGCACGCCATTGTCGGTAGTAAAGCGTCCAGATCACAGCTGGAGCCCCCACCAGCACCAGCACCAACGGCCCCTTTGCCAGCAACCCGAGGCCCAGGCCGGCAAATCCTGCCAGTGCCCAACGGCGGTCGCCCCGTGTCATGCCGCACCAGAAGCCATAGCTGGCCAGCAGTACCGAGAAACTCAATGCCGGGTCGGTCAACACCACACCTGCTGACAACAGGCCGAGGGTTGAGCTGGAAAAGATAATTGCCGCCAATACCGCCGTTTTTTCATCGGCCTGCTCACGGGCAAACCGGATGATGATCAGGCAACTGGCGACATGCAGCAGCCACGCCGGAAAGCGAATGGCGAATTCATTGATACCCAGCAACTTCATGCCCAGCGCCTGGGTCCAGAACGACAGTGGCGGCTTGCCCCAAAAAGGTACGTCCAGCTCGAACAGCGGGGTTACCCAGTTGCCGAGTACCAGCATCTTGCGGGCCATTTCCGCGTAGCGGGCTTCCGAGGTGTCCATCAGCGGGTACAGCCCCAGGCTTGCCAGGCGCAGGGCCAAAATGGCGATCAATACCAGCCATAGCGTACGGGTCGTTATCATCAGTGGTTTTCTTGTTCGCGAGGGTGTATCGGGCAGGGGTGCTCCGGCCGTTCAGGGGCTTCGCCGAGCAGGTTGTCGAGTAGATAGATGGGACGCTGCCTGACTTCGCTCAACGTTGCCCCGAGGTATTCGCCGATCATTGCTATGCCCACGGTAATGAACGCAGCAATGCCCATGATCACGTGATGGGCATTGGCGGTGTTTACGCTCATCTGCTGGATGATGAGCACCATGGTGGCGATGAAAATCATCAGGCTGAGCAGGCTGAACCAGCGCAACGGCTTGCGCGACAGCGCCAATACGCCTTCGATACCGAGGTCGATCAGCGCCAGCGGCCCCCATTTGCTGAGACCGGCGCTACGCGGCTCACGGTCATAGGGCAACTCGATGGTATTGAACCCCAGCCAACTGATCAGGCCCTTCATGAAACGCGTCCGTTCCGGCATACCGCGCAGCGCTGCCAGGGGCGCCGGGCCAATCAGGCGGAAGTCGCTGACGTCTGCGGGAACATCAAACTTGTCGGCCAAAAAGTTCATCAGTTTGTAATAGAGGTGGGCACTGATACGTTTGCTTGAGGTATCAGACAGGCGACTGCGGCGCTGCATATTGACGATATCGCTACCGGTCAACCAATGATGAACCATGAGTGGAATAAGTTCGGGCGGGTCTTGCAAGTCGGCATCAATAAATAACAACGCATCCCCGACCGCATAATCAATACCGGCGACCATGGCGGCTTCCTTGCCAAAGTTACGGCTCAGGTTCAAACAACGAACGCCAGGCGTCTGGCAATAACCATCCAGTAGCGCCAGTGTTTCATCGCGGCTGCCGTCGTTGACATACACTACTTCGTAGCGAATGCTGAGTGTCTTAAGTACAGCCATTAGCCGCTTATGAAAAAAAGGCAGTACCTTGGCTTCGTTATAACAACAGACAATCACACTGAGCATCGGACGTGGGGAGCGCTCAGCTCTTGATCGATTCATGGCGAAAGCTCCAGTACTGGTTGATTTGGTAAGTGATCAACGTCAGGGCACAGGTGGTGATCACCTGCATCAGCCATAGGCGCTGGGGCCAGTGCTCCAGCAGGGTCGCCATCAGGGCCAGGTTTGTACCGTTGTAGACCAAGGCCGTGATGCTGAAGCGCAGCCATTGATAAGTGTCGGATGGGCGAGCCTTTGTAAACGTCCAGCGCTTGTTGCCCTGATAACTAACAACAGTCCCGACTATTGCTCCCAGTAACGTCGCAATGAGTGCGGGCAGAACCAGAGACAATAACAAAAGTGTTATGTAATGAGCGCCAGTGGCAAATATTCCAACGATCAGATAGTAAGGCAAGGTTGTAGAGGGTGGCGATATCATTGAGAGAACTGCATGTGTTCAAGAGGCTGTATGGTGTTGACTTTAACTACTCATGGGAGCCGGCGTGTGAAAAAAATGTTTAAGAGCGTCGATATTACCAAATTGTAATTTTGGTGTTGGGTAGTTGTAAGGGC
>NZ_QUZU01000018.1 GCF_004682055.1 Pseudomonas kairouanensis | reverse complement strand
TGTAGAAGTCCCTGAATTTCATCGGCACGTTGCTAGTGCGACGCGTCGATACACAGAATTTCTTGACGACCATAGAGCATTGGAACCACCTGATCCCATCCCGAACTCAGCAGTGAAACGATGCATCGCCGATGGTAGTGTGGGGTTTCCCCATGTGAGAGTAGGTCATCGTCAAGATTAAATTCCGAAACCCCTGTTTGCTAACGCAGACAGGGGTTTTGTCGTTTCAAGGGTGTAATAAACCTAGAAAAGCGAGAGCTCTCATACTGGACCTTGTACGACAACCATCTGTCGGTTTCCTACCTAAAACATAGAAACATCCTACAAATCGCTCAGTTTTGCCCTCGTCTGGCCGAAAGCCTGACGAGCCATGCGTGCACCGAAATAGAGCGGCCTAAGAAGCCGTCAGTACCCCTAATCGGAATGTTCCACTAGGCACGCTAACCCCCCTTTTGGCAAAAAGAAGTCGATGAAATGAATCTAAAGTTCAGTCATAAAATTCTGCTGGCCGCGTCAGGCGTCGTGGTTCTAGCCTTCGCGTTATTCACGCTTTACAACGATTATCTGCAGCGCAGCACCATCAAGCAGAACCTGGAGTCGTCCATTCAGCAATCTGGTGAACTCACCGCCAGCAGTGTGCAGAACTGGCTCAGCGGTCGAATACTGGTTCTCGAAAGTCTCACCCAAAACATTGCCCATCAGGGTAGTGGCGCCGACCTTCCCGGGTTGGTTGACCAAGCGGCGTTCACCTCAAACTTCCAGTTCACCTATGTTGGCCAAACCAACGGTGTATTTACCCAGCGCCCAGACGCCAAAATGCCTGACGGTTATGACCCCCGCCAGCGCCCTTGGTACAAGCAAGCTGTGGCTGCTGACAAGCCCATGCTTACGCCGCCCTATATGGCGGCAGTCGGTGGGCAGATCGTGACGATCGCCATGCCGGTAAAAAAGAACGGTGAATTGCTCGGCGTGGTCGGTGGTGACCTGAGCCTGCAAACCTTGGTGAAGATCATCAACTCAGTGGACTTTGGCGGAATCGGCCATGCCTTCCTGGTCAGCGGCGATGGCCAGGTCATCGTCAGTCCTGACCAAGACCAAGTGATGAAAAACCTTAAGGATATTTACCCTGGCACCCAGGTACGCATCGAAAAACTCAACCAAGACGTCGTTCTCAACGGCCAGGATCGCATCCTGTCATTCACGCCTATTAGTGGTTTGCCTGGCGCAGACTGGTACATCGGCTTGTCGATTGATAAAGACAAAGCCTATGCACCGTTGGGTAAATTCCGCACCTCTGCGTTGATTGCCATGTTGATTGCCGTGGTCGCGATTGCGGTGCTCTTGAGCCTGCTGATCCAGGTGTTGCTGCGACCACTGACGACCATGGGCGTGGCGATGCAAGACATCGCCCAAGGCGAAGGCGACCTGACCCGCCGCCTGGCCGTTACCAGTAAGGATGAATTCGGCGAAGTCGGCAGTGCATTCAATCAGTTCGTGGAGCGCATCCACGCTTCGATTAGCGAAGTGTCCTCGGCAACCCGCCACGTACACGACCTGTCACAGCGGGTGATGGCCTCATCCAATGCCTCGATCATCGGCTCCGACGAGCAAAGCGCGCGTACTAACAGCGTGGCGGCGGCGATCAACGAGCTCGGTGCCGCCACCCAGGAAATTGCACGTAACGCAGCCGATGCTTCACAGCACGCCAGTGGCGCCAGCGAGCAGGCTGATGATGGCCGCAAGGTGGTGGAGCAAACCATCCTGGCTATGTCGGCGTTGTCGCAGAAGATCAGCCTGTCCTGCACCCAGATCGAAACCCTGAATGCCAGCACCGATAACATCGGCCACATTCTCGATGTGATCAAAGGCATCTCCCAGCAGACCAACCTGCTGGCACTCAACGCTGCGATCGAAGCCGCACGCGCCGGTGAGGCCGGACGTGGGTTCGCGGTAGTCGCCGACGAGGTGCGCAACCTGGCCCACCGTACTCAGGAATCCGCCGAGGAGATCCACAAAATGATCACTTCGCTGCAAGTGGGCTCGCGTGAAGCGGTGACCACCATGAATGCCAGCCAAACCTCCAGCGAAGAAAGTGTGCAGGTTGCCAATCAGGCCGGTGAGCGCCTGGTCAGCGTGACGCAACGGATCGTTGAAATCGACGGTATGAACCAGTCCGTTGCCGCCGCCACCGAAGAGCAAACCGCAGTGGTCGAAACCCTCAACGTCGACATCAATCAGATCAACCTGCTCAACCAGCAGGGCGTGTCCAACCTCAATGAGACCCTCAAAGACTGTGATGCGTTGTCCCAGCAGGCGAATCGCCTGAAGCAACTGGTCGACAGTTTCAAGATCTGACCTGTGCATTGATGGGGCAGGAGCGAGCCGTCTCGCTCCTGCCGCTCAACCAAGCAGTTGGCGGACATTCTCCAGAGCAGTACGGGTGAAGGTCTGCACGAACTGTTCAAACCCGACCTGAGCGGGGTCCAACGGCTCGGCAATGACCGTCCATGTCACCCTGGAGCAATCCACTCCAAGTGCGTCCACACGGATCGCCGCCCACAACCGGGCAATACCCAGGGTGTTGTAGATCATGGTCCAGGTCATCTGCATGGCCTGCTCGTCCCGGCTATTGAGTTGCTCCACCACACAGTTGCCATCGCGGAAAAATTTCGTGCGTAAAGCGCCGATGCCTTGCCCTGTCATTTCGATACGTGTCAGGGCGGGGATAAACGCGTCGAAGCCCGAAAACTTCCCCACGATGTTCCACAAGTGGACGGCGCTACAGTCCATCACGACAGACGCCACTATCGGTTGGCCGTTGGGGTTGTAAATCAGCGTATCGGGATGCAGCGGTTTCATGAGTTGTCCTGAGGGTTCAAAGGAAGCCGATGGCCTTGAGGTAGTTGCAGCCTTTGCCGAGCAGCGCCGGGTTTTTCTCGGGATAGTGCGCGCCCATTTGTTCGACGCTGTGTCGTGCGTTGTCGTAGCGAATCATGGAGGTGTCGCAAATATCCTCATCCAGGCGACCCAGGTAAAACCCCAGCACGCCAAACAGCGCATTGTCCTCGCCTACGCTGTGCAACGCGCGTTGCCATCGAGCAATGCTCACTCGCTCGAAAACGTGGCCGGCCCGGCTAAATGCATCCAGGTAGTGCTGCCAACTCAAAGGCTGTGGGTTATGCAGGTTGAATACCCACTTCGCGGGTTCAAAGCGGGCGCCCTGGAAGGCGATGAAGCGAGCCAGGAAGTCCACCGGCATCAGGTCAAAGTTCAACTCCAGTCGAGGCACCAGGCCAAGTTGCAATGAGCCTTTGAGCATCAGCATCAAGCGATTTTTCTGCGGTTGGCAAACGCCGTTCTGGCTGTTGAAGCTGATGTTGCCGGGGCGATGGATGTTCACCCAGGCCCCGCGCTCCACAGCACGCCCCAATTGCCGCTCGGCGACCCATTTGGATAGGTTGTAGCCATTTTTGATGTACAGCGGCAGCGTAGGTGCGGCAGGTGCTTCAAGTACGCTCCCCTGGGTGTCGATGCTGCTCGAAGCCGACAGCGTCGAGACAAAATTCAGGACCTTCTTGCTGCGGGTCTCACATAGACGCAGGCATTCGAGTAGAGGGGCGACGTTGTCACGGGCCAGCGAGGCGTAGTCCATGACGTGATTGACCTGTGCCGCGTTATGCACCAGCACACCGAAGTCTTTGGCGAGCGTGTTGTACTCGTCACTGGCCAAACCCAGCCGGGGTCGGGCGATATCGGCAGCCAATACCCGCACACGGCTCAGGTCCAGATGCTCCAGGCGGTACTCGCGCAACGCCTGGGTAAATCGAGCCATTGCCGACTGCCCTGGGGTTTCACGTACCAGGCATGCCACCTCGGTTGCATTCGCGGCCAGCAGCGCCTCGACAATATGCACACCGACAAAACTGTTGGCACCCGTCACAATCACTTTGCGCGGATCGCCCGCGCGGCCCTCGGGCAATATCTCGACCCCCCACTCTTGTTGCGCATCCCTTTCCGGCTGGTCGGAGGGAGCATCGGGCCGTTCGCGTGTTTCCAAGAGTGTCGCGAGCGTACGGATCGTCGGCACTTCAATGAAGTGGCTCAGTGCGAAGCTACGACCGAATTGCTCGCGCGTGCGCAGTAACAAGGTCGACAACAAGATCGAATGGCCACCCAAGTCGAAGAAGCCCATATCGATACACACTTGCCCAACGGGCAAGGCCAACAGTTCGCTCCATAGGTGGATCAACTGTGTTTGCACAGGCGTGCGCACAGCGCTGCTGGCCACCGGCAAGACGGGCTGAAGGGGGAGTGCCAGCAACGACCCACGGTCGACCTTGCCGTTGCCGGAGTACGGCATGTTAGGCAACTCGCTCCAATAACCAGGCTGCATGTAATCGGGCAACCACTGCCGTGCATGGCGTTGCAAGTCGTTTATCGAGGCGCCCGGCTCGGGCTGGGAGACATAGCTGCGGATCCTGCTGTCGTGGTCGATCACCACCGCCACCTGGCGATACAGCCGACTGTTGCGCAAGCACTGCTCAATCTCTTGGGGCGTGACCCGGAAGCCGCGGATTTTCACCTGATCATCTCGGCGCCCGCCTAAGACGATCCCATCGGCGGTCCACTGCGCCGTGTCACCGCTGCGATAGGCTCGCAAGGCCCCGCCATCAGGCATGGTCAGTTCCACGAAAGCACTGCTCGTCTGCTGCGGTGCATTCACATACCCCAGGCTTACCCCCGGACCAACGATGTAGACCTCGCCCACCACCTGTTCATCCACCGGTTGCAGGTTGTCATCAAGGATCAGCACCTGACTGTTGGCGATGGGGCGGCCGATGTTGCGGTTGTTGTCGCTTGGACTGAACGTACGGTGGGTAACCAATACCGTGGCCTCCGTAGGGCCGTAGAGGTTGTGAACCTGGCACTGTCCCGCCAGGCGCTCGATCACATGGGGTTCGCACACATCGCCGCCAGTCAGCAGGTGTGTGAGACCCAGGGGTTGATCGAGGGGCAAGATGTTGAGCAGCGCGGGTGGTAGGAAGGCGTGGGTGACGCGTTGCAGGTGCAGCAGGGCCAGCAGCTGCCGAGGGTCGCGCCGTTGATCCGTGCTGGGCACGATCAGCTCGGCACCCGCGATCAGGGTGGGGAATATGTCGATCAGCGACGAATCGAAATCCAGCGGAGAAAACTGCAGGACACGGCTCTGTTCATCCAGGCTTATGCAGGACCTGAACCAGGCTGTGAAGTGCGCCAGGTTGCCTTGGCTGAGCGATACGCCCTTGGGTAGGCCGGTGGTGCCTGATGTGGAAAAGATCAGGCAGGGCGTGTCGAGGGCGCAGCGATGATGCACCAGCGGATGTGAAAGGTCGGTATCTTCGGCAACTGCCTCGCGAACATCCAATGAAACGAAGTTTTCGCGCAATGGGTGCCGGCCCGCATCGAGCAATAGGCGTGCGCCGGCGGCTTTGAGCAGTGCCTGATGACGATGAGGCGGCTGTTCCGGGCCGAGTGGCAGATACACCGCTCCACAACCCATTACCGCAAGCATGCTGGCGTAAAGCTCGATGGATTTTTCCAGGCACACCCCAACCACCACTGGCGTCTGCGCGATCTTCAGTAATGGGCGCAGCCGTTGCTGGATCTCCAGGGCCCGCAGGTGAAGCTGGCGGTAGCTCACAGGGTTGCCGGCGATATTCAGCGCCGACCGGTTAGCGAATGTGTAGAGGCTAGCCTGCAGCCGTTCGATCACCGGCACCTGTGCCTCCTGCATCACCGCCGGGTCTGCTGTACGGTTGAACCGGTGCAGAAACGCCAGTGCGTCAAGCCCGTTCAAGCCCTGCTCGGGCCAGTCATTGGCAACCGCGCTGGTAGAGAAATACCCAAGGTCCCGTGAGAAGTTACTGACCTGCAACGCCACCCATTGCACCAGCGCGTTCGTCACCTGTTGGCGCAGGCGCTGGCCGTTGCCGCTGGGCTCATCGGCAATATCCAGTACAGCCAGCAACCGCAGGTCGGCCACATAGGCGCGCAGTTGCAGCACGGGCAGCCCGCTGTCCGCAACCGGGCCAACACCTACGCGCAGGCTGAGTACCGGGGTGCGATCAGGGAGGATGTGGCGTGGCGCGCTGCCGTCATCCATCCACAGGTCGATATTCTCATCGCTCGAGACGTGCCCGTACTGCTCCAGCTCCTGCCGGACGGCGTGCAACGCGCTGCTCGCGCCGTTCCAGCCGATGACCAGGCGCCTCATGTCACCCTGCCTGGTACTGGCCAGCAGTCGCTCAAGGCCTGCACCACACTGGGTGTTTGCAGTAAGCCACTGTGTTGCAGAAAACCCTGGATATTGCCCATCAACGGGTGTCGGTGGGTGATGGGAAATGCCAGCGCGAGCACTTCATCGCGCAATGCATTGCGCAGGCTAGGGATTACGTCGAGGTGTTCGATCACCTGCAGGTCGAAGTCTTTTTGCAGGTCGTTCGTCAGGTAGTGCTTCAGGAACGTCGGTAGCACTTGGGCAATGTCGTCGCGATCACTCGGACTTGCGTCTTGCCAATACCGGCGCACCAGGTGCGTCCAGAATTGCGCGTGTCGACCTTCGTCAAACAGATGGTCGGCCATCAAGCCACGAATGGAGGCCTTGACGCTGTCATCCTTGGCGAAGGCTGCCACATCATGGGTCACGGTGTTTTCGGCGATGGCCACGCCAATCAGTTCTATTGCATCGTGCAGGCGGACTGGCGCCAGGGCTTGAGCCGCGGGCAGTGCACGGCTCAATTCGATTTCGGCGCGCAGGTCCAACGGTTGTATGCCGGTCGTGGCAATGGTTTGTTGCAGGAAGTCCAGCGCGACCAGCGCATGGTAGTCCTCGTCCACCACCACGGTCATCGCATCAATGCGGCAGGCAAGCGGAAAGGGCACCGAGAAGCGATTCTTGGCAATATTGCGCGCGGTCTTGTCGACGATCTCTGTTTCGAAAATCACTACGTCGTTGATGAATTTGTAGAAGCTTTGCACCAGCACGAAGTCCCGCCACTGTGGGCAGTGTTCGAGGAACGTCGCACTGAGTACCAAGGGTTGGCGGCAGAGCGGGTAAATCAGTTTTTCGTCGTTCTCCAGCAGGCGACGAGGACGTGTACGGATGGTCGCGCGGCGCTCCCAGTCGCCGAAAATGGCGGTGTAGGCGGCGGTATTCATGGCCGTACCTCCCGCAGTGAAGCCAGCACCTCGTCCAGGAACGTGATACGGCTTTCAACGGCGGCAAGGGCTGTGGCATTGGCTTGCTGTGGGTGCGCCGCGTCGGCGCTGACCAGGCGTTCGAGTAACTGCCCGGCGGCTGGCCCGTGATCTTCGGCGTCCAATTCGATGTGGCGCTTGAGATAGCTACAAAAGATGGGTGCCCGGCGATGGAGGAATTCATCCGATTGCAGGATGTGCGCGAACATCGCGGGAATGACACGCTCGCGACCGTGAAGAAACGCTGCCGCCACACAATGGGTGGGGGCGTGTGACGCAAGGTGCAACGTATCGCTGACAAAGCGGGCCACGCCGGGAGGCACCTCGACTTCACTCAAAGCCGCATGGGCTTGCATGCCTTGGCGTTGCAACGTGATGAAGTGATTGATCGGTACGGTATCTGCGCCCACTTCAGCCATGGCCTCCAGGTACAGTTCGAAGTGGCTGCAGTGGCCACTCTCGGGGTGTTCGTCCGACTCCTCACTCAGCACTATTTCGTTGATCAGGCGCGCCGCTTGCGGGTCGGCAGGTGGCAGCCAGGGTAGGCGAGTGCAGGTCAGGTCCTGTTGCAGGCGTTTGGTGAGCGTCATAAAGTCCCAAACAGCAAATACGTGGCTTTCCATAAAAAGTTGTAACTTGCGCAGGGAAGTTATTTCCGAAAATAACGAATGCCTGCATAACTTCAGTTTTGCTGTTTCGAGTAGTGATTGGTGCATGGTTGATGCCTGTAAGTTATTACGTCTGCTGCGCAAATAGCCATGAGCTGTTTGTGAACGGCAAAAGAAAAGTAGGTATAAACCAGGGCTGATGCGCGGCGCCGCCCACGGGTGTGGTGAGGCACCGGCGAATGAAGTGTCTGGTTTAGTAATAAAAGATGATAGGTGGCTTAAATAATTTAGCGAGCATATGAATGTGTTAGATGTTTTGCTAAATAATATGAGATGTCAGTAAGTTTCTTAGTTTGTGTGGGAAGTTTCGTCGGCGCGGGGCACTACACGATGTATAAAGTGCCCCATGGCGTTTAAAGGCAGAAGGGAGGCAGGCGCCTTATGGCGTGTGTTTCTTGCCGCCGGCTTCCAAGCCGTCGAGGTAGGTCGTGATGACTTCCATACCGCGCATCAAGTGATTGCGTAGCGTCAGAATGCTTTCTTCGGTTTTCTTTTGTGCCACCAGGTTCAGCAGTTCGCGGTGATCTTCCTGGGACGTCTCGCCCAACCCCATGGCTTCAAGGTTGAAACGCAGGAAGCGCTCTTCCTCGTTCAGGCCATGCTCCACCAACTTGAGCAGCCGCTGGTTCGGAGCCTTGCCATACAGCGCCATGTGAAACAGGCGATTGAGGCGACCAATCTCGGTGTAGTTTTTTTCCTGCTCAAGGGCGTTGATCAACGCATCCGCCTCGGCAATATCAGCCTCAGTGAGCAAGGGAATCGATAAGCGCAGCGCTTCAGATTCCAGCAACATTCGCAGTGCGTAGGTTTCGGCCGAGTTGTCTTCGATCAGCGGTGCCACCACGGCGCCCTTGTGTGTCACTACGTGCAGCAGTGACTGGGCTTCCAGTTGGCGCAGGGCTTCACGCACCGGCATGCGGCTGACCCCGAACAGGCTGGCCAACTCCTGTTGGCGCATGGCGGTGCCGCAGGGCAATCGACCATCGAGGATGGCATTGCGCAGGGTCTCTTCAATCACGGAGCGAGCGAGATGGGCGGGAATGGGGCCGCTGATCTTGATGCTGTTCAAAGGGGTCGGCTTCTGTGTCACGGTTACGTTATGCTCCTTATTAGTATGGGTGTATTAATTGGATCCAATGCACACTAGAGGCTGCCCCCACGCTTGTCAAACGGGCACAGTTTCGGCTTGTAAGCGTTTCAACAGGGTCGTTATGGTGCCCGCATAGGGATTTGCCAACGTCTTACATTCACGTATATCGTTATTCATTAACGGTATTTAAAATGAAGTTCTTATACCTATAAAGTCACTACCCTGTCTGACCGGGAGTGACCTCATGTCCGCCACCTCTACTGTTCCAACAGCGACCCCTACCGCCCAAGCGTTTGAGATTAGTCCACTGCCCGGCAGCGTCGGCGCCGAGATCATCGGCCTGGATTTGTCTCGACCGGTCAACGATGAAGACTTTGCGCGCATCCACCGCGCGCACCTGGACCACCACGTCGTGGTGTTCCGCGACCAACGCATCACACCCGAACAACAAATCGCCTTCAGTCGCCGCTTCGGTGTGCTGCAGATCCATGTGCTCAAGCAGTTTTTGCTGGCCAACCATCCGGAAATCCTGATCGTCTCCAACATCATTGAAAATGGCCAATCCATCGGCCTGGGAGACGCGGGAAAATTCTGGCATTCGGACCTCTCGTATAAAGAATTACCCAGCCTGGGCTCCATGCTCCATGCTCAGGAACTGCCCGCCGAAGGCGGCGACACCTTGTTCGCCGACATGCACAAAGCCTGGGACCAACTGCCCGAACACTTGCGCAAAGCCGTCGAGGGTCGCAGCGCAGCGCATTCCTATACCGCGCGTTACAGCGAGACCAAATTCGAAGGCAACTGGCGCCCCACGCTGACCCCCGAACAACTCGCGCAAGTCGCCGAAGTGGTGCACCCGGTGGTGCGCACCCACCCGGAAAACGGCCGCAAGGCGCTGTTCGTCAGCGAAGGTTTCACCACCCGTATCGTCGGCCTGCCCGAAGACGAAAGCCGTGACCTGCTGGCCCAGCTCTACGCCCACAGCGTGTTGCCGCAAAACATCTATCGCCACCAATGGCAGCCCCACGACCTGGTGTTCTGGGACAACCGCTCGCTGATCCACCTAGCCGCCGGTTGCCCAAGCCACCTGCGCCGCAAACTCTTTCGCACCACCATCCAGGGCGACGCGCCTTTCTGATTCGGAGCATGACCATGTCCAGGAAAATTCCATTTGCGCGCTTGGCCGCCACCGTCGGCCTGGGCGTCAGCCTGTTGGCCGGCAGCCTGATTGCGCCGGCTGTTGCGCAGGCCGAAGGCGAGATCCGCATCGCCGAACAGTTTGGCATCGTCTACCTGCTGCTTAACGTGGTCCGCGACCAGAACCTGATCGAGAAATACGGCAAGCAGGAAGGCATCGACATCAAGGTCGACTGGACCCAACTGTCCGGTGGCGCAGCGGTCAACGATGCGCTGCTGTCCGGCTCCATCGATATCGCCGGCGCCGGGGTTGGCCCGTTGCTGACAATCTGGGACCGCACCCACGGCAAGCAGAACGTCAAGGCCGTGGCGTCCCTGGGCAACTTCCCTTACTACCTGGTGAGCAACAACCCGAAGGTCAAGACCATCGCCGACTTCACCGAAAAAGACCGCATCGCCGTACCGGCGGTAGGTGTTTCCGTTCAGTCGCGCTTCCTGCAATACGCCGCCGCCAAACAGTGGGGCGACAAGGAATTCAATCGCCTCGACAAGTACACCGTGGCCGTTCCGCACCCGGACGCCACCGCCGCGCTGATTGCGGGCGGCACCGAGCTGACCGGGCACTTTTCCAACCCGCCGTTCCAGGACCAGGCCCTGGCCAACCCCAACGTGCATGTGGTGCTGAACACCTACGACCTGCTTGGGCCGAACTCGCCGACGGTACTGTTCGCCACCGAGAAATTTCGCAACGACAACCCAAAAACCTACAAGGCCTTCGTTGAAGCGCTGACCGAAGCGGCCCAGTTCGCCCAGAACGACAAAGGTGCTGCCGCCGACACTTACATTCGCGTGACCAAGGCCAAGATCGATCGCGCCGAACTGCTGAAAATCATCGACAACCCCCAGTTCGAATTCAGCGTCACGCCAAAAAACACCTACCCGCTGGCGGAATTCCTCTACCGCGTCGGCGCCATCAAAAACAAGCCGCAATCGTGGAAGGATTACTTCTTCCAAGACGCCAAGCCCCTGCAAGGAAGTTGAGATGAACGCGCCCTTGCAAGGCCACGAGGCCAGCAACCTGCACACCACCGCCCCGTTGCTGGCGGTGGACAAAGTCAGCCTGGAATACCGCACCCCCGAGCGCGTGGTGCGGGCCACCCACCAGGTCAGTTTCGAGATCGACCCCGCCGACCGCTACGTGCTGCTCGGCCCATCGGGCTGCGGTAAGTCCACCTTGCTCAAGTCCATCGCCGGGTTTATCAAACCCTGCGAAGGCGAGATTCGCCTGCTGGGGCAAAAGGTCGAACAACCAGGCCCCGACCGCATCGTGGTGTTCCAGGAGTTCGACCAGCTGCCACCGTGGAAAACCGTGAAGCAGAACGTAATGTTCCCACTGCTCGCCTCCAAAACCTTGAAGCGTGCCGAAGCCGAAGAACGTGCGCTGCACTACCTGGACAAGGTCGGCCTCAGCGCCTTCGCCGATGCTTATCCCCATACCCTGTCCGGCGGCATGAAAGCCCGTGTCGCCATCGCCCGGGCGCTGGCCATGCAGCCGAAAATCCTGCTGATGGACGAGCCCTTCGCCGCCCTCGACGCCCTGACCCGGCGCAAGATGCAGGAAGAGTTGCTGCTGCTCTGGGAAGAGGTACGTTTCACCCTGCTGTTCGTTACCCACTCCATCGAAGAAGCGCTGGTGGTGGGCAATCGCATCCTGCTGCTGTCGCCTCATCCGGGGCGCGTACGGGCGGAAATCCACAGCCATCAATACGACCTGCACAGCCTCGGCGGTGTGGAATTCCAGGCGTCGGCTCGGCGGATTCACCGCCTGCTGTTTGATGAAGCGCCTGAGGCCGAGCAAGAGCTGGGTTTTGCTGATATCCGCATCGCTTACTGAGGGACAACCCGTGCGCCAGGAATACGAAATACAACTCGAACCACTGCTCAGCGTCCCTGTGGAGCGCGAACTGCCCCTGCGCCAGCGTCTCTGGCAGCAGGGCTGGCTGCGCAAGGGCCTGATCCTGATCGTGCTCGCGATCCTCTGGGAAGCCGTCGCCCGCTACCAGAACAACGACCTGCTGCTGCCAAGCTTCCTGCAGACCTCCCACGCGCTTTACGACGGCCTGCTCAGCGGCGAACTGCTGAGCAAGGTGAGCATCTCGCTGGTGGTGCTGATCAAGGGCTACCTGATCGGCATCGTGCTGGCCTTTGCCCTCACGACCTTGGCGGTATCCACCCAACTGGGCCGCGACTTGCTCAGTACCCTGACCTCAATGTTCAACCCGTTGCCGGCCATTGCACTGCTGCCGCTGGCGCTGTTGTGGTTTGGCCTGGGGCAGAACAGCCTGATCTTCGTGCTGGTGCATTCGGTGCTGTGGGCGCTGGCGCTCAACACCTATTCGGGCTTTCTCGGCGTGTCCGAAACCCTGCGCATGGCCGGTCGCAACTACGGGCTCAAGGGCATGCGCTTTGTGCTGTTCATCCTGATCCCGGCGGCGCTGCCGTCGATTCTCGCCGGGCTCAAGATCGGCTGGGCCTTCGCCTGGCGCACACTGATTGCCGCCGAGTTGGTCTTCGGTGCCACCAGCGGCAAAGGTGGCCTGGGTTGGTACATCTTCCAGAACCGCAACGAGCTGTACACCGACAAGGTATTTGCCGGTTTGGCCGTGGTGATCCTGATCGGCTTGCTGGTGGAGAACCTGGTGTTTGACACCTTCGAGCGACTGACGGTGAAGCGTTGGGGCATGCAACGCTGATCTCCTGCTAGGATTGCGGCCAATTCACTCCCCACCGACCATGAGTGCTTGGCATGCAATTACCGGACATGAACCTGCTGGTCGCCCTCGACGCCCTGCTCGACGAGGGCAGCGTGGTGGGCGCCGCGCGCCGCATGAACCTCAGCCCCGCCGCCATGAGCCGCACCCTCACACGCATTCGCGAGGCGGTGGGCGATCCGATCCTGGTGCGCGCCGGACGTGGCCTGGTGCCGACGCCCAAGGCCTTGCAGTTGCAGGCCCAGGTGCGCAACGTGGTGGAGCAGGCGGCACTGGTGTTTCGCTCGGCCGATGAGGTGGACTTGAGCACCTTGCGCCGACGCTTCAGCGTACGGGCCAACGATTTTTTTATCGGTGTGTATGGTGGCCGTCTGTTCGACACCATGGAACGCATGGCGCCGCTGTGCGAGCTGTGCTTTGTGCCCGAAGCCGACACCGACGACGAAGCCCTGCGCGAAGGCCGCCTGGACCTGCGGGTGAGCAACACCATGCCCACCAGCCCCGAAGTGAAGGTGCAGAACCTGTTCTCCACCACCTTCGTCGGCCTGGCGCGGCAAGACCATCCGTTGTTTGACGAAGAAATCACCGCGGCGCGCTTTGCCAGTTACTCCCACATCAGCATTTCGCGCCGTGGTATCGCCCGTGGGCCGATCGACACAGCGCTGAACGCCCAGGGGCTGGAGCGCCGGGTGGCGATGATTGCACCGGGTTTTCACGGTGCGATGTTCATGCTGCCGGATTCCGACTTGATCCTGCCGGTGCCCAAAGAAGCGCTTTACAGCGCCAATCGCCTGAAACTGCCATTGCGCGCATTTCCATTGCCGATCTCGCTGCCAACGCTGGTCTTGGCGCAATCCTGGCACCCGCGTTTCGACAAAGACCCGGCGCACAAATGGCTGCGTGAGACCATGCGCGAAAGCTGCCATGCCACCTGGTTGGAAGCCCAGCCCACCTAAAGTGAACGCGGTCAAAATGTGGGGCTTGTTCGCGAATGCAGTGGGTCAGCTAGAACATTTTTCACTGACCCACCGTATTCGCGAGCAAGCCCGCTCCCACAGGGTTTTGTGTTGACTGTAAGCGTTGCGTCCAGCGCACTTATAACCTGCCGACATGTAACTTTTTGTCATGTGTGTGCCTGATTAAACTGCTCGGGTATTTATCACACCGAGTTACCCGTTCATGACTTCCCTCGCTGCCCCCACCCCTGCGGCCGCAGCCAAACCCGTCGCCATTACCCCGCCCGTCTTCGGCCCGCGCATCATCATCGGCCTGGTCGGTGTATTGCTGGCCGTGCTGGTTTCTGGCCTCAACGAGATGGTCACCAAGGTCGCCCTCGCCGACATCCGTGGCGCGCTGTACATCGGCTTCGACGAAGGCACCTGGCTGGTCGCCGCCTACACCGCCACCTCCGTGTCGGCCATGGCCTTTGCGCCCTGGTGTTCGGTGACCTTCTCCCTGCGTCGCTTCACCCTGTGCGCCATCGGGCTGTTCACCGTGCTGGGCATCCTGTGCCCGTTCGCGCCGAACTACGAAAGCCTGCTGGTGTTGCGCACCGTTCAAGGCCTGGCCGGTGGTGCGTTGCCGCCGATGTTGATGACCGTGGCGCTGCGTTTCCTGCCGGCCAACGTCAAATTGTATGGCCTGGCCGGCTATGCACTGACCGCCACCTTCGGCCCAAGCCTGGGCACGCCGTTGGCGGCGCTGTGGACCGAATACGTGGGCTGGCAATGGGCGTTCTGGCAAATCGTCGGCCCGTGCCTGCTGGCGATGGCCGCTGTGGCTTATGGCTTACCGCAGGATCCGCTGCGCCTGGAGCGCTTCAAACAGTTCAACTGGCGCGGGCTGCTGCTGGGGTTTCCGGCGATCTGCATGCTGGTGATCGGCATCCTGCAAGGCAATCGCCTGGACTGGTTCGAGTCGGGCCTGATCACCTTCTTACTGAGCGGCGGCAGCCTGCTGCTGGTGCTGTTCATGGTCAATGAATGGTCGCACCCGATGCCGTTTTTCAAGCTGCAGATGCTGGGCCTGCGCAACCTCGCGTTCGCCCTGATCGTGCTGGCGGGCGTGCTGATGGTGCTGACCTCGGTGATCATCATCCCGTCGAGTTTCCTCGCACAGGTGCAGGGCTATCGCCCGCTGCAAACCGCGCCGGTGATGCTGCTGATGGCGCTGCCGCAACTGATCGCACTGCCGTTGGTGGCGGCGCTGTGCAACCTGCGCTGGGTCGATTGCCGTTGGGTGCTGGGGATCGGCCTGGGCATGCTGGTGCTGTGCTGCGTGGGCAGTGCGCACCTGACGTCGGAGTGGATTCGCGACGATTTCTACGGCCTGTACCTGCTGCAGATTTTCGGGCAACCCATGGCAGTGCTGCCGCTGCTGATGCTGTCCACCGGCAGCATCCAACCCACAGACGGCCCGTTCGCGTCGGCTTGGTTCAATACCGTCAAGGGCCTGGCCGCCGTGATCGCCACCGGCGTGATCGACACGCTGACCACCCAGCGCCTGCACTTTCACTCGACCATGTTGGTGGACCGCCTGGGCAACTCGCCCCTGGCCGACGGCGACGCGCCGGGCCTGGCGCACCGCCTGCACGAGCAGGCGGTGGTGCTGACCTCCTCGGATCTCTATTACGTCATGGCCGCCGTCGCGGTGGCGTTGATCCTGCTGATTTTCTGGATGCCCACGCGGATCCTTCCGCCCCGCGCACCGACTTGATTTAAGGACTGTTCATGAAACGCAAAGATAAAATCGCCGTCTCCGTTATCGCCGTATTTGCCGTTGGCATGCTGGTGTACCTGGTCGCGCCGGGCGTGTTGGGCAACAAGCACCAGAGCACCAACGACGCCTTCGTCGCCGCTGACTTCACCCTGGTGGCGCCGCGCGTGGCCGGCTTTATCAAAGAGGTGCTGGTGGAAGACAACCAGCGCGTCAAAGCCGGGCAACTGCTGGCGCTGATCGACGACCGTGACTTTCGCGCCGCCGCCCAGGCTGCCGACGCCGACACGTTGGTCGCCCAAGCCCAGCTGAAAAACGCCACTGCGACCCTGGAGCGCCAAAGCTCGGTGATCGCCCAGGCCCAGGCTACCGTGGCGGCAGACCGCGCCGAAATGGCCTTTGCCGAACACGAACTGAATCGCTACAACCACCTCGCGGGTGTGGGCGCGGGCACCGTGCAGAACGCCCAGCAAGCCAAGACCCGCATCGACCAGGCCACCGCACGCCTGGCCAATGCCACGGCGGTGCTGGCGGCCGAGCGCAAGCAGGTCGAGATTCTCACCGCCCAGCGCGATGCGGCCGAAGGTGGGCTCAAGCGCGCCCAGGCCGCACTGGAACTGGCCAGTTATCAACTGTCGTACACGCGTATCGTCGCACCGGTGGACGGCATGGTCGGCGAGCGGGCGGTGCGGGTCGGCGCCTATGTGACGCCGGGCAGCAAGATCCTCGCGGTGGTGCCGCTGGAAGAGGCCTACGTGGTGGCCAATTTCCAGGAAACCCAACTCTCCCATATGCACGCCGGCCAAGCTGTGCAGGTGCGTGTCGACAGCCTCGACGGCGAGTTGCTCAACGGCCATCTGGAAAGCCTCGCGCCCGCTACCGGCGTGACCTTTGCCGCGGTCAAGCCAGACAATGCCACCGGCAACTTCACCAAGGTGGTGCAGCGCATTCCGGTGAAGATCGTGCTGGAGCCCAACCAGCCACTCACCGAGCGCCTGCGGGTGGGCATGTCGGTGGAAGCCAGCGTCGATACCCAACCGGTGGCGAAACAACGTGAGGTGGCCCAGCAATGAAACAAGTGGCCTGGCTCACCTTGAGCCTCATCAGCCTGAGTGCCTGCACCGTTGGCCCAGATTTCCAGAAACCCCAAAGCCCGCAAGTGACGCAGTGGAGTGAACCCCAGGGGCGTCAAGCTTCCAGCCGTGCCGTCAGCGACCCCCTGCAGGAGCGCTGGTGGGACGTGTTCCACGACGCGCAACTGTCGGCCCTCACACGCCGAGCGCTCACCGATAACCTCGACCTGAAACTGGCCAGCAGTCGCCTGGAACAAAGCCGCGCCGTACGCCAGGTGACTACCGCCGAGCGTTACCCCAACGTCGATGCGTCGGGTGCCTACCAGCGCAAACGTAACAGCGGCAAAGGCCTGAGCGACCCGTCCGGCGAGAACGGCCGTGCGGCGTTCAACCAGTGGGATGCGGGCTTTTCCGCCTCCTGGGAACTGGACTTCTGGGGCCGCGTAAAGCGCGAAACCGAAGCTGCCGACGCCACCCTGCAAGTCGCCGAAAACGACCGCCGTGCCGTGTTGCTGTCGGTGCTTGCCGAGACCGCCCAGGACTACATCCAACTGCGCGGCGTACAAAACACCCGCGCCGTGACCGAGCAAAACCTCGATGTCGCGCGCCACAGCCTCAAGCTCTCGCAGTTGCGCCTGGCCGACGGCGTGGCCACCGACCTGGACGTGGCCGAAGCTGCCGCCCAGGTCGCCGCCATCGAAGCGCGCCTGCCGGACCTGCAACAACGCCAGGACCAGTTGATCAACGCCCTGAGCCTGCTGATGGGCGAACCACCCCAAGCCCTGCACGCGCAGCTGTCCAAGGACGCCGCCGTACCGCAGACCCAACGCCAAGTTGCCATCGGCCTGCCGTCGGAACTGGCCGAGCGACGCCCGGACATTCGCCAGGCCGAAGCCCGCTTGCATGCCGCCACCGCCAACATCGGGGTGGCCAAGGGCGACTTCTACCCACGCATCACCCTGTCCGGCAGCCTGGGTTCCCAAGCCATGCAGTTGTCGGATTTCGGTTCGTGGGGCTCCCGCGCATTTGCCTTTGGCCCGCGGTTCAGCCTGCCGCTGTTCAATGGCGGGCGCCTCGAAGGCATGTTGAACCTGCGCGAAGCCCAGCAACAGGAAGCGGCGCTGGCTTACCAGCAAACCGTGTTGCGCGCCTGGCATGAGATCGACGACCAGCTGACCCGTTACAACGCCAGCCAACTACGTCGCGACAGCCTTGCCGAAGCGGTGCGCCAGAACCAGATCGCGCTGGCGACGGCGCAACATCAGTACGTGGAAGGCGTGGTGGATTTCGTCAACGTGCTCACCGTGCAAGGCGCGCTGTTGGCCACGCAAGAGCAATGGGTAGAGAGTTCCACCGGCGTGTCCCTGGCCATGGTGGGGCTGTACAAAGCGTTGGGCGGGGGCTGGGAGTCGGTGTATCCGCTGCAAACCGTCGCGCGCTGATCAACAAAGAGTTTTGTCAGTCGCGAAATAAGGTGTAATGATAATTGCTCTCAATAGTGTATCTGAGCTTTTCATGGACACCGCGACTGACGGCCAGCAACAGCTTCATCTCCTGTACCGCGACCATCACGGCTGGCTGCAAGGCTGGCTGCGCAAGCGCCTGGGCGACCGCGAGCATGCCGCCGATGTGGCCCAGGACACCTTCCTGCGCCTGCTGGTGTCCGGGCGTTTCCCCGGCGACAAGGAAAGCCGCAGCTACCTGGCGCAGATCGCGCGCAACCTGGTGATCGACCAGTGGCGGCGCTTGCGCATCGAGCGCGCTTACCTGGAAAGCATCGCGCACTTGCCGGAGCCGGAGTCGCCGTCCCTGGAAACCCGCGCGCTGATCCTTGAAACCCTGATGCAGATCGACGCCATGCTCGACCGCATGCCCGACAACGTGCGCCGCGCCTTCCTGCTGTCGCAGTTCGAAGGGCTGACCTACACGCAGATCGCCGAGCGCTTGGGCGTCACCGTCAGTTCTGTGCAGAAGTACATGACCCGCGCCATCGTCGCCTGCTACCAAGTGGTCTATGAAGAATGAGGCAGGACGCGCCCATCGCCCCGGCCGTTGTCGAGCAAGCCAGCGAGTGGTTGATGCTGCAGTGGGGTGGCGACTTGCGGGGCGAACAACGCGAGGCCTTTGCCCAGTGGCAGGCCGCTGATCCGGAGCATCGTCGCGCCTGGCAGCGCTTGCAGCACCTGCAGCAAACCCTGGGGGGCGTGCCCGCCGACAGTGCCCGCGCGGTGCTGCGCGACAGCCCGGACACTCAGCGCCGTGCCGCGCTCAAGTTGCTCGGTGCACTGTTGATCGCCGGTGGCAGCGGTTACCTGGTGCAGCGCAGTGAACCCTGGCAAGCGGCATTCGCCGAGTACCGCACCCCCACGGGTGAGATTCGCCACGTCACTCTCAGCGACGGCACGCGCCTGGACCTCAACAGCGACAGTGCGGTTGACCTGCGCTTTAGTGCCACCGAGCGGCGTATCTGCCTGATTCGTGGCGAGATCTTGTTGACCAGCGGCCACGACCCGCTGCGCCCGCTGATCGTCCAAACCCCGGCCGGTGATGTGCAGGCGCTGGGTACCCGTTTTGCCGTGCGTGAGTGGGCCGATGGTAGCCGCGTCGATCTTTACGAAGGCCGCGTGCGGGTGACCCCGGTGCACGGCCTGGCGGTGCAGATGAACGCTGGCGACAGCCTGTGGTTCAACCAACGCCAGAGCTCAAACCTGCCAGCGGTGGACGCCAATACCAGCAGTTGGACCGAGCATCGCCTGATCGCCGAGCGCCAGCCACTGGGGGCGTTCGTGGAGCAACTGAGCCGCTATCGCCCTGGGCTGTTGCGCTGTGATCAGGCGGTGGCCGGCTTGTTGCTCACCGGGGTGTTTCCGCTGAACGACACCGACGCGATCCTCGCTGCCCTGGAGCGTTCGTTGCCGGTCCAGGTACAAGCCGTCACGCGCTACTGGGTAACGATCAAGGCACGGGTCTGAAAAAAATTTCTAAACGCGTTGTCGGTTTTTGTACCCCGCTCGGGATACCTCTTGAAAGCCAATCAAGAAGCGATCTCACGGGGAGTCCTGCAATGCCGCACCACCCAATCCAACCCTTGGCCCGCGCCCTGCGTCGTGGCCTGTTTGTCAGCCTGCTGGCGACGGTGCCGCTGGTGCCGACCCTGGTTTACGCCGAGCAAAGCACCGAAGCCCTGCGTGCCTACAACATCCCCGCAGGTAGCCTGGACCAGGCGTTGAACCGCTTTGCCAGTGCCTCCGGCATCTTGTTGTCGGTAGACGCCACGCTCACTGAAGGCAAGCGCAGCGCTGGTCTGCAGGGGCGTTATGCGGTGGCGGCGGGTTTGGAGCGGCTGTTGGCGGGCAGCGGGTTGGTGGCGATGCAGTCCCAGGGTGGCTGGTCGTTGCAGGCCATTGCCCAGGGCGACACCGTGCAACTGGGCGCGACGCAAATCAGCGGCCAGCAAGCCCAGGAAAGCGCCTGGGGGCCGGTGGATGGCATCGTCGCCACCCGTAGCGCGTCCGGCAGCAAGACCGATTCGGCGCTGGTGGAAATCCCCCAGACCATCAACGTGATCACGGCCGCAGAGATCAAGGCGCGGGGTGCCCAGAGCGTTACCCAGGCGCTGCTCTACACGCCAGGCATGGCGGCTGGCGGTTTTGCCGACCGGGTCAAGTTGTTCGATGAACCGACCTCGCGGGGCTTCTCGCCCACGCCGCTGTACCTCGACGGTTTGCACCTGCCCTACGGCGGCGGCAGTACCGGCGGCGCGTTGCAGATCGAGCCGTACTCCCTGGAGCGTATTGAAGTACTCAAGGGCCCGGCCTCGGTGCTCTATGGGCAAAACCAGCCGGGCGGCATCGTCAGCATGGTCAGCAAGCGCCCCAGTGAAACCCCGATACACCAGGTGGTACTGGAAGCCGGCACCTACGAGCACAAAAGCGCGGCCATCGACCTGAGCGGCCCGCTGGATGAGCAGGGCCAGTTTCTCTACCGTCTCACCGGCCTGGCCAACGACGGGCAGGACGAAATCAACTACGTCGAAAACAAACGCCAGTTCATCGCCCCCAGCTTCACCTGGCGACCCAACGATGACACCAGCCTGACCCTGTTCGCCCAGTACCAGAAAGACAAAGGCGTGCCTGAAGCCCAAGGCCTGCCAGCGTCGGGCACGTTGTGGTCTAGCCCCAACGGCAAGATCAAGCGCGACCTGTTCCTCGGCGAGCCGGGCGTCAACCAGTACAACCGTGAGCAATACGTACTGGGCTACGAAATTTCCCACCGCCTCAACGACACCTGGACCTTCAAGCAAAACGCGCGCTACGCCGAGGTCGACGACCGCTACACCGCGCCGCTGCACGGCTACGCCTTTGTCGCCAACCCGGCCACCGGTGTGGAGGACCAACGCTACCAGCAGCGCTACGCGGTGGACTGGGCGCAGAACAACAAAGTCTTTGGCGTGGACAGCATCGCCCAGGCCGAATTCGACACCGGCGCGTTGTCCCACACGATGATTTTCGGCCTGGATTATTACCACTCCGGCTCCTTGTTCCACGGCCTTTACGACCGTACGGCGGCAGCGCTCGACCTGTTCAACCCGGTCTACGGCCAGCGCATCGACTACCGCCAACCGTACCAGTGGGACCGTACCCTGACCCAGACCGGGCTGTATGTGCAGGACCAGATCAAGTGGGACAAATGGGCGCTGGTGCTGGGCGGGCGTTATGACTGGGCCAGCGTGGTCAACAAAGAGCCGCTGCAAGGCACCCGCTTCGCCAGCAAGGACGAAGCCTTCACCGGCAGGGCAGGCCTGGTGTATCTGTTCGATAACGGCCTGGCGCCGTTTGTGAGCTACTCCGAATCCTTCCTGCCGCTGACCGGCACCGATGCCAACAGCAAGCCGTTCGACCCCTCCACCGGCAAGCAATATGAAGTCGGCGTGAAGTACCAACCGCCGGGCCAGAAGAGTTTTGTGCAGGTGTCGGTGTACCAGCTTGACCAGGAAAACGTGCTGACCACCAACCCACAGAATCCCCTGTACAGCACCCAAAGCGGCGCCATGCGTTCACGCGGCGTAGAACTGGAAGCCAAGGCCGCTATCAGCGATGCCTGGGACGTCATCGCCTCGGCCTCGCGCAACGACGTCAAGTACACCCAGGACAACGACGGCCGCGAAGGCCGCCACCCCGCTGGCATCTCGCCGCTCACTGCATCGATGTGGGTCAACTACACGGTGCTTGGGGATACGCCACTGGCCGGCCTCGGTGCCGGCCTGGGCGTTCGCTACGCGCGCCAAAGCCTGGGGGACTACTACGCCGGCGCCTTTACCGTGCCGTCATACAGCGTCTACGACGCCAGCCTGAGCTACGACCTGAGCCGCTCGCCGCTCAAGCTCAAGGGCGTGAAGCTGGCGCTGAACGTGCAAAACCTCACCAACAAGACCTACGTGTCGCAGTGCACCAGCGACCTGGACTGCTACTACGGCGAAGGGCGCACGGCGGTGTCGAGCCTGACCTACGACTGGTAGGTAATCGCGTGTAGGACGGCTCTTGATTGAGCTCGATGTAAACCTCGGGCGTCTCGCGAGCGTTAGCTTCTGGCTGGCTAACTTCGCGAGGTCTTGCCCAATGTCCATCCCCGAAGATCCGTATGCGACACCCCAATCAACCCTGAGCTGGATGCCGGCTCGCGAGCCGGTATTTTTTGTCGTGGCGCCGCGAAAACTGATGGTTATGACGCTGGTAACGCTCGGCGCGTATTTCATCTACTGGCTATACCGGCAATGGACGCTCTACCACCAGGCCAAGGGCCTGCGGCTCTGGCCGTGGGTGCGGGTGATGTTTCCAGGGTGCTACTTCTGTTCGTTGATCCTCAGCGTGATGCACGAGCTGGAACAGGGTGAGTCGGACTATCACTGGTCGCCACGCTGCCTGGCGGTGGCGGTGTTCGTGGGTGGGTGTTTGCCGTTTACGCTGTTGTGGTTGTTGTCGCCCTTTGCTGCATGGGCTGTGGTGGCCGGTATCGCCGCGTTGCTAGTGGCACTGACATTGCAGGTGCAAGCGGCGATCAATTACTTGGAATTGGATCCCCAGGGGCAGGCGAATGCACGGCTAACGGACGCCAATTGGGTTGGGATAGCGGTGGGAGTGGCTGGGTGGTTAGTGGTTATTGCGTGGGCTGTGACGGTGGCTTCTACGTCTGCAATAACATGAGGGTGACGTCGTTTGTGGTGAGCAGGGTAAGCCCGCTCACTACATCTCTGCAGTCACGGGTTCTGCAAAAACACCACATACCCCCGAAACCACTCACTCCCCCTCAAATACCCCGGCTCCTCCCACACCCCGCCCTGAATCAACCCGATCTTGAACGGTAGCCCCATCCGGTTCATGCGCGGTAAATACGCGGCGTAATCCGGAATGCTGTGCCGTCCCTGATACGTCTGCACCACCACTTCGTCCACCACGCCTTTGAGCTGGGCGATGGCGGCTGGGTCGGCATTGCTGCTCCAGTCCATCAGGCCGGTGATGCTCAGTTTCAGCTCAGCCGGTAGGCGCTGGCGCAGGTTGCGCAGGAAGCTTGTGTATTCGTGCAGGTATTGGGTGCGGGCATCGAAGTCGATCTGGATGCCCACCACCGGGTTGCCGGCGTCGCGCCAGCGTTGGACCTGGCCCAGCAGTTGGGTGTAGACCGACTCGGGCCATTTGAGGGTGTGGGCGCGGTACACCACCCAGACGTCACCCTGTGTGAGCCGGGGTACGCTGATGCCTTGGGCGATCATTCGAACACCACGCTGGGGCGCGCGGCGGGTGGCGTTGATCTGGCCCTGGAGGATGTACAGGGTCTTGGCCTGCTGGAGCACCGGCTGCGGGTTGACGCCGCTCCACAACCAGAAGGCGTCGTAGTCGCGCGCATCGACGGCGCCGAAGGCCGGGCCTGCCAGCAACAGCAAGCCTAGCCACAGCGGCTTCACCAGTAGTACTGCGCCGACTTGCCCCACTGGGTGTCGGCAAAGCCACTTTTCAACTGGCGGAACCACGCCTTGCGCACGGCGGGTGCTACGTCCTGGCCGCCGCAGCTGTTGTAGCCCGCCGGCGCGTAGCAGTTGATGGCGCGGAACAGGGCGTAGGCCTTGTCGGTTTTGGGGGCCTTGGCGTCGGCGATCACTCGCTTGTAGCCTTCGAGCCGCGAAAAGGTTTCACCTTTGAAGTCCGATGCGGTGCTGCCCAGGCTGCCAGCGGCGCGGGCTTGTTCCAGGGGCATGCCGTCCAGGTTGTTGCGCAGGATGAACTCACCGATGCAGTTCAGGCCGTGGGGGTCTTTAGCGTTGCCCTGCAAGGCCTGGGCGGTTTGCGCGATGCTGGGGCAGGCGTAGCCGGATTCGGCTTTGTCGCCATTCCACTGGAACAACGCCAGGCTTTGGCTGCTGCTGTATACGTAGCCCAGGCTGGTGCCGAGCTTGTCTTGCGGGGCTGGGGTGGGCAGTTGCTTGAGGTCATCGAGGAAGCTTTCGAACTGGCCACGCAGCAGATTTTTGTACAGCAGCACAAATTGCGCAGTTTCGCGCTCCAGCGGGTCGCTGGCCTGGGCGATCTGTTGGCGTAGCAACTCAGGACCGGCAACGTTGCGCAGCAGGATGTAGCGGACCTGCTGGGCGCCGATCGGCGAGTCGGCGGCAAACACCTTGGCCAACTGGCCGCTGCGTTCGTAGTTCAGGGCCAGGGCCAGTTCGAGCTGATCGCGTTGCAGCGGCAACTTGGCCAGCGGCAGCAGTTTCAGCCATAGCGATTCGGCACCCGACCAATCCTGTTTGTCTTCCAGGGCCAGCGCGCGCAGGGTCTGTTGGCTGAAGGCGAAGTAGTCCAGGTCCGATGGCACATCCTGGGGCAAGTGCTTCAGGGCGCTGTCGGGTTGGTGCTCGACATACAGCGCATAGGCCGCGAGCACGTAGTCATACAGCGCAGGGTCGTTGGCAAACACCACTTTTTGTTGGTCGAGGTCTTCGCGGGTCAGGCTGGGAGGGGTGTGTGCACGCATCATCATCAGGTCGCTGACCACCTGGATCATCGGCGTATCGAACGTGCCCCTGGTGACCATCAGCAGCTTCTGGTCAGCCTCTTCCACCAGTTCATCCACCGACACATTGCGCTGCGCGTCGGTGGCCTGGGTCAGTTCCCGAGCGTAGGCCGCGGCGAGTTTGTCGCTGTCGTCTGCCAGCCAATACACCCGGCGCAACAGGCCGCGTGCGGAGGCGGTGTACTCGCCCTGTGGATAAGCCTTCAGGTAGGCGTCAAAGCCCTGTTCGGCATTGGCCAGCGCGGGTTTGTCCACACGCTCAAGTTGCGGCACGCCGTAGGTGTCGTAGATGTTGGCCTGGGCCTGGTTCAGCGCGGTGCGGGCGCTCATGTACAGCGCGGTTTCTTTCAGCCATGGCGAGCCGGCATTGGTGAGGGCCGTAAAGCCGCGCTCGGCTTCGGCAAAACGCCCGCTGTAGAAGTCGGCGGCGGCTTGCAGGTAAGTGCGAAACAGTTGCCCGTCGGCAGACTGGATCTGCAGCGGCTCGTCCACTACCGGGCCTTGCCACTCGCAGGTGGCAAGCAGTTGTAGGCGCGCCTTGGCCAGCAACGTGCGTTCGGCGGCGGGCATGTCGGCCTTGACCACTTGGCTGACAAATGCGGTGGCGCTGTCATCGTCGTTGCTGCGGCAGCGGCTGCCTTCGCCACTGAGGAAGGCCTGACCTGCCGTGGTGTACTCCTCACGCTTGATGCCCAAGGGTTGGAGCAAGGTATCGAGTTCGGCGGTGCGTGAGTCGTCGGGCCCGTTGTCGGGTTCGGTGCTTGCGTCGGCGCGGGGCGTGAGGCGATACACCGGAAACGGCACCGGGCCAAAACCCTGGGACAGATCATCCTCCTGCAACGCATCTGGCGTCAGCGCCACGGCCTTTTTGTCCGCCAGCAGCAGGCGCAGGTTGGCCCGGCTGTCATTGCCAGGGCTCAGGAAGGGCAGGTTGTTGCAGGCATCAAGACTGTCCCGGGAAACCCGCCAGTCGGGGTAGCAAGAGTCGTCGGAACTGGCCAGGGCCGGCAAAGAAACACTGGCCAGCAAAGCCAGCGCCAGGGGTGACAGAAAAACGATGCGCATGACGAGTCCTTGATCCTGAGTCCTTGGAAGGCGGCAATAATAGCTTGTTCCTACGGTTGCTTCGGTGAAGCCCTACACAAATTGCTGATTCATCTGATTCCGGCAGCCAATCATGGGGTTTTGGCCTAGAGTGGCGGTGTTTGTGCAGTGGCAGGGGAATCGAGGTGCGTCGGTCTGTGGTTGAGCAAAACGAAAAGGCCGGGGCATTGCCGGCACTCAGGCCTCTGTCGTGGGACGGCGTGAGTTGGATCAGCCGACTGTGGTGGGTGCCGATCCTGGCCCTGGCCGTGGCCCTGCGCTTTTACCACCTGACATCGGCCGCGATCTGGGGCGACGAAGGCTCCAGCCTCTTGCTCAGCGAATACGCGGTGGGCGACCTGTGGTTTCACGCGGCGCACGACGTGCACCCACCGTTGTATTTTTTCTTGCTGCGCGGCTGGATCGAACTGTTCGGCGACAGCATCTGGTCGATTCGTAGCATGAGCGCCGTCCCCGGCGTGGTCGCCGTGGGCCTGGGTGTGTGGCTGACGCGACAGCTGTCCACCCGTCGCGCTGCGGTGCTGGCGGGCATCCTGCTGGCGCTGCTGCCGACGGCGGTGCGCTACAGCCAGGAAGTGCGCATGTATTCACTGCTGGCGGTATGGCTGCTGGGGGCCACGCTGGCCTTGGTGTACTGGGTAAAACAACCCGAGCGCATGCGTTACCTGGCGGTGTACGTCGTGCTGATGAGCGCCGGGTTCTATACCCATTACTTCACCGCGTTGTGCGTGCTGGTGCACTGGGCTTACCTGGGCGTGCTGTGGCGCGAACGCCTGCTGGTGCGCCCGGCGTGGTGGGCGGCCAATGTGGCGATTGTGGTGTTGTACCTGCCTTGGTTGCCGAACCTGCTGGACCTGGTGCAGCACATCGAACAGCTCAAGGTGGGCGGCGATATCGGCTGGGAAGAGCCGGTCGGCCTGCTATCTCTGCCGTCGATGATCTGGCAGTTCGTGATCCAGGACGAGGGCGTGGGTTTCTGGCCGCCGCTGTTCTGGCTGGTGCCGCTGCTGCTGGTGGCGGTGGTGGCAGTGACTGCCTGGCGCGATCGCGAGCGTCACCGGCCGGCGGTGTTGTTGGCGTTGTTTTTTCTACTGCCGCTGGCGTTGGTTTACGCGGTGTCGTTTATTTCCCCGGTGTTTATCGAGCGCTACCTCACGGTGTATGCCCTGGGCCTGCCGATCCTGATCGCCCTGGCCGTTGACCGCCGACCGTGGCTGGGCGCCGCGCTGTTCGTGCTGTTCGTCGGGATCGAACTGGTGGGGCTCAAGAACAACTTCACCGTCGACGAGCACGACCAATTCAACGTGCCCGTAGAGTTCGTCAACCGCAATTACCAGGAAGACGACCGCATCGTGCTCAGCGACATGATGTGGTACCTGAGCTACGTGTATTACGACCAGACCGACGCCCAACTGCAGCTTTACACCCCACCCAAGCCCGACGGCACGCCCACCCGGCCCAATGCCTACGGTTTCGGCACCCTGGTGGACCAGGACGGCGGCCGCATCTACCTCGACCACCTGTCGGCCTTGCCCGCCGGAACGCACCGCGTGTGGCTGATCAGCAGCAATGAAGCGCCGGATGATTTTGCCCCCCTGCCCGAAGGCTGGCGCGAACTTAGCCGCCAGGACGGCGGTGGTGCCCGCGCGCGGCTGTTTGTGTTGTGCAACGCGCCGTCGGCACAGCCCGAGGGTTGCCGCTAGACTCGGTTGAACCTTCATTTGTCAGGAGCCACACCCATGGAACCGCCTGTGCATAGTTTGCAGTCCTTGTTCAAACAGCTGGGGCTGCCAGACGACCCAGTCAGCATCGATAAGTTTTTAGCGGTGCATTCGCCGCTCAAGGCGGACCTTGAACTGGCCGATGCGTTTTTTTGGACGCCCAGCCAGCGTGCGTTTTTACGTGAGGAGAAACGCAAGGACGCGGATTGGGCGGAGTTGGTAGATGAGTTGGATGTGTTGTTGAGGAAGGGGCGGGGGGTGTAAAAAAATCTTCTCCGAAATGCTCGCACTGCCCACATTCCCCCTGCGGTCTTGCAGCAATCGCTTAGTCCGCTTAACTACCACCACCTATCCGCTAATTTGTTTCAAAACTTGACGGGTTACACTTCATCCACCATATTGATAGTTAGCAAACTAACTGTATGCGAACAATCCCGTGTCTCAATCCGTCGAACAGCTCCAGATGAACCTCACCAGCAGCATGGTGGTAGGTGCCCGTAATTGGCGCAAAATCTGCCAGACCACGCTGGTGAGCTATGGTATTTCCGAAGCCTGCGCGGTGCCGCTCTTGATGATCGGCCGCCTGGGCGACGGTGTGCACCAGGTCAAGGTCGCCCAGGCGTCGGGGATGGAAAGCCCGTCGCTGGTGCGCCTGCTCGACCAGTTGTGCAACAGCGGCTATGTGTGCCGCACCGAAGATATCCACGACCGTCGCGCCAAGGCGCTGAGCCTCACCGAGCGGGGCCGCGAGTTGGTGCAAGCGGTGGAAGTGCAGCTGGTGCGGCTGCGCAAGGAAGTCCTGGCAGACATCGCCCAAGCCGACATGGAGGCAGCGCTGCGGGTACTGCGTGCATTCGAGGTGGCGGCACTTTGAACGGATTTTTTACCGGTTTTCCGCCGGCCCGCGATTGGTTCTACGGCGTACGCACTTTCGCCGCTTCGATGATTGCGCTGTACATCGCCATGCTCATGCAAATGCCGCGTCCTTACTGGGCGATGGCCACGGTGTATATCGTCTCCAGCCCGTTTGTCGGCCCCACCAGTTCCAAGGCGTTGTATCGCGCCATCGGTACGTTTATGGGCGCGGCGGCGGCGGTGCTTTTTGTGCCGATGTTTGTGCAGTCACCTTATCTGTTGGTGGTGGTGATTGCCTTGTGGACGGGCACCCTGTTGTTCCTCTCCATGCACCTGCGTACCGCCAACAACTATGCACTGATGCTGGCTGGCTACACCTTGCCGCTGATCGCCTTGCCAGTGGTGGATAACCCCCTGGCGGTGTGGGACGTGGCCGAGGCGCGTACCGAAGAAATCTTCCTCGGCATCGCCGTGGCAGCGGTGGTGGGCGCGATGTTCTGGCCGCGCCGTCTGATGCCGGTGTTCGATGGCTCGGTGGCCAAGTGGTTTGCCGACGCCCAGGTCTACAGCCAGCGCTTTTTGACGCGCAATGTGGACCCGCAAGAAGTCAGCAACCTGCGCGGCGGCATGGTTGCTACCTTCAACACCCTGGAATTGATGATCGGCCAGTTGCCCCACGAGGGCGCTCGGCCGCAGACCGTGCGCAATACCAAGGAACTGCGCGGGCGCATGATCCACCTGCTGCCGGTTGTGGAGGAGCTTGACGATGCGTTGTACGCCGTCGAACACCGTGCGCCGCAGTTTCTGGAACACCTCACACCGCTGCTGCAAGCGGCCAACCAGTGGCTGGAAACTACCCAGCAAAACCCGTCGCTGGAAAGTTGGCGCGCCCTGCGCGATCAGATCGACGCCCTGCAACCGTCAAGTGATGCGCTGGACGAGCGCCACACCCTGCTGTTTTCCAATGCCCTGTATCGCCTGGCCGAATGGGTCGACTTGTGGCAAGACTGCCGCAGCCTGCAAGCCGCCATCGCCTGCGAAAGCCAGGACTCCTGGCGCGCGGTGTACCGCCACTGGCGCCTGGGCCGACTCACCCCGTTCCTCGACCGAGGCCTGATGTTTTACTCGGCGTTTTCCACCGTCACGGCGATCATCGTCGCCTCGGTGCTGTGGATCTTGCTGGGCTGGACCGACGGCGGCAGCGCGGTGATCCTGGCCGCCGTGGCGTGCAGCTTCTTTGCCTCGATGGACGACCCGGCACCGCAGATCTACCGGTTCTTTTTCTGGACCGCCATGTCGGTGCTGTTCGCCAGCCTCTACCTGTTCCTGGTACTGCCCAACCTGCACGATTTCCCGATGCTGGTGCTGGCGTTTGCCGTGCCGTTTATCTGCATTGGCACGCTCACCGTGCAGCCGCGTTTTTACCTGGGCATGCTGCTGACCCTGGTGAATACCTCGTCTTTTATCAGCATCCAGGGCGCTTACGATGCGGACTTTCTCAACTTCGCCAACGTCAACCTGGCCGGGCCGGTGGGCTTGCTGTTTGCCTTCGTGTGGACGCTTATCGCACGGCCGTTCGGCGCTGAACTGGCCGCCAAGCGCCTGACCCGTTTCAGCTGGCGCGACATCGTCGGCATGACCGAGCCTGCGACCCTGGCCGAACACCGGCACATGGCTGCACAAATGCTCGACCGCCTGATGCAGCACCTGCCGCGCCTGGCCCTCACCAACCAGGACACCGGCATCGCCCTGCGCGACTTGCGCGTGGCGCTGAACCTGCTCGACCTGCTGGCCTACTCGCCGCGCATCCTGGGTGTGCCGCGGGTGTTGCTCAACCAGGTGGTCGAAGGCGTGGGTGGTTACTACAAGGCCTGCCTCAAGGCTGGTGAACGCTTGCCCGCGCCCAGCGGTCTGCTGATGACCCTGGACCGCACGCGCCGCGCCCTCAACGGCCAGGGCCTGCAAGACGAAGACGACACCCGCGTGCACCTGCTGCATGCGCTGGCCGGCCTGCGCCTGGCGTTGTTGCCGGGCGTGGAATTCATTGGCGGCACCGAGATGCAAGCGCCGCTACCCGATGGAGCGCCTTTATGATCGGTGATCTGGATATCAGCGGGGTGTTCCTGCCTACGCTGCTGGTGCTGATGGGCATTACGTACGTGTTGTTTCTGGTGGTGCACGGGCTGTTGGTCCGCGTCCACTTCTATCGCCTGGTCTGGCACCGGGCATTGTTCAATGTGGGGCTCTACGCGCTGTTGCTGGGCGCGGTGGACTCACTCAGTCGATACCTGATGACATGAAAAAACCTTTTTTGACCATCGGCCGTGTAGTCCTGACGTTGTTGATCGTGAGTTTCGCGGTCGTCGTTGTATGGCGCATGGTCATGTACTACATGTTTGCGCCCTGGACCCGTGACGGCCACATCCGTGCCGATATCGTGCAGATCGCCCCGGACGTGTCTGGGCTGATCCAGCAGGTGGACGTGCGCGACAACCAGTTGGTGACCAAAGGCCAGGTGCTGTTTGCCGTGGACCAGGACCGCTTCAAGCTGGCCCTGCGCCAAGCCCAGGCCGCCGTGGCCGACCGCCAGGAAACCCTGGCCCAGGCCAACCGCGAATACAAACGCAACCGTGGCCTGGGCAACCTGGTACCCAGCGAGCAACTGGAGGAAAGCCAGTCCCGCGTAGCCCGTGCCCAATCGGCCCTCGCCGAAGCGCAGGTAACGGTGGATTCAGCCCAACTCAACCTCGACCGCTCGGTAATCCGCAGCCCGGTGGATGGCTACGTCAACGACCGTGCGCCGCGTACCCAGGAGTTCGTCACCGCCGGGCGCCCGGTGTTGTCGGTGGTGGACAGCAACTCCTTTCACATCGACGGCTACTTCGAAGAGACCAAGCTCGACGGCATCCACGTCGGCATGGGCGTGGATATCCGTGTAATCGGCGACAACGCCCGCCTGCGCGGCCATGTGCAGAGCATCGTCGCCGGTATCGAAGACCGCGACCGCACCAGTGGCTCCAACCTGCTGCCCAACGTCAACCCGGCGTTCAGCTGGGTGCGCCTGGCCCAGCGCATTCCGGTGCGCATCGCGTTTGACGATGTGCCGGCGGACTTTCGCATGATCGCCGGGCGTACCGCCACCGTGTCGATCATCGCCGACGCCGTGAAAGACGGAGACAAGCCATGAAGCAACTGCTGGCCACCGCTGCGCTGGGGTTGATGCTGTCGGCCTGCCAAATGGTGGGGCCCGATTACACGCTGCCGGACCAAGCCGCCGTCAAGCGCGCCGACCTGCAAGGCCAGATCGCCGGCGAAGGCAACAACGTGGTGTCGGCGCCGGTGCCAGCCGATTGGTGGAAGCTTTATAAAGACTCGCGCCTGGACGAACTGGTGCGCCAGGCCATGGCCTCCAACACCGACCTGCGGGTGGCCGCTGCCAACCTGCAACGCTCGCGCTATCAGGTGCAGCAAGCCGAATCCGCCGGCGGTTGGAACGCAGGGGTGAAGGCTGAAGCCCAGCGCTTGCAAGAGTCGGGCGAAGCGTTCTTGCTCGAAGATAAAGTCCCGGTGGCCAATATCGGCAGCGTCGGCATCAGCACGTCCTATCAGTTCGACCTGTGGGGCACCTTGCAGCGCGGCATCGAAAGTGCCCAGGCCAGCGCCGACGCCGCCCAGGCCGCCGCTGATATCGCGCGCATCACCCTGGTGGCGGACGTGGTGCGTTCCTACACCCAGGTGTGTGCTGCCAACGAAGAACTGGCGATTGCCAATGAGTCCCTGGCGCTGCAAGCCCAGAGCACTACGCTGACCCAACGCCTGCGCGACGCCGGGCGTGGCGATGAAACCCAGGTAACCCGCTCGCAGACCCAATACAAATCCTTGCGCGCCGACATGCCGCGCTACGAAGCGGCGCGCCAGGCCGGTTTGTTCCGCCTGTCGATGCTGCTGGCCAAGCCGGTGGACCAACTGCCGGCGGGCACCGGCACCTGCGCCGAGCTGCCGCATATCGCCCAACTGCTGCCGGTGGGCGACGGCGCCGCCCTGCTCAAGCGCCGTCCCGATGTGCGCCAGGCTGAACGCCAACTGGCGGCCGCCACCGCACGCATCGGCGTGGCCACCGGCGCGCTGTACCCGGACATCAGCATCGGCGCCACGGTTGGCACCGTGGGTATCCTCGATGACCTGGGCACCGCGCCCACCAACCGTTGGGGCTTTGGCCCGCTGATCAGTTGGTCGGTGCCGACCAACGGCGCCCGCGCCCGTATCCACGAAGCCGAAGCCGCCACCCAAGGCGCCCTGGCCCACTTTGACGGTGTGGTGCTCAATGCCATCCGCGAAACCCAGACCGGCCTGGCGCAATACACCGCGCAACTGCAACGCCGCGACGCCCTGAACGACGCCGGTGAGTCGGCCAAGGAAGCGGCGGACCAGACCCACCGCTTCTTCCAGGCCGGTCGCGCATCGTTCCTGGCCGACCTGCAAGCCACCCGCACCTACACCGATGTGCGGGCGCAACTGGCGGCGGCGAACACCCAGGTTGCCATGAGCCAGATCGATCTGTTCCTGGCCCTGGGCGGTGGTTGGGAAAGCGGACGAACGCAAGCGGCGCCAGCCAGCAAACCCTGAACGAATAGCTATGCTTTGACTGGCGGGCCCCGTGATGGCTCGCCAGTCACTGCTCGCGTTTGCTCATGGGGATTCCAATAATGAAAAACCCTTATGCTCCCGCTTTCTGGTGCGTGTTCTTCGCACTGGTGTTGTTATCGGCCGCCTACTTTTACGGCGTCATGCTCGCCCACCAAATCGACAAGGCCATGGTGTTTCTCGACAGCGCCTGCCTGGTGATCGGCACCCTGTCCATCGGCGTGGTCGCCTGGGCCTCCTACCAAAACCAACGGGTGAAGCGAAAACTGCTCGAACAGGGCAAGACCCGCGTGGCCATCTGGGACACCAAGGTTGCGCTGCGCCGCGTCGAGACCGTGTTCGACCGTTATTTCTGGGGCAGCTACTGGCAGCCGGGGCGTACCTTCCAGGAAGTCATGGGCGAACTCACCGGCACTCCCCTGGAAAAAAGCCTCGAAGCCTTGAAAAAACAATGCGTGGCCCTGGACCAGCAAGTGGCAGACGGTAGGCATTGGCTCAATAATGCGCGGGAACTGTCTGACGTCGCCACGCAAATGGCCCGTGAGCGCTACCAACTGGACTTCTGCGACCCCAAGACCGATACCCCGAGCAATGCGGTGATACACCGCGAGTTTGAGGTGCTGGTGTACACCTGGACAGCGCGCTTGAAGAGTTTCGACCACCAACTCGACGAGATCGACCTGGAGTATTCCTGAGCCTGCGGGTGAACCAACCGCACGCCTGACCCCTCTGAAAAGCTGGGCCGTTCGCGGCCGCCAGTGCTAATCTTCCCCCGCGTTCGGCGGGCTTGAGCCAACCCACACGGGTTCAAGGAAGACAGCCCACTTCTCACAGGATTTGATCAGGTCACTTCATGAATAAGCCAGCAGTCGTTCTTTTGGGTTTCGTTGTCGCCGTTGGCGTCGTCAGTGCAGGCGGCGCCTGGTACACCGGTAAGCAACTGGAGCCGGTCCTGCAAACCGCCGTGCAGGACGCCAACAAGGAACTGCAACGCTCCATGGCCGGTGTCGACGGCACCCTGGACCTGGAACTGGTGTCCCTGGACCGTGGCCTGTTCAGCAGCACCGCCCACTATCGCCTCAAGGGCCAGGGCTCGTTCTTCGGCGAAGAAAACCCCAACCCCGAACTGCTGTTCGTCGACCACATCGAACACGGGCCGCTGCCGTTCTCGCGCCTGGTGTCGCTGAAGTGGCTGCCGGTCATGGCCACCAGTCACTACGCGCTGGAAAAGAACGCCACCACCGAAAAATGGTTTGCCGCCGCCAAGGACGTGTCACCGCTCAAAGGCGTGGCCAGTATCGGCTACAACCGCTCGGTCAGCGGCAATCTTGAATTGCTGCCCCTGGAGTTCAAGGACGGCACGTCCTCGGCGAGCTTCTCCGGCGCCAACCTGGACTTCGACAGCACCGCCGAAGGCAAGAAGGTCAAGGTCAACGGCTACATGAACAGCCTCAAGTTGTCGGTGATCGATGCCAATGGCGCGCCGTTCGACGCCGAGCTCGCCGGCCTGACCGTGGCCAGCAACCTGGAGAAGTCCACCTTCGGCTTCTATACCGGGCAGAACACCGTCGAGCTGACCGACACCAAGGCCACCTTCGGTCCGCAGAAGTCTGTGCTGACCCTCAAGGGCTTCGAGCAGAAAGACACCAGCGACATCAAGGACAACCACCTGGCCGGCCGCGTCGACTACAAGATCGACGAGATCGGTTACCAGGGTAAACCCGTCGGCTCCGCCACCCTGGGCCTGAGCGTCAAGAATATCGACGTGCCATCGGGGCTGGTGCTGACCAAGCTCTACCAGGACAAGATGCAGCCGGTGCAAGCCGCTGCCGCCGCCGGCCAACCGGTGCCGGAGCTGCAATTGACCGAAGCCGAGCAGACCCTGGCCGAAGCCAACGTCAACCAATTGCTGGCCGCCAAGCCGCAAGTGGCGCTGGAAAACCTGACACTGAAAACCACCCACGGCGAAAGCAAATTCAGCTTGCTCGTGGACCTGACCAAGCCATCGTCCATGGAGTTGCCACCGGTTGAGCTGGGCAAGCAGATGATTGCCTTGCTGGATGCCAACCTGAGCCTGTCCAAGCCGATGATTGCCGACGTTTCTGCCCTGCAGGCGCAAATCGGTGGCCTCACCGACCCTAAAGCCATCGAGCAACAGTCCCAGATGGCGGCCGAAATGGTCAGCGGCCTGGCCGTCGGCACCCAGCTGGCGACCCTGGTGGGCAGCGATGTCGTGTCCAAGCTGCATTACGCCAACAATGAAGTGACCTTTAACGGCCAGAAGATGACCGTCGAACAGTTCATTGGGTTTGTCATGGCCAAGGTCGGTGGTGTGAGCCGCGCGCAGTAAATATTTCGCCGCCTCAAAAAAATAATGGGGGAGCGGGGTTGCCCGCGATCAGGGTCAAACAGTCGACACTCATGTTGACGGTCACCCGGTTATCGCAGGCAAGTACGCTCCCCCATTCATTTTTCAGATTTGCGGCCAATTCTGAACAATTGTTCTGAATTGTCCTTTTTGATACACGGCTCGGGGATAGTTCCTACAGGAAAGCTAGGTCGGGTCACTAGACGCCGACACCCTGATGCAAATTGCTCAGGACCACCTATCGTTACAGCTTTCCGTGTGTAAGGAAGCTCACGATATGCTGCGAAACCTACCACTTAGTGCATCAGGCCGGTTGCGACTGCTCATCGGTGCCGCCTTGTGCAGCCAATTGCTGATGCCGGCTTTTGCCATGGCAGATCCTGCCTATGACGCCCTGATCATCCAGGCGCGCAACGGCAACTTCACCCCTGCGCTCACCCAACTTCGTCAACTGCCTGCCGAGCGCCAAACGCCTGGCCAGGTCAGTGACCACCTGGTGATCGCCGGATGGGCCGGGCAAGACGCTGAAGTGCTCAAGGTGTATGAGGCCCAGGGCAAGAATCGCAACTTGACTACCCAGGCCCTGGCCACCGTGGCGCGGACCTATCGCAACCAGAAACAGTGGGCACAGGCCGCCGCGGTGTATCGCCAGGCGCTGGTGCGTGAGCCGAATAATGTCGACCTGCAACTGGGCCAGGCCCTGACCCAGGCCGACGGAGGCCAGCCCGCCGAAGCGGTGCAGCGTACCCGCGCGCTGGTGGCGGCCAAGCCTGATGACCCCAACCGTCGCATGGCCCTGGGTTATGCCCTGACCCGTGCCGGCTTGAATTACGACGCGCTGTTTGAATTCGACCAGGCCTTTATCCGTGCCGGTGACAAACCGGAAGTGGCCCGCGAATACATCGTTGCCCTGCAAAAGGCACGGTTGCCGGAAGCCGCCTTGCGCCTGTCGGCCAAGCGCCCTGGCTTGCTGGACCCCGTCACCCAGCGTCGCCTGGAAGGTGACCTCGCCGCCGAGCGCGTGCGCATGGCCGAGTTCGCCACGCGCTCCGAGCAAGAGCGTTATGTGATTGCCGACCGTGCCCTGGCCGACTACGACAAACTGCTCACCCGCTGGACCCCGGATGCCAGCGCCCATGACGATGTGGTGCGCTGGCGCATCGACCGCCTGGGCGCCCTCAAGGCCCGGGCGCGCACCGCCGACGTTATCCGCGAGTACGAAACCCTCAACGGCGAAGGCGTGCAATTGCCCACTTACGCCGTGCGTTGGGTGGCCGCCTCTTACCTCGACCAGCGCCAGCCGGAGAAAGCCGAGCCGCTGTATCGCCAGGCATTGAGTGCCCCAGACGCCGAGCCCGATGATCGGGTCGAAGACACCACCGCGTTGTTCTACGCCCTGAACGAGAGCGACAAAGGCGAAGAGGCGCGGGAAGTCGCCAACGGCCTGGCCAACAGTCAGAAGCCGCGTGTTGAACTCAAAGGCCTGCCGATTGGCAACCCGAATGATGCCTGGATGGACGCGCAACAACTGTCGGCCCAGGCCGGCGTCTACGGTGGCGACCTGCCGGGCAGCGAAGCCGGCCTGGAAGCCTTGGTCGCCAAGGCGCCGGGGAATGTGGGCCTGCGCCTGGCTCAGGCCGATATGTACCGCGCCCGCGATCTGCCACGCCGTGCCGAAGGCATCCTCAAGGAAACCGAAGCCCAGTCCCCGCGCGACATTGGCCTGGAAGTCAGCCAGGCCTACACCGCGATGGATTTGCAGGAGTGGCGTCAACTCGACGTGCTCACCGATGACGTGCTCGCCCGCAACCCGGACAACCGTCAGGTACAGCGCTTGAGCCGCTTGCGGGATGTGCACGACATGGCCGAATTGCGGGTTGAAGCCTACACCGGCAAAAGCTTCGGTGGCGGCAGCGACAACGAGGCCGGCGCCGTGTCAGGTAACCGTGACTGGGGCATTGAAAGTCGTATCTACACCCCGCCCATCGACGAGGACTGGCGCCTGTTCGCCGGTGCCGGCTATGCCCGCGCCGATTTCGAAGAAGGCACTGGCCAGCACCGTTGGCAGGTGGTTGGGGTAGAGCGGCGTACCCGCGACATGACGGTGGAAGCCGAAGTCTCCAACCATTCCTACGGCGATGGCACCAAGCAAGGCGCTGCCGTGTCGATCGCCCGCGACATCAACGACAACTGGCAATACGGCGGCAGCCTCGGCTACCTGCTGTCCACCACCCCACTGCGGGCGTTGAATGCCGGCATCACTGCCAACGGCGGCAGCGGCTTCGTCCGCTGGCGCGCCAACGAGAGCCGCGAGTGGAAGCTGACCCTCAGCCCGTCCCATTTCAGCGACGGCAACGACCGCTTCGAAGCCTTGCTCAGCGGCCGCGAGGGCCTCTACAGCTCATCACGCGTGCAGGTGGACCTGGGCCTTGAAGTCGGCGCCAGCCGCAACAGCAAGGAAGACACGATCTACTTCAACCCCAAGTCAGACTTCACCGTGTTGCCCGTTCTCAACATCAACCATGTGCTCTATCACCGCTACGAGACCCAGTGGAGTCAGCAGTTCCAGGTCGGTGCGGGTACCTATAGCCAGCAGGATTATTCCACCGGTGGCATTGGTCTAGTGGGCTACGGCCAACGCTATCGCTGGAACGATGTGCTGGAAGCCGGCGCCAACCTGAGCCTGATCAGCCGACCTTATGACGGCGATCGCGAACGCGATCTGCGTCTGCTCGTCGACCTCACTTACCGTTTCTAGAAGAGCCTGACCATGACCGTCCTCAGCCGTTGCTTGTTGATCCTGGGCGTTATGCTGGCCAGTGCCTGTGCCCAGCAACCCGCGCCATTCACTCCACCCGCCGAGCGGCCTGTTCCGGCCAATGAAGCGCCGTGGCCGAAAAACCATTTCCTGGGCATTGCCTACCACGACGTCGAGGACCGCGACCCCGACCAAGCGGTGGTGGCCGTGCGCACCGAACGTTTGATTGAACAGCTGGCCTGGCTGCGTGAGAACGGCTACCAGGCAGTCAGCGTCGACCAGATTCTCGCCGCTCGCCGGGGCGGGCCGCCGCTGCCGCCCAAAGCCATCATGCTCAGTTTCGATGACGGCTATTCGAGCTTCTACACCCGCGTGATGCCGATTCTGCGTGCCTACCATTGGCCGGCCCTGCTGGCGCCAGTGGGCTACTGGATCGACACACCGTTGAACAAACCGGTGGACTTTGCCGGCTCACCTCGGCCGCGTGGGGAGTTCCTCACTTGGCAGCAGATCCGTGAAGTGTCCCAATCGGGCCTGGTGGAAATCGCCGCGCACACCGATGCCAGTCACACCGGGATCCTGGCCAACCCCCAGGGCAACCTGGAGCCGGCGGCCACCTCGCTGCGTTATGACCCGGCCACCGGCCGCTACGAAACCGAAGCGCAGTTCCAGGCGCGGATGCGGGCGGATGTCACGGCAATCACCAATAAGATTGCGGCCGTGACCGGCAAGAAACCACGGGTTTGGGTATGGCCATACGGCGCCGCCAAGGGCACCTCGCTGGCGATCGTTGGCGAGCAGGGCTACCAGATGTCGCTGACCCTGGATGACGGCCTCGACAACCTGAACAACCTGATGAACAGCCCACGCTTCCTGGTGGCTTCGGACCCGGATGGCGAGCATTTCGCCAACAGCATCGTCGCGGCGCAAACCCAGGCGCCGCTGCGGGTGCTGCATGTGGACCTGGACAACGTCTATGACCCGGACCCGGCCCAGCAGGCGCGCAACCTCGACCAGTTGGTGCAGCGAGTGGTGGACATGGGCGCCGGTACCGTATTCCTGCAAGCCTTTGCCGACCCCAAAGGCGACGGCCTGGTGCATTCGGTGTACTTCCCTAACCGCCACTTGCCGGTGCGTGCCGACCTGTTCAACCGCGTGTCCTGGCAGTTGCACACCCGTGCCCACGCCGCCGTGTATGCATGGATGCCAGTGCTCAGTTTCGCCCTCGACCCCAAGCTGCCACGCGTGACGCGTTGGGACCCGAAAACCGGCCAGGTTGGCCTCGATCCGGACCAGTACAAACGCCTGTCGCCGTTCGATCCGCAAGTGCGCAAGATCATTGGCGAGATCTATGAAGACCTGGCGCGCAACAATGCCATCGATGGCGTGCTGTACCACGACGATGCGGTGTTCAACGACTTCGAAGACGCCAGCCCCGCCGCGCTCAAGGCCTACGCCGCCAACGGCCTGCCGGACAACATTGCGGCCCTGCGCGCCGACCCGGCAGTGATGCAGCGCTGGACCCGGTTCAAGAGCCGCTACCTGATCGACTTCACCAATGAACTGACCGCCAAGGTCCGCGCCATTGGCGGGCCGCAGGTACAGACCGCGCGCAATATCTTCGCCGAGCCGATGCTCAACCCGGCCAGCGAAGCGTGGTTCGCACAGAACCTCGACGATTTCCTCCAGACCTATGACTGGACGGCACCCATGGCCATGCCGCTGATGGAAGGCCAGGAGTACAAGACCTCCAATGCGTGGCTGGAAAAGCTGGTCGCGACGGTCAAGGCTCGACCTGGCGCCATGGAACGCACGGTGTTTGAACTGCAAGCCAAAGACTGGCGCACCAAGGAAGCCCCGGACATCGACGGCGCGCAAATGGCCGAATGGATGGGTGTGCTCAAACGCCAGGGGGTCACGAGCTTTGGTTACTACCCGGATAACTTCCTGGAAAACTCCCCGGACTTGAAGACAGTACGTCCGGCCATTTCCAACCAATGGAACCCTTGACCATGTTCGATAGAATCCTGGCTTTATTCGTGCTGGCATTGGTATTGGGTGTGCCCCTGGGCCTGATCTTCCTGGTCACCGGGCAGTTCCTGATGGACTTCGTGTTTTTCTACCCGCTGTTCATGTCGGCACTGTGGATCGCGGGCGGCCTGTACTTCTGGCTGCACTGGGAGCGTCACTGGCCGTGGAAAGAAGACACCCCCGCGCCGACCCTGGCTGGCAATCCGCTGATCTCGATCATCATCCCTTGCTACAACGAAGGGGATAACGCTGCCGACACCATCCACGCAGCGCTGGACCAGCTGTACCCCAACATTGAAGTGATCGCTGTCAACGACGGCTCCAAGGACAACACCGCCGCCGTGCTCGACGCCCTGGCCCTGGAGCACCCTCGTCTGCGCGTGCTGCACCTGGCGCAAAACCAGGGCAAGGCCGTGGCCCTGCGCATGGGCGCCGTGGCGGCACGCAGTGAATACCTGGTGTGCATCGACGGCGATGCGTTGCTGGATAAAAACGCGGCGGCCTACATGGTTGCGCCGATGCTCGACAACCCGCGCCTGGGCGCCGTCACCGGCAACCCACGTATCCGCACACGCTCGACCTTGATCGGCCGGGTGCAGGTGGGCGAGTTCTCCTCGATCATCGGTTTGATCAAGCGTACGCAGCGGGTGTTTGGCCGGATCTTCACGGTGTCGGGTGTGGTGGTAGCGTTCCGTAAAAAGGCGCTGGACCGCATCGACTACTGGAGCACCGACATGATCACCGAGGACATCGATGTCAGTTGGAAGCTGCAGCTCGATCACTGGAGCATCTTCTACGAACCTCGCGCCTTGTGCTGGATCCTGATGCCGGAAACCGTCGGCGGCCTGTGGAAACAACGTTTGCGCTGGGCCCAGGGTGGCGCCGAAGTACTGTTCAAGAACATCCGTGGCATCTGGCAATGGCGTCATCGCTACCTGTGGCCGCTGCTGTTCGAGTACTGCCTGTCCACTGGTTGGGCATTTACCTTCCTGCTGTCGGTGATCTTCTACGTATTGGGCAAGTTCATGGTGCTGCCGCCGGCGATTGCCGTGGACTCCCTGGTGCCTCCGGCGTTTACCGGCCTAGTGCTGGCGATGGTGTGCCTGGTGCAGTTTGCCGTGAGCATCCTGATCGACCGGCGCTACGAGAAGGACCTGTGGAAAACCCTGTTCTGGACCGTGTGGTACCCGATGGTGTTCTGGCTGGTCAGCCTGTTTACCACCTTGGTCAGTTTCCCCAAGGTGCTGTTCAACCAGCATCAGAAGCGTGCGCGCTGGGTCAGCCCGGATCGCGGTATCAAACCTGCTGAAGAGGAGGCGTGATCATGAAACTTGTCAGAACTCGCCAACGGTCCATCATGTGGATCATTGATGTGCTGTTGACCCTCCTGGCCTGGGCCGGGTTGGTCTGGCTGTTGGTACGCGGGATCACCTCGATGCTGGAAACCCACGGTGGGCCGCGCATCGAAGCGCCGATCTTCGCGGCGCTCAATACGTTGCAGGTCTATATGTGGATTGCGTTGTTCAACGCCGTGATCCTCGTTAGCTGGGCACGTTACCAGCAACGTAAAGGCCGCAAGTTTGCCCAGCGCCGGGCGCAAGCCAATGCATTGAGTGACCAGAACCTGAGCGAGAGTTTCAGCCTGGGCGAAGGCGACCTTGAGCAGTTGCGTCGGCCTGGGGTGCTGGTGATCCACAATGACGAGGAGGGCGGTGTGGCCGAGGTAAAATCCCACGTCTCCCGCGACGTGGAAAAACCGGGCTTGACCCTGGTGCCTGGCAAGGATCAAAACAAAGACGCCAGCTGAGCCCTTTTCTCGCGCCCACCTATTTGGAATACGGTCAAATGTGGGAGGGGGCAAGCCCCTCCCACATTTTGCTCTGTGTTAGGCGACAGATCGGATTCTGGCCGCCAGTTCCGCCAACCCGTCATCATCCGCCCGCACATGATCGTGGGACGAGATATACCCCTCATACGCCTCGAAGAACTTATCCACCTTCGAGCTCAAAGGCTTGAACGTACTGTCCCCCCCGGTCCCATGCATGGGAAACAACTTCGCATGCAGATGGTCCACCCCATACCCCTCCATGATCAGCCCCGTACGCGCCACATCCGGAAACGCCCGGTCGATCTGCAACGCCGTCCTCTTCGCCGCCACCGCCAACGCGGCCAGCACTTCATCCGACTGCGCAAACGCATAGCTGCCGTAATGCTGCTTGGGGATCACTACGCTGAAACCGGGGGTGTTGGGGAAGATTGAGAGGAAGGCCATGTGCTGGTCGTCTTCCCAGAGGATGTGGGCTGGGGAGGTTTTGTGGACGATGTTGCAGAAAATACAATCCATTCCAATCACCGCTTACTCGTCATAACAAAACTTGGTAGAAAACTCAGTCGGGACCACCGCAGCGTCCCACTCAATATAACTGGATCGTGCATTGCCAAAAATAGATGATGCAAGAAACGTTAACACCCCGGCGGATAGCAACGACGCTATTGTAAAATTTAAAGGGCCGAAGCTCGGCATTATTGATCCTGGCAATTTCTCCCAGTCCATATCGAACCCCTGTTCGTTAGGGATATTTCGAATATCATTACCGGAATAAAAGCTCGCAATACAATGACTGTGTAAATACCCGCCACTAACAACCGGAATCTTGAGTATTGATGCCAGCTCTTCAGCCCGAGGAACCAATGTGGCGGGATTATCTGCGGTGATCACCACGACTGAAAACTCACCTGAAGAAGCCAGTTCAACTATTCCGTAAAAATCCAGCTCCTTCTTAATAATTGAAACCTGCACCCCATCAAACCGCGCCTGTATTTCTCGGTCCAATATTGAAACTTTGCTTTTTCCAACATCCAGCTTACGCCAAAAAAGCTGCCGATTTAAATTGCTTAGCTCAACGACATCAGGATCAACTAAAGTTAAACTCCCTACCCCGCCACCGGCCAACAACAGTGCCGCAGTACTACCTATACCTCCGCAACCAATCAAAAGCACGTTAGCATTTTTGATCTTTTTGAAAACAGAAATTATATCAGCACACGTTTTTGCCTTACATAAAAAGAAACTCGCAGTACGGCTGGTTTCAGGATCTTTCAAATACTCACAAACCTCAGCAACCTCGTTGGAGGACCCAGGGACCAAGGCTCCTGAGCGTAAAAGACCCTCCGTAAGCGCCGGTAGAGTCTGTTCTGTAAGCCGCACCGTCGCATGCGGCCCACTAATAACGGTTTGTTCGTTTACGCGGGAATGAAAAGTTGAGGGCGCAACCACTCCAATAGCGCTGCCAGAGGAATCATAAAAGCAGAAGTCGCTAAAGTTCTCAATCATATACTGGCTTCCTTTTCTCAGTTCAAGTGACGGCGTCAAACATCACGCCGCCCCCCTAAACGACAATCTTAATTGCAGCGTCTGCTCGTGCGCGAAATCACACCACCATCACAACCAGAACCGACAAATGCAATCGTCAGCGGAGCCGCATTAGTTTGAGCCGGCAGAGCAGATGGAGGCTGAGTAACTACAGGCGATGGATCAGTTATTACGTTCGCCTCAGCAACTGCAGAAACTCCCAAAAGCACTGCTGCAATACCAATTGCATTTTTACCCATAACAAAACTCCTTCTTCGAACAATTAAAATTGTGCTGCACCGCCAATGTAAAATCAGAGACCCGCAAGACGTCAAAAGAATTTTATATTTTCAGAAATTTCCTAAGATACTTTGGATCTCTGTAGGAAACCTCTTGCTTAACGGGTTTTTTCGCACAGGACACATACATCTAATCCTTCAGAAAGTACCTCGCCCACCCCAGAAATAAGGCGGGCACACAAAACCATTGCCGCTTAATTTAAATATGATTAACTTTTTAATACAGGTGTCTAATAAAACTAATGCCGCAAGCGAATGAGCATCACCGCTTACTCAATAGAAAGTCACAGGTCTCGAAAGCTTCTTCAGCGCTAGGACCACTTGGAGGCGTCAACTTTCCGCTAGCCCCGTTTCTATCGAGTTCAATGCGTACAGAGAGAATATTCCGACAGCGTTTTAGGCTTGCCCCTCGGAAGATGGCTGCCTAATCTTCGGCGGTCGCTGCAAATTCAGCGACCGGGTTTCGCAGCCCGGTTAAACTCTAGACGCACAGCGTCCTCCTCAGATAGCTGGCGCTTTTTTATGCCTGATGTTATGGCGGCTGTGCGCGGGATACCTCCGGGTATGCCGGGTTCCTAGAGTCCCGGTCTGCGAACCTGCGTACAGCTGCCACCCGGGTATCGTTTCGCAGCGATGGGGGCGGCTCCAATACTCTAGGAGCTTTGTCGTGATTAAAGACAGTCCGAATCCGCCGTCAGATTCAACCGCATTTCACACCGCCGCTCATCGAGCGATTAACCACTATCTGAATCCGTCTGAGAAACCAGAGCCTTCTGCTGAAGGCCATGGCTTGTTTACCGTGCGTGAAGGCTTAGACGTCGAAACGCTGTTGACCAACGCATCGGAGGATCTTGAGTCAGTTCAAGCACTGGCCAGCCATTTGGCTTTTGAGGTCGACGGTAATCCTCGCAGCGTGGCGCTGGGAATTTCCCGAATGCTGGAGGGAATTCAGTTGTTGGTCGAGAAGGCACTAACCCTCAAACAGGCCTGACGGCGGGCACGGTAAAAAATGTGGGAGGGGCGGTGCGACGATTCGACTTGCTCCCGATGAGAGGGTGTCAGCTACAGATTTATTAGCTGCCACACCGCTTTCGCGAGCAAGCCCGCTCCCACAGGGGATTGGCGGTGTGCCCGTATTTCGAGCCTGGCGCAGGATCAGATGTTGAGGGCAGGCTTGTCCTGCAACGTAGAATCTCCCACATCCACACAAAAGCCCTTTACCCCTCTTTGTCATCCAATCCCATAAATGGGATCCAATTCACAAAATCTCCGCGAACTTTTCTGCTTTTTCCGGTACTAACCTGTCTCGGAAACAACTTGCTGGCCAACTAATGGCAACTTTTAAGTTATCCGACGAATCGCTATCAAAAGACTTGCCGCTTGTCGGAATAATATTCCAGCTGACAGGCTATAGACTTTTTTGATAATTTTTTATTGTTATTAATCAAGTGGTTGCGTGAGTAGCAGGCACGAAAGTCCAACTAACTCAGTTGCTTGGGTTGTGGGAAGTTCGATGTTAGTTTGCCGCCCCTTGATTTTCGACGGATCGAACATGTCTTTGTTATTGCCACGGACTCGGTATTTTTTGTGCACTTTGCTGCTCGCTTACTTGAGCCTGAACAGTGCCATGGCGGCCCCGACGCCAGGGGACCAAGACCTGATTCGCGACCGTCAGAACCGTCTGCTCGAAGAGCAGCGTCGGCGCCTCGACGAGCTGCAAGACCTGCCCGGCAAAGGCTCCAAGCCCCAGGCCCCTGCGGCCCCCGTGGATACCCGTTGCTTTCCCATCCAGGACATCGAACTCAAGGGCGCCGACAGCCTGTCTGTCGCCGACCGTGCGCGCCTGCTCAAACCCTATATCGGCCAGTGCCTGGGGGTTGTGCAGCTCAATCAACTGCTCAAGGCCATCACCGATGACTACATCGACAACGGTCGCGTGACCAGCCGTGCGTACTTGCCGCAACAAGACCTGTCCAGCGGCCACCTCCAGGTGCTGGTGGTAGAGGGCAAGCTCGAAGGCTTGAAAGGCGCCAACGGCAGCACGGTCACCGATCGCGAGTTGGCCATGGCGTTTCCCGGCAAGGTGGGCGAGGCGCTGAACCTGCGGGAAGTCGAGCAATTGGTGGATCAACTGAGCCGTTTGCCGTCCCGTCAGGCCCAGATGGCGCTGACGCCCGGCAGCCAGATCGGCGGCAGTGAGGTGGTGGTCAAGAACGTGCCGCAAAAGCCCTGGCGCGCCAGCCTGTCGCGTAACAACGACGGCCAGAAAAGCACCGGCGAACAACAGTGGGGCGCGGGCCTGGAGTGGGATAGCCCCCTGGGCCTGGCCGATCAGTTGATATTGCGTGGCGGCCACGACGCCGTCAGCGACCACCAGAAAACCTCGAAAAACAGCATGCTCTACTACAACGTGCCGTGGGGCTGGTGGAACTTCAGTTACCTCTACAGCGAGAGCGACTACCGCACCTTTGGCGTGACCGACGACTTCAAATACAAGCAGAACGGTGACAACCAGACCCACCAACTGCGCGCCGAGCGGGTGATTCATCGCGACGATCTCAGCAAGACATCGGTGAACGTCGGCGTCACGCACCTGCGCACCAACAACTACATCCTGGATACGCGCACTGCAGTGAGCAGCAACCGGCTGAGTGAGTTCCAGGTGGGCATCAACCATGGCCGGCGCATCGCCAATGCATTCGTCAACCTCGATTTGGGCATGCAGAACGGTATCGGTTTGCTGGATGCCCAAGCCCAGGACGAACGCGACCAGTACGGCAACCGCCAGGCAAATTCGCGCTACCGCAAATACACCGCCACCGTCAGCTATTTGCAGCCATTCACCCTGTGGGGTGAGTCATTCAGTTTCACCAGCCTAGCCACCGGCCAACGCAGTGAAGACATCCTGTTCAGCCCGCAACGTATGAGCCTGGGTGGCTCGGCTTCGGTGCGCGGGTTCAAGGACCAGCAACTGACGGGCGACAGCGGCGGCTACTGGCGCAATGACCTGCGCTGGGCCCGCCCGGTGACCGTGGACTGGTTGCGCCCGGCGTTTTTCGAGTACGGCGCGAGCGTCGGCTATGACCAGGGTGTGATCAGCCATGGCCGCTACAACGACGAAGTGCATGGGCGGGTATCGAGCAACTCCCTGGAGCTGTTTGCTCGCGGCAAGCACGTCAGCACCAGCGTGACCTTTGCCCACTCCCTGGAACGCCCGGCCGTGATGAGTGAGCGCGAAGCGCCGATCTATTTCCGCATGGATTTCTACCTGTAATTCAACGCCCCGCCTTGAGAGTCTGAATATGGACGTTCGCCCCGTAGTTGCCCTGAAAACCCTCTGCCGGCGTGGCATCGCGCTGATCCTGGCCAACGCGCTGTTCTGGCAGCCGCTGCTGGCCCAGGCCGAAGGCATTGTGGTCAGCGCCCCAGGCACCACGGTGGGCCAGGCGGGCAACGGCGTGCCGGTGGTGAACATCGCGACCCCCAACGGCAGCGGGCTGTCCCATAACCAGTTCAAGGACTACAACGTCGGCCCCAATGGCGTGATCCTCAACAACGCCACCGGCGCGGTGACCAACACGCAGTTGGGCGGCTACATCATCGGCAACCCCAACCTCAAGGGCGGCGCCGCCAACGTCATCCTCAACGAAGTCAACGGCGGCAGCCCCAGCCAGTTGCGCGGCTTCACCGAAGTGGCCGGGCAGTCGGCCAAAGTCATCGTCGCCAACCCCTATGGCGTGACCTGCAACGGCTGCGGGTTCATCAATACGCCAAGCGCCACGTTGACCACCGGCAAGCCTGTTATCGACAAGGTGGGTCGCCTGGACCACTACCAAGTGGATGGCGGCGCTGTGACCATCGACGGCCAAGGCTTGAACGCCAGCAACGTCGACCACTTCGAGATCATCACCCGTTCGGCCAAGATCAATGCGCAGATCAATGCGCGGGAACTGACGGTGATCGCCGGGCGCAACGACGTCGATGCCCAAAGCCTGAAAACTACTGTGCGCGCCGATGACGGCAGCGCCAAACCTGAACTGGCCATTGACTCCTCGGCGCTGGGCGGCATGTACGCTGGCGCGATCAAACTGGTGGGCACAGAGGCAGGCGTTGGGGTGAAACTCGACGGCACGCTGGCGGCCAGTGGCGGTGATATTCAACTCGACGCCAACGGCCGCCTGAGCATGGCGCAGGCCACCACCACCACCGGGAATATCAAAGCCACCGCGCAGCATATCGAGCTGACCGACAAGGTCTACGCCGCCCGCAATGTAGAGCTGACCAGCGCCCAAGCCCTGGTCAACCAAAAGAGCGTGGCGGCCGGCCAGCGCATTGAACTCAACGCGGCCACGGTCACCAATGCGGGCGTCATCGAGGCGGGTGTACAGGCGGACAACAGCCGCAACGCCAGCGGCGATCTGGTGGTGAATGCGCAAACCGTGAATACCAGTGGCAACCTCCTGGCCAGCCGCAACCTGGCGATCACCGCCGCGCAGGCGCTGACCAACCAAGGCGCGGTGATTCAGGGCAAGACCGTCAGCGTGAATACCGCCAAGCTGACCAATCAGGGCGAGACCGCCCGGTTGTACGGCCTACAGAACCTGACGATCAGCGCACCGGCCATCGTCAATATGGGCGGGTTGATTCGTTTCGGTGAAGGCCAGGTCGCCACCCTCGATAGCGTGTCGGTGGATAACCGTGGCGGGCAAATCGTCGCCAGCGACCTGACCGTCACTGCCGACGCGATCAACAACCGTGGCGGCGCCTTGCATGGCCAGGAGCAACTGACCCTCACCGGCAATACCCTGGATAACAGTGCCGACGGTCAGATCAGCGGCAAGCGCCTAAACCTGACCGCCCGCGACACCTTCACCAACCAGGGCGGCCTGGTTGAAGCCAGCGAGGGTTTTGCCCTTGCCGGTGGCCATGTGGATAACAGCACGGGCGGGCAATTGCGCGGCCTGGGCGCGACGGGCAATAGCATCAACGCCACCCGCCTCGATAACGGCGGTGAAGTGGTCAGCGGTGGTGACCTGGACATCACCCTGAGCGGCGACATGACCAACAGCGGTCGTGTGTCGGCCCTGCAGAAGCTCTCGGTGGTGGCCAACAACGTCAGCCAGAATGGCGGGCGCATGGCGGCCATCAACACTCAGCTCAACCTGAGCGGCACCCTCGACAACCTCGGCTTCCTCACGGCGCGCCAGCAGTTGGACATCGCAGCGGCGCAGATCAACAACCGCGGCACCCTTGGCGCCCTGGGGCCGGTGAACCTCACCGCCACCCAAGGCATCACCAATGGCGCCGATTCGCTGTTGTTCAGCGGTAGCGACCTGACCCTGCGCGGCAACAGTTTCAGTAACGCTTATGGCGACGTCTACACCCAAGGCAACCTGACGTTTGCCGCGCAGGACGGCGGGCAGGCGGCGGTGTTCAGCAACCTGTCCGGTACGGTGGAAGCCGAAGGCGCTATCGGCATCAACGCCGCCTTTGTGGAGAACGCCAAGGCCGAGTTCGAGCTGGTGAAAACCGTGACCGCCGGCACCGTGGAATGGCGTTGCGGCCAGCATTGCGGCGGCCATGACTGGTTCAAGCGTGGCCAGGTGAATATCAACCAGACGCTCCTGGAATCGGCGATCAAGGACTCGGCACCGGCGCGTCTTCTCGCGGGCAAAGACCTGTTGATCCAGGGCGACAACGTTCAGAACCGCTACAGCCTGCTGGCGGCTAACGGCAACCTCGCCATTGTCGCCAATAACCTGCTCAACCAGGGCGCCGGCACTCGCACCGGGCAAAACAGCATCGTCCTCGGCACACTCGGCAAGATCGCGCGCACGGAATGGGACCAGATGGAGTACGAGGACATCCCGGCCTTCAATGCCCTCGGCGAGTTCGATGCGGCGAAGTTTGCTGCCCTCAAGGCCAGGTCCTCCGATAGCCGTTTCGAAGAGCAGAGCAATGTCACGGCATGGACCGTCAACGATGGCCTCGCCTACAGCGCCACCCTGCAAGCCGGTGGCACCGTCGACCTCTCCAAAGTCGCCAACAAGGTGCAAAACGGCACGTTGCTGGAAAACCAGAAAGAACAACTGACTGGCAGCCTCGACAACGACCAGACCGGCATCCCTGCTGGCGGCATCGATATCAACCTCAACAAGCATGCCGACGACACTGGCGCGGCGTTCACTGCGGTCGACCCCACCACCTCGCCTTACTTCCAGTTGCCCAAGGGCGATTACGGGATGTTCGTCAAAAACGTCGACCCCACCAGCCACTACCTGATCGAGACCAACCCGGCGTTCGCCAGCGCGGCGGGCTTTTTCAGCTCCGACTACATGCTCGGCAAGCTCGGCTACAGCGCGGACACCGCTTGGCGCCGCCTGGGTGACGGGCAATACGAAACCCGCCTGATTCGCGACGCCGTACTGGCGCGAACCGGCCAGCGTTTCCTCGACAGCGACCTGCAAAGCGACGCCGACCAGTTCCGATACCTGATGGACAACGCCCTCGCCAGCAAAGACGCCCTGAGCCTGAGCGTCGGCGTCTCCCTCACCGGCGAGCAAGTGGGTGCGTTGACCCACGACATCGTGTGGATGGAAAACAGTGTGGTCGACGGCCAGAGCGTACTGGTGCCGGTGCTGTACCTGGCCCAGGCCCAATCGCGCAACGTGCGTGGCAGCAGTCTGATCCAGGGGCGCGACCTCAACCTCGTCACCGGCGGCGACTTGCTCAACGTCGGCACCCTGCGGGCCAGCAACAACCTCACGGCCGTCAGCAACGCCAATATTTACAACGGCGGCTTGGTCGAGGCGGGCAACAACCTGGGCTTGTTGGCACAGGACAGCATCCGTAATGCCATGGCCGGCGAGATTCGCGGCACCCAGGTCCATCTTGCCGCCGTCGAGGGCGATATCACCAACGACAGCACCGCGATTCAAGTGCGTGACGGTGCCGGCATGCGCACCCTTACCGATGCCAGCACCAGCACCATCAGCGCGCGCCAAGACCTCACGATGCAAGCCGGTCGCGACCTGATCAATCGTGGTGCGCTCGCAGCAGGCAATGACGTCAACCTCACAGCGGGCCGTGACCTCAATTTGGTGGCCGTCAGCGATACGAGCGTCAAGCATGAGTTCAGCGACGGCGGGCATAAATCCAGCATCACCACCGACGTGAAAAACATCGCTGCGACTGTCACGGCGGGCAACAACCTCAACATGAAGGCCGGGCAAGACGTCACCGTCATCGGCAGCAACGCCACCGCCGGAAAAGACCTGAACATCGAAGCCGGGCGCGATTTCAACGTGACGTCTGTCAGCGATATCCACAACGTCGAAGGCAAGGAAAAACACGGCAAAAAACGCATCAAGACCGAGGATGAGCAGACCACCCAAGTCGCCAGCGTGTTGACCGCCGGTGCGAATTTCACCAGCCAGGCCGGGCGTGATACGACGCTGATCGCGAGCAAGATCAGCGCGGGCAATGAGGCGTATCTGTACACCGCTGGGCAGATGAACCTGCTGGCAGCCGAGAACAGCACGCACACGCTGTATGACATGAAGAAAAACAGCGGTTGGGGCTCGAAAAAGACCCAGCGTGATGAGGTCACACGCATCACCAACGTGGGTACTGAAATCACCACCGGTGGCGACCTGACTCTCAAGAGTGGCGGCGACCAGACCTATCAGCTCGCCAAGCTTCAAAGCGCCAATGACATCACCCTGGACAGCGGTGGGGCGATTACCTTCGAGGCGGTCAAGGACCTGCATCAGGAGAGCCACGAGAAGACCAACAACAACGCGTTCTGGGTGGCCTCCAAGGGCAAGGGTAATACCGACGAAACCCTGCGCCAGAGCCAGCTGATTGCCGAAGGCAGCGTGGCGATCAAAGCCGTCGACGGTTTGAAAATCGACATCAACCAGGTCAACCAGCAAACCGTCAGTGAGTCCATCGATGCGATGGTCAAGGCCGACCCGCAGTTGGCATGGATCAAGGACGCACAGCAACGCGGTGATGTGGATTGGCGTCAGGTCAAGGAGATCCACGACAGCTTCAAGTACAGCAATTCGGGCCTGGGGCCGGCGTCGCAGATCATCATCGCCATTGTAATGGCGGCCGTGGTGGGGCCAATGGCCGCAGCGGCTGCCGGCGGCGGTACGGTGGGCGCGGTGGCAGGCGCGGTGGCGGCGGGTGCGTCGACCAACGCCAGCGTGAGCGTGGTCAATAATCGCGGCAACCTCGGAGCGGTGTTCAAGGACGTCACGTCTTCGGATGCGATGAAGGGCTATGTTGTTGCGGGGGCGACGGCAGGTCTGACGGCGGCTTACTTCGATGGCTGGACCGGCACCACGACTGACCGCGCGACGGGGGCGATCAGCTCGCCGGCATTGAATACCTGGTCGGGCGCGGGCCAGTTCGCGGCGAGTCAAACGCTGCAGAACGGTACGTCCATGCTGGTGGGCAAGGCATTGGGCCAAGGTGGCAGCGCCAGTGACGCGCTCAAGAGCGCCTTGTTCAATACCCTGGCGGCGGTCAGTTTCCAAGCGGTGGGCGACTACACCAAAGGCCGTTTGACCGACGGCTATCCGCCGAAAATCCTCGTGCATGCCATGGTGGGTGGCTTGCTTGCCGAGGTCACTGGAGGTGACTTCAAAACCGGCGCCCTGGCGGCCGGTGTCAACGAAGCGGTGGTGGGGCATTTGAACACCTTGGTTAAAGGTGACAAGACCCTGCTCTCCATGAGTTCCCAAATCGTGGGTGTACTCGCGGCCGCGACGCAAAAAGACGCGGACGCGAACTCGCTGGAAAAGGGCGGCTGGGTGGCGAAAAACGCCACGCAGTACAACCATGCGCTGCACAAGTCGCAAACCGAAGCGTTGGATGAGCAGCGCAAGTTCCATCCTGAGCAGGCGGATCGCCTGAACGCCGCCGCCTGCGCGTTGGTGCGTTGCGCCGAATCGATCCCAACCAACGACCCTGACTATGATGCCTACAAGGGGCTCCAGGACCGGGGTGAAACCTACGGCGCGGAGATCGCGTTGCTTGAAGCCACCGGCCAGTTTGGCGGACGTAGCTGGAAAGATTGGAGCGACGACACGCTCAATGCCCATGGCAAGGCCGTGCAGGTCGTTGGTGCAAGCAAAGACACGGCCCTGGGTTTGGTGGGCGGCGTAGGCGGCTATGCCGGGATGATCGTATCGTCCCCTGCCTGTGTCGGGGTTGTCACTTGTGCGTTGCCGGTTGGCCTGGGTGCGCTGGGCACTACCTCAATGGTCGGCGCGTGGGATTCGGCGAGCCAGATCACGGCACCGTTCAAGTCGGCAGAACCTGGCCGAGTGGCGGACTCTTTCTACCTGGAAACCTTTCCTGGCGAATCGAGTATTACGTCCGATCTGGCATGGGGCTCGGCCAAGTCCGCTGCGCAGGCTGCTTTGTTCGGCGGCGCGGGCAAGTATTTCAGTGGGCAGTTGGCGGGGGAGCTTGCTGTCGTCAACAAGGGCGTGAAGGACGTGCCAGCGCCTACAGCGGGCGGGTTGGATCTTTCGAAGGTCGAGGTATTGACCATCAAGGACGCGCGCAAGCTTGACGGTGAGAATAAAGGTTTGATTTTCGTACAAGAACCTCAGGGTGATTTCAGCAAGCCGTTTGTTAAGTTCGAAGCGGGTACTACGGGTGCGTTCTCAGATGTCCTTTCTGAGCGAAAGGCTGTGCCGGCCATACGATTTGACAACCCCAACCCTGCCGGTAACAATTTCGTGAAGTTTGACGGGGTAGAGGATGTTGGCGGTATTACCCTTATTGATCGGAAAACAGCGTTAACGACATTTGATAAACAAATTCAAAGTGTTCAACGAGTATCGAGTGCCTTGAAGCAGAACCCGGGTATAAAAGCAGTGTTCGAGTTCCCAACGCAAAAGGCCGCTGATAGAGCTACCGATATCTTGATTGAGCAAAACATCAGAAATATTTCTGTGCGGGTGGCACCTTGATGACTAAGTACAAACTGGAGTTTCGGCACCGGCCCAATTGTGCAGAACCTATAGACGTAAAACACGCCAACTTCCTTGCGCAGTTGTCTGGCCTGGGAGCTCCGTGGGACTTGGCCGGTACACCTGAAGCGCCGGATATCGGAAGCGAGCTGGTTGTCTCAGTGTCGTTGGATAAGCAGCTGCCTGCTGGCGTTAAAGGTCGACTGACCTATGCCCTGCGCAGTCAGCCCTATTTGGAAGACGATGCCCAGTTCGATGACACGCTATTTATTGAGTTTGCCGGTAACAAACTCGATTATTCGGACCTGTTGGAGCGGGTGTTCCCCGCTTATATAAGCGCGTTCGGTGCCTACCGCGCGACGTTGCATGATTGGAGTGTGACCAGAAGCGACTGGCCCGTGGTGGTGGATGCCTGTGAGGCCACGGGTAAGGACGTGAACGGACGCGATGGCGTCTTTCGTATTAACGCGGCTAACTATTTCGATCAGGAATTGTGCGTGCGCGCGTTCGCGAAAACTGCACGGCAGATCGTTGAATGCCTGAGCGGGCATGTGCATAAAGTTGCCGAATTCGAGGGTGGCGTCTTGATCATTGTTAGCGACAGCCCACTGTCCAGTGATGAGTTGGTGGATGTCGGTGGGCGAGTGAAAGCACTGATAAGCTAGGAAATAAGACCGAACCTTCTTCTGATAAAGAACAAGGATATTTCATCAGCAATACACCTGCAGTGTCAGGTTCAAGTGTGTGATGAACAGGTGGCTGGAATGAACAAAGACGCATACGAACTCCTGCACTTTGTCCCCGCGCACGCCGAATATGCGGTTGACGCTACTGATTTAGACCCAGAGGATATACCGGTCAGTAGAGTGAGAAGTATCCTTGAGTTATTGAGTTGTGACGACCCGAATATAAGCTTTTCTGCATCAAGGTTGTTGACCAGTTGGGGGTTCAGAGAGGGCCTGGCGTCTCTGTCTGCAGTACTTGGTGCTGTGCAAGATTTCGAGGGGCTTGAAGTTCATAGACTGCATGGCTATGACGACACGTTCAAGCTGGCATTGTCTGCGCTGGTGGGTTACTTCACCCGTTTGTCTGACAGGGGCACGGGAGAAGCCGCAAGAGCAGAGATTGTTGATCCGATTAAAAAGATCATTCAGTTATCCAACAGTCGTCCCTTTGAAATCTCCGGGTTTTTCTGGCTGGTTGAGGGCAAGAAGTTCTTTGAGTATGTTCCGGCCTTGCGTGAGCATTTGTGCTTGATCGCACAGGCACCCAATGTGCATCGGTGGAAAATTTATGATGTTTTAAATCTTTTGCTCAAGGTGGATCATGAGTTTGCCAGCGATTTTTTGCGAAAAGCACATAAGACGTTAGATGACTTTAAAGTGAGCGGGAAATAAGCGTTGGTGTAATCAGCTCTAGAGTGAGCAGTGATGATAAGTGGCAGCCTGGGTCAGCACGGAAAATTCAGATTATGGCGGAACCTGTGTTCCACCTCACCTGACACACATGATTTGGTGCTTGAAGTCATGCTGCCTCGCGGCGCGCGTGTTTTATACGGATTGCTCGGAATACACGCCCTGCCGGCGGTGCATGATGGCGTTATCGTTGACGAGCGAAGAACGACAATGTGTTTATTTTCGAAAAATGAAGACTTTCTGATTGCAGGGTTTGAACCGGTCTTTTCAGGCATACCCGAGCATTACGTAAGCGCCACGATGCGCGGTTTCAAAAGGGCGTCGACTGAAGGTACTCAGGTTGAGTTGAACCGTCTGAGGATTTTTTACAGCGCTTACGGAAAAGTCTCCTCGAGTGAGATTATTTTTGAAAAAATTGGATTTGCCTTGGTCCGTTTATTTGCAGGCTCGCACAACATTCAGTGTGAGCAGACGATAAGTTCAATGCTTGAAGAGGCATTGAAGTGAAGGTGGCGCATTAATGACTCATTACAGGCTGGGGTTTCGACACAGGCCCAACTGTGCAGAACCGATACAAGAAAAACACACCTATTTCCTCATGCAGTTGTCTGGCCTGGGTGCTCCATGGGACTTGACCGGTACGCCTGAAGTGCCGGATATCAATTTGAATTGGCCAAGATGAAGAATGAGCATGTGTTCGAGGCCTTGATTAAGGCTATCCAGTCCTCTGAACAATACGAGGGCAACTTCGGTTACGCCATTGGCGACGCGAGTGCTGTGTTAAGCCGCGTCGATGGGCCAGACCACGCCGCTGTGCCCAGCGACTATTTGGCTTTTCTTTCGGCCTTCGGCTTTGGCGAGCTGGACGCCGCCTTTCATCTGGATGACGGCCCTGAGCACTATTCGACGCTCTCGGGTCGTGAAATAGCAGGTGGCGAGGGGCTTTATGTTTTCGGCGGTAACCAGAGCGATCTGCTCTACGCGTTCAATTCAAAAAGTGGTTGGCAGGTGGTGCAAATCAGTTGTGAACTGGACGAAATCGAACCCGTCGCCTCAAGTTTCTCTGACTTCATCCTGGAGAAGTTAACGTATATCAACGCTTTGGTTGAGTGGCGCGCTGCCAACTAGTGGTTGAAAGACCAGGTGCACAGGTAACCCCATGACATTTAAAGCCGCACTTGAAGCACTGGCGTTACCCGATACGCTGTTGGCTTGTGCAGAAGGGCGCATCAGCCCGCCGATTTTTACACTGGATACGCCTGCCCAGTGGTACGGCTTCCCGCCTGCATTGATTGCGCTATGGAGTAGCGGCTCTCGCCCGTTCTATATCGGGTACTGGAAGCACTGGTTTATTGATCGTGAGCCCTGCTTCGTGAAGATGTACGTGGCCTGCGGGCACATGACGGTCGAGATTGCGCGCACACCTGCGCAATTGATGGGCGTGCTGGCCATGATGTCCATCGGCGTTGAAGACGGCGTTACTCCAGAACTTGAGCAATTTGCCCAAGCGGTAGGCCTTGATTGGCTGCCAGCGCTGGAGGCGCAGTCGCTGAAAACCGGCGACGCCCCCCAGGGCTTTGCCAACGTTGCGTTGTTCAGCCAGAAGACACCGCTGGAAAGCATCGTCGACGGCGCGGCGCCTTACACCGGCGACTTTCCCAACCCGCTCGACTCAGTCCGGGACTGGTGGGAAACCAGCTGCTCCTTCGAGATTCTCGACCGGCCGATGCCGATGCCCACCAGCGGGCAGCTGCCTGCGTGGTTTGATCCGGATCGCGAGAAAAAGCCACTGTTCGACGACTACCTGAGCGCCGGTCGCCTGGATTATGCGTGGCTGACCTTGAACTCCACCGGCTGGTCGATCACCGATGCACGCCAAGCGCTAGTCGCGTTGCAGGCACGGGCTGACGACCGAGGATTTGATGCGGTTGTGGCTTATTGGTTGTCGGTGGCGGATGTCAGTGCGGGGGGGTACTAAACCGTGATGAGCGTTAGTCCTATTCGAAAGTTTGCTTTGGCGTTAGGCCTTTTTAGCGTTGTTTACGGCGTTAGCTTCTTTGTGGCCGTGCTGGTTTGCGGCTTTGTCGGCGTGCTGTTGAAGACCTCCGACGCTTGGGTGTATTTCTGGATCGGTGCGCCGCTTTCTGTGGTGTTGACCCTCTATTGGACTGTCAGCCAATGGCGCTACGTAAAAGATTTTGTGGCCGGGCGCAGGGAGTGCTAGGCCGATGAACAATGACCTCAAGGTTTTTTTTGATGCATTCATGCTCAATAAACCCTACTGCCTCGACGAGTTGATTCAGTCGGTTTGGCAAACTCTCGGGTATGAGCAGTGGGGCGCGGACTTTTCTCCAGAATCCCTGGATGCCTTGGGCGAGTGGTTTGCTGCGCGCATTCGTGAACGCGCGCTGAGCTCATCTGCGGTTGAAACGGGGTCCGAAGAGGTCGTGTCCTTGGCTGTCGCAGTGGGCATGTACTACGGCGAAGTGGCGGTCAGAAATAATCCCTCACTGGGTTGGCACGCGTTGAACGGCAGCAAGCGGCAAGCCGATTACGGTCAGCCCGTGGTGTCCCGCGGGGGCAAACTGCCCACCAATCCCGTGCGGGTTGCGCAGGCCTTTGCCAGCGGCATTGCCGATGGCTCGAAAGCCGCCAGTCGACTTAGACAGACTTACGATTACTGGATGCAATTGATCAAGGGCATTCCATGAGGCCGGGCGCAGAGGGCGGATGATGATTCAATGGTCTGTATTACGTGCACTTATAGCGGGCAATGACGTTGACGTGCCCGAGCGGGCGCTGTCGCGCATCGACGAGGGCGTCTACAAAATTTCAGAAACTCAATATTGCTTGGCTGATGTCCATATTGAGAGCGGGCAAAAGCGGCTGGTAGTGGTTTCATGTGTTTGGGCGGTCAGTGCGGCGGCGTTTCGACGAGCCTATTCGTTCGATATCGAAGCTGACGATTTCGCGATCGGCGCGCCCCCGGTTGAGTTACTGCCAAACGGCGCCGCGCCAACCTACGGTCAAATAAAACGTGCCTTGGCGGCCGTCGGGAGGGTGATGGAGCATGCCTCCTACCGTGTGATGTCCGATGGCGCTTTTATTCATCGAAGCCTGGAAAACGCCGACGCGACCTATCATTTTCGCTCGCGCGATGACGTGGGCGATGAGCTGCCTTATGCGATTGTGTGGAAGTGTCGCGCAGGTTTCCTGAGCGCTCAAAAATAAGTGGCGAGGTGTGGTGTGGAAAAGGCAGACGAGCTACTGGCTCGACGGATGGCTGGGTTTGAGACCTTCAGGGCCGAGCGTTTGCCGGTGCTGCATGAGTTCTGTAAAGCGCTCGGGTTTGATCAGCCGCACGAGGTCTTGATTGAACCAAACAAGTTTTTGCCGCTGCTGGACCGTGGTCTTCAACACGCGGTGATCAGCGAAGAAAACCGGGCTTGGTTGGTGACCCGTATCGGCTATTACATTGGCGAGTATCTGATTTCCCTGTTGGGCGGCTACTGGCAGGTGGATCAAGATCCGTTGTCGCCGTCCTTCGCCAGGTACGTGGTCGGCGACTTTTCATGTGAGGGGGCAAACACTGAAGTGATTGATCCCTTTGAAATTGCGCAGCGTTATGCAACGACGCCGGAGCCACGTTTTTTAAGACAAGAGATAGAAAAACAGCTGGTCTGAGCGTGCTGCGTCGATGCACAGATTTTTCCAATCGCTTTACAAGGATGATCCATGAAACCTGGGAAATTTCCTCTTCTAGCCTTCCTGATGTCTTGCCTGGTGGCGGGCTGGGGGCTGGTCTACGTCGGCCGTATCAAATGGGCTATTTGGGTCGCGGCATTTATGTACACCGGTGTGGTGGTGCTCGGTGTGTTTGGCCTGAGTGCTTCACCTGTCGGGCTGTATGGGCTGTTCGGCTTCATTGTTGCCGTCAAGTTTGCTTCGGCGATCGTGTCGGCGAGGTTGGCCCGTCGCTATAACGGCCCGCCGGATGTGCCGCGCAAGCGTTTCCATGCGCTGTATGTAGGCGTGCTGATCGTGTTTTCTTTTGTGTTGCTGGAAGTGCTGCGAGCGCCGCTGATGGGGTTCAAGAACTACTACATTCCGACGGGCTCAATGGCGCCGACAGTGTCGGTGGGTGACTACATCGTGGCCGATCTCAAGGCGGGCGCACCCAAGGTCGGGGATATCGTGGTGTACCGCTGGAACGGCACCGAAGCGATCAAGCGCGTGGCCGGTGTGGGCGGCGATACCTTGGAGATCGTCAATGGCGAGTTGATCCACAACGGCGACAACCTCGGCTTGTTCCATGCCCCGGCAGATCGGGTCGAAGGCCCGCTGTCGATGACGCTGGCGCCGGTGAAGGTTGAGCCAGGGCGTGTCTATCTGTTGGGGGATAACCGCTACAACAGCAATGACAGCCGCTCCATGGGGCAAGTGCCGGTTGAGGATGTGGTGGGCAAGGTGACGGGGATCTGGTTTTCCAAGGAGCGGGCGCGTATTGGTACGACCTTTCCCTGACATCGGGATCAATGTGGGAGGGGGCAAGCCCCCTCCCACATTTTTAACGTTCGTTGTTTTGGCGAGCGGGTTACAGCAACTTGCGCTGTACGGCCTCATCCAGCGTACTGCGCGTCAGCGCTTCCACCACTTCCCGGCCATCGGCCTGGAACGGGATGCCGACGATCAGCACCAGGTGCATCCAGGTGCGCACCGACTCGCTCTTCTTGACCCGGCCCAACTCTTTGCCGTCCTTGTCCTTGAACACCGTTTCCAGGGTGAAGACGTTCTTCGCCGTGGTCGGGATGATGAAGAACGTTGCGCCGGTGATGATCGCCGAGGCCACGCTGAATTGTTCGTTGTTGTACAGGGTGGCATCGGCGTAAATATCCGAATCGACCTTGTCAGTGCTCACCCGCGCAAAACGGTCGGACTGGCGAAACGAATCGGCCACGGCCTTTTCCCACAGGGCCGCCGGTTTGCCCGGCGCTGCGTTGGCCGGGCCGCCGTTGACCTGGTTCAGCGCGATGGCGCGCACGTATGCCGTCGGCTTCTGCGCCGGTGCGTTGGCGGTGGGTGGCCAGGTTTGTACCGCTGGCAATTCGTGTTGCGAGTAGGACACGCAGCCGGTCAACAAGACCGCGGCGAGCACCAGGCTGTGTTTGATAAGTCCTTTCATGGGTTACTCCTTGGGCAGCTTGGCGGTGGCGGAATCGAGCAATTGGGTCACCAGCTCATTGAGCTGCTTGGCGCCCATGGTCGGTGCCCAGTACTCGCGGCCGTAGAGGCCCACATTGCGTTCAAACTTGACCTCTTCCTTGGCGCTGGCCAGTTCCTTGCCGTTGCGGTCGACGATCACCAGGTTGCCGGCCACGTCGAAGGTGTCGACGTAGATCGGGCCGTTGACCCAGATCCAGATGGTCAGCGTCAGCAGTGCACCGGGGAAGTACCCTGGGTGCGGCGCACGGTGGCCTTTGAGGGAGGTCATGTTGAATTTGAGCAGTACATCGTCTTCACCCAGGCGCGTGGGGTATTCGGTGACTTGCTTGAAGTAGCCGGCGCTGCGCACGTACTGGTTGAGTTGCACCGTGAGCGAGTGGCTGATGGCGGTCTTGTTGGCGTCGTTGACGTCGGTGGCCGTGACCGCCACATCGGCGATTTGCGCGCTGCGCGGGCTGCTGGCAGCGGCCGGGTGAGCCGGAGCGCCGATGGGGCCGGTGACGGTGTAGGACACACAGCCAGTCATGGACAAAGCGGCAGCGAGCGCGGTGGCCCGCAAGAGGGTTTTCAACACACTATTTCCCTATAAATGAATGAACCAAGTCATTGTCTCGACTCGGCGGCGCAGAACTTGAGTGCGTAATGTTCGCCAAGCTTCTTTCGGTTTAACCCGAACCGCCCGCACCTTGCGTCTGACCTTGTGAACGGATCATTCATTCACGAGGTTCAGCCCATGTCCCGTCCTCTGCTCTTCCTGCGTCCTGCTGCCCAGGGCTTTGCCGTTACCTTGCTGGTGACGCTGGCCGGATGTGGGCTGCCTTCTTCCCATGAGGTGGCCAAGCCGCCAGCGGTTGCGCCGGTTGCCGAGTTGCACAGCGCACCGGCGCAGGGCGCCTTGGTCAAGCGGATGGCGATGGCGGCGCCGATGAGCGTGCAGGAGTCGGCGGTGATGGACTACCGCAGCGAGCCCCGCGAACAGTACGAAAACCTGCCGGACAACCCGGTGCATCGCGTGGCGCAAACGCCGGTGTCCACCTTCAGTGCCGACGTCGACACCGGCAGCTACGCCAACGTCAGGCGTTTCCTCAACCAGGGCACCTTGCCGCCTGAGGGGGCTGTGCGATTGGAGGAGATGGTCAACTACTTTCCCTACCGCTATGCGCTGCCCACCGATGGCTCGCCGTTTGGCGTGACCACCGAAATCGCCGCCACGCCGTGGAACCCGCGTACCCAACTGCTGCGCATCGGCATCAAGGCCTCCGACCGCGCCGTGGCGGACCTGGCACCGGCCAACCTGGTGTTCCTGGTGGATGTGTCCGGTTCCATGGACCGCCGCGAAGGGTTGCCACTGGTGAAAAGCACCCTGAAATTGCTGGTGGATCAACTGCGTGACCAGGACCGTGTGTCCCTGGTGGTTTATGCCGGCGAATCCCGTGTGGTGCTCAAACCCACCTCGGGCCGCGACAAAACCAAGATCCGCAATGCCATTGAACAGCTCACCGCCGGCGGCGCCACGGCAGGCGCATCCGGTATCGAACTGGCTTACCAGATGGCCCGCGAAGGCTTCATCGACAAAGGTATCAACCGCATCCTGCTGGCCACCGACGGAGACTTCAACGTAGGGATCAGCGACTTCAACAGCCTTAAGCAAATGGCCGTGGACCAGCGCAAAAGCGGCGTATCCCTGACCACCCTGGGCTTTGGCGTGGATAACTACAACGAACACCTGATGGAGCAACTGGCCGATGCTGGAGACGGCAACTACGCCTACATCGACAACCTGCGCGAAGCCCGCAAGGTGCTGGTGGACCAACTCAGCTCGACCCTGGCGGTGGTGGCGCGGGATGTGAAGTTGCAGGTGGAATTCAACCCGGCGCAAGTCAGCGAATATCGCCTGCTGGGTTATGAAAACCGCGCGTTGAAGCGTGAGGATTTTAATAACGACAAGGTCGATGCCGGCGAAATCGGCGCAGGGCATACGGTGACTGCGTTGTACGAAATTGTGCCTAAGGGGGAGAAGGGTTGGTTGGAGCCGTTGCGCTATGCCGCTGCGCCCGCTGCGGAAAATAAATCTGCGGAGCTGGCGATGCTGCGGGTGCGCTACAAGCCTGCGGCGGGCGGCGGCAGCAGGCTGATTGAGCGGCCGATCAGCAACGCATCCACCCAACCCAGCGAAGACCTGCGCTTTGCCGCCGCCGTGGCTGCTTTCGCCCAACAGCTCAAGGGTGATGGCCGCTACACTGGCAACATGAGCCTGCAGGACACCGCCGCCCTGGCCCGCTCGGCCCGGGGCGATGACCCGTTCGGGTTGCGCAATGAATTTGTGCAACTGGTAGAGCTGGCTCAGAGCCTGAAACACTGACCTTGAACACGACAGCGCTCCAATGTGGTGTGGCTTGCTTGCGATAGCGGGCAAGCCCGGCTCCCACAGGTGATCGGCGTTAATTTCTCGAAAGGAGTCCGCTCCTGACATGGCTGTTCCAGATGATTCACCCAGCGATGAATCGCTGCTGGCCCGCTACCGAACCGGCGACACTGCCGCGTTCGAAGCCCTGTACGCCCGGCATCGCCAGGGCCTGTACCGATTCCTCGTGTCCCTGAGCAACAAAGCCGAACTGGCCGAGGAAGTTTTTCAGGAAACCTGGCTCAGCCTGATCCGCAGCACCACACAACCACAAGGCCGGGCGAGCTTTCGTACATGGCTGTTCCAGATTGCCCGCAACCGCCTGATCGATTACTGGCGCAAGCACGGCATCCACAACCCCTTGCATGACAGCTACGACGAACAACTGCACGCCCAACCCGACGACAGCGCCGGCCCCGAGCAGCACCTGAGCCTCAGCCGCGACCAGGCCCGTCTCGACGCCGCGTTGCAAGACTTGCCCGAAGACCAGCGCGAAGTCTTCCTGCTGCGCCTGCACGGCGACCTTGAGGTGCCGCAAATCGCTGCCCTCACCAACGCCCCGCTGGAAACCGTAAAAAGCCGCCTGCGTTACGCCCAGCAGAAACTGCGCCGCCTGCTGGCCGAGGAGATACCCGCATGACCGACTCCCGACATACCCCGGACCCTGACGACGTGCTCCTACAGCACTATCGTCAACACAGCACTGGCGAGCCACCCGCGTCCCTCGACGCCTTCATCCTCGCCACCGCCCGTCGTGAAGCCCCGGCGCCGCAACCGTACCTGTGGCAACGCTGGCTGCGCGCCTGCCAACGGCCGCGCTGGCAGATGGCGTTCGCCACCGTCGCCGGTTTGGCGTTGATGATTGGCGTGGTGATGCGTGAGCCGGTGCCGCAACAGGCGATATCCACCGCGACGTTTTCCGCCCTGCACGAAGACGTGGCGAGCCCGGCCCCACCGGCCCTGTCGGCCCCTGCACCGATGGCCCGCCTTGCCGTTGCGCCCCAGGCTGAGAGTGCACAGGTCATGGGCTCAATGGCGGATGAGCCCAGCGCCAGGCTCAGCAAGCGTGCGCCGGTGGCCTTGCCTACTTTGGAAGAGGAGCTGCACGCGATTGTGAGGTTGCGTGAGGCAGGGCAGGCGAGGGCGGCAGATGAGAAGTTGCTGGCGCTGCATGAGCGCTTTCCCGATGAAGACTTGCCGGCGTTGTTGGAAGCGCTTGTGAAGCGTTAACCCGGCGCCCACGAAAAAGCCCCAGGTCTTTCGACCTGGGGCTTATTGCTATCTAAACGAAACGCTTCAATGATTTATCTTCTGTGAGATCGCTCGCAGAGCCTCAATATTTGAGGCCTCGCCCTTAGCTTCTTTCAACACTCTGCGTTGCTGGTTGTAACGTTCGTACTCCGCTTTCGCTTTGTCGTCAGCCACGAGCTTGCTGACCTGTCCCGAATCCTGCAAAACCTCACGATCATTGAAGGCGAGGAACTGATCCAGTTTTTCCTGCCAGTCATGCAGGAAGATTTGTTTGCGCCTCAAGGCTTGATCTTCTGCGAAATCCAGCCACATGGTGACAATGCGATTCAATGCGGAGATTTCTTCTGTATGCAGATAGTTTTTGGCGATAGTGACATCGCTTTTGCGTACCTCATCCCCTTTGAAGCTGGTCAGGCCCATATTGGGTAGCGTCGCGTCTACGCGTTGGCTAATAAGCTCAGCAGCAGTTAGGCCGGTGCTCGCGAAGTGCAGTTTGTTTTGAATGGTTTGAAAGAATGTGGTCGTTTCACTATTCGACGGTACGTAGTCCGCAGCCATCGCGAAAATCTCCCGCACTCGCAGGTAAACCCGTCGCTCGCTGGCGCGAATATCGCGAATGCGTTCAAGTAATTCGTCAAAGTAGTCAGGAGCCAATGAGCGTCCCACTGGAGGGTTCTTCAGCCGTTCGTCATCCATGGCGAAGCCTTTGACCAGATAATCTTCCAATACCTGCGTAGCCCACTGGCGGAATTGCGTGCCTCGCTTGGAGCGTACTCGATAACCCACGGCTAGAATCAGCGGTAGGCTGAAATGCCGGACGTTATAGGGCTTATCGTCGGCGGCAGTTGTTCGGTAAAACCGAACAACTGAATTTTCAATCAATTCGCCCTCTGCGAAGATGTGACTGATATGTTCGCTGATAGTCGCTTTCGCCTTGCCGTACAACTCACAAATCATGGCCTGCGATAGCCACAGGGTGTCGCTATCAAAGCGGCACTCCAGGCGAACTGAACCATCGCCGCTTTGGAACAGCAGCATTTCGCCTAATGGGGCGGGAGGATGTTGGTTCTGGCTGCTGTCGTTCATGTGAGAACTCAGTGATCGGGACGATCGACAGTCTACAAAAAAGCCCCAGGCCTTTCGACCTGGGGCTTTTTCACATATCTGGTGCACCCGGCGGGATTCGAACCCACGACCCCTGCCTTCGGAGTCCTAAAAGTCGGCGTTTGGAATCAGTACGTTAGCGGGGATTAGCTGAAAAATCAATGGGTTGAGTTAGCTAGGATTAGCGGGTTGTCGCCTCGGTTAGCGGAGGGAGTGTGGCAAATTTGTGGCATGACGGTGAGGGATACTTCCGGCGTTCCGCATCTGCCCAACGGTAACGCCGTGACCAATCTGAGCCTGGCTACTAGCGAGCAGTGGACTGACAAGCAGTTGGGCCAAAAGGTCGAGCGTACCGAGTGGCACCGTGTGTCGCTGTTCGGCAGAGTTGCCGAGATCGCTGGCCAGTACCTGAGCAAAGGCTCGCAGTGCTACATCGAAAGCAAGCTGCAGACCCACGAGTGGGAAAAAGACGGTATCAAGCGCTACTCCACCGAGATCATCGTCGACATCAACGCACTATGCAGCTGCTCGGTGGCCGTCCGCAGGACAGCAACAGGGCGGCTATCAGTACAGCCAGGCGGGCAGTCAACAGTCCCCGCGCCAGCAGCAACCGCGTCAGGCCGCTCAACAACCCGCACCACCGCTGGCAGACGACTTCGAAGACGATGGGATACCGTTCTTGCCCGTAGCTTTTTCGATACTGTAAACACCAGGAGCGAAGCCATTGATTTGGCTTCGCTTTTTTGTGTTGGTTAGCAAGAACCATCTGAGTGAAGCTTAGGTTAATGCTGCCATGAATTACGTAATCGATAGCGCGACTTTGGCTACCGAGTACTTCTCAAAATTGACTCGATTTCAGCTTTGCACTTACGCAGCGCATGGAGAATCTGATCTGCTTCGCGATCGTAGCGAAGCTGCGGCACAGCCACCGCGATCGCGTAGTGGTCGCTCAGGCCAGTTCGCAAAAAGACGCTGATCCCATAAACCCCCTCCGCGTGCTCCTGCTCGTCAATGGCATATCCTCTGTCACGGATAGCCGCGAGTTCCTCCAGTAGCCGGTCCTTGTCGTAAATCGTGTTAGTCGCCCGTTGGTCGAGCCGGCGTTCCAGCAGCGAGTCGAGCAGATCTAGAGGAAGCTCAGCCAGGATCGCCTTCCCGTGAGCTGTGCAGTGAATAGGAAACGCCGTCCCCAGTGCTGAAACGACTCTCAGCTCGCGATCAGACGGGTATTGGTCGACCAGGACCGAGTGGTGCCCCCGATATACACATAAATCCACAGTCTCCCGGGTGGTTCGTCCAAGTGCTTCGATGAAAGGTCGCGCGATGCTGATGATGTCTGTATGAGCAGACGCCGCCAGTCGAACCAGGGCTGGGCCCAATCGAACGCCATCGCTCCCCGACATCACAAATTGCTGTGCTTCCAGAGCGGTTACAAGGCGATGCACCGTCGTACGCGGAAGCCCGGACGCTTTTGAAATCTGCGAGAGTGTCAGGCCTGAGCGCTGATTTTCCAATGCTTTCAAAACCGAGGCGGCTCGCGCAATTACCTGCTTCCCAGACGCTCCTTCCTCTTGCTCACTCATCTCTCTTTTCCTATTTGCGTAACTATCGACCCACCGTTGACCCGGCTCAACCTTGACATCGTTTCAGGATGATACCACCATTGTTCCGTACATCGGTTATCCGTTCCGCTAAGCGGACAACATGGAACAAAGGAGTGTCAGATGCAAACACCTTCGAAGATGGGGGCGTTTTCACTGCTCGCAATTGCCTGTCTAACCATCATGGTTGGATGCGTCATCGTCCCGGGCCTTCCCTCAATCGCCAAACACCTCGGAACGGAGAGCGGGGCTGGGCTGCTAGTGACGATCCCATCCCTGGGCGTCATATTATTCGGCCCCCTCGCGGGTCGCTTTATCGACAAAATGGGGCTGTACAAAGCCGTATGCGTCGGCCTGTTCTTGTACGGGTTATTGGGTGCCGGCGGCGCATTCCTAGCGGGACACTTGTTGGTCTTCACCGACCGGTTACTGTTAGGTGGTGCTACCGCCTTGGTCATGGCGGGTGGAACAGGCCTGATTTCGACCTTCTATCAGGGCAAGGCAAGACTGCAAATGATTGCCAACCAGGGCATGGCTATCGAGTTGGGAGGGGTAATTTTCCTTTTCCTAGGGGGATTGCTTGCGACTGCCGGATGGCGCTGGCCATTTGTGCTCTATCTTGCTTCGTGGATCATGCTGGCCATGCTTATCGTCTTCGTACCTCGACCGGATGGCGAAGCTATGGAAACGACTGAAGGGACGGCGCATCAAGCCGTGCCGCGGGCGCTGAAGCATGTATTCGCGGTAGCGATCTTCTCGATGCTGGCGTTCTTCACCGCGATCATTTCACTGCCGCTCAAATTGCACGCGATGGGGCTTTCCGAAGCTGAGACTGGCTACTACCTCGCCTTTGTATCGCTGGTAGCCGTGGCGGCGGCTGCGCTTATGCCTGCTGTTGTTACACGCCTGAAGGAGCGCGGAACCCTTTCCTTGGCGTTTGTGTGCTACGCCGCGGCACATACTCTATTTGCCTTCTCTCCGAACCTTGAGCTGATCGTATTCGGAGGTGTCTTCATGGGGGCCGGCTTCGGTTTTTCAGTACCGCTGGTTAACCACATGACAATTGAGCAAAGTCATGCCCAGGTACGTGGGCGGAACCTGGCTTACCTGTCCATGGCCATTTTCGCAGGGCAGTTCTTGTGTTCGGCGATTGAGCTCGTACCTGGCAACAGCGCGATTGTTTTCATCGGAAGTGCCGTTTTGTCTGCCATCGTCGCGTTCTGGTGCCCCCTGAGTCATGAAGCAAGGAAGGCTGCCATGAACGTTTCGCACTCAGCTCGCCAGACCGAGGTGCGCGACCGGGTTCGGCATGAGAGGAAAGTGTAAACAAAAGTGCCTTGAATACCGAAGAGGTTTACGGTTTTTTTGGAGGCCGGCAATTATTTTATATGCATTTCGTTGATTTTTAGGAAAAAATCTGATTTGTTTACAGCTTTTTGGTGAGTACAACCGTTCTAGCCCGTAGCTTTTTCGATACTGTAAACACCATAAGCGAAGCCATTGATTTGGCTTCGCTTTTTTGTTTGCCGCACTACCGGTAAGCGTGTATGCAATATACTTTTCCATATACGCATGGATTGGATGAGCAATTGATGAAGCTGTCGAAGGCGCAAAAGCAACGGGCTATCGAGCGGATGCACGACCTTATGTTACGACTTCCGCTGGCTGAGGAGGCAGATCGCATAGAGCAGTGCTGGACTGCAGCGGAAGACACCGTTAATTCGTACATCACTGCAGCTGAGGCGCGAGCTTCTGATTTACCGCCTAGTGAGCAGCTGGGGGAGGCCTGTTTCAACCTTATTTCCCTAGTCGATCTGATTCGAGATGACGACAACATTCAGCTTGTCTCCGAGCTGCTGACACCTGAGTTAGGCGTCGAGTTGTTCGGCATATTACCGAGGGTCAAGCGTCTCAGGGATGCGGCAATGGCGAAGCTGGGAGAGCTGGCCGAGCAGCAATCCAGGACAAAGAATGAAATCCCATCCACCGATTTTGATCTGTTTTAGCTAACGAACGTCCAACAGGTCTCCTGGCGGTTAATTCAGTGGAAACGCCGGCCAGCACGATAGCAACGTTCAGATGCCGAAAAGATGGCGAGGGAACCCAGCTTCGCTAGGGAAGCCCATAGCGGCGAATGTGCATCCAGGGATTGACGGTTTGGAATCGATCAGGCGTGCGATTTCACGGATCCACTGACTTCCAGGCTCGATTCGTTGAAGTAGCAGCCAGATCACGGCGATAAGTCCGTATAGGCGCTTTAACGCATTTGCATCCAGGTTTAGGGCTTGGAAATAAGGGCTCTGTTGCGGTAGAGCAATGGGGTTGCTCGACGATTGGTTCCAGATCCGGGTGTGATGGGCACACCGATTGCGGAGGGTGTTCAGCTCCTTGAGCCAGCTGATGAATGCTCTGACATCTGTAAGGCCCAGCCTGGCAAGGACCCAGCCCTGAGGCTTGGCTTTGAGGAGTTGATAGTAGATGGACAGGGTACCGAAATCCCATGCTTCGACAGCAACCCAAAACGGCACAGAGCGATTCTTTAACCGATGAGAGTTGAAGTACTCCTCTTTGCATTCGTCCTGTTTCTTTTGCTGACGAGCCGTCCAGCTGTCCCATTTGCTCATGCTGAAACCAGGATTGATGACAGTCCACTTAGGTTCGATGAAAGTCACCGAGGTATATGCCATTTCGCTGTTACGGCCCAGCTCGTGAGCTACGACGGTCTTGAGATGGACCTCGATCGACTCGATTGCATCAAGCATGAGCAAGCGGAGCGCTTTATCAAATCTATAAAGCTCAACGGCCTTGTCGAATCGAGTTCTAGGCTGGAAATCTTCCATCCGAACTGGCTTTCTGGTCTGAGGGCAGATGAGCTTGTTACCTGCGTCGTCACGGGCGAATCTGCGGGCTGGGTACCAGAAACCGCTCAAACGGTAATAGCCAAGGCGGGCGATTTCACGCTTGGTAGCGTCGACGTCGAGGATTTCCATGCCGCGAGCGGTCAGTAGTGTGACCAGGTCAACGTAGGCTAGAAAAGGCTTCGGAGGGATGGGCTGGTTCAACTTCCATGTTCCAGAAACAAGAAGGCCTGACCGTAATGCCGGTCAAGCCGGCAACATAGGATCAGGCGCTGTTGAGATAATGTTGCCTGCAGTTGACAGGGGTGTCAACCACATCCGACGGTCTGTTCTGTAGCAGAGATCCTGACCGCCCGGGCGGGTGTGAGCGCGGCTTTGTGTCGTCGAGGACGGCCCCGCCTGACAATCCCGATCAGGACGCAGGAAGCGAACGAGGGGCTAGTGAGGAAAAAACGGTTTTTCAGGCACAATCACGGTCATGCCGCTAGGGCCCTGATCCCAATGGAAATCGGCGTTATTGACAGTTTTTTGGTGAGTAGAACCGTTCTGACCTTGAGGTTCGATAAAACCCGCTCCGCGCGGGCTTTGTTTTACCTCTCCGCCCTCTCTGGGGATGCTTTGCTTCTCAACTACATCTGACTTTCCGCGTTGGTCCCAACTGGTCATGTAACTAGGGCTTAGCAGTGGCCGGCGCATTCCCCAGTCCGACGTCAGCGTCACGGCTGCAGTGCGCAAGCAGTCATGGCCCCAGCGACGGTTGATTCTGTCCATGGTGGCCATGAGTGCGTCAAACCGCTCAGGTTGGATGGAAATGAACAGGTCCTGCGTAACTCCCCACGCTTGCGAAGATCCATTAGTAGGACTTCGGCCTTGCTTTAAGCAAAGCCAGGGCGGTAGATCTGCTCGACCGCCTGCAGTGCGCATTTGGTCACTGGCGTACCTCATCAGTGGGATAGGGTGGTATGCACGTTGCGGCGCTCGCATACTACGGCCGTCCTGAGAAACGAAGGCTGAATGCCTACCGATTGGCACCGCACTGCAAGCTCCGCATGCAATCTAGCCACTGAGAGCTTGCTCAAAGGATTTAGTGAAGCTGACCAGGTCGCTACCTAAGACTTGGCACAGGTCACGAAGCTGGATCAAATCGAGCCGTCTAATCCCTCTCTCCACATCACTCATGAACGATTGTGGCCTTCCAAGCGCCGCAGAACACTGTGCCTGGGTCAGGCCTGACGAGACCCGCATGCGCTTTACCACCTGCAGGAAGATCACATGCTCGCGTCGATAGATAGCTTTGGTCATCGCCTCATCCGGGCAAGGAGAAGCTGATTAAGCTATATCTGCTTTCGGGATATCTGATCTTCAGTTATTTTGAGGTGGTTCAGTTCGTCTGGGAGGCTGTATGAGACTGGTCTGGGAGCTGTTTCGAGTCGCGTGGGCAGTGGGTTGTGTCCCGGTGGGTGCGCTGTTGCTGGTTGTGGTGGTTTTCTCTGGCTTCAACCTGCCATTTTTTCTTGGGTTCACCAGCGGCGAAGATCCCGCAATCCGCTGGCTGTTCTGGGCCCTGTCCCTTTATTTTATGGGAGGAGGGTGTCTGTTCTATCGAATCAACCAAAGCTATGCCGAAAAGCTGAGGAGCATGGCCGCTGGTTATCGAGCTGAGGGATTCAATCCTGAGGTAGAGGTGTACGCAAAAATCAACGATGCGTACGTTGGTGTCGATCTGAAATCGAATCGGTTGCTAGCCTATCCAGTAGGCCGCGAGGCCCACTTCTTCCGATTAGACGAAATTCGTTCGTGGCGCATCCTGCCCGTGGGCAAAAGCAATCACCGGCTTGAGCTGTTGACCAGCGATGTGAAGATCCCAACGTTCAGCCTAGCGCTGAGGTCGTCTGACGTCGCCAGTACTGAGGCGCGGTTGCGTACCGTCTTCGACACCTAAACTGTTGAAGGAGCCTTTAGTTATCCATTCGGGGTGGCCTGATGAATGACGTGAGCGTTGGTAATGTTTGGCATGAGGATATCGTCCAGTTGAAACAGGCGAATGCCACCATGCGGTTGGCCAACCAAGCGCTGGCCTCCAGGGATCGTGCCATTTTGTACGCGCTGGGGTTCTCACATGCTCACATTCGAGAGCTGGAGATCAAAGGTGGTTTCCGACCATCCACCATTGGGCAGAACACTCGATTGATCAATCTCCTGCAGAAAAAGGGACTAGCCAATGCTGACTGATCACGAACCGTTAAAAATTGCCTCTGGGGTCTTGGCGCGTACGACCATCGATTCTGTCCTCCGGTCGACGTCGTATCACGCACTTGGTTGGAAAATCCTTGACCGCTGGGCACTCAATTCTTCTGGGCGACTTCGTGAGCTTGAAGCCGATGGCGAGTTGTTGTTGCTGGAGCGATTGCTCGAACAGCAACGTCTGGAGCAAGAGGCGCTTGTATCACCTCACGGGCTGGCGCAGCGGGCCCAAGGATTGGCTGAGCATGAGATTCTTGCTCTGTGTGGCATACCTGACGGTCTGTGACACATCAGCTTCAGGGGTGTAGATGAACACCATGAGGCTTTTCGCTTCAACGGGTCTCGGGGCTTGCCCTGAGCAGGGACGGTAGGCAAAGCAAGGGAGTGGAACGACTGCCGCTTTGCCGGTTGTACGTACGCCATTCATGGCGGGAGTACAAACCCTACCCTGTCCTGATTCCAGCTAGCTTCGACGTAACAACTTCGGGAATAGGCGAATGAGTTTGCGGGTTGCAGGTTCATAAGGATGCCAAGTTCGAGTATGCGGAAGCAGCAAGAGCATCCTTTGAGGGATGGTGGCGGGGACGTGGCCGATGAGTAAGCAGAGACTCGTACGCGTACATGTTCGCGACCCTGGCGGTTTACGGCATTTGCAAAAAACAGGACCTCGATAAGTTTTCTGAAGAAGCATGTTGAAGACGATTGGGCCAACGGTGAAGTAGCAAGAACGGAAGATTTTTGCCTACCGCTAGCGCACAAATGGCCAGGTACGAGGTGCAGTGAGATGGTGACTGAGTGGTTGAAGAAAAATTGGCGGCTGGCATTACGGTCAGTACAGAAAGCCGAATCTGACAGGAGTGCTGTATTTACCAGATGCGGCACACCTTTGGTTTACGCTGGCGAGCTGGAGATTTTGCCCAGCTTGCTCCAGGGCACCCGTCCCAACGGTGGGCATGTGATGACGGCCCAAAATGAGCGAGGGCACCTGTAAGGGGGGCACGAAGGCCACGCTTTGAAATGTTGCATCGCTTTGACAGATCAGTGGAGTGATCGAACAATAGCTGTATGAAGCTAAGCACCCAGGATATCGAGCCAACTGAAGCCCTGCAGGCTGTCTTTCGTGAGATCAAGCATCACCAAGACACCGGCAGGAAAAACTTCGTGGTCCGCGTGCCCGTTGATTTGATCGAGTACCTGTTCACCGGGATTGGCCTGAAATCAGGCATGTCTAAAGTGAAGCTTGAACGTCAGCTTGCTGAGCTGAAAGTGTCTGGCTTCGGAGATGCTGACGGTCGAGTGCTCAGGCGGTACCTCAGCGGGCAATCACGCATGGCTTGGGATACCTTCCAGCGTTTGGTGTTTTGGGCATTTACGAAAGGTTGGATTTCGGACTGGGTGTTTCGAGATCTTCTCATGCGTGCGCATGTGCGAGAGGCAGCCCAGCTCAGCGCTCGAAAGATAATCAATCGGCTAAAGCGACAGGTATCGGCGAAAATCCTGAATGAGCATGACATCGTTCAATGCTTTGAGGATGCCTATCTGCTCAAACAGCGGGAGCGAGATCAAGGACTGGTTAGCCGCCTGCGTGTCGATTCATCCAATCGCGAATTGGCACGGATCTTAGGTTTCGAATCAGTCCCGGACGAATGAAAGCAACCGTCGCCGTCGCCCCGCATTTTTCGCTCGAACGAGCTTACGACCTTGAACCGTTGGCTGAGGGGGCGTTGTTCAGGTGCTCCGCTAAGTACAGTGTGAGGGCCATTGCGTTTTGTGGCTTGCTTGAGGCCGAGCGGTAATTTTCAGCCATTGCGTTAACGACTACCTGGGGCGCAAAGCGGAGCTTACCGCTGGTCATTGCTTTGACTATTCCCCTGTGTACATCTGTCTGGTGTTCGGAAGGAATGCCCGACATATCCAGCTTACGAGAGCTCACGCTCGACGTTTCGGTTAGTGATTTTTGTTGAGGTTTGTTGTTAGGGCGGACGTTGGTGGATAGGGTATCTATACCGCATTGCTGTGGTATCGGTATGTCTGCAGGTGTACGTGGACGGTCTGGTTGGAGCAAGTCCTCAACCAGCCGTTGCTGTTCGCCGGTTAGTCGCTCTTTGAAGTCATCGAGGAATTCATCAAGCCATTCGCCAGGTATGCGACGGATTTCTCCGATCGCTCTGTCTCTCAGCTTCGGACCCGTTACTTGGCTTGCCGAGTGGTGGTCCCACCAAAGGCGCACCCAGACAACGAAGCGTTTCAAGTCATACCTGACAAGGTCTTCGTCCTGCAGCCGATGGATAACCTGTAGCCATTGATCTGCGGTCCATCCAAGCTCTGCGCCCGCAATTCGCGGTACAAGCGGGTAAACACCTGTGATGTTGCTGTCAGGCGCGGTCAATAGGTGTAGCAACGCAACCTTATCTTCGGTTGTGCAATTCAGGAGGCGTGGCGAGCGCCAAAAGTTCTGATCTCTGATGGTTCTCTGTCTCCCCATGATTATTGCTCCGCGGTAGACAATAATAGGAGCCGGATCGAAGCATCGATCATTGCCGCGCCTCCACTTGTGCCTTTTTCGTAGGCCGGCCCGTGCGCTTCGGCTTTGAAAGCACAACCTCTCTTGGTGGCTGATGCGGGGTACTTGTATCCCCGGTACGCATCCAGGTCCTGAGGTCTCCGAGTCTCCACCTAAGCCTCGATAACCCATGTACTGGCTCAAGGCCGGGCAGTTTGCGCTGGCGTACAGTGAGTACGCTGAACCCGGTCAATGCGGCGACCTCTGCAACACCCACGAGAACGTCGTCGCCGAGCTTCTGTATTTTTTGGATGGTTTCGTAATCTACTGACATCTGGCTATCTCCCAATTGATCTGAGAGGTCAGTTTTTGCTTGTGGCGAAGCGATCAGGTAGGACAGATTTTTAACCGGATCTTCGCTTAGTGATTTCAAGCGGACCGCACTCGCTGAGTAAGGATTCCACGACCATCATCCCTCGCTGATCCTCTACGCCTGAGGTTTGGGCGGTTAACGCTGCGCAACGACACAACATGCTCGAGTCGCTGAACGACCGCTACTGCAATCGGGCGGCGCTGATGAGCAGCCAGATGCCGGTGGACAAGTGGCACGCGCAGTGGCGTAACGAAATTGACGGCGGCGGGGGCTTCAGACTAACAATGCCAACCTGCGTCGATGCACTCCTACTGCCAGCTCGGGCGGCCGGATGCGTTGGAATCCGCGCTGCAGGGACGGTGGTGGATTATGTCGCCAAGTAAGGAGCTAAAAGTGGAAATCGAAAGCAAGCCCTGGCATGTCGCATGTTTCTTGACAATCGTTATGTCGATTGCCACTGGCATAGGCACGGTGTGCTCGTCATACCTTCTTTTGACCGTAAAAAACGAGGAAGAGGTGAGTCGGGCTGAGATTGCTAGGAAAGCAAGAGGGGCAGAAATGCATTGCGACAAACTGCGCGAGGCGGCTTCACTAGCGGCTGAAATCGAATTCAGTGCCGATAGGGGATATCCCAACAGGGTCAGCATCAGTGATCTCCTCGCTGGAGAAACATTTGAGCAGCATCAAAAGGTTCCACGTGAGGTGATCATCGATGAGCAGTTGGCGTACGAGAAAAGAGCATCCGCGCTTGTACCAATGCTCACCGAGAACGAGGCCAGGATTCTTAATAGAGTGACGCTGCACCATTACGTCGTTACGAGTTTGCGAACCAGTAAAGTCCCGCCTGAGTTACGAGCATCTCCCCGTGAAGGGGGATTCAACGCAAATGAGGAGTTGCAAGGTATTCGCGACGGCGGAGCTTTGCTTGCGGCTACCTACAGGCAGATCTGTACTGAAGTGCGGTGAATCCTAAAAGTGGTAATTGCGCTGATTTGCCCCCTGTTTGCATTCGACTTGGCCAGCACCGGATATGACCAGCGCACGGGTACGTCTTGACCGGCTGGAATCGACCCATTGCGGACATAGCGTTTGTCGCTGACTTGGACAACTCAGCAGGTCCAAACCCATCAGAGCCAACAATCCTGAGATTCCTCCTTGCCATTGGCATACCCCACCGTCAGGATGGATGCTTCATCAGGCTTAAGGAGAGAGCCGTGTTTCCAATGAATGTGTGGTTTGCCTACACTGCTGCCTGCGTGCTGTTGGTATTGGCGCCGGGCCCTGACAACCTGCTGGCCATTGGCCGTGGTCTCAGCCAGGGCAAAGTCGCAGCGGCCGTATCCGGCATGGCCTCAGGCGTGGGCATTCTGTTTCACGTCGCGGCCGCTTCGTTAGGGTTGACCCTTCTGATGCAAACCTCGATGGTCGCATTCTGGGTGATCAAACTCATTGGTGCTGGCTATCTGCTCTGGCTCGGCATCAAGGTCTTGCGCGCGCGCAGTTTGATCAGCTTTCAGCCGGCGTCCCGGCAATCGTTGCCCAGCATATTTCTAACGGGTCTGCTTTCGGCTGCGCTCAACCCGAAACCAGGCTTTTTCGTGTTGGCATTCATTCCCCAATTCGTCGATCCGGCTCGCGGATCGGTCAGCGTGCAGATGATGGTTTACGGGGTGTGGTTTGCTGTACTCACAGCCTTGGGTTTTGCCTTGATGGGCATTTTCGCCACGGTGTTATCTCGCTACCTGTACCAGCGGCCGCGGCTGGTAAATGGGCTAAACGTGGGCGCTGGCCTCACCTTTGTCGCATCTGGTGTTTCGATTGCGGCTTTGAGTCAAAGGTAGTGGGTGGAGAAAAGCGGCGGGGCTTCGGATGAGCCCCGCGTTCTCATCAAGATGCTGAAGGTTCGTTGGCCAGCTTCGCATGGGTGGCGAGTTCTTCAGTGATGAAGGCCGAAATCATTGCCCGGTAGACCTGCTCCACGACCTCAGCCGAGGCACCAGTTTCGTCAGCCATTTCTCGAACCTTCCTTATCACTTCCTCAACCCGAGCAGGCGCACGCACATCATCGGTGGTTTTCTTGAAGGCAGCTGCTTGCGTCACAAGCCGGCCCCGTTTGGCGAGAAGCGAAACGAGGTTGCGGTCGATTTGATCGATCCCTTGGCGGACTTCGTCCAGAGAGGTGCAAAGTACATCCATTTGCTTGACTTCCTTTTCATGAGCCTGCGCTTGATTAGGGCAGGCAGTTGCTTGGGGCTGTATTGTAGCCTCTGGTCAATGTCCGCAAAGGGTCGATTCCTGCCGATCAACACGTACCCGTGCGCTGGTGCATCCGATGTAAAGGGCTGGTCAAGTCGAATGCAAGCAAATGGTCAAGTAGGATGCAAACGCTTGGTCAAACTAGGTGCAATTTCCCAAAAAGCATTCGTTGACACGGCGAGGGGGCGTCACGCCAGCTTCGCTGCCAGCTCCTCCGCCGTAATGTTGTAATACCGCTTCAGCATGTTCACCTCCCGGTGCCCTGTCACGCTTGCCAGCTCAATCAGGTTCGGCAGCTTGGTCGCGAGCCTGCATGTAGCTTCATGCCGTAGATCGTGGAAACGCAGGTCGAGCAGAAAGTCCTCCTGCGGCGCCACACATGCCTGCTCGCAGTCAGCCAAGTATTTTGCCCGCGCACGCTCTAGACCTCGTACAAACGCCTTCTTGAGAGCATCAGCGGAGGTAGGAAAGACTCGACCACACAGGGAGCGTGGTAGTCCCCTCAAAAGTTGGATGGCGTTCGGTGAGAGCGGAATCGTCCTCGGCAATCCATTTTTGGTCGCAGGCAGGTGCGCGGTTCTCCGATCCAGGTTCACATGCTTCCAGCGCAGCTCAAAAATCTCGCCCCGGCGCATGGCCGTTTCAATCGCCAATTGGACGATGGGTCGTATCCAGGGATTGTGAGAGGCATCAGCATAAGTCCCGTCCGCACGACGTTCGCACAGCTCCAACGCGCTGAGGATGTATTGCTCTTCAACTGGATCAAGCCGTCGTGAGCGTTCGTCGTTATAGCTGGGACGGCTGACCATCCTCACTGGGTTCTCTGCAAGATGAATACCCCACTCGCGCCGGGCGACCTCGATCACGCATTGGAACAAAGCTAGCTCACGCTTGACCGTGTTTCCCTTACGGATCTTCAAGCGCTCATCACGATAGCGGGCAAAGTCGGAGGAGGTGAGGGTCGCGACGATGCGTGTTGCGAGCGGATGACGCTTGAGCGCTTCGAGTCGTTTGATTTCCGAGTACGCACCTTTGTGCTTCGGAGCAATCTCGGAGATGTAGCGATCAATGAGCTGATGAAAGGCGGTGCGTTCAGCCTCGACCCGAGAGACGAAGATGCCTCGGTCGATTTCGCTTTCGATCATACGTGCCCAGGCTTGGGCGTCGGCTTTGGTTTCGAAGGTTTTGCGCTGGGCTGGATAGCCCTTACGGCGAATTTGCGCTTCCCACTGATACTCGCCACGATTCCTGATTGTTGCCATTTCGACCATTCCCGCCACACTTGAGTGTGGCAAATTTGTGGCAAAAACGACTTTCAGGACTAGGACAGGTTTCTGTCAGAAGCGCTAACCCCTTGTGACACAAGGGGAAGAAGATGGCGCACCCGGCGGGATTCGAACCCACGACCCCTGCCTTCGGAGGGCAGTACTCTATCCAGCTGAGCTACGGATGCTTGTGCGGGCGACATCATACCCATGTCGCCCTTGGGCGTCCATGCTGGTTTTTGGCCGCTGGAACGTAGGAAATCGGCACGCCTGGGCCCTAACTCGGGCGTCATTGGTCAAGGTGGAGGAACCCGACCGAAATACGCTGATCAGAAAGTTTTGGCAAAAGCGCCGTTTTCGTTCTTTTTTTCGAACAGACTATTGCCCTGTACCCCCATTGATCCTAGGATTCGTTTGAGATTTCAAACGCTCCGTGTCCCGTGCGCCATTTTCCTTTCTTCGCGCGCTGGGGCTGATTTCCCTGACGGCAGCCCACAAGGCGCCTTTCAACAACTCTAATTCGCTCCGCGTGCGCGCGGTGCTGTTAAGGAAAGCCGACATGCAGCTTAAAGATGCCCAGTTGTTCCGCCAGCAAGCCTTTATCGATGGCGCTTGGGTCGACGCGGACAACGGTCAAACCATCAAGGTCAACAACCCTGCCACGGGCGAAATCCTCGGCACCGTGCCCAAGATGGGCGCCGCGGAAACCCGCCGCGCCATCGAAGCTGCCGACAAGGCCCTGCCGGCCTGGCGTGCACTGACCGCCAAGGAGCGCGCCAACAAGCTGCGCCGTTGGTTCGAGCTGCTGATCGAAAACCAGGATGACCTTGGCCGCCTGATGACCCTGGAACAAGGCAAGCCGCTGGCCGAAGCCAAGGGCGAAATCGTCTACGCCGCGTCCTTTATCGAGTGGTTCGCCGAAGAAGCCAAGCGCATCTACGGTGACGTGATTCCCGGCCACCAACCCGACAAGCGCCTGATCGTGATCAAGCAGCCAATCGGCGTGACTGCCGCCATCACCCCGTGGAACTTCCCGGCCGCGATGATCACCCGTAAAGCCGGCCCGGCCCTGGCCGCCGGTTGCACCATGGTGATCAAGCCCGCGTCGCAAACCCCGTTCTCGGCCCTGGCCCTGGTTGAGCTGGCGCACCGCGCCGGTATCCCCCAAGGCGTGTTGAGTGTGGTCACCGGCAGCGCCGGCGACATCGGCGGCGAGCTGACCAGCAACCCGATCGTGCGTAAATTGTCCTTCACCGGTTCCACCGAAATCGGTCGCCAGCTAATGGCCGAATGCGCCAAGGACATCAAGAAAGTCTCCCTGGAGCTGGGCGGCAACGCGCCGTTCATCGTGTTCGACGACGCCGACCTGGATAAGGCCGTCGAAGGCGCGATCATTTCCAAGTACCGCAACAACGGCCAGACCTGCGTCTGCGCCAACCGCCTGTACATCCAGGACTCGGTGTACGACGCCTTCGCCGAAAAACTGAAAGTGGCCGTGGCCAAGCTGAAGATCGGCAACGGTCTGGAAGACGGCACCACCACGGGCCCGCTGATCGACGAAAAAGCCGTGGCCAAGGTGCAGGAACACATCGCCGACGCCCTGAAAAAAGGTGCCACGCTGCTGGCCGGTGGCAAGGTCATGGAAGGCAACTTCTTTGAGCCGACCATCCTCACCAACGTGCCGAAAGACGCGGCCGTGGCCAAGGAAGAAACCTTCGGCCCCCTGGCGCCGCTGTTCCGTTTCAAAGACGAAGCCGAAGTGATCGCGATGTCCAACGACACCGAGTTCGGCCTGGCCTCCTACTTCTACGCCCGCGACCTGGGCCGTGTGTTCCGTGTGGCCGAAGCCCTGGAATACGGCATGGTGGGCGTCAACACCGGGTTGATCTCCAACGAAGTGGCGCCGTTCGGCGGCATCAAGGCTTCGGGCCTGGGCCGTGAGGGCTCCAAGTACGGGATCGAGGACTACCTGGAAATCAAATACCTCTGCCTGGGCATCTAAGCTCTGTAAGAGATTGCAGCAAACGCAAAGGGCACGAGAGCGCTGACCCTTTGCGTGTTTTACCCGTTATTCGTAGTGGCCGGGAATGCCGTGGCAGTCGATCATCGCATGCTGCCGCAGCCTCCTCCCCGCCACGTATGCCTTGGACCACGCCACCCGATGAGTGGCGAATGAGGACTTTATGAGCAAGACCAACGCATCCCTGATGAAACGCCGCGAATCCGCTGTACCGCGCGGTGTTGGCCAGATTCACCCGATCTTCGCTGAATCGGCGAAGAACGCCACCGTAACCGACGTTGAAGGTCGCGAGTTCATCGACTTCGCCGGCGGTATCGCCGTGCTGAACACCGGCCACGTACACCCGAAAATCATCGCGGCCGTGACCGAGCAACTGAACAAGCTGACCCACACCTGCTTCCAGGTACTGGCCTACGAGCCATACGTCGAAGTGTGCGAGAAAGTGAACGCCAAGGTCCCGGGCGATTTCGCCAAGAAAACCCTGCTGGTCACCACCGGTTCGGAAGCGGTGGAAAACGCCGTGAAAATCGCCCGCGCCGCCACAGGCCGTGCCGGTGTGATCGCCTTCACCGGCGCTTACCATGGCCGCACCATGATGACCCTGGGCCTCACCGGCAAAGTCGTGCCGTACTCGGCTGGCATGGGCCTGATGCCAGGCGGCGTGTTCCGCGCGCTGTACCCGAACGAACTGCACGGTGTGAGCGATGACGACTCCATCGCCAGCATCGAACGTATCTTCAAAAACGATGCCGAGCCGCGTGATATCGCAGCCATCATCATCGAGCCGGTGCAGGGCGAAGGCGGTTTTTACGTCGCGCCCAAATCCTTCATGAAGCGCCTGCGTGAACTGTGCGACAAGCACGGCATCCTGCTGATCGCCGACGAAGTGCAAACCGGTGCCGGCCGTACCGGTACCTTCTTTGCCATGGAACAGATGGGCGTTGCTGCCGACCTGACCACCTTCGCCAAATCCATCGCGGGCGGCTTCCCGCTGGCCGGTGTGTGCGGCAAGGCCGAATACATGGACGCCATTGCTCCGGGTGGCCTGGGTGGCACCTACGCCGGTAGCCCGATCGCTTGCGCGGCGGCCCTGGCGGTGATGGAAGTGTTCGAGGAAGAGCACCTGCTGGACCGTTGCAAAGCGGTTGGCGAGCGTCTGGTCACGGGTTTGAAGGCCATCCAGGCCAAGTACCCGGTGATCGGCGAAGTGCGTGCCCTGGGCGCAATGATCGCGGTCGAGCTGTTCGACGACGGCGACACCCACAAGCCAAACGCCGCTGCCGTTGCCTCCGTGGTGGCCAAGGCGCGTGACAAGGGCCTGATCCTGCTGAGCTGTGGCACCTACGGCAACGTGTTGCGCGTACTGGTACCGCTGACCTCGCCAGACGAGCAGTTGGACAAAGGCCTGGCGATCATCGAAGAGTGCTTCGCCGAGTTGTAATCGAGCGCTGATTTGATTGACAGAAAAAACCCGCTTCGGCGGGTTTTTTTGTGCCCATCGCCGCACATTCAGGCCGCGTTCATTGTACGTACGCCGCTCCATTGTCTAAGGTGCAAGCATTGCCGATGGAGCGTGCTGGATGACTGCTGTTGATTTACCGGCTGTACCCCGAGTGCTGATAGCCGAAGCGGACCCTTGGTCGCGGGATCTGCTCAAGCAAGTGTTGTTGAACGTGCGCTGCGATGCGCGGCTGGATGTGTGTGCCGACGGGCAACAAGCGGCGACATTACTGCGAGAGAAGGCCTACGACCTGATTCTGGCCGATTGGGAGCTGCCGGGCGTCGATGGTCTGCGCTTGCTACGTAACGTGCGCCAGCAGCGCCGCTCGCCCGCGCTGCCGTTTATTCTGCTGAGCAGCCGCAATGACAGCGCCAGCGTGCGTGAAGCCTTGCCCCTGGCGCCTACGGCGTACCTGACCAAACCCCTGAACATGGAAAGCCTGACCCAACGTCTGCAAGACCTGCTGCTCAACGAGGGCGAGAGCGTGTACTGCGAAGTGCCGCCGCTGACGCCCGGCATCACCTTGCCGGTGTTCCTGGAACGCCGCCGCGAAGTCTCCGATGGTGCGCCGCTGCGGGTGGATGTGAAAGCTGCGGTGCAACACAGCCTCGGGCCGAAAGGCCTGGACCTCAAGGGCCTGGAAGACCGGGTGCGCATGGACCCGCAAATCACCGCCGTGCTGATCGCCGCTGCCAACAGCGCCGGCCACCACGGCTCCCCGGTGCAAACCCTGCCGGCGGCGTTGCACAAGCTGGCCGCCGGGCAGAGCATGAACCTGATCCTCGGCCTTTCCCTCAAGCACAACGTGGTGCTGGGCGACCCGGCGCTGGTGGCCTATGCCGAGCGCCACTGGCAGTTGTCCCAGGACACGGCCGACTACGCCCGCCGCTTGGCGCGCATGCTGGAGCTGGACCACGAGCGCTGCTACAGCGCCGGTATTTTGCACCGGCTCGGAGACTTGGCGCTGTTGCGCTGCCTGGAAGACTGGCGCCAGGGCGGGGGGGAACTGGATGAAGAAACCATTGGTGAGTCGCTTTACACCTTTGGCGCCGCCTACGGTTCGGCGCTGCGGGCGCGTTGGCGTTTACCGCTGGAACTGCGCCAATTGATTGCATCGATCTATTCGCTGGAAGGCGGGGTGTATGCCCGGGATGCGCTGGTGGTGAACCTGGCGGCGCAGATGGCGCGGCTTACTGAGCATGAAGGGTTGGAAGTGTTGGCCGCAGGCAAGACCGCACGATTGCTAAGGGTGGGCTTGTCGGAACTCTCCCGGGTGCGAAAATCCTAGGAAGGTGCAGAGATCCAAATGTGGGAGCGGGCTTGCTCGCGAATGCGGTCTGCCAGTCAAAGATCTTCTAACTGACCCTCCGCTTTCGCGAGCAAGCCCGCTCCCACATTGGATATGCGCTGACCCTGCGGGACGTGACCGGCTCTAGCCCGCAACCACGCGGTTCTTGCCCTGGCGCTTGGCCTCGTACATCGCGGCATCGGCGCGGGCGAACAGGCTGTCCAGCGTCGAGTCTTCTTCGCGCAGGCTCGCCAGGCCCTGGCTGATGGTCACGGTGAAGGCCTGGCCGTCATAGCTGAAACTCAACTGCTGGATCTCGTTGCCCAACCGCTCGGCCACCTGCAGCGCCATCTCCGGCGCGCAACCGGGCAGCACGGCGGCAAATTCTTCGCCACCAATGCGCCCGAACAGGTCGCCACGGCGCAATACGCCGCGACCGCTCTCGGCAATACGTCGCAGCACTTGGTCGCCTTCCAGGTGGCCGTAGGTGTCGTTGACGTCCTTGAAGTCATCGATGTCCAGCAGCAGGAAGGCCAGCGGGGCGCCTTGGACGCAGGCTGTGTCGAAGGCTTGGTTGGCGCATTCGAAGAAGTGTCGCCGGTTGCTGGTCTGGGTCAGCACGTCGGTGGTGGCCAAGCGATGCAGTTCAAGCTCCAGCTGTTTCTTCTCGGTGATGTCCTCGGCCATGCCGACCACGATCACTGGCTCGCCGGGCACCACCTGCTGGTTGACGTAGCACTTGTCGCTCAGCCAGCGGATCTGCCCGTCGGCGGTGATGATGCGGTACTCGCGGTCTTCCACGGTGCCCTGTTCCAGCACGCGTGCCAGGCTGTGTTCGGCATAGTCGAGGTCTTCGGGGTGGATGCTGTTGCGCCATTCCCGATGATCGGCCAGCAACAGACCGGCGGACCGTCCGAACACCCGCTCATAGGCCGGGCTCACGTAAAGTACCCGCCGGGTCTCCCAATCGATGGCCCACAGCACGGCGTTTACACTCACCAAGAGCGAGCTGAGCAGCTGTTCGCGCTCGCTGAGCCGTTCGACTTCTCCCTGGGCATGCATCAACGCCAGCAGGGTTGCGGCTGCTGTCGGGCGTGGATGTTCTGCAGTAGGGGGGTCGGTCAAGTAGGGCTGTTCGGAAGCCATTGGCACAACTCTCTCTGGGCGCGCCGCAGGATGGAGCAGCGGACACTACAAGGGGCCACCATGATGGCGAAGTGTTCATTGAGAGAGGCGAATTGCAGTGAAGTTCCGTCAACAGGACCGATTGACGGCGTCCGAGAACTGACGCCAAAAAGCTGGTGGGCGGGAGGGCAACCCCTCCCGCCGTCTCGTCAGACTGCTGCAGGGCGCAGCGAATAGGTCTTCAATTGATGAGCAAAGTCCCGTAGCGACTGGATGCCACTGGCCTCGGCCTCATGTACCCATTCCTTGATCGCAGCCAGCATGTCGTGGCCGTTGGAACTGGTCTTCACCCAGATCTGTTGCAGCGCCAGGCGCTTCTCGTAGATCGTTTTCAGTGCGTGGCTGTGTTCCAGCATGCTCTGGATGCGCAGGTGATGACGGTCATCCAGCAGGCTGGTTTCCCGCGACAACAGGCGCTTGGCGCGGTGGAACTGGTGGCGCACCGAGTGATCGACTTTTTCCAGCTCCTGCTTGACCAGCGGGCCGATCACCAGCTTGCGGTACTGGGCCATGATCTGGAAGCGGTTGTTGAGGATCGCCATGGCGGTGTCCATGTCCAGGTGGCCCTTGCCCTCGACGCGATGCGCAATAGGCGCCACGCGCTGCACCTTGGCCAGGCGCAGCCAGCTGAACACCTTGATCCAGGCCCAGCCCAGGTCGAACTCCCACTTTTTCACCGACAGCTTGGCTGAGTTCGGGTAGGTGTGGTGGTTGTTGTGCAGTTCTTCGCCGCCGACGATGATGCCCCACGGCACCAAGTTGGTCGCCGCGTCACGGCATTCGAAATTGCGATAGCCCACGGCATGGCCCAGGCCGTTGATGACGCCGGCGGCCCAGAACGGAATCCACATCATCTGGATGGCCCAGATGGTGATGCCGATGGTGCCGAACAACAGCAGGTCGATCACCCCCATGATGGCCACGCCCAGCAGCGGGTAGGGGGTGTAGATTTTGCGCTCGATCCAGTCGTCCGGGCAGTTCTTGCCGTAGATGCGCAGGGTCTCGGGGTTTTCCGCTTCGGCGCGGTACAGTTCGGCGCCTTTGCGCAGTACGGTGGACAGGCCTTTGACAACCGGGCTGTGCGGGTCGTCGACGGTTTCGCACTTGGCGTGGTGTTTACGGTGGATGGCGGTCCACTCGCGGGTGTTCTGCGCCGTGGTCAGCCACAGCCAGAAGCGGAAGAAGTGTTTCAGGCCGGCATTGAGCTCCAGGGAGCGATGGGCTGAATAACGGTGCAGATAGACAGTGACCCCAACGATGGTCACATGGGTCATCAACAGAGTGACCGCCACCAGTTGCCAGGCTGACAGGTCAAGAAAACCGTTGTACCACATAGGCTGTATGGCCCTCAGATAAAGAAAAGAACAGCTCACGCATTATCACTAAGCCTGCACAGAAAACCAGCCGCCCTTTCAGATAGGAGTGACTGGATGTTTCTTATTCTATAATCCGCAGCCTTTGTAGGGCGATTCTGTTTTTTTGGTAAGGATTACTGACCATATGCTGTTTTCATACCGAAGTGCCCTGCGTGCAGGGCTGGTATACCTCCTGGTTTCCATCGTGTGGCTGCAGTTGAGCAACCGCCTATTGATCAACTTTCTCGATGAGCCGCGCGAGTTGGGGCAATGGCTGCAGGTGCGCGGCTACGTGTGGGTGGCCCTCAGCGCCCTGGCCATTTACCTGCTGTGCGCCCGGTTTGCCCGTGCCAGCCTGCTGCAACAGCCCTTGAAGGAGAACCGCGAACGCCTGCGCCAGGCCGCCGCCGTGTTCGATTGCACCCGTGAAGGTGTGTTGGTCACTGACGCCAAGGGCCTGATCGTGCATGTAAACCGGGCCTTCATGGAGATTACGGGCTACCGTCGCGAAGATGTGATGGGCCAGCAGCCCAGCCTGTTCAAATCGGGACGCCATTCGTCGAATTTTTACCAGCAGATGTTCCAGAGCCTGGAGCGTACGGGCGAATGGAGCGGCGAAATCTGGAATCGGCGCAAAAGTGGCGAAATTTATCCACAGTGGCAAACCATCCGCGTGATCCACGACGATCAGGGCCTGCTCAGCCATTACGTCGCCGTGTTTTCTGATATCAGCGCCATCAAGGATTCCGAGCACGAACTGGCCCACCTGGCCCATCACGACCCCCTCACCGACCTGCCCAACCGCCTGTTGTTCACCGACCGTGCCGAACAGGCGCTGGCCTCGGCGCAAGCCCACAAGCGTGGCTGCGCCCTGCTTTTGCTGGACCTGGACCACTTCAAGATCATCAATGACAGCCTTGGTCATAACGTCGGCGACCAGTTGCTCAAGGTGGTCGGCGAACGGCTCCAAGGCCTCTTCGGCCCCGGCGTGACCCTGGCCCGCCTGGGCGGCGACGAGTTCGCGGTATTGGCGGAAAGTTGTCCACAGGTGGTGCAGGCCGCCGCGTTGGCCCATCGGATCCTGGAGGCGATGAAGCAGCCGTTCATCTTTGACGGCCACCAGTTGTTTATCAGCGCCAGCATTGGCATCAGCCTGTTTCCCAGCGACGCCCTGAGCGCCGAACAACTGCTGCGCAACGCCGACTCCGCGCTGTTCAAGGCCAAAAGCGCCGGGCGCGAAGGCTACGCCCTGTACACCGAAGAACTCACCGCCCACGCCCAGAACCGTGTGGAAATCGCCAGTGAACTGCGCCGCGCCCTTGAACAGCAAGAACTGCGCGTCTATTACCAACCGGTGCACGACCTGCGCGCCAGCCGCCTGGTGGGCGTCGAGGCGCTGGTACGCTGGGAGCATCCGGAGCGTGGCCTGGTGCCGCCGGGTGAATTTATCCCCATTGCCGAACGCACAGGCTTGATTGCCGATATCGACGCCTGGGTGCTGGAACAGTCGTGCCGCCAGATGTGCCGATGGCTGGCCATTGGTGCGCCGCTGAGCTTTATTGCGGTGAATGTGTCCAGCCGCCTGTTCGCCCGCCGCGAACTGTACGGGCAGGTTGCCCAGGTGCTGCACGACACCGGCCTGGACCCGGTCTACCTTGAGTTGGAAGTCACCGAGAGCGCGGTGATGGACGACCCCGAAGAAGCCCTGGAGCAACTGCATCGCCTGCGCGAACTGGGCTTGCGCCTGGCCATCGATGACTTCGGCACCGGCTATTCCTCACTGCTTCGCCTCAAGCGCCTGCCGGTGCAGAAGCTCAAGATCGACCAGGGCTTTGTCGCCGGGTTGCCGTGGGATGAAGACGACGCCGCCATCGTGCGCGTGGTGATCGCCCTGGCCAAAAGCATGGGCATGCAGGTGCATGCCGAAGGGATCGAGCAGGTGGAGCAGGCGCGGTTTCTGTTGGACCACGGCTGCGATCTGGGGCAGGGGTATTGGTTTGGTCGGCCGGTGCCGGCGGTAGAGATCGACTGGAACAGGGCGCCCACTATCCGAACTTGAAATGCAGTCAAAATGTGGGAGCGGGCTTGCTCGCGAAAGCGGTGTATCAGACACATATATTTTGGCTGACCCACCGCTTTCGCGAGTAAGCCCGCTCCCACATTTGGATCTTCTCAAGGCTTAATTTCAGCGGCATCGCAAAAAAACTGCACGCAACCCCACGTCCCACCAGAAAATTCTTTCTGGTTATATAAACATTCTTAAATAGTATTTTTAAGAATATCCGCGCTTATCTACTATCGCCCTCACGCCACACGCAGTGCCGCCACTGCACGGCACGCACATTTCATTTCAGGAGCGAGACCATGAGCGCATCTCTACGTAGCGTCGACGGCCAGGACGAAGCAGCCATTTTGCGTGAGATCCAGAGCGCATTGCGCGATCTGCGGTTTGGCGCGGTGGAAATCACTGTGCATAACGCCCAAGTGGTACAGATTGAACGCAAGGAAAAATTCCGTCTGCAGAACCCGGGCAACAAACCGGCGTAAGCAGCAACGGCGATTCGCATGCTAGACCCGCACTTATAAGAAAAAGCCAACACCCAAGAATTTTCAGGAGCTTCTATGTCGTCGATTCGCCGTTACGCCCTGGCCGCCCTGGCCAGCGCCGTGTTTGCAGGTTCCGCCGTTGCCAAGGACTACGAGTTGCTCAACGTCTCGTACGACCCTACCCGTGAGCTGTACCAGGACTACAACGCTGAGTTCACCAACTTCTGGAAACAGTCCCACCCGGGTGACAACGTAAAAATCCAGCAATCCCACGGTGGTTCGGGCAAGCAAGGCCGTGCTGTGATCGACGGCCTGCGCGCCGACGTGGTCACCCTGGCCCTGGCCGGTGACATCGACGAAATCGCCAAGCTGGGCAAGACCCTCCCGGAAAACTGGCAGACCCGCCTGCCGGACGCCAGCACCCCCTACACCTCCACCATCGTGTTCCTGGTGCGCAAGGGCAACCCTAAAGGCATCAAGGACTGGGGCGACCTGATCAAGAAAGACGTTTCGGTAATTACCCCGAACCCGAAAACCTCCGGCGGTGCCCGCTGGAACTTCCTCGCCGCCTGGGCCTATGGCCTCAAAGCCGGCGGCAGCGAAGCCAAGGCCCAGGAATACGTGAAAGAGCTGTTCAAGCACGTACCTGTGCTGGACACCGGCGCTCGCGGTTCGACCATCACCTTCGTCAACAACGGTCAGGGTGACGTGTTGCTGGCCTGGGAAAACGAAGCCTTCCTGGCCCTGAAGGAAGACGGCGGCGCCGACAAGTTCGATATCGTCGTGCCGTCCTTGTCGATCCTGGCCGAGCCGCCAGTGGCCGTCGTCGACAAGAACGCCGAGAAAAAGGGCAACACCGAAATCGCTACTGAATACCTGAAGCACCTGTACAGCCCGGCTGGCCAGGAGATCGCGGCCAAGAACTTCTACCGCCCACGCGATGCAAAAGTGGCCGCCAAATACGCCCAGCAGTTCCCGAAACTGGACCTGGTGACTATCGACAAAGACTTCGGCGGCTGGAAAACTGCCCAACCGAAATTCTTTAACGACGGTGGCGTGTTCGACCAGATCTACACGGCGCAGTAAGCCAAAGTACCTGTAGGAGCGAGCTTGCTCGCGAAGATCGTCAACGATGACGCGGGCATTCTGAATGAACGCGGTGCCCTTGAGTTCTTCGCGAGCAAGCTCGCTCCTACAGTGGTTTCTACCCTTTAACCAAGGACTCTTATGTCGCGTCGTATCTCCCCCGTCATACCCGGCTTCGGGCTGACGCTGGGCTACACCGTGGTGTACCTCAGCCTGATCGTACTCATCCCCCTGGCGGCGATGTTTGTACACGCCGCTCAACTCACCTGGGATCAGTTCTGGAACATCATCTCCGCACCGCGCGTGCTGGCGGCCTTGAAGCTGAGCTTCAGCACCGCGCTCTACGCCGCGTTGATCAACGGCGTGATCGGCACGCTGCTGGCCTGGGTGCTGGTGCGCTACACCTTCCCCGGTCGCAAGATCATCGATGCGATGATCGACCTGCCGTTCGCCCTGCCGACCGCAGTGGCCGGTATCGCCCTGACGGCCTTGTACACGCCCAACGGCTTTGTCGGGCAGTTCGCCGCTGACCTGGGCTTCAAGATCGCCTACACCCCGCTGGGTATCACCCTGGCACTGACCTTCGTCACGCTGCCGTTCGTGGTGCGCACGGTGCAGCCGGTACTGGCCGATATCCCCCGGGAAGTCGAAGAAGCTGCCGCCTGCCTGGGCGCCAAGCCGCTGCAGGTGTTCCGCCACATCCTGGTGCCCGCGCTGCTGCCTGCCTGGCTGACGGGGTTCGCCCTGGCGTTCGCCCGTGGTGTGGGTGAGTACGGTTCGGTGATTTTCATCGCCGGCAACATGCCGATGAAAACCGAGATCCTGCCGCTGCTGATCATGGTCAAGCTCGACCAATACGACTATCGCGGCGCCACCTCCATCGGTGTGTTGATGCTGGTGGTTTCCTTTGTCTTGCTGCTGCTGATCAACTTGTTGCAGCGGCGCATCGAACGTCCATAAGGAGGCGCGGAACATGTCCCAATCGTCTATTTCCGCCGCGTCCTCGGCCAACGCCGCCCGTCGTGGCAGTGCTGCGTCGCGACGTATCCTGATCGGCCTCGGCTGGCTGGTGTTCGTGCTGTTCCTGCTGTTGCCGCTGCTGATCGTGGTGACCCAGGGCCTCAAGAACGGCCTCGGCGCGTTCTTCACTGCGATCCTCGAACCCGACGCGCTGTCGGCGCTGAAACTCACGGTGATTGCCGTGGCAATTTCGGTGCCGCTCAACGTGGTGTTCGGCGTCAGCGCCGCCTGGTGCGTGAGCAAATACTCGTTCCGTGGCAAAAGCATCCTGGTGACGCTGATCGACCTGCCGTTCTCGGTGTCGCCGGTGATCGCGGGCCTGGTCTACGTGTTGATGTTCGGCGCCCAGGGCTTTTTTGGCCCATGGTTGCAGGACCATGACATCCAGATCGTGTTCGCCTTGCCCGGCATCGTGCTGGCGACCATCTTTGTCACCGTGCCGTTCGTGGCCCGTGAACTGATCCCGCTGATGCAAGAGCAGGGCACCCAGGAAGAAGAGGCCGCACGGCTGCTCGGCGCCAATGGCTGGCAGATGTTCTGGCATGTGACCGTGCCGAACATCAAGTGGGGCCTGATCTACGGCGTGGTGCTGTGTACCGCGCGGGCCATGGGTGAGTTCGGCGCGGTGTCGGTGGTGTCCGGCCACATCCGCGGCGTGACCAACACCCTGCCGCTGCACGTCGAGATTCTCTATAACGAATACAACCACGTTGCCGCGTTTGCGGTGGCCAGCCTGCTGCTGATCCTGGCGCTCTTCATCCTGCTGCTCAAGCAGTGGAGCGAGAACCGTATCAACCGCCTGCGCAACAGTGCCGGTGAGGAATAAGTCATGTCGATCGAAGTCCGTAATGTCAGCAAGAACTTCAACGCCTTCAAGGCCCTGAACAGCATCAATCTGGATATCCAGAGTGGCGAGCTGGTGGCGTTGTTGGGCCCGTCCGGCTGCGGCAAGACCACCTTGCTGCGTATCATCGCTGGCCTGGAAACCCCGGATGCCGGCAGCATCGTGTTCCACGGTGAAGACGTGTCCGGCCACGATGTGCGTGATCGCAACGTCGGCTTTGTGTTCCAGCACTACGCGTTGTTCCGCCACATGACCGTGTTCGACAACGTCGCCTTCGGCCTGCGCATGAAGCCCAAGAACCAGCGCCCGAATGAAAGCCAGATCGCCAGCAAAGTGCATGAGCTGCTGAACATGGTGCAACTCGATTGGCTGTCGGACCGCTACCCGGAACAACTCTCCGGTGGTCAGCGCCAACGTATCGCCCTGGCCCGCGCCCTGGCGGTAGAGCCCAAAGTGCTGCTGCTGGACGAACCCTTCGGTGCCCTCGACGCCAAGGTGCGTAAAGAACTGCGCCGCTGGCTGGCGCGCCTGCACGAAGACATCAACCTCACCTCGGTGTTCGTGACCCACGACCAGGAAGAGGCCATGGAAGTCGCCGACCGTATCGTGGTGATGAACAAGGGCGTGATCGAGCAGATCGGCTCACCGGGTGAAGTCTACGAAAACCCGGCCAGCGATTTTGTTTACCACTTCCTGGGTGATTCGAACCGCCTGCACCTGGGCGAAGACAACCATGTGCTGTTCCGTCCCCACGAAGTGTCGCTGTCGCGCCATGAACTGGAAGACCACCATGCGGCCGAAGTGCGTGATATTCGCCCATTGGGCGCGACCACCCGCGTGACCTTGAAGGTGGAAGGCCAGAGCGAGCTGATTGAAGCTGAAGTGGTGAAAGACCATGACAGCCTGACTGGCCTGGCACGCGGCGAGACCTTGTTCTTCAAGCCCAAGGTGTGGCAAAAAGCCTAAACTTTACCCCATAACCCAATGTGGAAATGGGATCAAAATGTGGGAGGGGGCTTGCTCCCGATAGCGGTCTATCAGTGACAGCTGTACTGACTGATCCACTGCTATCGGGAGCAAGCCCCCTCCCACATTCAGACCTCACTAGGCTTTAGATCGCGGCGTGCCACCGGCCCCGACCGATCTTCAATCTGCTGCTTGAGGTCATGGCGCAACCCCAGCAAAAACGCCACCTCCGCCACCACAAACAACGGCCCCACGATCAGCCCCGACACGTCATCCACAAACGCGGGCTTCTTGCCTTCGTAGTAATGCCCCACAAACTGAATCACCCAGCCCACCACAAACATGCCGACGCCGCTGCTTAGCCACACCAGCGTGCTTTGCGCCGCCAGCACGTGCCCGGCCCATACCGACAGGCCCATCAACACCGTCATCAGGGCGCCCAGTGCCAGTTCAAGACGCAGGTAAAACCACGCCGAAAACAGCGCGAGCAATACCGCCGGTGAAATCCACAGCCCACCCACCGCCCATTCGGGACGCGACAGCAACACCGCCACCGCGACGACAATCAACGGGATGCCGATAAAGTGGCTGGCAATATTGCGTGGGTCGCGGTGGTAGGCGGCGTATTGGCTGAGGTGGTCGACGAGGCTTTTCATTGTTATTCCTCCTGTAGGATGTTTGATCATGCCCTGTCAGCCTTCGCCTAACTGTCAACTGGGCGACACTCTGTGGAGTTCTCATGATCGCGTCGAAATGGCACGCCCGGTTGGTCGCCGGCCATTGGTTCAGCCACCTGCCCATTGAGCTACAGCGTAGTCTGCTGGCGGCGGCGCGGTTGCGCTCGCTGACGGCTGGAGAGTACCTGTTCAAGCGCGGCGACCCGCCTTGCGGCCTGTATGCCGTGCTGGAAGGTGCGGTGCGGGTCAGCGCGGTGAATGCCCAGGGCAAGGAGGCGGTATTGAGCCTGGTCGAATCACCCTACTGGTTCGGTGAAATCTGCCTGTTCGACAGCTTGCCGCGTACCCACGACGCGCTGGCGATGGGGCCTTGCACGCTGGTGCAGGTGCCGCAGGCGCAGATGCTTGAACTGTTGGATGAGCACCCGGTGTATTGGCGGGACATGGCGCTGTTGATGAGCCACAAGCTGCGCTTGTCATTGATCAATATCGAGCAGATCAGCCTGATGAGCACGTCGCAGCGCCTGGCCCACCGGCTGATGATGATCGCTGAAGGCTACGGCGAAATTGCCCAGGCGCGCCGCGTGCTGCAGTTGCCGCAGGAAGACCTGGCGGCGATGGTGGGCCTGTCGCGCCAGACCACCAACAGTCTGCTCAAGGCGCTGGAACAGCAGGGCATCATCGGCTTGAGTTACGCCGCGATTGAGGTGCTGGACCTGCAACGCCTGCGGCAGGCCGCAGGCGTCGCCGGTTGAACTACGAACCGCGATACGTGGAAAACCCATACGGGCTGAGCAGCAGTGGGATGTGGTAATGCTGGTCGGCCTGCTTGACCTGGAAAATCACCGGCACTTCTGGGAAGAACGTCTCGCGGCCCGTTTTTTTGTAGTAATCGCCGGTCTTGAACACCACGCGATACTCACCCGGCTGCATGCTGTGGTTGGCCGGGAACAACTCGGCGATGCGCCCCTGCTGATTAGTAACGCCCTCAGACAGCGACTGCCAGTGGTCGCCCACCTGTTGCTCAAGGGTGACACTCACACCGGCCGACGGTAGGCCGTTTTCCAGGTTGAGCACGTGGACGCTCAAGGGGTTGCCATCTGCCAGTGCCAGGTTGCACAGGCCGCTCAGGCTGAGGGCGGCGAGGGTCATGCTTAAGGTTTTCATTCAGAGGTCCTTTCGAGGAGGGATCAGCGGGTAGTCTTCAAGCCCAGTTGCTCGGCTGCCTGCACGGCACAGGCTTCATCCTGCGCAGCGCCGCCGGCACCGGCGATGCCCAGTGCACCGACCAGTTCGGCATCGGCAAACAGCGGCACGCCGCCGCCGAGCAACAGCAACTCGGGCAAGCTGTTAAGGTTGGCCGCTTCGGGGTTGTTGCGGGCGCGCTCGGCAAACAAGCGGGTCGGGGTTTTGGTCGACAGCGCGGTGTACGCCTTGCGTTGGCTGGCGACACTGTTGTGCGGGCCGACGCCATCGGCCCGCAGGCCCAGCAGCAGGTTGCCGCCGCGGTCGAGCACAGTCAGGGCTGCGGTGCAGTGGGCCAGGCTGGCAACGGCCAGTTGGCGTGCGGTGCGCAGATCAAGCTCGGCATGACGCGGCAGTGGCGGTGTAGCCTGGGCCGTGGTGCACACGGCAAGGCTCAAGAACAGGGCAGTGCGATACATGGTGAGGGCTCCATAAAGCTGGCCGTCACGTTAGCCAGCGCACGGAGTCAGAAGCCGCACAATTTGATGACAAAGTTGTAATCAAACCACGAGGTAAGGCATGCAGGTGTTGTTAGTAGAAGACCAGCCCCAGTTGGCGCAGTGCATGGCCCATCTGCGTGGTTTGGAAATGCAGTGGATGACTATTTGCTCAAGCCGTTTGAGGATAAGGCGTTGATGGCGCGGGTGAGGAAACTGCTTCGGCGTGGGCGGTGACGGGGAGGGCCTCATCGGGAGCAAGCCCCCTCCCACACTGGACAGTGGTCACCCTTTGGATTTGTGAATACAGTCAAATGTGGGAGGGGGCTTGCTCCCGATGAGGCCCTTCCAGCCGCCACAAATCCTCCTACCGCAACCCCTCCCGAAACTGCCCCGGCGTCATCCCCGTCCACCGCTTGAACGCGCGGTTGAAACTGCTGGTATCGGCAAACCCCAACAAATGACTGATCTCTGCCAATGAACACTGCGGGTCCCGCAGGTGCAACAACGCCAAATTCTCCCGGCACTCATTGAGCAACGCATCAAACCTGCACCCTTCATCCGCCAGATGCCGCTGCAAGCTGCGCAAACTCAGGTGCAACGCCTGCGCGACGCGTTCAGCACTGGGCTCGCCGTCGGGCAGTTGCGCTTCGATCACCCGCCGCACCTTGCGCTCCCACGTCAGCGGTTGCAGCTGGGCGAGGGTGCGCTTGAGCACGGTTTCGTTGTGTTCGGCCAGCTCGGGGTTGGCGTCGTCCAGGTGGCTGTCGAAGTCGTGGGCGGCGAACTCCAGGCGGTCTTCCTCGGCGCCAAAAAACACCGGCGCACGAAACACCGTGTGCCAGGGCTTGGGGTCGGCAGGCTCCGGCCTGCGCAGGTACACCGCCAGTGGTGCGTAGTCCCGGCCCAGGCGGTTGCGGCAAGTGCGCACATAGATCGCCGCAAAGGCATCGATGGCTTCCCGCGCGGGTGCCGGGCTGCCTGGCAGTTGCAGCAGGCGAAACCGATAGCGCTCACCGTCGCCACTGAGTTCAAGGGCCAGGGCATCGCTGACCACTTGGTGATAGCGCACGATGCGTTCGAACACTTCCCGCAGGCTGCCGCTGGCCACCAGCGCATACCCCAGCGCATGGAAGGTAGTGGGGCTGACAAAGCGCGACACCCGCAAGCCAATCGCCGGGTCGCCGCTGGCCTGCACCGCCAGTTCCCATAAACGTGTGGTGGCCGACAGCGGGTAGCGCGCATTGGGGTCGTCCATCTGTTGCGGGTCGAGCCCGGCTTGCGCGCACAGTGCTGCGCTGTCCAGGCCCAGGGCGTCGAGCTGCTTGCGCAGGGCGCGGGTCCAGCTGGCGAGGGAGGTGGGTTCGGTCATGACGATTGGCGCTTGCGGTCAACAGGTTGGCGTCCGGGGCTAGCGTCCTGCCAGATCGCTTGGGGCAGGATGGACACATCAATACACAAGAGGATGGAAGCATGGACGGTACTTCTGCAAGTCCCCAGCAGATGAACGCACAACAGCGCTCGGCCAGAATCCGTGAAGTGGTGCTGGCCGAGGGCATGCGCTTGCGCCAGCGGCACCCCTGGCTGCTGCATCAGGACGCGCTGGGCGCGGGCATCCTGGCCTTTGCCCTGGTGGGCATGGTCGGCTCGGCGGCGCTCTATATCAGCGGTCACCTGGCTTGGTGGGCGTGCCTGCTGCTCAATGCCTTCCTGGCCTCGCTGACCCACGAGCTGGAACACGACCTGATCCACAGCATGTACTTTCGCAAGCAACGCCTGCCCCACAACCTGATGATGGGCCTGGTGTGGCTGGCGCGGCCCAGCACCATCAACCCGTGGGTACGCCGCCACCTGCACCTGAACCATCACAAGGTGTCCGGCACCGAGACCGATATGGAAGAGCGAGCCATCACTAACGGCGAACCCTGGGGCTTTGCGCGGTTATTGATGGTGGGCGACAACGTGATGTCGGCGTTTATCCGCATCCTGCGGGCCAAGACCTGGAAGCACAAACTGACCATCCTCAAGCGCTCGCTGCTGGTTTACGCACCGTTGGCGCTGCTGCATTGGGGTGCGTGGTATGTGTTCCTCGGCTTTCATGCGGCCAATGGCATTGCCAGCCTCCTGGGGGCGCCCATCGATTGGTCGGCGACGACGTTGCAGGTGATGCAGGTGATCGACATCGCCGCCGTGGTGATCATCGGCCCCAACGTGCTGCGCACCTTTTGCCTGCACTTTGTCAGCTCCAACATGCACTACTACGGCGATGTGGAACTGGGCAATGTGATCCAGCAAACCCAGGTCTTGAACCCTTGGTGGCTGTGGCCGTTGCAGGCGTTCTGCTTCAACTTCGGCAGCACCCACGGTATCCACCATTTTGTGGTGAAGGAGCCGTTCTACATCCGGCAGATGACGGCCAAGGTGGCGCATAAAGTGATGGCCGAGATGGGCGTGCGGTTCAATGATTTGGGCACATTTGCGCGTGCCAATCGGCTGGAGCCCCTGGCGCGCGCAAACCCTGGGCTCAGTCCGGCTGAAACGGCGATGCGCTGAGTATCACGCCGGTTTCGTCCACGTATTGCTGCCAGTGGCCGATCAGGGTGGCCAGTTTGTCCGGGTGGCTCAGGGCGAGGTCGTGGATTTCGCCGGGGTCCTGGCTCAGGTCATACAGCTGCCAGGTGGCCGGCCCCACGGGGCCTGGGATGTACACGGCTTTCCACTGGCCCTGGCGAATCGCCCGGCGCCCGAACAGCTCCCAGCCGGTGACGGTGTGCTCGTCGTGCACCTGGGCGGTTTCACCCGACAAAAAGCCCAGCCACGACTTGCCCCGCAAAGGCGCCACCGGCTTGCCCCGCCACAGTTTGCCGGGGTGGCGCACGCCGGCCAGGTCCAGCAGCGTCGGGGTGATATCCATCACCGTGCCGAACCCATGGCTGATCCGCCCCTTGAGCGACAGCCGAGGGTAGTGCACCAGCGCCGGTACGCGAATCCCGCCCTCGGTGGTGAAGGCCTTGAACAGCCGTGACGGCGCGGTCGCCACCTGAGCCCAAGACGGCCCATACCAGACGTAAGAGTTGGCGCGCCCGATGTTTTCCAGGCTGTTGTCGTAATGCTGGTTGAGGTAGGTCAGCAGCTCGGGGCCAAACTTGGGGAAAGCCTCCAGCAGCGCACCTTCGGCGCCGTTATCGGACATGAACACAATGAAGGTGTTGTCCAGTTGCCCCTGCTGGTGCAGGTACTCCACCACCCGGCCGATGTTCCAGTCCATGCGCTCGACCATCGCCGCATACACTTCCATGGCCCGTGCCGACACCTGGCGCTGTTCGTCACTCAGGGCCGCCCACTGGGTGTTCAGCTCGATCAGCGGATGGGGCTGCACATCGGCATCGATCAGGCCCAGGGCCTTGAGTTTTTCCAGGCGCTCCAGGCGCAGCACGTCGGGGCCTGCGTCGTAGCGGCCACGGTACTTGTCGACGATCTCGGCCGGCGCCTGCAACGGCCAGTGCGGCGCCGAAAACGGCAGGTAAGCGAAGAACGGCCGGGCCTGGTCGCGCTCCTTGAGGTACTGCAGCAGCTTGTCGCCAAACGCGTCGGACGAGTAGAAACCTTCGGGCAACTGCTCCACGAAGGTGTCGTCTTCGATGTACAGCGCCGGGGTGGATTTAAGCAGGCCGGGGGTGGTGTCGTCGTAGGTCGGTTCGAAACCGTAGTGGTTCGCTGCGCCTGGCAACAGTGCGAACGAGCGCTCGAACCCCCGTGCGTGGGGCGCCAGTTCGGCGGTAAGGCCCAGGTGCCATTTGCCGCTCATCAGCGTCTGGTAGCCGGCCTCGCGCAGCAGTTCTGGCAGGGCCACCACCTTGTCGTTCAGGTAGCCCTCGTAGCCGGGCTTGCCGATCAGCTCCGGGGTCAACGCCTCGGCCATGGTGCCGATGCCGGCGATATGGTGGTCGGTGCCGGTCAGCAGCATCGAGCGGGTTGGCGAACAGGTGGGCGCGGTGTGGAAGTCGGTCAGGCGCAGGCCGTTGTGCGCCAGGGCGTCCAGGTGCGGCGTGGCGATTTCGCCGCCAAACGCACCGAGGTCGGAGAAGCCCATGTCATCAGCCAGTATCACGAGAAAATTGGGACGTTGCGGCATCAAGGCACTCCTCTTTCAGCAGGCAATAAAGGCCAGCGGCAGGTCGCGGATCTGTTCGCGCTGCGGCGGCTGGTAATGGTCATCGCTGGTCAGTTCGTGCAGCAGTTCTTCACGCAGTTGGTGGAACTCAAAGCTGCTGCGCTGGCGCGGATGGGGCAGGGCGATATCGACCACCTGCTTGATCCGCCCGGGCCTTGGCTCCATGACCACCACGCGGTCGGCGAGGAAAATCGCCTCTTCCACATCATGGGTCACCAGCACCGTGGTGATCCTGGCGCGGGCGCGAATCGCCAGCAGTTCGTCCTGCATCTGCTGGCGGGTCAGGGCATCGAGGGCGCCGAAGGGTTCGTCCAACAGCAGGATGCGCGGGCTGGCCACCAGGCCTCGGGCAATCGCCACCCGTTGGGCCATGCCGCCGGACAGTTGATGGGGGTAGGCACGGGTGAAGTCGCCCAGGCCCACCAGCTCGATAAAGTCATGGATGCGCCGGTTGCGTTCGGCCTCGCTCAACGGCTCGTTGACCAGGCCCAGGCCGATGTTTTCAGCCACGGTCAGCCAGGGAAACAACCGGTGCTCCTGGAACACGATGCCGCGCTCACCGCCGATGCCGCTCACGGTTTTGCCGTCGACCAGGATCTCACCGCGAAACTGGGTGTCCAGCCCGATCAGCAGGCGCAACAGCGTGGACTTTCCGCAGCCGCTGGAGCCGACAATCGCGACGAATTCACCTTCGGCAATGTCCAGGTTGAATTCGCGGATGGCTTCCAGTTCGAAGCCGTCCACATCGAAGCTCTTGCCCACATGGTTGAAGCTGACGAGGGGTGCGTTCATGCGTGTCTCCAGCGGGTGGCGCGGGTTTCGATGCGCTGGCCGATAAGGTTGAGGGCCGCGCCGGTGAGGCCGACCAGGAGCATGCCGCTCATGATCAGGTCCATGCGCAGCAGCTGTTGGGCGCCGATCATCAGGCTGCCGATGCCGCCGTTGGACGGCATGAAATATTCCGCGCCGATGGTGCCCAGCCAGGCGTAGATCAGGCTTAGGCGCAGGCCGGCGAAAATCCCTGCCGCCGCGCCGGGCAGTACCAGGCGGCGCAGGCGTTGGAACAGGCTCAAACGCAGCACCTGTGCGGCCTCACGCAGCTGGGGCGACAGGTTCAGCACGCTGCGTTGGGTGGCGATAAACAACGGGAAGAATGCCGCGAGCCCGATAAAAACCCACTTGGCCAACTCACCCAGGCCAAACCAGGCGGTGAGCAGCGGCACCCAGGCGAAGATTGCGATCTGGCGCAGTGCCGACAACGTCGGGCCGAGCACCCGCTCACTGCGGTGGGACAAGCCCAGCCACAGGCCCATGGCAAACCCCAGGCTGCCACCCAGGAGCAAGCCCCCCAAGGTGCGTCCCAGGCTCTTGCCCAGGGCGCCGGACAGACTGCCGTCGAGCACGCCTGCCACGGTGGTCTGCACCACCTCCCACGGGCTTATCAGAATGTTGGCGTCCACCCAGGCGTGTTGGGTCGCCACTTGCCATAGCGCCAACAGCAGCAACGGCAGCAGCCAGGGTTGCAGGCGTTGCCAGCCTTCATAACGCGGGCCGCGACGGATCTGCGCGGTCGCCGGGTGCGGCCAGTGCACCCATTTGCGGTCCAGCCAACCGATGCCGCGGTCCATCACCACGCCCAGCACGCCAATGACCACGATGCACACGAAGACGATATCGAGCATGAACAACTGTCGCGCCCATACCATCAGGTAGCCGATGCCCTCGCTGGAGGCCAGCAATTCCACGGCCAGCAACGACGTCCAACCCGCTGCCAGTGCCAGGCGTACCCCGGCCATGAAGGCCGGGAGCGCAGCGGGCAGGATCAGCCGACGAATCAGCAGGTGAGTGGGCAGGCGCAACACGCGGGCGGCCTCGCGCAGGTTGGGCTGTGCGTCGCGCACGCCCACCAGGGTATGCAGGGTAACGGGCACCACGATGGCCTTGACCAGCACCACCAGTTTCAAGGTTTCGCCAATGCCGAAAAACACCATGAACAGCGGGATCCAGGCCAGGGTCGGCACTTGCGACAGCGCGCTGAACGTGGGGAACACCAGGCGCTCGGCCCGGGCGCTGAAGCCCAGCAGCGCACCCAGCAACGCCCCGGCGCTGATGCCCGCCAGCAGCCCCCAGAACAGGCGCTGCAAGCTGATCGCCAGGTGGCTCCATAGCTCGCCACCGGCCAGTTCCACCGCGCTGCTCCACACCAGGGAGGGCGGCGGCAGGATCTGTTCGCTCATCCAATGATTACGGCTGGCCAGCCACCACAGCGCGAACAGCCCCAGGGGCAGCAGCCATGGCAGCAGACGCTCGCCCAAGTGCGGCCAGCGGTGCACGGCGCCTGGGTTGGGTGCGGCCAGTGGCAGGCTCAACAGTGAGATTCGGGCCATGGAAGACCTCCGTTGTCGCCGATGGCGTTATGTGATTTTGATCTTACAAAAACGCAATCAAGATGATTGGGGGATAAGAAAATCATTTAAAGCCTCTGCCCGGCACGCATCCAATGCATTCGGAGAATATTTTCGATGCTGTTCATGCATAGCGCTCTGGAGCCTGCGTTTTCACTCGCATAGTCCTAAAAGCTATTAAATTGTGAATTTATAGTATTTAAAGTTTTGTGCCGGTTGTGCGTACTTTCGGCTCCCCAGGCGACCCTCGCCCACACGGAGCTGCGCTTATGAAACTGCCCTTCAAACGTCTGATCACCCTGGTCGCGGGTACCGCGCTGGCCGGGCTGGTACACGCCGCTGACCTCAAGGAAATCCGCATTGCCGTGCCAGACCTGAGTGCCGGCAGCCAACACAGCGGTGGCGGTGTCACCGATGTATTGCGCACCCAGCAGATCTACGAGAAGGCCTTCGCCGACCAGGGCATCAAGATCCAGTGGAATTACTTCAAGGGCGCAGGCCCCGTGATCAACGAAGCCTTCGCCAACGGCCAGGTCGACCTGGCTTACCTGGGCGACCTGGCCGCGATCATCGGTCGTGCCAATGGCCTGGATACCCGCCTGCTCAGCGCCACCGCGCGCGGTGTGAAGCAATACCTGGGCGTGGTGCCGGGCTCGGGCATCAAGACCCTGCAAGACCTCAAGGGCAAACGCATCGCGGTGTTCCGTGGCACGGCCAGCCAGCTTTCGTTCGACAGCGCCCTGGCCAGCCAGGGCCTGAGTGAAAAGGACTTCAAGGTCATCAACCTGGACTACAGCGCCGCCAGTGCCGCACTGGCCGCCAAGCAGATCGACGCCACTTGGGGCAGCTCCAGCCTCAGTGCCTTGCAGGCCAAGGGGCTGGCGGACTTGCCCTTGACCACCAAGGACCTCGGCGGGGCGGGTAGCATCCAGGCGGTGTTGGTGGGCAGCGGCAAGTTCGTCGATGCACACCCCGAAGTCATCGCCCAAGTGCTCAAGGCCCAGCAGCAGGCGGTGCAGTGGTTGACCGATGACAACAACAAGCAGGCCTACATTGATCTGGTGTCGGGGCTGGCCAGTTACCCGCCGGTGATCCTCGGCAACGACCTGAAAAACGAGAAGCTCAGCGAACTGTTCCCTTCCACCCTCGACCCGGAGTTCCTGGGCAAATTGCAGGACTCGGTGGACCTGGCCGCCAAGGAGCGGCTGATTCGCAAGCCGTTCAAGGTCAGTGAGTGGGTGGTGCCTGGGTTGCAAGCGGCGGGGCTTTAGGTTCTTTGGTGTCTGGGCTATTGCTATCGGGGGCAGTCGAATCGTCGCACCGCCCCTCCCACAATGGAATGCATTTCAAATGTGGGAGGGGGTTGCCCCCAATGAGGTCTTTCAGACCGCCACACTCACTTGCTGCCTGTCCACCTCCACCAACGTCTCGATCATCGCCTTGGCCGCTGGCGACAGGCGCGAGCCGGTGCGGCTGACCACCCCGCACCGCGCGCTCATGGTTTCCATGTTCTGCGGCAGGTTGCGCCAGTGCAGCAGCACCAGCGTGCCCTGGGCGATGTCATCGGCAAAGGCTTCCTCGGTGCCCACGCCGATGGCATTGGACTGCAACACGATCTTCACCAGCGCCGGGAAGTGCTCGGTCTGGATACTCGGCGAAAAGTCCATGCGCCCGCTGAGGTTCGCCAGCAATTTGCGAATGCCCTGGGAGATCAGCGGCGAGGCCAGCGGGTAGTCGAACATGTCGTTGGTCGACAGGCTGTCCTTGGCCAGCAGCGGGTGCCCTGGGCGGCAGAAAAACACGCCTCGCTTGGGGCTCAACGCGCGGGTCTGGAAGTTCGGGTCGTTTTCGAACTGGCGGATGTCGGCGATAAAAAATTCGATCTCTTCACGGCTCAGCGCACGGCTGAGTTTTTCCCAGTTGTCCACCTGGAAACTGGTGCGGATCTTCGGGTGGGCGGTGATAAAACGCGCCACCGCATCGGGCACCAGTTTCACCGCGGGCGCGGGGCCGGTGCCGAAGCGCAGGTCGCCGGCGTCGAGCTTGGTCATGCGGGTGACTTCACTGCTCAACAAGGCCGCGCCGTGCACCAGGCTCAGGGCATGTTGCAGCACCACTTGGCCTTCGGGGGTCGGGCGCAGGTCTTTGTTGGCCCGGTCCACCAACACGCAGCCGAACTCCTGCTCAAGCCCCTGGATACTGCGGCTGAAGGCCGGTTGGGTGATGCCCATGGCGTCCGCTGCGCGGACAAAACTGCGGTGTTCGTTGAGGGCGATGAAGTAGCGCAGTTGGCGAAGATCCATATGCTTTCCCGGCATCTTAAAAATAGGTCGAAGGCATTTGCGACCGAGGGAGCTGAGGTTTTAAATGCAAGCTCTTATTCCGTCAACGAAGCATTGATTCATTTGCTAGACCTAAAATGCATATGAATAGAGCGTTGCTGGAAAGCGTCCCCACCATCAGGCACATGAGGGTCATCACAATGAGCAATGCCGCATTAGCTGTTCAACCCATCGCCCAGGCGCTGGACATCCACCCCATTGGCGGGCGCATCGGCGCCGAGATCCGGGGCATTCAATTGTCCGGTGAACTGGATGCCGCCACTGTCGAGGCCATCCAGCAGGCGCTGGTGCAGTACAAGGTGATCTTCTTTCGCGAGCAGACCCACCTCGACGACCAGAGCCAGGAAGCCTTTGCCCACCTGCTCGGCGAACCGATTGCCCACCCCACCGTGCCGGTGCGTGACGGCACGCGCTTTTTGATGGAGCTGGACGGCGGCCGTGGCCAGCGCGCCAATTCGTGGCACACCGATGTGACCTTCGTGGATGCCTACCCCAAGGCCTCGATCCTGCGCTCGGTGCTGGCGCCCAAGTCTGGTGGCGACACCGTGTGGGCCAACACCTCCAGTGCCTACAACGACCTCAGCGCCCCGCTGCGCGCCCTGGCAGACAGCCTGTGGGCCGTGCACAGCAACGAATACGACTACGCCGCCATCAAGCCCGATGTGTCGGCCGAGAAGCTGGAGGCGTACCGCAAGGTGTTCACCTCCACCGTCTACGAAACCGAGCATCCGGTGGTACGCGTGCATCCGGTCAGCGGCGAGAAAACCTTGTTGCTGGGGCACTTCGTCAAGCGCCTCAAAGGCTACTCCCAGGCCGACTCGACGCAGCTGTTCAACCTGCTGCAAAGCTACGTCACCCGCCTGGAAAACACCGTGCGCTGGCGCTGGAACACTGGCGACGTGGCAATCTGGGACAACCGCGCCACTCAGCATTACGCGGTGGATGACTACGGCACCCAGGAGCGCATCGTGCGCCGGGTGACTCTCAAGGGCGATGTGCCGGTGGGCGTGCAAGGGCAGCGTAGCCAGACCACCAAGGGCCTCTAAGCCGATACACATCCAAATGTGGGAGGGGGCAAGCCCCTCCCACATGGGTTTTGTGTTGTCCTACCAAACGCCGATCTGCACCACCTTTTCTGCCTCCGGCTCACCGTAACGAAACCGTTGGCCACGCAGATCGATCTCTGGGTGGCTGATGGTGGTGCGTCGCTTCAGGCCGCGCAACCAGTCGAACAGATAGCCCAAGTGGGTCTCGCGCACGCCGGCATACGCCGGGTCTTCCCCCAGGTCGTGCCGTTCCTGCGGGTCGTTTTCCAGGTCAAACAACTGTGGGCGAAAGCCGTCATACGCCAAATACTTCCAGCGCTCACTGCGCACCATGGTCATGCGGCAACGGTCGATGGGTTGGGCCAGGCGCTCGCGGGCCGGGGCCTGGAAGGCGTAGTCGTATTCGGCGATGGCGTAGCTGCGCCAGGCGGTGTCCTGGCCCTGCAGCAGCGGGATCAGCGAACGGCCTTCCAGGCGATGGTCGGCGGCGGGCAGGCCCAGAGCGTCGAGAAAGGTCGGCAGTGCATCGATGGTTTGTGCCAGGCGCTCATCCACCGAACCCCTTGTGATATCGGCGCTGGCACGCGGGTCACGCACGATCAACGGCACGCCGACTGCCGGCTCCAGCAAAAATTCTTTTTCACCGAGGAAGTGATCGCCCAGGAAGTCACCATGGTCGCTGGTGAACACAATCAGCGTGTCATCCCAGCGCCCATTGCTTTGCAGAAAATCGAACAGCCGACCCAACTGGTCATCGACCTGTTTGATCAGGCCCATGTAGGTGGGGATCACCGTGAGCCGCACCTCATCCCGGGAAAAATTCAGGCTCTCCTGGTGTTGGCGAAACGCCTGGTACACCGGGTGATCACTGGTGTGCTCCGGCTGGATGGGCGCCTGGATGTGCTCGGCGCCATACAACGCGTGGTACGGCGCAGGCGCGATATAGGGCCAGTGCGGCTTGATATACGACAAGTGCAGGCACCACGGTTGCTCGCCTTGGGCATGGATAAAATCGATGGCGCGGTCGGTGGTGTAGACGGTTTCTGAATGTTCCTCGGCCACCCGCGCGGGCAGCCCGGCGTTGCGCATATGCCAGCCGCTGAGGATCTCGCCGTTTTCACCTGCGGCGGCGTTGGCCCAGTCGTGCCAAGGGTTGGTGCCGTTGTAACCCAGGCCTCGCAGGTAATGGGTGTAGGGCGCGGACTCGCGTTTATCGTCGAACAGCGGGCTGTCGGGGTAGATGCCGTCGTGGCGCAAATACGCGTCAAAGCCGACCTCGTTCAACGGCTCGGCCTGGTCGCTGTCCGGGTCGATATTCAGGCGCTGCAAGGCTTCCAGGTTGGGCGTGGCGTGGGTCTTGCCCACCAGCGCGGTGCGGATGCCGTGGGGGCGCAGGTAGTCGCCGATGGTCAGTTCTTCCAGGGGCAACGGCACGCCGTTCCACGCTACCTGGTGGCTGCTGACATAGCGGCCGGTATAGGCTGACATGCGTGACGGCCCGCAAATGGTGCCTTGGGTGTAGGCGCGGCTGAAACGCACGCCAGCGGCGGCGAGCCGGTCGATATTCGGCGTGTGCAAGTGGGCATGGCCGTAGCACGACAGGTAATCGCGGCGCAGTTGGTCGCACATGATGTACAGCACATTGCGAACGGGTTGGGGGTGGGACATGGGGCTTCACCGAACGGAGGACAGGCGGGTTTTTTCGCCGTTCGGGTGGGTGGCTGGCAAGTGCATTTGGGGACTGGGTTTGATGCAGTGAATGCATGGGTATA